>CAIVGN010000046.1 GCA_903905455.1 uncultured Archangium sp.
GGCACCTTGCGCGGCGCGGCCTTCGCCACCGTGGTGCTCTTCGGCCTGCGCCTCATGGAGCCCCTGCGCGCCGGTGACGGCGAGCTCATTCCCTGGACCCAGCTCTTCATGGTGGGCCTCGGGGCGGGGCTGCTGCTGCACGCGCTCCTCTTCTTCGCGGGGCCGCGCTTTCACGAGAAGCCCTGGGGCCCGGTGGCGCTGGCGACGGCGTTGCCCGCGACGTTCCCCGGCATGCTCCTCTTCTGGCAGCACGCCTTCGGCCGCTCGATGCAGGGCGCGCTGGCGGTGGGCCTGGCGGTGGTCGCGCTGGGCTCGGCGCTGCTCGCGCAACGCTCGGTGCGCTCCCTGGGCAGCCGCGGGGTGATGTGGCAGCTCGCCGCGGCCTGCACCCTGATCGCCATCGCGGTGCCCCTTCAGCTCGAGAACCAGTGGGTCACCATCTCCTGGGCGCTGATGGCCCTGGCGTACCTCGGCCTGTGGCGGCGCTTCGACTCGCGCGGGCTCAAGTGGCTGGCGCTGACGCTGCTGTCCTTCGTGAGCATTCGTCTGCTGCTCAACCCGGCGGTGCTCGACTACCACCAGCGCAGCGGCGTCCTCTTCTTCAACTGGCTCACGTACACCTACCTCATCCCCGCGGCGTGCCTGGTGGCGGCGGCCTGGCTGCTCGCGCCGCAGGAAGTGCCTCGCGCGCGTGGCTGGGAAGCGGGCCTGTACTCCACGAAGGTCCCGTGGGGCGCGTCCACCTCCGCCATCGGCGCGGCGCTGGTCGTCTTCGCCTGGGTGACCTTGAGCGTCTTCGACTTCTTCTCGGTGTCCAGCACCCTCACGGTAACGCTCGACCGGCTCCCGGCGCGCGACGTGGCCTTGTCGTTGAGCTGGGTGGTGTACGCGGTGGCGCTGCTGGCCATCGGCATGTGGCGTCGCTCGCGGGCGCTGCGGTGGATGAGCCTGGGCTTCCTCCTCGCCAGCATCGGCAAGGTGTTCCTCTACGATCTCGGCGAGCTCAAGGACCTGTACCGCGTGGCGTCGCTCATGGGCCTCGCCATCTCGCTCATCATCATCTCCCTCGCCTACCAGCGCTTCGTCTTCCGCCGCGCTGAACCGGAGTCGAAATGATCACGCTCGTCGCGTTGCTGTTGCTGGCCCAGGCCCCTGAGAAGCTGGGCACCGTCTTCCCGAAGCGGGCCGAGGTGGTGCTCGCCACGCAGACCGGCGAATGGGCGCGGTTGCCGTTGCCCGAGGGCGTGCTCAGCCAGGTCGACCGTGATCTCGCCGACGTGCGCCTGTTCGATGCCGCCGGTGGCCTGGTGCCCTTCGTGGTGCAGCGCGAGCGCACCTACGATCCCGAGTCGCAGGTGCTGCTCAACATGGTGGCCGTCAGCCGCCAGGAGACGCCCTCGGGGGCTGGCACGCCCAACCGCTACGAGGAAGTGGTGATGTTCAACCTGCCCAGCACCCGCGCGCGCACCCCGCGGCTGGAGTTCGAGACCACCGCCTCGCGCTTCGTGAGGCACGCGCTGATCGAGGCGATCAGCACCACCGGCGCGGTGCTGGGCCGCATGGACACCACGCTCTTCCGCATCCCCGGCGTGGGTGAGCAGCTGGAGGTGTGGTTGCCGGCGCTCGAGCAGAACGCGACGCGCCTGCGGCTCACGTTGACCGGCCAGGACGACGGGTTCCTCTCGCCCATGGCCCACGCGACCTTCGCCGAACGGGGCCCGCGGGAGACCTCGCTCGAGTGGCCGCTGACCGACGCGCCCCGCACTGAAGGCACCCAGACGGTCTACCGGCTCGGGAAGCCCCGCGGCGTGGTGCCCATGCGCTTGTCGGTGAAGACCACCACGCCCTGGTTCAACCGCGTGGTGACCGTGCGCAACGGCAGCGCGGTGTTGGGTGAGGGGCGCGTGTTCCGCCAGGCGGGGACGACGCCGCTCGAACGCCTCGAGCTGCCGCTGGCCGCCCTGAGCGACGAGGGCCTCGAAGTACGCATCGAGAACGCTGACAGCCCGCCCCTCGAGAAGCTCGAGTTGGCGCTGGTGGTCGAGCAGCCGGAGCTGGTCTTCACCGTGCCCTCGGAGCAGCCCGTGACGCTCTTCTTCGGCGGTCACCGCACCCGTCGCGCGAACTTCGACACCTCCGATCTCGAGGTGCGCCTGCCCTTCGGGCTCGAGGCGTCCGGGCTCAAGCCCATCGCCACCAACCCCGGCTACGTGCCGTCGTCGCCGCTCGCCGAGTTCCGCAAGGCCGGCGCCGCCGTCGACGTCGCTGCGTTCCCCCAGCAGGCGTGGATCCGCGGCGTCAGTGCCACGGAGGTCACCAGCATCACCTTCACCGCCTCGCACGCGCAGACCATGAGCTCCGACTTCCGCGACCTGCGGCTGGTCGATGCCCAGGGGCTGCAGTGGCCCTACGTGCTGCGTGAGAGCACGGCCTCGTTGCCGGTGGCGTTGACGCCCGCGAAGTCCCCGACGCCGGGTCACTCGTCGTTCACCTTCCAGGTCGGTGGCCGGGTGCAGTCGTTGGCCCTCGTTCCGCCCGCCGGCACCCCGTACTTCTCGCGCAACACCTCGTTGCACTTCGCCGCCGAGGGCCGACGCCCCGAGGTGGTGTGGACGGGGTGGCTGACCTCGAACCCCAGCGAACGGGGCGAGCGCACCGACCTTGTGTTGTCGCTCGACGGCTCGTCGCGCGGCGAAGGCACGTACACCCTGGAGTTCGAAGACGGGGGCGACGCGGCGCTCGAAGGACTGGGCCTCGAGGCCACGGTGAAGGTGCCGCAGTTGACGGCGCTGCTCGCCGCGGGCGACTACCGCGCGGTGTGGGGTGCCCCGGCGCAACGCGCGCCCCGCTACGACGTGGAGCGGGTCAGCGAGGTGCTCCAGGAGCTCCGCTCGACCCCGCGGCCCGCCGAGCCGACCGAGAAGAACGCCGCCTTCGTCGCGCCCAGCCTGCTCGAGGCGACCGGCGGCGCGACCCGGTGGTTGTTCTGGGCGACGCTGGCGCTGGCGGTGGTGGTGCTGGGCGGGCTCACCGTGCGCATCGCGCGGGCCGACCCGGGCGCGCCTCCCCCGGCGAGCTGAGGAGGCCAGGGCAAGGCATGAAGGCACTGCGCTGGTTGTGGACGTGGCTGCGTCGCGTGGCGACGTTCGTGGTGCGCGTGGTGAGCGCGTTCCTCAACAACCGCGGCATCCTGCTGGCCGGGGGCGTGGGCTACAACGCGCTGCTCTCCCTGGTGCCATTTCTGACGCTCACCGTCGCGGCGCTTTCGGTGTTCTTCGACCACCAGCACATCCTGGCCATGTTGCGCTCGGAGCTGAAGGTGCTCGTGCCGCAGAACGCCGAGGCGATCCTCCAGGCGGCCGAGACGTACCTGGAGAGCCAGGCCACCGCGAGCGTGGTCAGCGTGTTGTTCCTGCTCTTCTTCAGCTCCATCGCCTTTCGCATGCTGGAGCAGGCGGTCGCGGCGATCTTCCACACCTCGAGCCAGGGCCTGCATCGCCACTTCCTCGTCTCGGCGGTGCTGCCCTACACCTTCATGCTGCTGCTGATGGCGGCGCTGTTCTTCATCACCCTGCTCACCTCGAGCCTCGACGCACTGGGCGAGACGGCGGTGTGGATCCTGGGGTCGGAGCTCTCGCTGGCGTGGGGCACCAACCTGCTGCTGCGGGTCGCCGGCGCGGTCGGCCTGGTGGTGCTCTTCGCGGGCATCTACCGGGTGCTGCCGGTGGTGAAGATCTCCATGAACAAGGCGCTCGTCGGGGGCCTGTGCGCGGCGCTGCTCTGGCAGTTGGTCGGGCGCTTCATGGTCTATTACTTCGCGAACCTCTCGATGGTGAACGTGATCTACGGCTCGCTCGCCACGGTGGTGGTGATGCTGCTGTTCATGGAGATCGCGTTCGTGATCTTGCTGCTCGGGGCGCAGGTGATCGCCGAGCTCGAGGGCAGCGCCGCGGCGCGCGTGCCGTGGTGGGTCAAGCCGTAGCCCGGTAGCGGTACACCTTGGTGCGGTAGAGATCGTCGGCGACGCGGGTCTCTTCGGGCTCGCGACCGCGCCACGCGAAGGTGTGGCTGATCACCTCGGCGCCTGTGGGCAGCTCCGCGTCGAACTTCGTCGCCAGCCGCGTCATGGCGCCGGTCCACAGGTAGGTCACCGTCAGGCTCGCGTGGCGCAGGTCGGCCTGGTGAAAGTCGCCGAAGCGCAGCACGAGGTTGGGGCGGCCGGCGAGGCGCTGACGCAGCCAGCAGAAGGCGAAGGGGAAGGGTGAGGCCTCCCAGGCGATGACCCGGGCCTTCGGGCACCGCGCCGCGATGGCGAACGCCAAGGTGCCCCCAGCCGGCGCCCAGTTCGTGGATCTCCCCCTGGTGGTCCTCGGAGATCATCGGCAACAACGTGCGCCGCACCGCGCGGCTGGTCGGCATGGGCGAGATGCCCAGGCGCAGGGTGCTCCAGACGATCGACCCGAGGGCGATGCAGGTCAGGGCGAGGACGAGCAACTCGAGGAGCCACACGGAGCCATGATTACCTCGGACCGTGGGTTCGCTTCTCCTGCCAACTGCGCCTCGCGGCCTGCTCCTCGGCGTGACCGGTCGGCTGGACGAAGGGGTTCCCGGGCTGGTGGCCATCGTGCCCGACGATGCCAAGCGCTCGAAACGACTGGCCTGCAGAGGGACTTGTCAGTGGTGGCTGGTACACCGCTCGCCCATGGGCATCGTGACGGCGGTGATCGCCGCGGCCGTGGCCGCAGGGGTGGGGTGGCTGGTCGCGCGCCGAAGCGGCGAAGGCGAGGTGCGTCGACTCGAGCTCGAGCTCGCGGCCCTCAAGGGGCAACTGCTCGCCCGCGACGAGGCGCTGCGCCGCTCGGAGGTCCACGCGGCGGCCCTCAGCGTGCAGGAAGAGCAGCTCTCCGAGACGCTCACCGTCACCCGCACCGAGCTCGCCGTCGCCCGATCGCGCGCCGCCGACCACGAGCAGGGCCGCGCCGCCATGCGCCTCGAGTTCGAAGCCCTCGCCCAGAAGCTCCTCGATGAGAAGGGCCGCGCCATGCTCGACCAGAGCCACCGCGGCCTCGAGGGGCTGCTCGCGCCCGTGAAGGACCGGCTCAAGGAGTTCGAAGAGAAGTTCCAGAAGACCTACGACCAGGACAACCGGGATCGCGGCTCGCTGCTCGAGAAGCTGCGCGGGCTGCAAGACGCGCAGAACCGGCTCCACGCCGACGCCCAGGCCCTGTCGCGCGCCCTGACCGGCGAGTCGAAGGCCCAGGGCGACTGGGGCGAGCTGGTGCTCGAGAGCCTGCTGTCGACCGCCGGGCTCACCGAGGGCCGCGAGTACGAGTTGCAGGTCGATCACCGCGACGAGGCCGGCGGCCACAAGCGCCCCGACGCCCTGGTGTACCTGCCCCCCAACCGGGTGATCATCGTCGACTCGAAGTGCTCGCTGAAGGCCTTCGTCGCCTCGACCCGCGCCCCCGACGACGACGAGCGCGAAGTGGAACTCGACGCCCACGTGGCCTCGGTGCGCGCCCACGTGCGCTCCCTGTCTTCGAAGGACTACCAGGCCGTGGTCAAGGAGCGGACCCTCGACATCGTCCTGCTCTTCGTGCCCAACGAGGCCGCCTTCCACGCCGCGCTCTCCCGAGACCCCTCGCTGTACGAAGACGCCTTCCGCCAACGCGTGGTGCTCTGCAGCCCCACCACGCTCCTCGCCGCGTTGCAGGTCGTCAGCCACGTGTGGCGCAGCGAACGGCAGACCCTCAACGCCCAGCGCATCGCCGAGGAGGCGGGGAAGATGATCGACAAGCTCTCCATGGCCCTCGAGTCGTTCGAGGACCTGGGCGACAAGCTGGGTCGGGCCCAGCACGCCTTCGAGACTTCGCGTTCCCGGCTGGCGACGGGGCGCGGCAACGTGATGCAGGTCGCCAACAAGGTGGTGGAACTGGGGGCCCGGGTGGCCAAGCCGGAGAAGCTCGAAGCGGCCCGCGCCCGGCTCGACGCCGAGCCACAGTTCGACGCGATGGAGGGGGAATCGAGTGCTAGACGGTTCGGTGGTGAGCGCCGCGGAAGAGACCAGTCTGGAGATCGTCGACACGTCGAACCTGACGCCGATGATGAAGCAGTACCTCGAGGTGAAAGCCCAGCACCCTCAGGCGCTGCTCTTCTTCCGCCTGGGTGACTTCTACGAACTCTTCTTCGACGACGCGGTGAAGGCCGCCGAGTTGCTGCAGATCACGCTCACCTCGCGCCCCAAGGGCACCGAGCGCATCCCCATGTGCGGGGTGCCGTACCACGCGGCCCGCCGCTACATCGCCAAGCTCGTCGACGCCGGCGAGAAGGTGGCCATCTGCGAGCAGATGACGCCCGCCGGCAAGGGCATCGTGCGCCGCGACGTGGTGCGCGTGGTGACCCCGGGCATGGTGCTCGACGACGAGGTGCTCGAGGCCCGCGAGAACAACTTCCTCGTCTCCGTGCTCCCCGGCCAGGACGACGGTGACTGGGGCGCCGCGCTCATCGACGCCTCCACCGGCGAGTTCCTCGCGCTCCAGCCCGGCTCCTTCGACCTCATCGCCGACGAAGTGTCGCGCGCCAGCCCCCGCGAGGTGCTCGTGCCCGAGGGCCGCGAGGTCGAGGTGGAGCCGCTGCTCCGCGCCTTCGCCCGGAGGCCGTCGGTCGCCTTCCTCGGCGCTGACGCCTTCGACGTGAAACGCGGCCGCCAGCTGTTGCTGACGCACCTCGGGGTGCAGACCCTCGAGGGCTTCGGCCTCGAGCAGGGCGGGGTGTCGCTCGGCGCGGCCGGCGCGGCGCTGCGCTACGTCAAGGAGACCCAGAAGAGCGCCGCGGCCCACATCGATCGCATCAGCCTCCAGAGCCGCGGCGGTGCGCTGGTCATCGACGAGGCCACCCGGGCCAACCTCGAGCTGGTGAAGACCCTGAAAGACGGCGCCCGCTCCGGCTCGTTGCTGGGCGTGCTCGATCGTTCGGTGACGTCCTTGGGCGCGCGCAAGCTCTCGCGCTGGCTGACCGCCCCCCTCGCCGATGTGCGCGCCATCGCCGCGCGCCACGACGCCGTGGCCGAACTCTTCGACAAGGCCGCCCAGCGCGAGGAGCTGATCTCCGCCCTCAAGGAGGTCGCCGACGTCGAGCGCCTCTGCGGCCGCCTCTCGCTCTCCTCGGGCGGCGCGCGCGACCTCGACGCCCTGGGCCGCTCGCTCAACGCCATGCCCCGGCTCGTCGCCTCGTTGAACCTGATGAGCGCCGGCCTGCTCAAGGCCCTGGTGGGGCCGCTGACCAACCCCGGGCTGCTCGACCTCGGCGCCACCCTGCGCAACGCCCTGGTCGACGAGCCCCCCGCGGTGCTCGCCGACGGCGGCTTCATCAAGAAGGGCTACCACGCCGAGCTCGACGTGCTCATCGAGCTGTCCACCAGCGGGAAGGACTACCTCCTCAAGCTCGAGACCCGCGAGCGCGAGCGCACCGGCATCAACTCGCTCAAGGTCCGCTACAACAAGGTGTTCGGGTACTACCTCGAGGTCACCAAGTCGAACCTCGAGCTGGTGCCCAAGGAGTGGATCCGCAAGCAGACCACCGCAGGCGGAGAGCGCTACGTCACCGAAGAGCTCAAGACCTACGAAGAGAAGGTGCTCACCGCCGAAGAGAAGCGCGTGGCCCTCGAGCAGCGGCTCTTCGAAGAGCTGCGCGCCGTGGTGGTGTCCCGGGCGGGCCAGCTGCGGGCCGCCGGCGACGCCGTGGCCACCCTCGACGCCCTGGTGTCCTTCGCCCGCGTCTCGTCGGAGAACGGCTACGTGCGCCCGGTGGTCGACGACTCCACGGTGCTCGAGCTCGAGGCCGGCCGGCACCCGGTGGTGGAGAAGGCCCTGGGCGGTGACTCGTTCATTCCCAACGACGTGCGCGTCGACCGCGAAGACGCCCAGGTGCTGATCATCACCGGACCCAACATGGCCGGGAAGTCGACGGTGATGCGCCAGGTGGCCATCGCCGCGGTCATGGCCCAGGCCGGCTGCTTCGTCGCGGCGAAGAAGGCGCGCATCGGGCTGTGCGACCGGGTCTTCACCCGCGTGGGCGCCTCCGACAACCTCGCCCGCGGCCAGTCGACCTTCATGGTCGAGATGACCGAGACGGCGAACATCCTCCACCACGCGACCAAGAAGAGCCTGGTGATCCTCGACGAGATCGGCCGCGGCACCAGCACCTTCGACGGCCTGTCCATCGCCTGGGCGGTGGCCGAGCACCTCCACGATCGCATCGGCGCCCGCACCCTCTTCGCCACGCACTACCACGAGCTCACCGACCTCACGCGCGAGAAGCCCCGGGTGAAGAACTGCTCGATCGCCGTGCGCGAGCAACAGGGCAAGATCATCTTCCTGCGCAAGCTGATCGCCGGGGCCGCCAGCCGCAGCTACGGCATCGAGGTCGCCCGCCTCGCTGGCCTGCCCCCCGAGGTGCTCGCCCGCGCCCGTGAGCTGCTCAAGAACCTCGAGGCCGGCGAGTTCGACGAGGCCGGTCGCCCCCGCCTCGCCAAGCGCGCCACCGGCGGCGCCCCCGAGAAGGCCGCCCCCGTGGCCACCGACGACTCGCAGCTCGGCCTCTTCGGCGCGCCCAAGGGCAAGCCCGCCCCCACCTCCGCCCAGGCCGCGGTGCTCGCCGCCCTCGAGACCTTCAGCATCGACACCTCCAGCCCGCTCGAGGCCCTCAACGCACTGGCCGAGTGGAAGCGTCGCCTCAAGGCGCCCTGACCATGCAGCTCGCCATCCCCAGCGCTCCACGGCCGGTGACGCTCGCCCAGATCCCCGGGGCGTTGCGCCGCGTCGCGCTCGTCGGCGGGGCCGCCGTCGCCTTGACCCTGGTGGCGTGGTTCCTCGCCGCCCAGGCCCAGCGCTCGCTGTCCACCCAGCGCGCCTTCCTCGCGGACGCCCTCGAGGTGAAGGGCCAGGTCACCGAGGTGGTGCTGCCCCCCATGGCCAGCCGCCTCGAGGACCCCGCGAAGCTGCGCGTCATCTTCCTGCTCCGCGGCCGCGAGTACTCGGCCTCCTCGGTGCTCATGGGCGGGGCTGACGCCGAGCCGCTCTTCGTCGGCGCGAAGGTGGACCTGCTCGTCGATCCCGCGTCCCCGTGGAAGGCCCAGGAGGCGAAGTGGGCCCGCGATCGCGCTGGCTGGGTGTGGCTGGGCTCGTTGATCCTCGGGGTGGGGCTGTTGCTGGCGCTCGGCGCGGTGGCCTTCGAGCTGCGCCGCGCCATTCGACGCGAGGTGGCCCCCCTGCGCCTGGGCGCGCTGGTGTGGCTCACCCCCGAAGTCGAGCTGCCCGACACCAGGGACGAGCTCCGCTTCCCGGCGCACTACTTCCGGGATGATCAGAAGGTGCACGTCACCGCGCGGGTGCGGCCGGGACGCCGGCCGGTGCGCAACGGCGGCAAGGTGCTGGCGGCGGTGGTGCCCACCGAGCCCGACTGGGCCCGGGTGGTCGACGAAGAGCTGGCCCAGGTGCTGGGCTGGTACCGCTGATCAGTCGTGGAAGAAGCAGTCGACGGCCTTGGCCCCGAACATGTCGCGCGGGTGCACGCCCACGTCACGGCGCAGGCAGATGCCGGTGAGCCGCGGCGAGTTGTCGGGCGGGTAGGCCTGGGGCATCACCAGGGCGAGCTGCTTGGTGCGCATCTCGCGGGGCAGGGCGATCACCAGCAGGCCCTCGTTGGCGCGGTCGATGACTTCCGTGTCGGACACGCGCTTCCACCCGCGCATCGGGCCCTCGTGGCGCAGCCAGTCGCAGGTCTGCGCGAGGGTGAGCTCCTTGGCGCCCACGAAGTGGGGGATCTCGCAGTTCATCGCCCGGCTCACGTCGCAGGCGAAGATGTGCCCGCGGATCTTGCCCGGCCCGTCTTCGGCGTAGCGCGGGTTGACCAGCACGCCGAACTGGTTGACGACCATCTGGTACAGGTCCTTGCTGCGGCGGCCCGGCCGGCTCTGCAACGGGGCCTGCACTGCTTTCCACAGGTCCCGCGTCTGCAGCACCTCGGGCACGGTCTTCCCATCGAACTTCATGCCGATGTTCGTCGGCTCGTCGGCCTCGTCGGGGTTGGGCTGCGACGGGCTGCCGGCGAGCAGCGAGTTGCGGCGCCGCTCGGCGCTGGTGTCGGCGAACTGCGAGCCGAGCAGGTTCTTCTGGTGCGAGGTGAGCATCGAGGCGTCGCTGCGCAGCTCGAACTTTCCGTCGTCGACCAGTTGCGCGGCGATGCTCCCCGTCGACGTCCGCGGCGCCACGGTGCCGGGCTTCTTCTGACCAGCCGAACCACCCTTGCCCTGCGGAGGACGCTCCTGAGCCATGGGCCGGAGACTAGCGCGATCCGGCCGATTTTTTGCCGAGATGTACGACGCATGTTCACATCCGACACCCCTGTAGCGAGTCGTTGCCGCGAGCCACCATGATCCGAGTCGTCGCCAGCCTGGTTGTCCTGATCTGCGGAAGCGCAGTGGCCGCCGGCGGCAACGCCGAAGACGCGTACAAGGACGCCAAGGGCGCCTACCAGAAGCTCAAGGACGACCCCAAGCGCCGCTCGCTGCGGCACCACTGGCAGAACGTGGCGAAGAAGTTCGAGGCGGTGGCCAGCAAGTACCCGAAGAGCGAGCGCGCCCCGGAGGCGCTCTTCAACTCCGGCGAGCTGAACAACGAGCTCTCGCGCATCTCGCAGCGCGACGACGACCGCGAGCTGGCCAAGCGCAGCTATCGGCGCCTCATCGACGGCTGGCCCAAGCACAAGCTGTGTGACGACGCCGCCTGGTCCCTGGCTCACCTCCTGGCCGACAGGGAAGCCGACCCCACGGGCGCGCGGCAGGTGCTCGAGGCGGGCCTCAAGGGCGCCGGAGATCGCAAGAAGGACATCCAGGCGATGCTGGCCGCGCTCCCCAGTGAGGCCGCCCGCCCGGTGGTCGCCACGCGGGCCCCTGCGCCCCCCCGCGGCGCCCCGGCGCGCCCCGCCCCTGTCGTGGCCGACGAGCCCGAGCCCCGGAGCCGCAGCGTCAACGACGTCGCCGAGGCCATCCGCCGCGCCATCAAGCCCCTCGAGGTCGCCACCCGCACCGGCGACGACGGCCCGCTCACCGCGCAGGCCCGCCGCAGCGCGCCCACCCGCCCGGCCGACGACGAGAAGCCGCGGGCCTTCGACCAGGTCGACCCCGAGGGCGCGGCCTCCGACGAGGTGGTGGAGGCCTCCGAGCCGGTGGTGGCCAGCCTCGCCGAGAAGCTGCGCGACGTGCGCGTGGGCGCCCGCGTGGTGGGCAACGACGACTCCGAGACCCGGGCGAAGTTCAAGAAGCTCGCGAAGGCCGAGCACGGCGCCGAGCTCTCGCTGGCCCAGCAGCTGGGCCTCAAGGTGCGCCGGGTGGTGGTCGACGCGGGCCACGGCGGCCACGACACCGGCGCCATCGGCCCGGGGGGCACGCGGGAAAAGGACGTCTCCCTGGCCATCGCCAAGAAGCTCGCGGCGCGCCTGGAGGAGGCCGGCCTCGAGGTGGTGCTCACCCGCGACGACGACACCTACGTGAAGCTCGAAGATCGCACCCGCATCGCCAACCGCCAGAAGGGCGACCTCTTCATCTCGGTGCACTGCAACGCGGCCCCCAGCAAGGCCCTGCGCGGCATCGAGACCTACACCCTCAACACCTCGTCCAACCGCTACTCCATCCGCCTCGCGGCAAGGGAGAACGCCACCACCGAGCGCGGCGTGGGGGACCTCCAGTACATCCTCGCGGACCTCGCCACCAAGGCGAACACCGGCGAGTCCTCGCACCTCGCCGAGCGCGTGCAGCGCTCGCTCATCCGCAACCTCTCCGAGTCGTACAAGAACGTGAAGGATCTCGGGAACAAGGAGGCCCTGTTCTTCGTGCTCCTCGGGGCGAAGATGCCGGCGATTCTCGTCGAGACCTCCTTCCTCTCGCACCCCGAAGAAGAAGAGCGCCTGGCCGACGACGCCTACCAGCAGAAAGTGGCCGACTCGATCTCCGAGGCCGTGGGCGGCTTCCTCGAAGAGCGGAACAAGGTGGCCCAGGTCGACTGAGTTGGTTAAGCGGGGCCCCCCATGAAACGAAAGCTCCTGATCTCCCTCGGCGTAGTGGTGCTCTTCGTCGGCGCGTTCGGCGCGATGATGGCCACGGCCTTCATCGGGCTCGCGCCGGTCACCCCCTTCACCGCGCTGCCCAACGGCGTGGTCGGCGTGACGGATGGCTACGTGCAGGCCTTCATCGTGCCTTGCGGCGACGACAGCGCGGTGCTCATCGACTGCGGGCAGGACCCCGAGGCGAAGGTGCTCAAGGGCAAGCTCGCCGAGCTGAAGCTGACGGTGAAGGCCATCTTCGCCACCCACGGCCACTCCGATCACGTCGGCGGCTGCGGCGCCTTCCCCCAGGCTGACCTCTACGCCCTCGAGGCCGAGCGCGCGGTGGCCGAGGGCAGCGCCGCGGCGAAGGGCCCGTTGACCCAGATGGCGAAGAACGATCCCGCGAAGATGCGCAAGCTGACCCGCGGCCTCTCCGACGGCGAGACGGTGCAGGTGGGCACGGTGGCGGTGCAGGTCTTCGCCATTCCCGGCCACACCGCCGGCAGCGCCGCCTACCTCGCCGACGAGGTGCTCTTCCTGGGTGACGCGGTCGCCGGGCAGGCTGACGGCCACGTGCGCAACGCCCCGTGGATGTTCACCGACGACGGCGACCAGTGCCGCGCCTCGGTGCAGGGCCTGGCGAAGAAGCTCGCCGCCTCCGGCGCGCCCGTGCAGAGCCTCGCCTTCGCGCACTCCGGGCCGCTCCAGGGCCTGGGCCCGCTCACCGCGTTCTGAGCCGAACCCGGCGCCCGGAGATCAGTTCGGCGGCCGGGCCTTCAATACGCCGCCGCCCTCGGTGCCCAGCCAGATCTCGGAGGTCGACTTGCCGATGAGCGCGGTGCCCTTGCGGTGCGCGCCGGCGTCCACCAGCGACCACGAGATGCCGTCGAAGCGGAGCAGGAACCCGAACACCGACGGCAGCTTCGAGAGCCCGGTCATGTAGAGGTTGTCGACCTGGTTGCCCCACATGGCGGTGGTGACGTCGATGCCCAGGGGAACGTTGCCCTGCTGGAGCTGCAAGGTCGTGCTGTCCCAGTACACGCCGAACATGGCGTCGCCGAAGGCGTAAGCCTCGCCGTGCCCGGGGCTCCACACGGCCTGCCAGGGGCCCTGGGAGATCATCGGGTCGCTGCGCTGGGTCCAGCCGGTGTTGTCGGTGTTGGAGGCGAGGTACTGGGTGCCGGCGATCCAGACCTCCGTGGGCGTGGGGCAGTGAATGGAGAACAGCGGGTTGCTGGTGGGCGAGCCGCTGGGCTGCAGCCGGGTGACGTCGCCGCGCAGCACCGCGCCCGAGGCGCTCACGGCCACCAGGGCGGTCCCGCACCACTGGAGATCCTGGAGCGGCGCGGTGAGCCCGCTGATGAGCGAGCTCCAGGAGGAGCCGTTCCACAGCCACGCGCCGGTGGTGGCCGCGACGATGACCTCGGTGTCGCTGCGCGCGACGATGGCGTGCAGGGGCTCGCTGGTGGGCAGCGCGCCGAGCGCCACGAAGCCCGAGGGGCCGCGGTGCATCACCGTGCCCCGGCGGCTGAGGCAGCGCAGGTCGGAGCACTCGTTGACCGCCGCGAAGAGATCGTCGGAGGTGACCGCGAGATCGGCGACGTTGCCCTGGAAGCCCTGCGAGCGCTCGGTGAAGTCGGCAGTGGCGGTGTTCCAGGCCCACACGGCCCCGAAGTCGCCCACCACGCGCCCCTGCGTCGACGTCGGCCCGGCGCCGAAGAGGCCGCGGGGCACCTGCTGCCCGCGCAGCTCGTGGGTGGCCCAGGTCACCTCGCCCACGCCGCCGTCGGTGGACACGATCTCGCTGCGCGAGAGCACCACGCCCTTGCCCGGGGGCAGGAAGCCGACCAGCTCGTGCTCGCCGCCGACGAACACGCGCGAATCGAAGAGGCCGATGGTGGTGGTGCGGGTGAGCACCGGGCCGGCGGGCAGGTTCTCGGCCACCCAGGCGGCGCCGGTGAAGTGCCACAGGCGGTTGGCGCCCACGGCCCAGGCTTCCCCGGTGGCCACGTCGACCAGCTGCGCCGCGTCGAGCTTCACCGCGAGGCGGGTGTCGTAGAGCGAGTCCCACACCTTGCGCGTGGGATCCCAGCGGTAGATCGACCCGAGATCGCCGACCACCACGAAGCCGCCGAGGCCGTCGCCGATGACCGAGAGCAGCGCCTCGAACGAGGGGTGGTACTCGGTGGTCCACTGGCCGTTGCGGCGAATGACGACCTCGTTGCCGGTGCCCACGCCCATGCCGTGGGTGCCGTCGAACCAGAGCGCGGTGAGATCGCTGATCGCCGTGGGCTGGAAGATGCGCACCAGGGGCGCCATGGTGCCCTTGAACTCGAGCAGCACCCCGGCGCCGTTCGACTGCCCGATGGCGACGGCGTTGTTCAGCGAGGTGCCGCCCACGGCCTTGAAGGTGACGCCCGGCGCGGAGAACGCGCGGGTCCACGCGCCGACCGCGTCTTCGACCAGCACCGTGCCGTTGCCGCCGGCGTAGACGGTGCCGAAGTTGCCCGGGGCGAAGGCGCCGCCGAAGAGATCGTTGCCCGTGGGGAAGGGGTTCTCGTGCTCGAAGGTGCCGGGGCCGACGGTCGCGCCGCGCACCAGGACCTTCGCGGTGATGGACTGCGATCCGGCCCTCGCGGTGAGGGTGGCCACGCCCGGGTCCAGAGCGGTGACCAGGCCGGCGGTGCTCACGGAGGCGACGCGCGCGGGGGCGATCTGCCAGTTGACGGGAAGATCGATGGTCTCTCCGGTGGGCGCCACCACCCGGGCGGTGAACTGCTGGGTGTCGCCCACGTTGAGGGTGACCTCGGTGGGGTCCAGCTCCACGCGCTCGATGTTGGGCTCCGAGGGGCTGGTGAGCCAGAAGAGGCCCAGCTTGTCGGTCTTCGCCTGCACGTTGGGCGAGGGCATGGTGTTGGTCTGCGAGCCGGGCAGCGCCTGGTAGGCCTCGGTGCCCGCCTTGCGCCGCATGTCGTAGGTGGCCGGGTCGACGCCGGCGACCAGCTTCTCGACCTGCCACGGCAGGTAGAGGGTCAGGGGCAGCTTGGGCACCAGCAGCGAGGGCGAGAGTCGATAGCCGCGGCTGATGCGCTTGCGCATCGGCACTTCGGGGATGTCGGTGTCGACGATGGTGACGACGATCGTCTGCTGCTCGGTGAAGGCGCCCGGGGGCACCTCGAGCACGTAGCCGGGGCGCACGAAGATCGCGCCCGCCGGGCCGACGACGAGCGCGCCATCATCTCCGCCGTCGGGGAGATCGATGGGGCCGGGGCAAGCGCCCAGCAGGAGGGCCAGGGGCAACAACCAGAACGGGCGGGTCATGGGGTAGGGAGGGCTCCTTCGGCCGCTGAGCCGAATGACACTATCGGAAATTGGCGGTGAGGGTTGATCGTTGGGTCGGGTGCGTTACCAACGTGACCCGCATGCGAATCCTCCTCCTGTCGGCCCTCCTTTCGTTGTCCGTCCCCGCCTTTGCCCAGCAGCCCACGGGTCAGGTCGTGTCGGTGCCGTCGCTCGCGCCGCTGATCGACTCGGTGAAGGGGGCGGTGGTGAACCTCGACGTGGCCAAGCGCGCCAGCGACGAGCAGCAGGCCCTCGCCGAGCGCTTCCACCGGGGCCCGCCGCGCGGCGCGGAAGAAGGCCCGCTCAACCAGGGCACCGGCTCAGGCTTCATCATCGACCCCAGGGGGCTGGTGCTGACCAACAACCACGTGGTCGAGGGCGCGGTGACGCTCCGGGTGCGCATGGACGACGGGCGCTCCTTCGACGGCGAGGTGGTGGGCCGCGACCCGCTGACCGACGTGGCCATCGTGCGCCTCAAGGGCAAGTTCGAGGCGCTGCCTGCGGTGAAGCTGGGCGACTCGGCGGCGATGAAGGTCGGCGACTGGGTGGTGGCCATCGGCAACCCCTTCGGCCTCGCCCAGAGCGTCTCGGCGGGCATCGTGTCCGCCCTCGAGCGGCAGATCGGCGCGTCGCGCTACGATCAGTTCCTCCAGACCGACGCGGCGATCAACCCCGGCAACTCCGGCGGGCCGCTCTTCAACCTGCGCGGCGAGGTGATCGGCATGAACACCGCGATCATCGGCGCGGCCACGGGCATCGGCTTCGCGGTGCCCTCGAACCTGATCAAGGCCGTGGTGCCGCAGCTCGAGAAGACCGGCACTGTGACCCGCGGCTGGCTGGGCGTGGGCATCCAGGACGTGTCGCCCGCGCTCTCCAGGGCCCTGGCGCTGCCCGGGCGTGACGGGGCGCTGGTCACCTCGGTCAACGACGGCAGCCCGGCGCACCGCGGCGGCATGAGAGAAGAGGACGTGGTGCTGGCCATCGACGGAGACCGGGTGGCGACCTCCTCGTCGCTGACGCGGATCATCGCCCTCAAGCGCCCCGACGCCACGGTGACCCTCTCGGTGATGCGCCAGGGCAAGCCCGTCGATCTCAAGGTGAAGCTCGGCGTGCGCCCCGATCTCGAGAACATCGGCGACACGCGCAAGCCCGCGAGCGCCGGCAACGACTCGCACCGCATCGGCATCGCCTTCCAGGACATCGACCCGCGCATGGCCGAGGCCACCGGCTTGCCCAGGCAGGGCGCGCTGGTGATCGAGGTCTCCCCGGGCTCGCCGGCCGACGAGGCGGGGCTGCACCGGGGCATGGCGGTGGTGGAGCTCAACCGCAAGCCCATCAAGAGCCGCGACGAGCTCATGGCCGCCCTCAAGGGCCTGGGCACCGGTGCCGTGGCCCTCTTCCGCGTGGCGCTCCCCGGCTCGGCCGGAAAGTCGCTCATCGCCCTCGAAGTCCCGTGAGCCCCCGGCTCGTGCCCCAGGGGGTGGGGTGCTCGCGCTCCACCCCGGATGGAACACCTGTGACCCCGTGGGTTAAGTCCTTGAAGTGGGCTGGGGCCAAAGTTGGCCCCGACCTTGCTCGAGTGGTCGCCGGGGTGCGTTCATGAGCGTCGAGCCGAAGGACAACAAAGTCGTGGTTCTCGCCGACCGGGCTCCTCGCGAGACCACCTTGATGCCGGTGACCCGTCTCGTTTCGCGTCCTTCCGTGTGTATCGTCGATGGTCGTCTGGCTGCGGTGATGGAACTGCGCCGCGCCGCCGCCTGACACGAATTGCAGACCCCGCGATGAGGTGATGTGCGCTTCGCGCCTTCACCTCCCCTTGGCACCGAAACATATGGTCACCTGACGTAGTGTCACGCTTGCTCGTGACGAGGCCCACATGGTACTCGGCGCGCTTCCGAGGCCGATTTCCCGGCCTCAGCGCGATTTCGCGAAAGCACGAGGGGCGCGAAAAACCATGCGAATCAAGCGACTCGACATCACCGGCTTCAAGTCTTTCATGGACCGGGTGGTCATCGGTTTTGACGACGGCGTCACAGGCGTCGTCGGGCCCAACGGCTGCGGTAAATCCAACGTCGTCGATGCCATCCGCTGGGTGATGGGCGAGCAGAGCGCCAAGAACCTGCGCGGCCGCGGCATGGAAGACGTGATCTTCAACGGCTCCGAGACCCACGCCCCGCTGTCCATGGCCGAGGTCACCATGACCTTCAGCCTCGGCGAGGGCGACGTGCTCCCCGAGACCCTGGCGGGGCTGCCTGAGGTGTCCGTGACCCGCCGGCTCTTCCGTTCGGGCGAGTCGGAGTACCAGATCAACAAGACGGCCTGCCGCCTGCTCGACATCACCGAGCTCTTCCTGGGCACCGGCGTCGGCACCCGCGCCTACTCGATCATCGAGCAGGGCCGCGTCGGCCAGATCGTCTCGGCCCGCGCCGAAGATCGCCGCTCGATCATCGAGGAGGCCGCCGGCATCACCAAGTACAAGGCCCGCCGCCGCGCCGCCGAGCGGAAGATGGAATACACGCAGCAGAACCTGCTGCGCGTCAACGACATCGTCACCGAGCTCGAGCGCCGCCTCGACTCGCTCGAGCGCCAGGCCAAGAAGGCCGAGAAGTACAAGCGCCTCAAGGGCGAGATGCGCGACATCGAGCTGCACTTCAGCTCGCACCGCTGGCTCGATCTCCAGTCCCAGAAGAAGGTGCTCGAGGCGCAGCTCACCCTGCTCAACGCCGACGAGCGCGAGACCTACGAGAAGGTCAAGGCGCTCGAGGGCGACATCGCCGAGCGCCGCACGGCCCTCGAGACCGACTCGCAGACCCTCGAGCAGCTCAGCGCCGACGTGTTCGCCATCGAGAGCCAGGTGCAGCTCGACGCCCAGAGCATCGCCCACTGGCAGGAAGACCTGCTCGCCACCCGGGCCCGCGTGGCCCTGGCCGAGACCGAGCTGGCCGACGTGCTGGTCAAGAAGACCCAGGCCGAGGCCGACAAGGCCGAGGGCCTGCTGGAACTCGACCGCATGGGCGTGGCGAGCAAGGAAGACGAGGTCGCGCTCACCGTCAACGAGGAGGAGCTGCGCCGCGCCACCCACCTCGTGGCCGAAGTCGCCTTGCGCCTCGAGGAAGACCGGCTCCACCTCGTGGAGATCGCCACCCGCGTGGCCAACCACGAGTCGAAGCTCCAGGGCCTCGAGCAGCGCAAGCACGAGCTGGCCGAGCGCCAGGGCCGGCTCCACGCCGAGCTGGAGATGCTCCGCACCGAGGAGAGCCAGCTCGACCTCGCCCGCAAGGAAGTGCTCGAGCGCGTCGAGCAGGCCCGCCAGTTCTCCATCGAGCTGACGCAGCGCCAGAGCGAAGAAGAGGCCACGCTGCAGCAGGTCCGCGAGCACTTCACCGAGAACGAGGTGATGGTCACCGCGGTGCGCGAGGAGCTGGCCGACAAGCGCAGCCGCCTCACGTCGCTCGAGGAGATCTCGCGCAACTACGACGGCTTCGATCGCGGCGTGCGCGCGGTCATGACCCACGCCGGCCCGGAGCCCAAGCTGACGGGCGTCTTCGGCCTGGTGTCGGACATCGTCTCCGCCCCCTCGGACCACGAGCAGGCCATCGAGGCGGCCCTCGGCGAGCGGCTGCAGCACGTGATCGTCGAGACGCCCGAGCGCGGCTACGAGCTGCTCGAGTTCTTGAAGAGCACCCAGGAAGGCCGCTCCACGTTCCTCCCCGTGCCGCGCGACGAGCAGCCCCCGCTCGCGCCGCTCGAGATGAACGAAGTGATCGGCATGGCGCTCTCGCTGGTGCAGGTCAGCGACGAGACGCTGCGCCCGGTGGTGGCCCAGCTGCTCTCGGGCGTCGCCGTGGTGCACGACCTCGAGTCGGCCCGGCGCTGCGCCTCGATTCACCCCGCGTACACCTTCGTCACCCTCGACGGCGACGTGGTGCGCCCCGGCGGCGTGATGACCGGCGGCGTGATGGAAGGCCCCGCCGTCGGCGCGCTGCAGAAGAAGCGCGAGATCGGTGGGCTGCAGGGCGACGTGGTGCACCTCGAGGAGCGCTACAACGAGCTCATCACCCGGCACTACGAGCTCCAGAAGCAGATGGGGCAGTCGGAAGGGGTGCTCAAGGGCATCGAGAAGAACACCCACGCCGAGGAGGTGCAGCTCGCCGGTCATGAGAAGGACCTGCACTCCGCGGGCTCGGGCCTGGTCAAGCTGCGTGATCGCATCGCCGGTGTCCAGGCCGAGGTCGATCAGCTCGAGGCCTCGAAGTCGAGCATGGAGTTCGAGCTCGAGTCGTCACGCGGCGAGGTGGCCCACGGCCAGACCGATCGCGAGCAGCGCGACGAGCGCGTGAAGATGATGACCGCCGAGCGCGAGACCCTCGAGCAGAAGATCGCGGCCCTGTCGGCCGAGGTCACCACGCTCAAGGTGAAGTGCGCGTCGGTCTCGGAGCGCGGCGCCGCGGCCCGCAACCGCGTCGACGGGCTGTCCGCCCAGGCCGACGAACTCTCCGAGCGCGCGGGCCGCCTGTCGCAGGGCCGGGACGACGGGCTGCTGCACCTGGGCCAGCTCGAAGATCGCCTCGCGGAGACCGCCACCGAGCGCAACGAGCGGCAGGAGAAGCACGCCACCGCCAAGGCCGACCTCGACGGGCGCAAGACGGCGCACGCCGAGCGCGCGGTGAAGGTCAGCGAAGACGAGAACGTGCTGCGCGAGCTGCGCGGCAAGATCGACGGCCTCTCGCAGGGCCTCACCGCGATGTCACTGCAGGAAAAGGAGCTCACCCTCGAACTGGAGCACCTCGTGGCCAGCGTGGCCGAGCGGTTCCAGGTCAACGTGATCGACGCGGTGCACCAGTACCACCTCATGCCGCAGCTCGGCGCCGAGGCGCAGGAGACGCTCAAGGACCTGCGCGGCCAGCTCGAGCGCATGGGCGAGGTGAACGTCACCGCCATCGAGGAGCACCAGGAGATCCGCGAGCGCTTCGCGTTCCTCTCGAAGCAGAAGGTCGACCTCGAAGACTCGCTGCGCCAGCTGCGCGACGCGATCGAGAAGATCGATGAGACCAGCCGCCAGCGCTTCAAGGAGACGTTCGACGTCGTCAACGAGAAGTTCCAGGCGGTCTTCCCGCGCCTGTTCGGTGGCGGTCGGGCCTCGCTGCTGATGACGCAGGGCGCGGCGGGCGAAGAGCCGGGTGTGGAGATCCTCGCCCAGCCCCCGGGCAAGAAGCTGCAGAACGTGAACCTCTTCTCGGGTGGCGAGAAGGCGCTGACGGCGGTGGCGTTGATCTTCGCCATCTTCCTCATCAAGCCCACGCCCTTCTGCCTGCTCGACGAGGTCGACGCCCCGCTCGATGAAGGCAACGTCGGTCGCTACAACGAGATGGTCCGCGAGATGAGCAAGGGCTCGCAGTTCATCCTCATCACCCACAACAAGCGCACGATGGAAGTGGCCGACACGCTCTACGGCGTCACCATGGAAGAGCCGGGCGTCAGCAAGCTCGTCTCGGTGAAGCTCAAGAACGCGGTCGCCGCCAACACCGACGCTCAGGTGGCCTGAAGTCGCGAGAGCAACGCCTCGGCGACGACGGCCTGCCCGTAGATCATCACCCTGAAACTCCCTCTCCCTGCGCCAGCGGGGAGAGGGCCGGGGTGAGGGGCCGAACGCACGACCACGCCGAGATTCGCGTTGGCCGAACGCTCCACCACCACCTCACCTCTCCCAAGCCACACCGCGTCTGCCCGTTCTCCGAGCCTGACCGCGAGATCCCGCAAGCGCTGTTCCGGCAGCCGCGCCACCAGCGCCAGCACCTCCCGCAACTCGGGCACCACGCGCAACTTCCCGTCCACCAGGGCCCGCACCGCCAACTCGCCCCGGTCCTTCGGGACGAACATCACGCCGGCGCCGGTCAGCAACGCCAGCCCGCGCTCCCTGCTCTCGACCGCCTCCGCCTCGAGCACCACGTGGGGCTGCTCGCGCGCTTCCAGGCCCCGGAGCCACGTCCCGCCCAGCAGCCTCAAGTACGACTCCAGGCGCTCCGGCTCGGCGCACGGCACCTCGATCGTCTCGCCGGCCACGACGAGCCGCAGCCCGCTGCGGCCCATCAACTCCACCCCCACCAACTCCGAGGGCATCACGTCGCGCGCCGCCTGACCGCGCCCGGCCGGCAGGTGGAGGCGATCGGCCAGCAGCGCCCAGCGCGGCCACCGCAGGCCCCACACCAACGCCGGCACCGGGAGCACCAACCACCACGCCGCCTGGGACACCGCCCACGGCGCGAGCGCGACGGCACACAGCCCCAGCACGCTGAACGCCGACGGTCCGGGGCCGCGCATCAGCCGCTGCTCCCCGCTCTCCGGCGCGACGGCCTGCCGCCGGTTCAACTCGAGGATCGCGCTCAGCATCCCGCGCAGCGAGGGCGGAGCCATGGCGCCCACCTCACCCAACCGCGCCTTCGCCACGATCTCGATCTCGCGCCGCTTCTCGCCCAGCGCCCGGGTCAACCGCGTGGCCTGGGCATGCTGCGTGGCCCGTTCGACGGCCTCCTCGATGCGCGGCAACTGCAGCACGCACTCCCGCACGGTCACCCTGTCATCCTCGGTCCAGGCTTTTCGACCCAGGGCCAGCAGCACCGAATCGAACAGGGGCAGGGCGTCTTCGAGGAGCTCGATCTGCCCCTCCAGGCGGATGCGTAACTCCGCGTCGATGCTGGAAGATTCGAGGGGGCGGAGCGAATCGGACACGGTCGTTGAATTCTACAGATCCCCGCGGCGGGTGACCCGTTTCAGGAAGTCACCGGCCGCACCTCCACCCCGCAGCCGACTTCGCCAGGAGCCATCCCATGTTTCGTAAGACCCTGCTCGCCGCGTGCGCCGCGGCGTTGACGGCTGTCCCCTGCCTTGCCGACGTCACGCCGGTCGACCCGAAGGGCGTGATCGAGGCGCGGGTGTCCGCGGAGCCGAAGATCCAGATCGCCATCCTCCTCGACACCTCGGGGAGCATGGACGGGCTGATCAACCAGACCCGCGAGCAGCTCTGGCGCATCGTGAACACCTTCGCGACGGCCAAGAAGGAAGGCAAGCGCCCGCGGCTCGAGCTGGCGCTCTACCAGTACGGCAACGACGGCATCCCCGCGGCGCAGCACCACGTGCAGCGCATCGTTCCCCTCACCACCGATCTCGACAAGGTGTCCGAGGCGCTCTTCAAGCTCTCGACCAATGGCGGCAACGAGTACTGCGGCGCGGCCATCTCGCACGCGCTCGGCGAGCTCGAGTGGAGCCCCAGCCCGAAAGACCTGAAGCTCATCTACATCGCCGGCAACGAGCCCTTCACCCAGGGGCCCATCTCGTTCCGCGACTCGGTCAAGGCGTCCATTGGCCGCGGCATCGTGGTGAACACCATTCACGCGGGCACGCAGGAACAGGGCATCTCCGACAGCTGGGCCGAGGCCGCGAAGCTCGCTGACGGCAACTTCCTCTTCATCGACAGCAACCGCGCGGTGGCCCGGGTCGACGCGCCGCAGGACGCCGAGCTCGCCCGCCTCTCGCAGGCCATGAACAAGACGTACATCGCCTACGGCGGCGAGGGGAAGGCGGCCGTCGCCCGCCAGGAGGCGCAGGACAAGAACGCCATGGGCGTGAGCGCCGGCAGCATGTCGACGCGCGCCGCCGCCAAGGCCTCGCCGATGTACCGCAACGGCGACTGGGATCTCGTCGACGCCAAGAAGGAAGGCAAGCCGATGAAGGCGGTCGCCGCCGACGAGCTCCCCACCGAGATGCGCGGCATGAACGACAAGGAGCGCGACGCCTACGTGGAGAAGAAGGGGAAGGAGCGCTCGGACCTCCAGGCGCAGATCGCGAAGATCTCCGCCGAGCGCGAGCAGTACGTGCAGGGCGAGCTGAAGAAGAAGGCGAAGGACTCGAGCAAGACGATGGACGACGCCCTCATCGAGTCGGCGAAGAGCCAGGCGCAGAAGGCCGACTTCGCCTTCTGATCACCGCGCGGCGACCTGGCGGAAGACCCACGTCAGGTCGCGGCCGATCTGCTCCACCCGCTCGTCATAGGTCCTCGCTTCCGACTCCGTGCCGTCCGCGACCTTCGGGTCGAGGTACGGCACGGAGACGCGTTTGCGGGCGCCGGCGACGAAGGGGCAGGCGGCGTCGGCCTGGGTGCAGGTCATCACGGCCACGAAGTCGGCGTGCGGGTTGGCCTCGTCGGTGATCGCCTTGGAGAACGCGTCGAAGGGCGCGTCCGCGGGCGAGAGGCGAACGGCGTAGCGGGGGTTCTGCACGCCCTCGGTGACGCCTTCGATCCCGAAGCCGACCCGCAGCAGCGCAGCCACTGCTCGCGGGTTGAAGGCCGTCGCCTCGGTGCCGCCCGAATACGTCGTCACCCCGGTGAGCCCGGCGTGGCGCGCGGCCGCGAGCCCGAGCACCTGGGCCATGTGGCTGCGCCGCGAGTTGTGGGTGCAGACGAAGAGCACCGCGAGGGCGCCGCTTCGCTCCCGCTCCGACCGGAGCGCGGCCACGAGCGCCTCGAGCTTGGCGCGGTGGGTCTCGTCGCCGGTGGGCCCCGCGGCTTCCCAGGCGGTGAGGTGCTGTTCGAGCGTGTCATTCATGGCGGTGGGTCTCGGGGAAGGCATCGACCGGCAGGCAGGGAGGGCCGCGAGCACGGAGCAGAGGAGGGCGCGAAGCAGCATGGCCCGGTGCGACTTAGTCGAGACCGGAGGCCCGGCGAAGGGAGGGAACCCACGACGGGGCAGGGGCCGCGACCGCGTCGTCACCGTCACCGCGCACCAGGTACTGCGTGGGCGTCACCAGCGAGAACCGCAAGCGCCGCCCCAGGGCCTGGTCGAGCGCGACCATGGTGCTCGCGTCTTCAGCGCTGAAGGCGTCGGGGCCGACCGGGTGGGAATGCGCGAGCTCCACGAGGTCGGCGCGGTGCGCCCAGATCGCCTCCCAGCGGGCGCGCGAGTCCGGCAGGGCCAGCGCCGTCTCGCCTGCGTCGCTCCACAACACGACGTCACCAGGGCCGATGAGGAAGAAGACCTCCCGCTTCACGGTGCCCTCAAGATCACCAGCGCGTCGGTGTCGATCGCTTCCTTGATCACCGCGGGCAACGAATCGAGGGTGACCAGCTCGTCGCGGGGCGGGTGCCCCAGGCAGATGCCCGAGTCGATGACCTGCAGGGTGTGCTCGTCGACGAGGCTGATGAAGCGCTCACCCATGAAGGCGAAGACCACCTCGAGCTGTCGCGGGCCGGCGTGGCGGCACGACTCCAGCGTGGCGCCCGCCTTGTCCAGGGCACCAGCGGCCCGCTCCTCGGAGTCTCGGGCGTCGTGGACTCGCAGCTCGCGTGCGGCCTGGACCTCGGCGCGCAGGTGGGCCGCGGTGAGCCGCGCCCTGCGCTCGCGAAGCTCTCGCTCGGTCTCCTCCCGCTCTGCGATGAGCGCTCGCACCACCGCTTCGGCCTCGGTGGCGCCGCCTTCGGCGACACGCCCTACGTGCCCTCGGACCTCTGCGGCCGCCAAGGGGACGTAGAGCTTCCGCGCGGCCTGCTCGAGGAGCGCGTACCCGTAGGCGGCGCGCAGCGGCGCAGGCACCGCCTTCAGCCCCGACAGCGAGGCGCCCCGTGCGAGCGCCTCCCGCACCGCACCCTCGGCCTCCGACTCGAACTCGAGCCCCTCGAAGAGCAGCGCGCCCCCGTGCCACCGCCGGGCACTCACGGGCGAAAAGCGCGGGGCTTCTTCTTCGGGGAGCAGGTGCAGCGGCTCGGCGCGCGCGGACTCGCCGACCAGCCGTTCACGCCACAGGAAGCCCCGCACCTTCGGCAACGCGCCAAGTTCTTCGGGCGCGGCCGGCCCCGCCACGTGCGCGACGCGCCCCTTGAGCTCGAAGCGGTACCAGCCCACGCGCTCGGGCCGGGTGCCCAGCCGCAGCCTGCGCCCGGGCGCGTCGATGCTCGCCCCTCCGAGCCACGGCGCGATCACCGCGTCGATCTTCCCGAGGAACTTGCGGTAGTCGACCACGCGTCAGGCGACCTTCAGCTCGAGGAGCTTCGTCCTCATCACCCGCTCGACCCAGCCCTGCTGCGGGGCCGCGCCGACCGCCACCGGCGCATCGAGCAACGCCTTGAGTACGCGCGTCACCTGGTACGGGTCGTCGAACTGCGAGACGTTCACCTCGCTGAAGGGCACGCGCATGAACGACGCGCAGGTGCGCACCGTGTTGCCGCGCGCTCCCTGGCCGGCCACCGACACCAGCATCGCCATCGCCGAGACCGCGAAGCCTGCGTCGCGGAACGAGCGCGCGAACTGGTCGCCCGCCTCGCCGGCCTCGTCACCCACGACGATCACCACCAGGCGCGCCTCCGGGGGCAGCGTCAGCTCCGAGGCCAGCGCGCGCACGCCCGCCGCGTGCACCGTGCCGCCCTCGGCGTTGATGCCCTTGAGCATGTGCTGCACGGCGGCGCGCGTGGCGGCCTTGGGGCGCAGCACCGTGCCCATGGTGTCGAAGGTGGCGATGTGGAGCTTCTCCAGGGGGAACCCGGCGAGGATCTTCGAGAGCGCCTCCTTGGACTGTTCGATCGCCCCCTGCATCGAGCCCGACTTGTCGATGAGGAACATCACGCGCACGTCGACGTCCTTCGTCGCCTCGCTCACCGCCGAGCGCGCGGCGACGTCCGCGGCCTCCACGAGCTTCTCGCGCAGTGCCTTGCTGCGGACGTTCTTCGCGATGTTGAGCGAGCGCTGATCCGTCGAGGTGCCGATGGCCTGCTCCCACCGCGCGCGGATCTCCGGGTCGGCCATCAGGCCCAGCTCTTCGAGCGTCGGCGTGAGGATGCGCAGGTCGCGGTCGGACAACGAGGGGAACACCGCGGCCATGATCGCCGGGGTGAGGCCGAGGTCCTTCGGCAGCCGGCCCACCACGTCCTTGTAGGAGAGCCGCTGCGTCTCGATGGCCTCGCAGACTTCCGCCTCGCTCAGGCCGTCGAAGCGCTCCTGCTTGTCGAGCTTGAGCGTGCCCAGGCCCACGGTGCGGTGGCCGCCTTCCGCCTGCTTCTGCTTCCAGCCGAGGATCTCGAAGTATGCCTGGCTCGCGGGCTTGTAGCCGCACTTGCGCGTGAGGTCCTTGATGGTCTCCTTGAAGCCCGCCTTCACCAGGCCCTTGAGCATCGCGGGGTTGTTCTCGCGCATGGCCAGCCACTTCTGCGCGGCGCGCTTCCACCGGCCCAGCGGCGGCTTCTTCGACGCGGGGTCGCCGAAGCCGGCCTTGCGGTTGAGCGCGGCGATCTCCTTCGTCTCGAGCAACTGGGCCACGCGCAGCACGGCCTTGGGCGTCATCATGCGCGCCGACTTCTTCTCGTAGAACAGCAGCATCGCCTCGCCGATCTGCCTCAGGTCGTCGTCGTAGAAGGCCACCGAGCCGTCGTCTTCCTTCACCGGCTGGCCCGACCGCGCCTGGACCAGCATCAGCGCCGCGCAGGCCACCTTGAGATCGCGCCAGTCGGTCTCCATCAACGCGTACGAGGCGAAGTGGGCCTTGAGATCGACGTTGAGCCGGTAGATCTCGAGCAGCTTCTCGTAGATCCGCACCGCCGCCGCCACGTGCAGGCCCGGGTCGACGTCGCGCGCACCCTTGGGGCGTGGCTGGCCCTTCTTCGGGCGCGGCTGCCAGGTGCCGTTGACCTCGATGCCGGGGCGGTTGTGCCACAGGTGCGCCGAGCTCGAGAGCACGAGGTCGAGCAGCTTCTCGGCGGGGCCCAGCTGCGCTTCGGGGAGCAACGGCTTCGCGATGGCCATGGTCGGTTCAGTCTCCTGTGAGCTGCCGGGGACGGCCATGACTTTCACGCCCTGACGGAAGGGGGCTACCGTGCCGCCCCATGGCCACCGACGACGAGACGAAGGGGAAGCAGCTCCTCACCGCGGTGGAGCGCCTGGTGTCGACCAACGAGGCCCTGCGCGAACACGTCAAGGTCTGCCAGATCAAGGCGAAGGGGGAAGGGCTCGATGGCGTCGCCGCGGAGCTCACCCGCAGCTACTCGAACCGCGCCGCGATCGCCGGTGGGGCCTCGTCGCTGCCCGCCTTGATCCCGGGCATCGGCTCGATCGCCGCGGGCATCGCCGGCACCTTCGCGGAACTCGCCTACCTGCTCAAGACCGAGGTCGAGCTGTGCCTGTCCATCGCCCACGTCTACGGCTTCGACATCGACGACCCGAAGGAACGGCAGCTCGCGTTCCTCCTGGCCGCGGTGGGCACCTACGACGCCGGCGGGAAGAACTTCTTCGCCGACGTGGTGCGGGCCGAGGGCGTGGCCCTCTGGAACTACGGGCCCCGGGTGATGGCGCGCATGGTGCTCAAGGCGATGACCGCGCTGGCCCTGTCCTACGTGTGGCGCGGGCTGCTGCGCATGGTCCCGGTGCTGGGCATCGCCATCGGCAGCGGCATGAACAAGGTGCTCACCCAGCGCGTGGGCGAGCGGGCGATGCGCGATTTCCGCACCCGCCGCGAGCTGGTCCGCGAGGCCCCCACGGCCCCGAAGCGCGCGGCCGCCCCGAAGCGCCTGAAGAAGCCCGTCCAGCGCAAGCCGAAGCTCGTGCTGGCGAAGTGAATCCTTGGTTGGCGCTCCGGGCTCTGAGGGCCCGGAGGTTTCAACCATGTGTATGGCCGTCCAATGCCCGAAGTGCGCCAAGCCCACCTGGGCTGGCTGTGGTGCCCACGTTGAGCAGGTCCTGGGCCACGTCCCCAAGGACCAGCGGTGCCAGTGCAACGCCCCGCCCAAGAAGTGACGCGTTGACGTGGGGGCGCAGGCCGCATCAATACTGCGTGCATGCGCTTCCTTGTCTTCGCCCTGATGCTGCTGCTGACGGCGTGTGCGCCCACTTCCCGCGACGATCAGCTCGAGCTCACCTACTACTACTTGAGATTCTGACGCGTCTGCGACGCGACGCGGGCCGCCGTGAGCGGTCTCGAGACTGAGCTGCATGGCCAGGTGCGGGTGCGCACGGTGCCCCACCTCGACCCCGAGGCGAAGGCGGCCGTGGCGCGCTTCGACTGGGCCAGCCACGGGCTGATCATCACTCGCGGCTCCCGGCTCGTCTATTCGGCCGGAGATCACCGGGCCAACGGCTACGACGCGCACGTGGCGCTGCGCAACGAATTGGGGCTTCCTCTCGACTGCCGATGAGCACCGCCCTGGCGCAGCTCGAGCAGGCCGTCCGGTCCCGCTCCCCGATCGAAGCCGTGGTGGCCGCGTGCCGCGCGTGGGCGCTCGTTCCCTCGACCCGGCTGGCGCGCATCGCCCGCGGGCTGGCGGCACAGGCCCCCGGTGACGCGGTCGCTGGCGCGAACCAGGAGGAACGCGAGGCCGCCTGGCAGGCGATGGCCGCGCGCGCCGGTCCGGTCGAACTGCAGGACCTGCTGGCCACCCCCTGGAGCAAGAAGCCGAAGGACGCCGCCGCGCGGCTCTCGCAGTTGAAGCGTCTCGGGCCGGACCCCCGCATCGTCGGCGCGCTGCTCGACCTCGATACCGGGGGGCGCTACCCGAGCGCCGCGGGTCACCGCTTCTGGCAAGACGCCTACGAGCTCCTGCTCTCGTGGGGCTCGGTGGAGGCGGCGACGCGCGTTCCCCGCGATCTCTCCGCCTCGGACTACGCCTCCCCGTGGACCACCGCGCGCTACGGCGCGATCTTCGAGCCGCTCACGGTGCGCTGGGCCGGGCGCTGGCCGGTGGAGCCGTCGCTCGAGGCTTGGGCGAACGACGCGCTGCTCGCCCTCGAGGCGAGGCTCGAGCCCCGTCGCGAGTTGGTCGGCGGGCTCCTCGCCGCCGTGCACGCCGCGCCCCACGAAGACTCGCCGAAGCTGGTGCTCTCCGACGCGCTCACGGAGCAGGGTGACCTGCGCGGCGAGTTCATCGCGTTGCAGTTCGCGCACGCCGCCGGGGAGCTGACCATGGGCAAGCGCGAGCGCATGCAGCGGCTGCTCTCGGCCTCGGGCAGCAGCTGGTTCGATGGCCTCGAGGGGCAGGTGGCGCCGCTCGCCGTGTTCCACAAGGGCTTCCTGCGCGAGGTGCGCCTCGAGACGCGGACGCCCAACGCATCGTTGGCCGGGTGGGCCACGGTGGAGACGATCGACACGGCGGGCATCGCCGGTGCGTGGTCGGGCTTCCTCAACCACCTCGAGGGTGTCCAATCCCTGCGCTCCTTGCGCGGCGCGACGCTGGAGGAACTGGCGCGCCTCGGCTCCGCGCGCGACTGGGGGCTGCTCGAGGTCGAGCACTTCGGCGGGCGCGACTTCGCGGCTCCTGCGTGGACGGTGGAGCGGCTCCGCCTCAAGGGGAACATCGACCAGGCGTCGTGGTGGCTGCTGGGCACCCCGTTGCTCCCGCGCACGCGGGCGCTCGAGTTCTCCCTGACCCAGAGCTTCGACCGGGTGGGCCCGACCCTCCGCGAGCTCGAGTCCAGGGCGCCCGGCGTGGCGCGCCTCTCCTTCTCGTCGATGCCCCCGCCCTGGCCGACGCCGTGGCACGGCGCCTGGAAGCTCGACCTCGAGCGCGACGCGAAGGGGCGCTTCTCCCGGGGCACGCTGTCGCTGGGCGACGAGGTGCTCACCGGCCTCGATCTCGCCCTGGCGAGCCTCGCGCCGAAGCAGCTCAAGGCCCTGGCCGTGACCTCGGTGCTCCGCCGCGGGCCGGTGTGGCGCGCCTCGACGCAGGCGATGATCGCGCAACACGTCGCCGGCACCTTCGACCTCGAGAAGCCCACCGCGTTGGCGCCCAGGCCGGTGATCCACGAAGGTCGCTAGAGCAGGCCGCGCTGCTTCACGTCGAGGTACGCGCTGACGCCCGCGCTCGCGAAGACCGCCGGCGTGCCGCGCACCACCCGGGCCCCGCCTTCTCGCAGCCGCGCGACGGTGGCCTCCCCCTCGCGCTCGAGCCGGGCCGCCACCACGCGCTGGTAGGCCTCGGCCGAGGTCTGGGGCACGGCCGTGGCCACGCGGTGCACGTCGGCGTCCTGCAGCGAGACGATCATCGGGAGGTGGCGTGGCACGAGGCGCCGGGTGCGCAGCAGCAGGGACTGCGCCGTCTCCAGGTCGAGCAGGTCCGTCAACACGATCACCAGCGAACGTCGCGCGCCCCGGGCGAAGGCCCGGTCCATCGCCGCGCCGTAGTTGCTCTCTTCGAGTACCGCCTCGACCTGGTAGAGCGCCTGGGCGATGGCCCGGAGCTGCTCCGCGCCCTTGCGCGGCGGCAGCCAGCGCTTCACGTCCTTGCCGAAGGCCATCACCCCCACCAGGTCACCCTGGTCGAGCGCGACCTTCGCCAGGCGCAGCGCGGCGTCGACGGCGTGATCGAGCTTGCGCCGGCCCTCGACCTCGCCGGCCATGTGCCGCCCGCAATCAAGGAGCAGCAACACCTGCTGGTTCCGCTCGGGTTGGTGCTGGCGCACGAAGGGCCGCCCCCGGCGCGCGGTGGCCTTCCAGTCGATGCTCCGGCGATCGTCTCCCGGGCGGTACTCGCGCAGCGACTCGAACTCGCGGCCCTCGCTGCGGACGCGCACGATCCGCCGCGCGGCCTGGTCGTCGGCCCGCGCCAGCGTCAGCGCGTCACGGGTGAGCACCGAGAGATCGGGGAACACCTTCGCCGCGCCGGGCAGCGGCCTCGTCACTTGCCGCGCGCACAGCCCCAGCGGCCCTTCGAGGCGCAGGGTCACCGGGCCGAACTGGAGATCGCCCCGCGTCGCCGGCGTGAGCTTCCACTCGAGCTGGGTGGTGCCGGTCAACTCGAAGCGTTGGCGGTGGCCCGCGACGATCGGCCCCGGGGTCACCCAGTCGCGCACCTCGCCGCGCACGCTGCGCGTCACGCCCGGCGCGAGCCGCAGCTCCAGCTTCACCACGTTCGCGCGGCCCGACGAGAGCACCGGCTCGACGACCCGGTTGACCTCCACCTCGGCGCCTCGCGCGGCGCGCAGGAAGTCGATCACCACCAGGGCCACCAGCGCCACGTCGAAGGCCAGCACCAGCGGCGCGATGGCCGGCGAGAGCACCGCCACCACGGAGGGGATCAAGCTCAGGGCGGCCAGCCACAGCGCCCGCGTGGTCGGCACCGGCCGGCCCATGTCAGCGGGGGACCTGCACCTGCTCGAGCAGCCGCGCGATCACCTGGTCGACGGTGACGCCTTCGACCTCGGCCTCGGCCTTCACCATCAACCGGTGGTTGAGCACCGAGGGGGTGACGGCCTTCACTTCATCGGGCGTCACGAAGTCACGCTGCAGCAGCGCCGCCCGGGCCTTGGCCGCCGCCAGCAGGCTCTGTCCCGAACGCGGCGAGGCCCCCAGCTTGAGCCGGGGCTCGTCACGGGTCGCGCGCACCAGCTTGAGCACGTACTCGACGATCGACGCGTCGCACTTCACGGCCGCCGCCTGGGCCTGGAGCGCACTCAGTTCCTCGGCGGTCACCGCGCGCGACACCTGCTGGGCCTTGCCGGCGCGCGCATGGGTGCGGGTGAGCATCTCCCGCTCGGCCGCCTCGTCGGGGTAGCCGACCCGCACCCGCATCATGAAGCGGTCGAGCTGCGCCTCGGGCAGCGGGTAGGTTCCCTCGAGCTCCAGCGGGTTCTGGGTGGCCACCACGAAGAACCACGGCGCGAGCGGGTGCGAGACGCCGTCGATGGTGACCTGGCGCTCTTCCATCGCCTCGAGCAGCGCGGCCTGGGTCTTGGGCGGGGTGCGGTTGATCTCGTCGGCGACCAGCACCTCGGTGAACACCGGGCCCTTCACCAGCTGGAAGGTCGCGTCCTGCGGGCGGAACACGCTGGTGCCCAGCACGTCGCTGGGCATGAGGTCGGGGGTGAACTGAATGCGGGCGAACGACAGCCCCAGGGCGCTGGCCATGGTGCGGGCGGTCAGCGTCTTGGCCACGCCCGGCACGCCCTCGAGCAGCACGTGGCCGCGGGCGAGGAACGTCGTCAGCAGGTCTTCGAGCGCGCGACCCTGGCCGAGCACCACGTCGCTCAGCGCCCGTTCCAACCTCGAAAGCGGGGTCGTCATCAGCGGCCCACGTCGCGCAGGCCGAAGATGGTGCCCACGATCGAGGTGATCGCCGCGAGCAGCGCCAGGATGAGCCCGAAGCTCGGCTTCGAGACCCACACCTCGTAGTTGCCGACCTGGCTGTTGGCGAGCGTCGGGTCCCACGAGAGCTTGAGGTACACGAGGCACCACAGGCCCGAGAACCCCACGCAGCCCAGCTGCGCGATCCACGGCAGCAGCGGGTTGAGGGTGGGGCTGGTCTTGCGCGTGCGCACGATGATGCCGGTGATCGCCATCGCGCCCAGCAGCGTCACCAGGATGCCCGACGAGAAGACGCCCAGCACGTCGCCGTCGGCCACGGTCTCCTTCCAGGGGAAGAAGGTGGCGAGCACCATCACCGAGACGCCGAAGAGGGCGAGCTTGTCCGCCATCGGCAGCTCCAGCAGGTACTTCTTCGTCTGCGACATCGCGTCTTCGGGGTCGAGCTGGCGGTCGACGACGAAGGCCTCCGGGGCGCGGCCGGCGTTCTCCTTCCAGTCGGCCTCCGAGAGCTGCGCGCGCCAATCCGGCTTCTGGGACGGCGGGGGCGCGTCGTCGTCGTCGCTGCGCCGCTTCGGGGCGGGCCGGGCGCCGGGGGGACGCTTCTTGGGCGCTCCGGGCTTGGCGGCGACCTTCCTCGCACCGCCGGGCTTGGTGGCCGGGCGGGCAGGGCGGCGCGGCGGTGGGGCCGGTGCGTCGTCGTCGGGCGGGGAGGCGTCGAGCAGCGAAGGGTCCAGGACCGCGTCGCAGTGGGGGCAAACGGCGGCGTCGTCGGCCACGTCGTTGTTGCAGGAGGGGCACATCATCGGCGGCCTGCACTGTAGACCGTCGCAACCGGTTTGCACTCGACAAGCTGGCGGAGGGTTCCTACGAGACTCGCCATGCGTCAGCTCTTGATCTCGTCGCTCGTGTTCGTCGCCGGTTGTGCCACCTGGACTTCGGACACCAACCGCTCCACCACGTCCGGGAGCACCACCCCCCAGGGCCGCCCCGCCACCGGGGGCACCGCGCAGCGCAGTGACGTGCAGGCCCTGGTCGATCTCGAGGATCGCCGCTCGCTGGGTGATGGCCGGCTCATGCAGACCGCCATCACCGACCGCGAGCCGCTGCTGCGCAAGCGCGCCTTCCTCGCCCTGGGCCGCATCCAGGACCCCAACACCGCCGGCGCCATGGTCGAGGGCCTCTCGGATCCCGACCCGGGCGTGCGCGGGGAAGCCGCCTTCGCGGTGGGCCTGCTGGGCCTCTCGTGGGCGCCGCTCGCCGACGACGTGAAGGTGCGCCTCACCTCCGGCCTGCTCGAGAAAGAAGCGAACGAGCCCGACGCCACGGTGAAGCTCGCGCTGATCGAGGCCATGGGCCGCGTGGCCACCCCGGCGCTCGTCGAGCGCCTCACCGAGCGCCTCTCGGTGCAAGGCGACGTGCAGGCCCGGGCCGCGCTCTCGCTCGGTGTCGCCGCGCGCACCAAGGTGGTGGTGCCTCCCCGCGCCTATGCCGCCCTCGCCGTGCTGCTGAAGAAGGACATGCCCGTCGGGGCCCGCTACGGCGGCGCCTACGCGCTGCTCCAGACGAAGAACCCGCTCTCCCGGCCCTACCTGCTCGCCTGCGCCAGCGACGACGCCTCCGAGGTTCGCGCCCTGTGCGCCAAGGGCCTGGGCGAGACCGGCAACGACATCGACGCGGTGACCCTCAAGCGGCTCATCGACGATCCCGACTACCGCGTGGCCGTGGAGGCGACGCGCTCGCTCGCCAGGCTCGCCGGCAAGTGCAAGACGGCCGCGTGCCCCGCCCTGGGCGCACTGGTGGATCTCCAGTACCGCGTGGAGCGCCTGGTGCGCGGCGACAGCGTCGGTGGTGGGCAGCCGCTCCTCGCCCTGGCCCAGCAGGGGCTCCCGGCGTCGGGCAAGGCCCTGCTCTCGTCCCTGCGCGCGCAGTTGAACGCCGCGAAGACCGCGCCCGATCAGCGCATCAAGCTCGACGCGGCGAACCTCGATTGCCGGCTGGCCGCCGCGATGGATCGCCTCGGTGGCTCGCTCACCGAGTCCATGGGCTGCGGCCACGGGCTGGTCGAAGAGGCGCGCCGGCTCCAGCTGGGCCTGCAGGCGCTGCAGGAGGCCGCGAAGGCCGGCCCCGTCGACGGCGCCAGGCTGGTCGCCGAGGTGGGCTCGTTCGTGTTCCACACCGATGGGCGCGTGAAGCTCGCCGCCGTCGAACTCCTGGGTGAACTCAAGACGCCGGCCGCGCAGGAAAAGGTGCGCACCCAGTTGCTGGCCACCGACCTGGTGCTCGCCGCGGCGGCCGCCTCGTCGGCCGCCAAGCTGGGCGACAAGACGCAGATCCCGCTGATCCGCCAGCTGGCGCAGAAGACGCTCACCCAGGTCGACGTGGCGCCCACCATCGCCGAGGCCCTCGCCACGCTCGACGCGAAGGAAGCCATTGGCGACCTCGAGGCCTGGCTGCAGTCACCCAACGCGACCATCCGCCAGTCGGCGGCCGAGGCGCTCACCAGGCTCAAGGGCGTGCCGGTGGTTGCCGAGCGCGTCGAGAAGCCGATCGACGGCGCCCGCGTGCAGCTCGCTCCGAAGGGCGCGAAGCTGATCGTCACCACCGAGAAGGGCGAGTTCGAGATCGCGCTCTTCACCGACGAGGCGCCGCTGACCTCGGTCAACCTCTTCTCGCTGGCGCGCAAGGGCTTCTTCCGCAACCTCACCTTCCACCGCGTGGTGCCCGACTTCGTGGCCCAGGGCGGTGACCCTCGCGGCGATGGCAACGGGGGCCCGGGCTACACCATTCGGTGCGAGGTCAACCACAAGCCCTACGCGCGCGGCGTGGTGGGCATGGCCCTCTCGGGCAAGGACACCGGCGGCTCGCAGTTCTTCGTCACCGCCGCGCCGCAGCCGCACCTCGACGGGCGCTACACGGCCTTCGGCGAAGTGGTGAAGGGCCAGGAGATCGTCGACGCGCTCCTCGAGGGCGACAAGATCGTCGAGGTTCGCGCCACGCCCTGAAGGGCGGTCAGGCGGTCACGGCGGGCATCTCGCCCGTCACCCGCCGGCGATCGACGTGCTCCAGCTGTTCGATCTCCCGGCGAATGCGCACCCACTCGGCCGGGTCGATCGAGAGGAACACCTCCACCGCCCGCGGGTCGAACTGGGTGCCGGAGAGGCGGCCGATCTCGGTGATCGCCACCTCCAGCGTGCTGCCCTTGCGGTAGGGGCGATCGCTGCAGATCGCGTCCATGGTGTCGGCGATGCAAAACAGCCGCGCCCCGACGGCGATCTCCTCACCCTTGAGTCCCCGCGGGTAGCCCAGGCCGCTCCACTTCTCCTGGTGCTGGTAGACGATCTCCGCGGCGTTCTTCAGGTACGGGATGTTCTGCAGCATCCGGAAGCCGAGCTCCGGGTGCTTCTTCATCTCCACCCACTCTTCGGGCGTCAGCGGCCCGGGCTTGAGGAGGATCGCGTCGCGCACGCCGATCTTCCCGATGTCGTGCAGCAGCGCGCCCTGTTCGATCTGCACCAGCTGGTCGCCGTGAATGCCCATCGCCTGGGCGAGGCGGCCGGTGAAGCGCGCCACGCGCCACGAGTGCCACTGGGTCTCGGTGTCGCGGTAGTCGAGCGCGCGGATCATGCCCTCGAGCAGCCCGTTGGTGCGCTCGGTGACCTGCTGCTCCAACGTGGCGTTGAGCCGGGTCAGCTCGGTGTTCCGGTCGGCGAGCTCGGCGGTCAGCCGCTTGTTGTCCCGTACCAGGCGGAAGTACTCCACGGCCTGGGTGATCGCCGCACGCAGCTCCGAGAGCGACCAGGGCTTCGAGAGCAGCTTGAAGACCTCGCCCTCGTTGACCGCCTTGGTGGCCACCTTGAAATCATTGGCCGCGGTGATCAACAGGCGCACCGCCCCGGGGTTCGAGCTCTTCAACTGGTGCAGCAGCTCCACGCCCGACATGTGCGGCATCATGAAGTCGGTGATCACCAGGTCGAACTGCGTCTCCCTGGCGGCCTCGCGGGGGTCGGTGTGCGCCACCGACTCGAAGCCCATCGACTTCAGCACCCGGCAGATGGCCTCGGTGATGGTCGCGTCATCGTCCACCACCAGGAATCGTTCGGTCGCAGCTTGCATGGAGATCGCCGGACCATAGCGGGACTTCGGGGCGGGCACGGGTGCGATGAAGGCCCACACGGGTTTTCCGAGGGCGCCGGGGGGAAATGTTCGCGCCCCGCTGATCGCGTCGCGTACCATTCTCGACATCTATGGCGCGAGGTGGACCCCCGGCGGGTGCGGCACGAGGCGAGAAGAAGAAGGCAGTCGTCCCCAGGGTCGACGGGCCGGTGCCGGTCGTGGTCATGGGCCTGGGCTTCATCGGCCAGGAGATCGCCCGCGCGGCGCTCCAGTCTGAAGAGCTCGAGCTGATCGGCGCCGTCGACAAGTCGCCTTCGCTGGCGGGCAAGAAGCTCACCGACGTGCTCGGCATCCCCGCGGGCACCTTCAAGATCAGCTCGACGCTCTCGCAGGCCGTCGGTCGTCGCCAGGGCGTGGTGCTGCTGCACGCCACCGGCTCGAAGCTGCCACAGGTCACCGACCAGGTGCTCGAGGCGCTCTCGCTGGGCATGCACGTGGTGAGCACCTGCGAAGAACTCAGCTTCCCCTGGTTCAACTACGCCGACCTCGCCGAGAAGATCGAGCGGGCCGCGCAGCGCGCCGGGACCACGGTGATCAGCACCGGCATCAACCCGGGCTTCGTGATGGACCGCCTCGTCGCCACCCTGGGCCAGGTCTGCGGCCAGGTGCGCCACGTGAAGGTGACCCGCGTGGTGGACGCGCGCACGCGCCGCGAAGGCCTGCAGCGCAAGGTCGGCGCCGGCCTCACCGAAGACGAGTTCTTCAACCTGGTCGACCAGGAAGCCGTGGGCCACGTGGGCCTCGTCGAGTCGACGGCGCTGTGCGCCCTGGGCCTCGGCCTGGACTGCGACGACTTCGAAGAAGAGCTCACCCCGGTCTTCGCCGAAGAGGACATCTCCGGCGGCGCGTTCCTCGTGAAGAAGGGCCGGGTGGCGGGCATGCACCAGGTCGCCGTCGGCCTCGCCGAAGGGCAAGAGAAGGTGCGCCTCGAGCTCACCATCGCCGTCGGCGCCGATGACCCGGGCGACGTCATCGAGATCGACGCCGATCCGCCGGTGCGCCTCTCGATCCCCGGCGGACTCTCCGGTGACCGCGCCACCGCGAACCTCGTCGTCAACGCCGCGCCGCGGGTCACCGCCGCCCAGCCCGGCCTCCTCACTGTGTTGGAGCTGCCCGCAGCACGCTGAACACCGCAACGAAGGAGCGACTCAACCGATGCTCGACCGGAACGCCGTGGGACGCACGACGCCGCCAACGCTGAACGAAGTCGAGAAGGGCGCCATTCGGAGGTTCGCTGAGAGCCTCGGCGACTACAACCCGAGCTACTTCGACGCGGAGTACGCGCGCGCCTCGGGCTTCCCGGGCATCGTGGTGCCACCTTCCTTCCCGCTCTCGTTCACCTCGAGCGTCGACCTGCGGGAGCTGCTGGGGGTGCCCTCCAAGCACCTGCTGCTCGCCGAGTGGAGCGTGGACTACGAGCGCCCGGTGATCGCCGGGGATCGCCTGTTGTTGACCACCAGGGTCGTCGACGTCGGTGAGCGCCCGGGCCCCGCGGGCCGGGTGGAGGTCGCGGTGGTCGAAGACGAGGGCCGCGACGAGCGCGGCCAGCTCGTCTTGAAGGTTCGCCGCACCTACGTCGTGCGCAGCACCCGGGAGACGTGATGCCGCCACGCAAGCTGTACTTCGAGAACATCCGCGTCGGTGACGAGCTGCCGGCCATGGCCAAGGCGCCGCTGGACCGCGTGCAGCTCGCCCGCTACGCCGGCGCCACCGGCGACTTCAACCCGGTGCACGTCGACGAGCTGGCGGCCCGCGGCCTGGGCATGCCCTCGGTCGTGGCCCCCAACACCATCGGCATGGGCTTCCTCGCGCAGTTGGTGGGCGACTGGGCCCGCGGCGCGCAGGTGCGCAAGCTCTCGTGCCGCTTCTCGCGCATGCTCTGGCCGGGTGACACCCTGGTGTGCAAGGGCCGCGTCGCCGACCGCCACGGGCAAGACGGGAAGTACTTCCTCGAGCTCGACGTGTGGGCCGAGAACCAGAAGGGCGAGCTGGTCATTCGCGGCAACGTCACCCTCAAGGTCTTCTATTCGGTCGAAGACGAGAACCGCCTGCGCATGGGTCAGCCGCCGCTCATCGTCAACGTGCAGCGCCAGTCGATCCGCCTCGCGCCCACCGCGCCCGTCGCCGAGGCGGCCCGCGGAACGCGCGCGGTGAAGGCTGCCCGACCGGCTCGTGCCAGCACGCCCGTGCGGGTCGAAAGGCCCACCCGGAAGGCCCCCGTCAAGAAGCCCAAGCCCGCGAAAGCAAAGCGGAAGTAAGGTTTCTGCAACGCGCTGCGTTGGCAGATATTGACTTCAGAATCAGCAGCGATTGAGGTCGCGACGCGTTCCGTCATTCACGGCGTATCGCGGGCCGACCCTTCGAAGGAGCTGCTGCATGTCTGTGGGAATCAATCGCTACAAGGCTGATTTGCGCGAGCTGTTCTTCGTGTTGTTCGAACAGTTCGACTTCAACTCCTTCGCCGGCAAGGGCCCCTACGAGTCGTGGGACGAGGAGACGGCGAAGTCGATCTTGAAGGAGACCTACCGCTTCTCGACCGAGGTGCTCGGGCCGCTCAACGGGTCGGGCGATCGCGAGGGCTGCAAGGTCGTCGATGGCCGGGTGATCACCCCCACCGGCTTCAAGGACGCCTGGAAGCAGCTCTTCGAGGCGGGCCTCAAGCAGATCGCCGTGCCCACGGAGTTCGGCGGGCAGGGCGCGCCCTACGCGCTCTACGCGTTGATCGAGGAGATCACCTCCGGCGCCAACACCGCCTTCAACATGTACCCCAGCCTCGCCTGGGGCGCGGCCGAGGTGATCGCCCAGTGCGGTACCGAGCTGCAGAAGAAGAAGTACGCCGAGCGCATGTTCAACGGCATCTGGGGCGGCACCATGTGCCTCACCGAGCCGCAGGCGGGCTCCGACGTGGGCGCCGCGAGTTGCAAGGCGGCCAGGCAGGCCGACGGCACGTACAAGATCAGCGGCAACAAGATCTTCATCTCCGGAGGCGATCACGATCTCGCCGACAACGTCATCCACCTCCTGCTGGCCCGCGTCGAGAACGCCCCTCCCGGCACCAAGGGCCTCTCGCTGTTCATCGTGCCCCGCGTGCGCGCCGCCGATGACGGCACCCTGGGCGAGCTCAACGACGTCGCGGTGACGGGCATCGAGCACAAGATGGGCATCAACGGCTCGGCCACCTGTTCCCTGAGCTTCGGCGAGAACGGCAACTGCATCGGCGAGCTGGTGGGCACCGCCGAGAACCAGGGCATGCCGCAGATGTTCCGCATGATGAACGGCGCGCGCATCGCCGTCGGCATCCAGGGCCTCGCGGTGGCCTCGAGCGCGTACCTGAACGCGCTGGAGTACGCGAAGGACCGCAAGCAGGGCGCGCACTTCACCCAGTTCAAGGACCCCAAGGCCCCGCGCGTGGCCATCATCCAGCACCCCGACGTGCGCCGCATGCTGCTCGAGATGAAGGCCACCACCGAGGGCATCCGCGCGCTGGTGGTCAAGCTCGCCTCGCACCGCGACCAGTTCCACGTGCTCGCCGGCAAGGACGACGACAAGGCCGCGTACCACATGGGCCAGGTCGACCTCCTGACCCCGCTGGTCAAGGCCTACGGCAGCGACGAGGCCTTCCGCCTGTGCGGCATCGCGCAGCAGGTCTACGGCGGCGCCGGCTTCCTCAAGGACTGGCCCGTCGAGCAGTACACGCGCGACGCGAAGATCTTCAGCATCTACGAGGGCACCAACCACATCCAGGCGATGGATCTCGTGGCCCGCAAGCTCGGCCAGAACGGCGGGGCCAACTTCCAGGCCTTCATGAGCGACCTCTCGAACTTCGTGGAGGCCAACAAGAGCCACCCGGTCTTCGGCAAGGAGGTCTCGTACCTCGCGACCGCCTCCGAGGCCGTGATGGGCGTGGCCATGGGCATGATGGGCTGGTCGCAGGAGGGCAAGGTGAACCTCGTGCCCCTGGTGGCCAACCGCTTCCTGCTCGCCATGTCGCAGCTTTCGGTCGCCTACCTGCTGCTCGACGCCGGCGTGAAGTCCGAGGTGGCGCTCGCCAAGCTCCCCGCGGAGCACGCCGATCGCGCCTTCTACGAGGGCAAGCGCTTCTCGGCCCTCTGGTACGCGCGCAACGTGCTGCCCCAGGCCAAGAACCACGCCGAGGTGGCGATGCTCGAAGACGCGACCCCCATGGAGATCACCGACGCGAACTACGCCAACTTCTGAAGCAGGCGCAGGTTCCTCAGGTGAAAAACGAGCCGGTTCTCCTTGTGGGGGCCGGCTCGTTGTCTTTTCTTCCCGGGCACCATGTCGTCGCTGCAGTCGCTCGCGCTGAAGGCGCCCTTCGTCGTCTTGTTCTTCGCGGCCCTGGTGTTCCCGGTGCTGTTCGTCATCAGCGCCCCCTACGGCCGGCACGCGCGCGCGGGCTTCGGGCCCTCCATGCCTGCCAAGCTCGGCTGGCTCATCATGGAGTCGCCGTCGTTCTTCCTCTTCGGCTCGCTGTGGCTGCTCAACCCGGCCTTCGGCTCGCCGCTGGTCACCGTGCTCGGCGCCGCGTGGTTGCTGCACTACGGGCAGCGCACCTTCGTGTTCTCGCTGCTGATGCGCGACGAGAACCGCCAGCAGCCGGTGATGACGGTGGTGATGGCCATCGCCTTCAACGTGCTCAACGCCTCGGGCAACGCCGTCAGCCTCACGGCGCGGCCCCTCGACCTGCCGTTCTGGCTGGGCCTGGGGCTCTTCGCGCTGGGCTTCACCATCAACCTCCACGCCGACCACGTGCTGCGCACCCTGCGCCAGCCCGGCGAGACCGGGTACAAGGTGCCCCACGGCGGCCTCTACGGGTGGATCAGCTCGCCCAACTACTTCGGTGAGTTGGTGGAGTGGACCGGCTTCGCCCTGGCCGCCCAGACCACCGCCAGCTGGGCCTTCGTGGCCTTCGCCTTCGCCAACCTCGCCCCGCGCGCGGTGGCCAACCACCGCTGGTACCTGCAGAAGTTCCCCGGGTACCCCGCGCGGCGGCGCGCGCTGATACCGTTCGTATGGTGAAGAAGCTTCGGCGCCTGGGGATGGTCATTCTGGGCGCCCTCGTCAGCGGCTACCTGTTGCTGTGCGTGCTCCTTTTCGCGGCGCAGCGTCCCCTGATCTTCCCCGCGCCCCAGTCCCTGATGTCGGTGCTCGATGGCTCGACGCGCGTCGAGGTGCCCAACGGCACCTACTTCCTCTACCGCCAGGCGCCAGGGGAGGGCGCCGTCGTGGTGCACTTCCACGGCAACGGTGAGCAGGTGTCGAACCTCTCGTGGCTCGCCCAGTCGTGGGTGCGCGAGGGCGTGTCGTTCGTCGCGGTGGAATACCCGGGCTACCCGGGTACCCGGGGGGGCCCTTCCGAAGCGGCGTTCTTCGACGCCGCGGAGGCGGCCCTCGTGCACCTGACCCGCGTGTTGCACGTCGATCGCAGCCGGCTGGTGCTCGAGGGCCAGAGCATCGGCACCGGGGTGGCGGTGGCCATGGCGGCGCGCGGTTGGGGCCGGCGGTTGGTGCTGCTCTCTCCGTACACCTCGCTGTTCGACGTCGCGGCCCGCGCCTTCCCCTGGTTCCCGGTCCGGCTGCTGCTGCGCGACCGTTTCGATTCAGGTGCGAAGGCCGCCGAGATCAAGGTGCCGACGCTGATCGTCCACGGCACCCATGACGAGGTGATTCCTTTCGACCTGGGCGAGACCCTCTCCCACGCGATCGTCGGCGCGCGGTTCTTCCCCGTGCAGGGGGCGCATCACAATGATCTGTGGGAATCCGAAGACGTCGTCGAGCGCGTCTTCGAGTTCGTCATCGGCGGCTGATCACTTCTGCTGGTCGCGCACGCCGATGGCCAGCTGGCCCAGTCCTGCGCCCTTGGCCATCTCCATCACCTCGACGACCTTGCCGTGGGACACGCCCTCGTCGGCCTGGACGATCACCATGGTGTCGGGGTTCTTGTCCTTCGCGCCTTCGAAGGCCTTCTTCAGCTCGTCGGCGCTGACCACGTCGCCGCCCAGCACCAGCCGCCCGTCCGCGAGGATGGCGACCGAGAGATCGCTGGCCTGCGTCGCCACGTCGGCCGAGCCGCCCGCCGGGAGGTTCACCTTGAGGCCGGCCTTCGCGCCGCTCGAGGTGTTCACGATCACGCTGCTGGTGACCATGAAGATGATCAACAGCACCAGGAAGATGTCCGTCAGCGGGGTGATGTTGATGTCGTTGAAGCCGCCGCTGCCGCCGTCATCCAGCCCGAGATCATCGTCGTGGCGCCCGCCCGACCCAGAACCCATCGCCATCGTCAGTTCGCCGCCGGAGGAGGGGGATCGATGGTCACGGGCAGCTTGCCGTTGGGCGCCTGCTCACGCAGCAGCTCCACGAACTCCTCGGCGATCAGCTTGAGCTCCAGGTTGAGCCGGCCCAGCCGAGCCTGGAACATGTTGAAGAGCACCACCGCCTCGACGGCCACCACGATGCCCACGGCCGTGGCGATCAGCGCTTCCGAGATGCCGGCCATCACCGCCACCGAGCCACCGGTGCCGCCGGCCTCGACGTCGAGCCCGAGATCCTTGAACGAGCGCATGATGCCCCACACCGTGCCGAACAGGCCGACGAAGGGCGCCGTGGCGCCGATGGTGCCCAGGATCCACAACCCGCGGCGCAGCTTGAGCGCCAGCTGGATGCGCTCGCGGTCCACGGCCGCATCGAGCGGGGGGCCGGTGGTCTTGGTGGCGCGCTCGAAGCCCGCGCGGAACAGGTCGGCCGACAGCGTCGTCGAGCGATCGGCCGCCGATCGCGCCGCGGCCACCTCGCCCCGCAGCAGGTGCCGGGCAATCAGCTGGCCCAGCTCGCGGGCCTTACCGCCCACGCCCCACAAGGTGATGACGCGTTCGATGGCCACGCCGATGGCGAGCACCGAGGCGAGGAGGATGACCACGATGGTGAAGCCACCGAGGCGGAGGTAATGGAGCAGCTCGTCGAAGGTCATCGCGAAAGAGGCTATTAGCGGCAAAGGATGCCCGCCGCCATGGTGCCTCAACGCCGCACACTGCTCTTTCTTCCCCTCCTGCTGGCGCTCGCCGGTTGCCCCAGGCGCATCGCCGATTTCGGCAAGGACGGGGAGCCCACGAGCCCGCAAGAGCTCCTCAAGCGCATCAACTACGCCGAATCGCAGGTCTACGCCCTCAAGGGCGACGCGCGACTCGGGGTCGATTCGCCCCAGGGCCGGGGCTCGGTGACGCTCTTCGCGGCCGTGAGCCACCCCGCGCTCATCCACATCGAGCAGCTCGATTTCTTCGGCCGCCCGCAGGGGGTGCTGGTCACCGACGGCACGCGCTTCGGCCTCTACAACGCGCAAGACGGCAAGTACTACCGGGGCCCCGCCACGCCTACCAACCTCGGTCGCTTCCTGCCCCTGGTGATGCCGCCTTCCGAGCTCGCCGCGGTGATGCTCGGGCGCGCCCCGCGCATTCCCGCCGATTCGCTCGAGATGCGCTTCGACGATCAGCTCCAGCTCTTCGTGTTGGTGATCACCCGCGGCAAGGTGAAGCAGACGCTCCACGTGCAGCCCCCGAGCTACCGCGTGGTCAAGAGCACCGCCGAGAACCTCAACGCCTACGATCTCGCCTTCTCCGACATCATCACCCAGGGCGCCGTGACGCTGCCCCGGCAGGCCTCGCTCGACGCGAAGAGCGCCCGCACGTCCATCGAGCTGGTGTGGAAGGACGTGGCGATCAACGAGGCCCCCGATCTCACGCTCTTCGAGATGGAGCCGCCGGAGGGCATGCCCGTCGTCGAGGTGGATGAGAACGGCGTTCCGCGCGAACCTCCGACCCCGTGAGCCGCCTCACGCCCCTCGTCGTCCTCCTCGCGCTGGCGGGCTGCAAAGGAAGCGGCGGCGTCGACGCGGGCAGCCCCGGCCCCGACGCCCGGTGGCTCCAGGGCGCGCTCGCTCCCGAGACCGGCACGCCCCGCGACGGCGGCACGCTCACGGTGCGGCTCCCCCTCGAGCCCACCGGGCTGACGCGCCTGCACGACCGGTTCAACGAGGGCACGATGGTGCGGCTGACCGTCGGGCCGCTCTACGAGACCCTCGCGCGCGCTCATGATGGGCAGCTGACCCCGCTGCTCGCCGAGACGTGGTCCGAGACGGCCGACGCGCTCACCATCACCCTGCGCGCCGGGGTGAAGTTCCACGATGGCACCGAGCTCACCTCGGCCGACGTGAAGGCGACCCTCGACGTGGTGATGGACCCGGCGAAGCCGACCGCCGGCTTCCGCGCCGCGCTCGACTCGTTGCGCTCCGTGGAGACGCCCGACGCGCGCACCGTCGTCGTGCGGTGGTCCCGGCCGTGGTTCCTCGCGCGGCACACGCTGCTCGCGGCGCTCCCGGTGATGCCCGCGCACGCGCTCCAGGGCGACTTCGACACGTTGCCCATTCACCGGGCCCCCATTGGCACCGGGCCCTTTCGTTTCGAAAAATGGGAACCCGGGCTGTCGCTTTCCCTCGTCCGCGCCGACGGCCGCGCCCACCTCGATCGCGTCGTCTTCCGCTTCCTCAAGGACGAAGGCGCCGCGATGCAGGCCTTCGAGAAGGGTGAGCTGGGCCTGATGACGCGGCTGACGCCCTCTGCGTGGCGCTCGCTCGAGACCCAGCCGTGGGCGTGGCAGCGCAGCCAGCGCATCTTCTTCGAGGAGAACGCCTACGCCTGGCTGGGGTTCAACCAGCGCAAGGCGCTCTTCGTGGATCCGCTCGTTCGCCGCGCGCTCGCGATGCTCTACCCGGCGGAACTGGTGGAGAAGACCGTCGATCTCGGCCTCGAGCCCCGCACCACCTGCCCCTATTTCCCCGGCTCGAGGAGCTGCGACCCCTCGGTGCAGCCCCTCGCCTACGACCCCGCGGAGGCCCGGCGGTTGCTCGCGGCCGCGGGGTGGGGTGACTCGGATCACGACGGCGTGCTCGACCGCGAGGGGGTGCGCTTCTCGTTCGCGTTTCTTGCCGCCTCGCAGAGCGTGAAGATGGCCAGGCTCCTGCCGCTCTTTCTCGACACCTTGAGGCACGCGGGCATCGAGGCCCGCATCGAGACCGTCGACGTCTCCGCCTACCTGAGCCGCGTGCGGGCGCACGACTTCGACGCCATGGCCTTGAGCTGGGCGTCTGCCGACGAGGTGCAGGACAACTTCCCCAACTTCCACTCGTCGCAGGCCGCGCAGGGCAACAACTACGTGGGCTACTCGAACCCCGAGGTCGACGCGCTGCTCGAGCGGGTGCGCACCGAGCTCGACGCCGATCGCCGCGCGGCCCTCGAGCGCGAGGTGCACCGCCGGGTGTACGCCGACCAGGCCTATCTCTTCCTGGGGCGCCGGCCCGCGCTCGACGCCGCGCTGCGCACGGTGCATGGGCTGAAGCCGTCGCTGGGCTGGTACGATCTCACCGCCGTGTGGATCTCGAACTGACATGCGCCGCTACGTGCTGCGACGGCTGTTGCTGATGGTGCCCACCTTCCTCGGCATCACCGTGCTCACCTTCAGCCTCGCCATGCTCGCCCCCGGCGACCCCTTCCAGCTCGATCTCGAGACCGCCGGCCTCGGCGCCCAGGCGGTCGCCCAGCAGCGCGTCCAGCGCGGCCTCGACGCGCCGATTCCCCTGCAGTTCGGCCGCTGGCTTTCCCGGGTGGTGCGCTTCGACTTTGGGCGTTCGCTCATCGATCAGCGCCCGGTGCTCGACAAGCTCGCCGAGGCGCTGCCCCGCACCGCGCTGGTCGCGGGCCTCGCGCTGCTGCTGGGCTTCGGCCTCGCGGTGCCCCTGGGCGTGGTGCTGGCGACGAACCAGAAGCGCCGGTGGGCCAGGGCCGTCGAGCTGCTGCTCCTCGCCGCCTGGAGCGTGCCCTCGTTCTGGCTGGCCGTGCTGCTGTTGATGCTCTTCGCCGGCCCGCGGTACCTGCCGCTCTTCCCCGTGCAGGGCCTCGCCGACGGGGGCTTCGTGCTCCCGGTGATCTGCCTGACCTGGCCGACCCTGGTGATCGCCACCCGCCAGGTCCGCTCGGCGATGGAGGAGTCGCTGTGCCAGGACTACGTGAAGGCCGCGCGTGCCCGGGGCATCCCCGAGCGGCGGGTGATCTGGCGTCACGCGCTGCGCAACTCGCTGCTCCCCGTGGTGACCATGTTCGGCCTGCACCTCCCGCACCTCGTGGGCGGCAGCGTGGCCATCGAGCGCATCTTCGGCATCCCGGGCATGGGCCTTTTGGCCTTCGATTCGATCGGCACCCGCGACTACCCGACGGTGATGGGCGTGGCGACCACCATGGCCCTGGTGACCATGGTCTCCATGCTCCTGGTCGACCTTGCGTACGGCTCCATCGACCCCCGCATTCGACTCGAGAGGGCCGGGTGAGGCGGCTGTGGGGGGACCGCGGGGGCCGCCGTTCGCTGCTCTTCCTCGGCACGCTGCTGGTGCTGGCCCTGGGCGCCGATCTGCTGGCCTCCGATCTGCCCCTCGCCGTGCGCCTGGACGGACAGACGTGGTGGCTGCCGTGCCTCTCGCGGCCCGTCGCGCTCCAGGGCCGCAGCCTCGCGGACGCCGAGTGGTCGTGGCGAACGCCGATCCCCTGGGGGCCGCTGCAGACCGTCGCCTCCACCGGCGAAGAACGACCCGAGCCGCCGCCCTGGGCGCCCGATGCGCATCATTGGCTGGGCACCGATGAGCTGGGCCGCGATGTCGCCGCCCGCCTGCTGCACGGCGCCCGCGTCAGCCTCTTCGTGGCGGTGTTCACGGTGCTCATCTCGCTCGGCATCGGGCTGCTCATCGGCGGCGTCAGCGGCTACGCCGGGGGCCTGGTCGACGCCGTGCTCTCGCGCCTGCTGGAAGTGATGCAGACCTTCCCGCTGGTGTTCTTTCTCATCGCGCTGCTGTCCCTCATCCGCGTGCAGTCGCTGTGGCCGCTGGTGCTCGCGCTGGCGCTCACCCGGTGGACCGACGTGGCCCGGCTGGTGCGCGCCGAGGTGCTGTCGCTCGAGTCGCGGGAGTTCGTCCTCGCGGCCCGGGCGCTCGGTGCCTCGCCGGCCCGCATCATCACCCGGCACCTGCTCCCCAACGCCCTGGGCCCGGTGCTCGTGGTGGCCACCTTCGGCGTCGGCTCGGCGATCCTCCTCGAGACCGCGCTGTCCTTCCTCGGCCTGGGCGTGGCGCCCCCGACCGCGAGCTGGGGCGAGCTGCTGACCGAGGCGCATCGCACCCTTCACCACCCCGGGGCGTGGTGGTTGGCCCTGTTTCCGGGCCTGGCCATCGCCTCCACGGTGCTCGCGGTGAACGGTTTAGGAGAAGCCGTGCGTCGTTCATTCGACGGCCGGTCGTAAATGGTTAGAATCCTTCGCGCTCATGGCAATCCGACTCGGCGACCTCCTCGTCAAAGCGAAGGTGATCAACGAGAGCCAGTTGAAGGCGGCCCTCGCTGAACAACAGAAGTGGGGAGGCAAGCTCGGCGAACTGCTCGTTCGCATGAACTTCCTCACCGAAGACATGCTGGTCAAGGCACTGAGCAAGCAGATGAACGTGCCCTCGGTGAACCTGGAGACGATCCAGGGAATCCCCCCGCACGTCCGGGCGAAGGTGCCCCCGGAGGTGGCCAGAGACCTGGTCGCGTTGCCGCTGCAGCTGCGCGACGACGGCAAGACGCTGCTGGTGGTGATGGCCGAGCCCCAGAACCTGAAGCACCTCGACACCCTGCGCTCGGTCAGCCGCTGCCGGATCATCGCCCAGCTCGCCGGGCGGCAAGCCATCGCGCGCTCGTTCAGCCGGTTCTACGACGGCGAGGCCGAGGTCGAAGGCGACGTCGAGAGCAGCTTCAAGCTCGTCGACACGCAGGGTCACACCATCATCAAGTCGGCCGAAGAGGTGAAGGCCGAACGGCGCCCCGTGGCGCCTCCCCCTCCCGCTGCCGCGCCCGTGCCACCGCGCGCCGCACCCGCGGCCCCGGCCCCGGCGGCTCGCGCCCCGACCGCCGAGCAGCCGGCCTCGATGCAGGGCAAGTCACCGGCCGAGATGCTGCGCGCCGTCGAAGATGCCCAGCGCAAGGAAGTCGCGGCGATCAAGGGCATGGTCGAGCTGCTCATCGGGAAGGGCGTCTTCACGCGCGAGGAGTACCTGGCGAAGGTGAAGCGCTGAACCGGTGATGAAGAAAAAGCTCGGCGAGATCCTCGTGGCGTCAGGGGTCGTGAGCGCCCACGATATCGAAGCCGCGCTCGGTGACCAGAGCGCCGGCGAGCCCAGTCGCCTGGGCGATCTCCTGGTGGCCACCGGCAAGCTCACGTCGACCCAGCTCGCGCAGGCCCTGGGGGAACAGTACGAGATCCCCTTCGTCGATCTCCCTCCGCTGCCCCAGGCGGTGCTCGACCTGGTCCCCCTCGAGCTGCAGCGGCAGTTCCGCTTCGTGCCGCTCCAGTCCCAGGGCACCGAACTCTCGATCGCCATGGCCGATCTCTCCAACGTGGAGGTCGTCGCCATCCTCGAGCAGCAGTGGACGAAGGTTCACCTGCACGTGGCCGGTGGCGACGAGATCGACGCGCTCCACAACACCCTCTCGGGCATCTTCAAGATCCCCGGGCCGGAGCTGCCCAACGTCGCGCCTTCCATCAGCCCCATGAGCGCTGCCGACGAACTCTTCGGGGGGTTCGAGCTCGAGCCGCTCGAGCCCATGCCGTCACCGGTCCCGGCCATCGCGCCCGTCGAGCCCCGGCCCTCACCGGCGCACGTGGCGTCGTCTCCGCCGCGCGTCGAGGATCTCTTCGGCGATCTCAACCTCGAGTCGGTGCGCACCGGCATCGCCTCCCGGCCCCCGGAAGACGAGGCTCCGTCCCCGCCCGCGGCCCAGCCGCTGGCCCCGCCGGTCGACGACGAACCCGAGCCCGAGGTGATCTTCTCGGATCCTCCGGCCGACCCTGACGCCATCCCCGAAGGCTCCGGGCCCGTGCTGATGGGCATTCGTGACGGCACCGGGCCCTTGCTCGACATGCTCGCCGACGGCGGCGGCACCGGGCCGGTGGTCGACACGCCGTTCTTCACCGACGCCTCGGTGGGCCAGCTCGTGCCGCCGATGAACGACTTCCTGTTCTCGAGCCCTTCGTCGCTCGCCGCGCTCGAAGCCTCCTCGCCGCACCCGATGGTCGGCCCTCCGGTGCCCGATTCGTCCCCCTCCAGCCCCGGCGAGCCGTTACCCGATTGGCTCAAGGGCGACGCTGCTCCCGCGCCGGTGAGCGCCGCTCCCGCGGCGGGGGGCAGCTGGTCCGGGGCGCTCGATCACCTCGCCCCCTCGAAGCTCGTGGTGGGGCTGACGCGAGCGCTGCTGGCGCGTGGCCTCGTCACCGAGGGCGAGATCCTGGCGGCGCTGGGCCAGAAGAAATGAGGCTCGAGGTCCAGGGGCTGCGCGTCGCGCTCGGCGGCGTGGCCCTCGTCGAAGACTTCTCGCTGCGTGTCGACGCCGGCCAGGTGCACGCCGTGGTCGGCGAATCGGGGAGCGGCAAGACCCTCTCGGCGCTCGCCTTGCTCGACCTGTTGCCCGAGGGCGCGACGTGGACGGGCACGGTGCGTGTCGACGGCCAGTCCCCCCGGGGCCGCGAGGGGTTCGCCATGGTGCTCCAGGAGCCCCTGAGCGCCCTCAACCCCGTGCTCACCGTCGGAGCCCAGCTGCGCGAGACCCTCGAGGTGCACGGGTACTCGGGAGACCTCCAGGGCCGCGCCGTGGAGTTGCTCGCCGAGGTGGGGCTCGTGGAGGGAGAAGAGCGCCTCGGAATGTTCCCGCACCAGCTCTCGGGCGGCCAGCGACAACGGGTCTGCATCGCGTGCGCGCTCGCGGCCAACCCCCGGGTGTTGATCGCCGACGAGCCCACCACGGCGCTCGACGCGTCGATGCGCGGCGTGATCCTGGCGCTCCTCGTGCGCCTCGCCCGCCAGCGTTCGCTCTCGGTGTGGCTCATCACGCACGATCTCCAGTCGGTGCGCGAGGCGAGCGACGAGGTGAGCGTGATGTACGCCGGGCGCGTGGTGGAGCATGGGCCGACGCGCGAGGTGCTGTCGTCGCCCAGGCACCCGTACACGGCCGCGCTGCTCGCCTCCAACCCCTCGGCGACCCCCGTGGGCCAGCGCCTGCCGGCCATCGACGGCAACGTGCCGCTGGCGGGCGAGGTGATCTCCGGCTGTCGCTTTCACCCGCGCTGCCCGCGAGCCCTGGCGCGCTGTTCCAGCGAGCGCCCGGCCTTCGCCGACGGCGTCGCGTGCTGGCTGGTGTCGGCGTGAGGCTCGAGGCCCGGGAGGTGCGGGTGCACTACCGAGTCGGTGGCCGAACGCTGGAAGCCGTGCGCGGTGTCTCGCTCCACGTCGACCGGGGCGAACGCGTCGGGCTCATCGGCGAGTCGGGCTCGGGCAAGTCGTCGCTCGCGCGCGCGTTGCTCGGCCTCGAGGCCCTGGCCGGCGGCGCGGTGCAGCTCGACGGGCAGCCGATGCACGGTGCCTCGCGGGCCCAGCGCCGTCGCTTTCAGCCCGTCTTCCAGGACGTGGGGGCTTCGCTCGACCCTCGCATGCGGTTGCGCGACGCGCTCGCCGAGCCCTTCGAGATCCACTCCGTCCCGTTCGACGAGGCGAAGCTCGCGGGACTCCTGGCGCTGGTGCAGCTCAGCCCCGAGCTCCTGGGCCGGCTTCCGCGCGAACTCTCCGTCGGCCAGCGCCAGCGCGTCAACCTCGCCCGCGCGCTCGCCCTCGAGCCGGAGTTGCTGCTGCTCGACGAGCCTGTCTCCGCGCTCGACGTGAGTGTCCAGGCCCAGGTGCTCAACCTGCTGCAGGACCTCGTCGCGCAGAGGGCCCTGGGCCTGCTGGTCATCTCCCACGACCTCGACGTGGTCGCGCACCTCTGCACGCGGGTGCTGGTGATGTACGCGGGGAAGATCGTCGAAGCGGGCCCGGTGGCGGCGATCCTCTCGCGGCCGCGGCACCCGTACACCCGGCTCCTCGTCGAGAGCCGCCAGCGGCTCGTCGAAGGGAAGGGGGAGCCGCCGTCGCGCCTCGAGCCGTTCCCCGCGGGGTGCGCGTTTGCGCCGCGGTGCCCCCTGGCCCTCGAGAAGTGCCGGACCGAGGTCCCCGCCCTGGGCGGCGCGAGCCACCGCAGCGCGTGCTTCGTCTCGGGGGGCGACTGAGATGTTCTGGCTCAGCCACCACCCGCCCGAGGAGCTCGACCGTTGTTACCGCGTCGGCGGCGTTCACCTGTGCGCCCGGTGCCTCGGCACCTATCCGGTGATGTTCCTCGCCATGGCGGCCCAGATCGCCCTGCGCGCGCCGCTGGCGCACCCCCTCGACGTCGCCGGGTGCGTGGCCCTCGTGCTGCCGGCCACGCTCGACTGGGCCTACGGGCGCTTCCACCCGCACCGCTTCCCCAACGCCTGGCGCACCGCGACGGGCATCTTGTTGGGACTGGGGCTGGGGCGAAGCCTGTTCATCCACGTCCAGCGGCCGATGCCCCCCGCGCTCCTGGCGCAGGCGTTGGTCGTGACTTGCGTTGCTCTGCCTGTCATTCTCACGGCTTACCGGCGAAATCGTCGGGGATAGATCACTGTCGCGACCCATTCGTTCAATGGGGACGAAGACAGAACGAGGACACGGTTGGGACCTGCGACTTCGGACGAGCACCTCATGCTCGCTTTCAAGTCCGGTGACGCTCGGGCGTTTGCAACGCTCGTCCAGCGCCACCGAGGGCCGGTCTACAACTTCATTCTCCGTTTTGTCGGTCACCGGCAGCGGGCCGAGGACGTCCTGCAGGAAACGTGGCTCAAGGTGGTGCGCAACAGCAGCGAGTGGCAACCGAAGGCCAAGTTCACGACCTGGGTCTACACAATCGCCAGGAATCTCTGCGTGGACAGCGCGCGGAAAGAGAGCTTCCGGAAGACCGATTCGCTCGACGCCCCGGTGTCGCGCGATGAAGGGGATGGGCGGTCGGTGGGAGAACTGGTGGCCGACGAGGCCGTGCAGACCCCCGATCGGGCAGCACACAACGTACGGTTGCGCCCCCTCATCGAGCAGGCGCTGCGGGGGTTGCCGGCAGAGCAGCGTGAAGTCTTCCTGCTCCGCGAGTACCAGGGGCTGGGGTTCAAGGAGATCGCCGAGGTCACCGGGGTGAACGAGAACACGGTGAAGAGTCGCATGCGGTACGCGCTCGAGGGGCTGCGCAAGCGCCTCTCCGAGCTCGGGGTCGATGGAGAGTTGATCAACGCAGAAGGAAGGACAGTGGCCTGACGTCATGACGACCGCCGCGCACCAGTACGAGGACAAGCTCCTCGAGTTCGCCTACGGCGAGCTTTCCCCTCACGAGGCCGACGCCGTCGACGCCCACGTGAAGGGGTGTGCGACCTGCGCCGAGTCGCTGGTCGCGCTGCGAGCCGTGCGCGCGACGATGGCCCAGCTGCCCATGGAAGCGGCGCCCGAGGCGGGCCTCGACTCGCTGCTGGCCTACGCCGAACAGGCCGCCCGGCGCACCACCGAGGCGAAGTCGGCGGGCTCGATCTGGAAGCGTTTCCTCACCCCCCTGGTGACGGTGCTCGCCCTGAGCACCATCGGGGTCGTCGCCTGGCGCGCCAACCAGGAGTTCGACACCAGCCCCGCGTCGGCCGCCGCGGACACCAAGCTCGAGGCGCGGGCCCAGCGGCAGGAGAAGCAGAAGGACCAGGAGGCCGAGCAGCCCGCGCCGACGGTGCCTTCGCCGGTCGTGGCCGCGGCCCCCGCGCAGCAGGAGCCACGCGAAGCGCTGGCCCAGAAGGCCGCCGCGCCCGATCACGCCGAGCCCGCGAAGAAGACGCTGATGGGGAAGGGTGACGGGGCCACCCCCAAGGCGATGCCGAAGCCGCTGGCAAGGGACGACTACTCGAACGCCGTGCAACGTGGTGCGGGCGCGAGCGACAGCCTCTTCGACGAGGTGCAGGGTGGGGCGAAGGCCAAGGACGCCGCGCCGCCGCCTCCCAAGACCGCGGAGGCCGGCTCGCTCGACAAGTCGTTGAGCTTCGGCCTCGGCAGCTCTGGCGCGGGCGGTTCCTTCGCGGGTGACTCGCGCGGCAGCGGGCCTGGCGTGGCCACGGAATCAAAGAAGCGCGCGAAGGAAGAGCAGGCGGCGCCGATGGCCGAAGCGGCGCCGATGCCCAGCAACGCTCCGGTGGCCACCCCGAGCGCCCCTCCGGCCAGCAAGAAGCCCGCGGCCCGCGGCAGCTACACGCTCTCTCCGCTGAGCACCTCGGGGCGCAGCGCCACCAGCACCGCCGACGAAGACACTGCCGCCGTCGCGCTCGAAAAGAGCGACTCCAAGATGGTCGACGACGAGGCGAAGTTCACCGAGCGCCAGCGCGCCGCGACGCGCACCCAGTCACTCGAGTCGGCCCGGGTCGCCTCGAGCCGCGGCGATCGCTCCGCGGAGATCGATCTCCTGCTCAAGGTGTTGGAGAACGGCGCCACCGGCTACGAGAAGGCCGAGACCCTCAAGCGGTTGTGCGATGCCTTCGAGGCCCTGGGGGCCTTCGAGCGCGCCGACCCCTACTGCGACCAGCTCCTCAACGAGTTCCCCAACACCGTCGCCGCGAAGGTGGTGACCCAGCGCCGCAACAGCACCCAGCGCGCGACCCCGAAGGTCGTGCCCGCGAAGAAGGCGTCGCCGGCCGATTCGTACTGAGTCGGCCCCGTGACAGGCGCAGGCGAGGCGCGCTGCACCAGCCGCCGGGTTCATGCGACACTCACCGCGTGGGCGCGCCTCGACGTCAGCGAAGAACCGGCCAGGCGATGCTCGAGTACTCGATGCTCAACTGGGTGATCATCGTCGCGCTGGTGCTCAGCTCCACCGTGCGCATCATCCCCGGGCCCCGGGTCTCGACGTCGTCCACGCGCCCGCCGATGAGCCTGATCGAGATGTTCCTGTACGCCTACCAGGTGCACTACGACACCTACTTGTACTCCCTGAGCCTCCCCTTCCCCTGAGGCGGGGGTCTGGTAGCATCCCACTGACTTTTCGCGCTTTTTTGGTCGCGCACGGCAGTTCGTCGCATTCGGAGACCTGTACGCATGCTCAAGGGAAAAGCCCCACTCATCGTCGCCGTCGTCCTTTTCGTCATTGGCTTCGGCGTCTCGTTCTCTGCCATTCAAAAACAGAAGAACGACGCCCGAAAGGGCTGGAACCTGGTGCCGGTGGTGGTGGCCGCGGTCGACATTTCTGAAGGCACCGTGGTGACCATGGAGATGATCAGCCAGCGCTCCATTCCCGAGCAGTTCGTGACCTCCTCGGTCGTGAAGCCGGACTCGGCCAGCTACATCGTCAACCAGAAGGTGCTCGTGGCGCTGCAGTCGGGCGACCCGCTGCTGTGGAGCCAGTTCGAGACCACCAAGGCGGCCGAGCGGCTCTCGACGAAGGTGCAGAAGAAGGCCCGCGCGATCACCATCGAGGCGAAGTCGACGACCGCCGTCGGCGGCTGGGTACGCCCGAACGATCACGTCGACATCATCGGCACCTTCAAGGACCCCGCGACCAACGAGCAGGTCGCCGTCACGTTGCTGCAGAACGTGATCATCCTCGCCACGGGCAAGATCACCGGCACCACGAACATCAACCTCATCCCCGAGAACGAGCGCTCGTACGGTCACGTGTCGCTGCTCGTGATCCCGGAAGAGGCGGAGATCCTGGTGCTCAGCCAGGAACTCGGCAACCTGACGCTCTCGCTGCGCAACGAGGAAGACATCGACGTCCTCGAGGAGCGCGGCCGCGCCACCATCAACACGCTGCTCTCCGGCGAGCGCACCAAGGTGCTCCAGCAGAAGCGGTTCAACACCATCCAGGTCATCCGCGGCGCGGCAGCGAGCGACACGCGCGGCGCAGCGGCCCCGGAATAAGCGAAGGAGCCCGCGATACATGTTCGCCGCGATCGCAAGTCTGCTGCTCGGCGGAGGAATGTTCTTCCTCTCGCTCGTCGTGATGGGCGTCCTGGGGAAGGCGTATGAGCAGTACCAGGAGCGCTACATCGTCAAGTCGATGAACGACTTGAGCGACATGTTCCTCTTCATCGACCCGCGCCAGATGCTGGTGCTGAACATCGCGTCGATGATCATTCTCGGCGGGTTCTCGTACCTGCTCATCAACCCGCTGGTGGCGATCGGCGCCTTCATCTTCGGCTTCTTCCTGCCGATGATCATGGTGAAGCACTACCGCACCAAGCGGATCAAGAAGTTCAACACCCAGCTCGTCGACGCGCTCCAGGCGATGGCCAACGCCTTCAAGGCCGGCCTCACCTTCCAGCAGTCGATCGAGTCGGTCTCGAAGGACGCCATGCCCCCCCTGCAGCAGGAGTTCGGCCTGTTCGTGAAGGAGGCCAAGCTGGGCGTGCCGCTCGAAGAGGCGCTCAACAACATGAGCAAGCGGGTGGGCAGCGACGACCTCGAGCTGGTCTCGACCGCCACCAACATCTCGCGTCAGCTCGGCGGGAACATGGCCGAGATGTACGAGACGCTGTCGACCACCATTCGCGAGCGGTTTCGCCTCGAGGGCAAGATCGACGCGCTCACGGCGCAGGGCAAGCTGCAGGGCTGGGTGGTCTCGGCCATGCCGCTCATCCTGGGCATGGTGCTCAACTACATGCGCCCCGACCTGATGCAGCCGATGCTCGACCACATCTTCGGCTACGTGCTCGTCGCGGCGATCATGCTCATGGAGATCATGGGCGTGCTCCTGATTCGTCGCATCACCAACATCGACATCTGAGGTTGCCCCATGAACATGCCTGAACTCTGGGTCACCGTATTGATCGGCGTCGCCGCCGTGCTCTTCGCGGGCGCGGCCGGCATGGTCGGCCTGGGTGTCTCCAACGTCGTCTCTCCGTTCCTGGTCGAGGTGAAGGAAGAGTCTGCCGGTGGTGTCGCCGGTGCCGGCTCGGTCGTGGTGCGCAAGCTCGGCGTGATGAACCGCCGCTTCATGTGGCCCGGCTACGAAGACAAGATGCGCCGCAGCCTGATCAAGGCCGGCGAGCCGAAGACCTACAAGCCAGAAGACATCATGGCCTTGCAGGAGATCGGCTTCATCGTCGGGCTCATGTTCGGCGTGGTGCTCGCCAGCGCCATCGACTTCAACCTCGCGTGGTCGCTGGTGGTGGCGCTGATCGGCCTCTTCTACCCGCTCATCTGGGTCAACGACCAGGTCAACAAGCGGCACCTGCAGATCAGCCGCGCGCTGCCCTTCAACCTCGACCTGCTGACGCTCTCCGTCGAGGCCGGCCTCGACTTCACCGCCGCCCTCGCGAAGGTCGTCGAGAAGGGCAAGGCCGGGCCGCTGCGCGAAGAGCTCGCCCTGGTGCTCAAGCAGCTGAAGATGGGCAAGACGCGCGAGGAGGCCCTCAAGGGAATGATCGCCCGCGTCGATCTCCCGGCCCTCAGCCAGTTCGTCACCGCGCTCATCCAGGCCGACAAGATGGGCACCTCGCTGGGCAAGGTGCTGCGCATTCAGTCGACGCAGCTGCGCATCGAGCGCACCCAGCGGGCCGAGAAGCTCGCCAACGAGGCGCCGGTGAAGATGCTCTTCCCGCTCATCGCCTGCATCTTCCCGACGGTCTTCATGGTGCTCTTCGGGCCGATCGTCTTCGCCTTCATGTTCGGCAACATTGCCGGCTGACCGTCACATGCCTCCTCCTCCTTCTGGAAAACAGCCACCGCCGCGCCGTCCGACCGGGGTCGCCCCGGCGGCTCCCCGTGCCCCCACGGGAGGTGCGCCGGCCGTACGCCGGCCCACGGCCACCGCGCGCGCCGTCAAGCAGACCCCGAAGCTCATCGCCCAGGCCGGGCCTGCCTCGGGCCAGGAGTTCGTGCTCGACGGTGATGAGCTGGTGATCGGCCGTGCTGCCGACAACCCGGTCTCCATCCCCGACACCTCCGTCAGCCGGAAGCACGCGCTGGTTCGCAAGACGTCCGACGGCTGGGCGGTCAGCGACCTGGGGTCGGGCAACGGCACGATGCTCAACGGCGAGGCCATCGCCGACGAGACGACGCTCGCCGAGGGCGACGTGATCACCCTGGGCGACAGCGAGCTGCGCTACTCCGCGGGTGGGGCGCCGGCCGCGGCCGTCGAGCCCCCCACGGCCGAGTTTCCGACGGGTGCTCGCCGTCCCCCGGTGCGCACGGCGCGCAGCGGCGGCGGGGCCATCGAGCGCAGCACCGGTCGAGGGCGCCCGGTGCGCACCTCGCGCATGGCGGAAGACCCGGAGGAGGCCAAGAAGAAGCGCCGGAAGGCCTTCATCGTCGTCGGCGGTTCGCTGGTGGTGATCATGGCCCTGGGCGTGGGCTGGAAGGCCATCGACAACAAGCGGCAGATCGCGGTGCGGGCCGAGCGACTCAAGGGCCAGGAGCACCAGGCCGAGATGGCCAACCTCTTCAAGGAGGCCAAGTCGATGGTGCGCCTCGGCAAGTGGGTCGAGGCCAAGGCCAAGCTCGAGGAGATGCAGGCCGAAGACGTCGACTACGAGACCCGCCAGGTCGAGAACTACATCAAGATCGCCGAGACCGAGATCCCCAACCAGTCGCTGCTCGCCGAGGCGAACGTGGCGATCGCCAAGGGCGAACTGGGCAAGGCCGGCGCGGCCCTCTCGAAGGTGAAGACCACCACCCAGGAAGCCGCCCTGCGCTCGGCAAAGGACGCGCTCGACGCCAAGACCACCGAGAAGCTGGCTGAAGCGCGTGGGCTGGCGGCATCGGCGAGCGACCTGGCCAAGATGGAGCAACTCAAGGCCCTGTGTGAGGACATCCTCCTGGTGCGCGTGGACGACCGAGAGGCCTCGGAGCTCAAGAAGGCGGCGGAGACCGCGATCTACCGCATCAAGAACCCCTCGGTGGCGCCGCCGCCTCCCGACACCCCGTGGCTCGAGGTGCAACTGCGCTACAAGAACGGCGACTCGTCGGGCTCGCTCTCGCTGGCCCAGGCGTGCGCCAACAAGCACGCGCAGTGCCGCGCGCTCGAAGAGAACATCAAGGAGTTCGAGGCCAAGTCGAAGCGCCTCGAGGAACTCAACGAGAATGAGCTCATCGCGGCCTACGAGCTCGACAAGAAGATCGCCGGCGGCTCGTCGAGCGAGCTGTCCCGGCCGCTGCGCACCCAGCTCGTCTCGAAGCTGTACGTGAAGGCCAGCCAGGCCAAGACCACCGGCAACTGGAGCCGGGCCATCGAGTTCGCCCGGCGCGTGTTGCAGGCCGATTCCGGCCACGTGGGCGCGCAGGCGCTGGTGAACGAGGCGCGCAACCAGGCGCGCGATGTCTACCTTCGCGGGTACCAGCTCAAGGAGTCGAGCCCCGACGAGGCCATTCGGCTCTTCAAAGACGTGATGAACATGACGCCGCCCGACGACGACAACCACCAGAAGGCCAAGGCGCGCGTGGCGGAGCTGCAGAAGCAGTGAGCCGGTCGAAGCAGGGTGATCTCTTCGGTGGCGCGGCACCGGCTCCGAAGGCCGACGTCGCGGCGCCGAAGTCCGTGGTGGCGCCCGTGGCCCTGCCGCCCGTCGAGCCCAGCCGGACGCCCGCCTGGCGCAAGCCGGTCGAGCCGAAGGCCGAGGCCACGGTGCTCACGGTCTCGGAGCTCACCCGGCAGGTCAAGGGTGCCCTCGAGCCGCAGTTCACCCGGGTGCTGGTGCGCGGCGAGGTGGCCAACTTCCGCGGCGCCAACGCCCGCGGGCACCTCTACTTCGCGCTCAAGGACGAGGGCGCGTCGATCGACGTGAAGCTCTGGGCCGGCTCGGCGCAGCGCCTGAAGTTCCAGTTGAAGGAAGGCCTGTCGGTGATCATCGAGGGCAACCTCGACGTGTACGCGCCGCAGGGGCGCTACAGCCTGATCGTCAACCGCATCGATCCCGAGGGCGTCGGCGCGCAGGCGCTGGCCTTCGAGCAGCTCAAGCAGAAGCTCGTGGCCGAGGGCCTCATCGGTGACCAGCGCACCCGGCCGCGCCGCCCGCTGCCCTTTCTTCCCCGGCGCATCGGGGTGGTGACCAGCGTCACCGGCGCGGCGCTGCGCGACTTCGTCAAGGTGCTCCACCGGCGCCACCCCCGGCTCTCGGTGCTGGTCGCCGACGCGCGGGTGCAGGGCGACGGGGCGGTGGGGGACGTGTGCCGCGCGCTGCGCTGGCTGGGCCGAACTGACGTCGACGTGATCGTCGTCACGCGGGGCGGCGGGAGCGCCGAGGATCTCTGGACCTTCAACGAAGAGCAGGTGGTGCGCGCGGTGTGGGCCTGCCCGGTGCCCGTGGTCTCCGCGGTGGGCCACGAGATCGACACCACCCTGTGCGATCTCGTCGCCGACGTGCGGGCGCCGACGCCCAGCGCGGCGGCCGAGCTCCTCGCGCCGATGCTGGTGGACCTCGAGGCACAGCTGGCCACCATCAAGTCCCAACTCCACCGGGCGATGGAGAAGACGCTGCTGCAGGAGCGCTCGGAGCTGCGGGCGATGCGCGGCGCGCTGGGCGACCCACGGCGGGCGCTCACCACCCAGCGCCTCTTCATCTCGGGCGCCGCGGAGCGCCTCACCACCATCTTGCGCAAGCGGGCGCGTACGGAGGGCGTCGCGCTGCGGGACCTCTCGCAGCGGCTGCAGCGCGCGCGGCCCCAGGCGCAGCTCCAGGCCCGGAAGGCCGCGCTGGTCGGCCTGCGGTCGTCGCTCCTCGCGCTGGGGCAGCGGCGCCTGCGCGGCGAACGCGAGCGGTTCTTCCAGCTCTCGCGCGAGCTCGAGCGCCACTCGCCCCGGCCGCTGCTCCAGCAGGGCCAGCAGCTCCTCGCCCGGCAAGACGAGCGCCTGGGCGCGGCGCTCAAGGCGCGGCTGCAGCGCGAACGGGAGGCGCTGCGGGGCCTCGCGGCCCAGCTCGACGCCTACAGCCCCTTGAAGGTGCTCAGCCGCGGCTACGCGCTGGTCCAGGGACCGGACGGGCAGGTCGTGCGGCGCGCGGCCCAGGTGGCGGTGGGCGACCAGCTGCGGCTGCGCCTGGGCGGCGGCGACGAGGTCAGCGCGACGGTGACGCAGGTGAAGGGGCGCTGAGTCCGTGTTACGCAGCGCGCGTGGCGAAGGAAAAGAACGCAGCGCGTGGGCAGTACGGCGAGGTGGTCTCGCGGCTCCAGCAGATCGTCGGTTCTCTCGAGGCCGGAGAGCTGACGCTCGAGGACTCGCTGGATCGCTTCCAGGAGGGCATCACCCTCGTGAAGCAGGGCGAGGCGATCCTTGCTGATGCCGAGAAGCGCATCGAGCAGCTCTTGTCGGAGGACGGGCGCACCGCGCCGCTCAAGCTGGGCGACGCGCCGGCTGAGCCCGTGAAGGCCGCGCCCGCCGTGACGGGGCGCAAGGCGGCCCCCGCGCCCGTTCCCGCACCGTCGGCTGAAGACGACGACGTGCCGTTCTGATCATTGGAGACCCTGATGTCCACGTTCACCCTCGAAGGCTGGCTCCCGGCGCAGCAGAAGCGCGTCGAAACGCTGCTCGCCGGGCGCATGGAATCGATCGCCCGTCGCAGCCCGGCGCGGCTGGCCGAGGCGATGCGCTACTCCCTGCTCGACGGCGGCAAGCGCCTGCGCCCGGTGCTCTGCCTGGCGTTCTCCGACGCGGTGGCGCGGGCGTCGAATGGCGGCGGTGAGCCGGCCAACGACGCGGCCTGCGCGCTCGAGTGCATCCACACCTACTCGCTGGTGCATGACGACCTGCCGGCGATGGACGACGACGATCTCCGCCGCGGGAGGCCGACGAATCACAAGGTCCACGGCGAGGCCATGGCCATTCTCGCGGGCGACGCGCTGCTGACCGACGCGTTCTCGCTGCTGGCGAGCGGATCCCCGGCAGAGCAGTCGTTGCGCGGCCGCCTCGTCGCGGAGCTCGCCCTGGCGGCGGGCGCCGGCGGCATGGTGGGCGGGCAGGTGCTCGACATCGCCGAAGATCGGCCCGCCGAGCTGGATTACCTGCAGCGCCTGCACCGCATGAAGACCGGCGCGCTGATCAAGGCGGCCTGTCGCATGGGGGCGATCGCCGGAGGGGCCGACGCGCAGGCGCTCGACGCTGCGGAGATCTACGGCGACGCCGTGGGCCTCGCGTTCCAGATCGCCGACGACCTGCTCGACGTCACGGCCAGCGCCGAGGCGATGGGCAAGCCGACCGGCGCCGACGCGGCCGCGGGGCGTCACACCTTCCCCGCGGTGGTGGGCCTCGAGCGATCGCGGCAGATGGCGAAGGACCACGTGGCCCGGGCGCTGGCCGCCGTGGCGCCGCTCGAGGGGGCCGACGGCCCGCTCGCGGCGCTGGCGCGGTACTCCATCGAACGTTCGAGCTGACGTGCCCATCGACTCACCCAAGGCGCTCCGCGCGCTCGACGAGGCCCAGTTGGCGGCGCTGTGCGCCGAGCTGCGCGAGGAGATCATCTCGGTCTGCGGGCGCGTCGGCGGGCACCTCGGGGCCTCGTTGGGCGCCGTCGAGCTGATCGTCAGCCTGCACCGGGTCTTCAAGTCGCCCGTCGATCGCCTGGTCTTCGACGTGGGCCACCAGGCCTACGCGCACAAGCTGCTCACGGGCCGCCGGGAGGGTTTCTCGACGCTGCGCCAGAAGGACGGCGTCGCGCCGTTCCTCGACCCGACCGAGAGCGAGCACGACGCCTTCGGGGCGGGGCACGCCTGCACCGCGCTGTCGGCGGCGCTGGGCCTGCTCGAGGGCAAGCGCGCCCAGGGCCAGCCGGGCGACGTGGTGGCCATCGTCGGTGACGGCGCGCTCACCGGTGGACCCACCTTCGAGGCGCTGAACAACGCGGGGGCCTCGTCGCTGCCGGTCAAGCTGGTGCTCAACGACAACGGCATGAGCATCTCGAAGAACGTCGGCGCGGTGGAGCGGCTCCTGCGCGAAGGCGCGCGGCCCTTCTTCGAGTCGCTGGGGTTCACCTACCTCGGCCCCGTCGACGGCCACGATCTCGAGGCGCTGCAGGCGGCCCTCACCGCCGCGCGGCGTTGCGCGAAGCCGGTGGTGGTGCACGCGCGCACGCAGAAGGGCCGCGGGTTCGCGCCCGCCGAGCTCGACGCGCGCACCCGAGGCCACGCGATGGGCCCGTGGGAGTTGCGCGACGGCAAGCTGGTGCGCAGCCGCCAGGGCCAACAGACGTGGAGCGACGCCTTCGCTTCGGCCCTCGAGGAGCGCATGGCGCGCGACCCGCTGGTGCACGTGGTGACCCCGGCGATGATCGAGGGGAGCTCGCTGACGCGCCTGGTGCAGCGGTTCCCCGGGCGGGTGCACGACGTGGGCATCGCCGAGCAGCACGCGGTCACCTTCGCCGCGGGCCTCGCGCACGCGGGGCTGCGACCGGTGGTCTGCATCTATTCCACGTTCCTCCAGCGGGCCTACGACCAGGTGGTGCACGACGTGGCGCTCCCGGGGCTGCCGGTGGTGTTCGCGATCGATCGCGCGGGCCTGGTGGGCGCCGACGGGGCGACGCACCAGGGGGCCTTCGACGTGAGCTTCCTGCGGCCGCTGCCGGGGCTCACGCTCTACGCCCCGGTCTGGGGCGGCGACGTCGTCGAGGCCCTCGACCTCGCGCTCGCGGCAAGGGGGCCGACGGCCATCCGCTTTCCCCGGGGCACGCTGCCGGTGGCGCCGGCGCCCGCGCCGATGGGCGTGCGCTGGCTCCAGGACCCGCCCGACGCGCAGGTGCAGCTCGTCACCTTCGGGCACCTCACGCTCGCGGCGCTCGAAGCCGCGGAGGGCCGGCCGTGGGCCGTGGTGGACGTCGGCGCGCTGCCGCTGTCGGCCGAGGTGGTCGCCCGCCTCGCGCGCGACGTGCCCATCGTCACCATCGAGGAGGGCACCACGCACGGCGGGCTGGGGAGCGCGGTGCTCGAGGCCCTGGCCTCCGGCGCGATCCGCCCGCGGGTGAAGGTGCTGGGGTTGCCTGACCAGTTCGTGCGCCACGGCGAGGCCCGGGCGCAGCGCGCGGAGCTGGGCCTGGATGCCCCGGGCATCCGGCGGGCCGCGCTCGAGGTGATCGCCCCGTGAAGAAGGAGCGCCTCGACGTGTTGGTGCAGGAGCGCGGGCTCGCCGAGTCGCTCAAGCGCGCCCAGGCGCTGATCCTCGCGGGCCAGGTGGTGGTCGACGACCAGCGCATCGACAAGCCCGGCACGAAGGTCGCGGTCGACTCGGAGCTCCGGCTCAAGGGCGAGGTGATGCCCTACGTCTCGCGCGGCGGGCTCAAGTTGAAGGGGGCGCTCGATGCGTTTGCCCTCGAGGTGCGCGGGGCGGTGTGCGCGGACATCGGCGCGAGCACCGGTGGGTTCACCGACTGCCTGCTGCAGGAAGGCGCCCTGCGCGTGCACGCCATCGACGTGGGGCGCGGGCAGCTGCATGAGAAGCTGCGCACGGACGCGCGGGTCATCAGCCGCGAGCGCGTCAACGCCCGGCACCTGACCGACGACGATCTCCCCGAGCCGGTGCAGGTGGTGGTGATCGACGTGAGCTTCATCTCGCTGGAGCTGGTGCTCCCCGCGGTGCTCCCGAAGCTCGCGGCTGGCGGGTTGCTCGTGGCGCTGGTGAAGCCGCAGTTCGAGGTGGGCCCCGGGGACATCGACCCGGGCGGGGTGGTGCGAGACCAGGTGGCGCGGCAAGCCGCCATCGACCGCATTCGCGCGTTCGTCGTGGCGCAGGGCCTCACCGAGCTGGGGGTGATCGACTCGCCGGTGCCGGGCCCCGCGGGGAACATCGAGGCCCTGCTGGTTTCCCGCCGTCCGTAACCCTCAGGGAACGGGCGTGGGGCCGCGGTCTGATCGGTACTCGGAGTTCGGCTTCGGCTTGACGAGATCGGTGCCGACGCGCAGCCACACCTGGGCGTTGCCATCGATGCCGATGTTCATCCCGTTGAGCGGGCTCTCGCCGGTGCCGTAGTCGAGGCGCCAGAGTTCGCCGGTCTGGGGCGAGTCGACGGCGATGATCTCCGTGGGGTACGAGGCGGCCCCTGCGCCGAAGGCGGGCCCCGCCAGCACGTAGAAGTCGGATCCTGCGCCCGGTTGGAGGCCCACGACCTGGAGGCTTCCGGTGGGCGTGATCGGCACCTCGCCCAGGTTCATGATCGTGCCGAGCTGCGCCGTGAGGAAGTACACCTGGTACGGGCCGACCACCGCGTAGATGTTGTTGTTCGAGAAGGGGACGATGAGGCGCAGCAGGCCGAAGAAGGTGGGGCTGGTCCACCTCCGCGCCGAGCCCTCACACAGGCCGCCGGTGGTCGAGCACGAGACCACGGTGGTGCGGATCTGGCCGTCGGGATCGTAGGAGAGCACGGGTAGGGAGAAGAGCTCGCCGTTGGGGCTGAAGAGGCCCTCGGGGATGATGGGCTCGCTCAGTTCGTTGCGGGGGTACTGCTGCGCGAGGAGCACCGCGGGGATGCCGTTGACCACCCCGTTGAGCACCGCGCTGGTGGTGAGGTCGTGCTTGTAGGGGACGATGCTCGCCAGGCGGGTGCCCATGTCGAATTCCCAGCGCGACACCCAGATCGCCCCGCCCACCTCGTCGACGACCGGGTCGGCGTTCATGATGATGTCCGTCATGAAGCGGTGCTCCCAGCCGTTGTTGTCGTTGAGCGGAGGCAGCAGCTTGACGATGCGGTTGGCGGTGCCGGGTTCGTTGATCCACACCACGGCGGTGCCGTTCTTCCCCACGCCAATGCGCAGGGCGCGGGTGTTCTTGATGCGGTTGCCGGGGACGAAGGTGCCCATGTGCAGCGCGAAGGCGCCGACGCCCGGCTCGAAGATCCACCGGTAGTTGTTCACCGTGCTCAGTTCGCTGATCACCGTCGACAGCGAACAGTCGAAGGGCATCTGGGCGACGCGGTTGATCTCGGTGCCGTCCTTGCCGACGCGGACGATCGCGGTGCCGCCGATCTCGGTGCGCCCGCAGCCGATGAAGGTGTTGGCCGAGCCGCCCAGCCCTCCCTCGGCGATGAAGTTGTCGGGCACCACCTGGGTGCCGCTCGCCGTCGAGAAGCGCTGGGCGATGGGGAAGAAGGTCACGCCCACCGGTTGGGAGGTGTTGGTGCGGCCGTCGTCGCAGACCACCTTCGCCTTGAGGGTCAGCGAGGTCGCGATTCCCAGCTGCGAGTAGAAGGGCGCGAAGAAGCCGGCCTCGAGCGTGAACTCCGTGGGGCTCTGCACGTAGTCGATGGTCCGCAGCCGGGTGTTCTGCTGGAGCAGTTCGATGCCCGCGACCTTCTTGCACCCGCTGACGTTGACGTTCCCGTGCACCGCGTCGCCGATGACGTTGGCGTCGACCACGGTGAGGAAGACCTGCGGCGGGTTGGCGGGCAGGCCCCCGTCGGTGCCCGTTTCGGGGTCACACGACGAGAGCAGCGCCACCGCGACGACGAAGACGCACGCTGAACGCGCCATCAATCACTTCTCCAGGACGATGAATTCCACGCGGCGATTGAGTTCGCGGCCCCGCGCAGTCAGGTTGGGTGCAATGGGTTTGGAATCACCATAGCCCAACGACTCGAGGCGGGCCGCGTCGAGGCCCTGTGAGACGAGGTAGTCCTTCACCGCACGTGCGCGCTCGTCGGAGAGCGCCTGGTTGGCGGCCTTCACGCCGCGGTTGTCGGTGTGGCCCTCGACCCGAATGCGCTTCACGTTGTTCTTCACCACGGCGTCGACCACCTGCTGGAGGAGGTTGTACGACTCGGGGAGAATGGTCGCCTTGCCGGTGGCGAAGCGGACCTGCTGGAGGATCTCGATCTTGTCGCCCTTGAAGATCACCAGCACCTTCTTGGGCGAGGGCACCAGGTCGAAGGCCACGGCGAGCTTGCCGCCGGGCTGCACCTGCACGTCGCGGGTCTGGGCGAGGTAGCCGTCGGCGGTGGCGGTCAGGGTGTAGGTGCCCGCGGGGAGCTCGAGCTCGGCGGGGGCGGTGCCTTCGGCGGTCTGGGCCTTGGCCTCGGTCGTCCCGGTGAAGGTCACGTCGGCCTTGACCGGCTTCTTGTTCGAGGTGGCGGTGAGCTCGAACTTCGCCTTCTTCAGGTCGCTCTCGAGGGCCACGTCGGCCCGGGTGGGCTTGGCCGCGTCGACGGTGATCTCGCGCTCCATGGGCTTGTAGCCGTCGCGGGCGATGGAGAGCTTCACGCTCCTGGCGGTCAGCGGCAGAGACTCGTACTGGCCCTTGTCATCGGTGGCCGAGGGCTTGACGCCCGCGACGGCCACCACGACGCCGGGCAGCGGCTTGCCGGTGTCCTTGTCGGTGACCACGCCTTCGAGGCGGGTGGTGCTGGCGGCCTTGGCGACCTCGAGCTTCTTCTCGCGCAGGGTGTCGACGAAGCGGGTCTCGCCGCGCTGGAAGGGGTCGATGGCGAAGGCGGCGCCGACGAAGAAGTTCCACGGCGGGGTCGCGGGAACGCCGTAGCCCACCGAGCGGGTGAGGCCGAGGTTGACGCCGGTGAGCAGCGTGAGGTCCTTGATCGCGGTGATCTTGAGGCCCAGGCCCAGCTGCTGCGCCATGGCGGCGGTGGCGTTGATGAACTTTCCGTCGGGGCCGGTGAGTTCACCGTTGGGCACGCCGAGGGGCGCGGCCAGCGAGTACTCGATGACCGGGGTGATGATGGGGAAGGGGAACTCCGCGGCGATGCCGAAGTTGAAGCGGTTGTAGGCGTTGACGTTGAGCGCGAACTCCTCGGAGGCGCTCAGGCGCTGCGTCTGCACCAGCTTGGACGTCGAGTCGATGGTGAACCCGAGGCCCACGGTGAGGATCGCCGGGAGGTACTTCGTCGCGGCGCGGAAGTCGTAGGTCGCCAGCAGGGTAGGCTTGAAGCCGAAGGCGAAGCGGTCGACGCCCTGGTTGCCGACGCCCGAGAAGGTGAGCAGCCGCAGGTCAGCGCCGGCGTGGAACCCCCTGGCCCATTCCTTCGAGAGCTTGATGCCCAGCGAGAGATCGCCCAGGGCCTGGATCAGGTTGGGCGAGGTGCGGTTGTTGGTGTTCGCGGCCGCCCCGTAGGACACGAAGATCTCGCCCCACTCGAAGGGCTGGAAGCTGGCGGCGAAGGTCACCCCGGAGCGGATGTTCTGCGAAGAGAGCACCGGGAAGTTGAGCTGGTTGAAGTACTCGCCGAGCACGGAGACCCGCAGCACGCCCCTGGGGCCGAGTCGGGCTGACGGTACGAAGAGGTTGCCCACGCCGACCTGCCCGACGGTGACGCGGCCGTTCTCCGGCGCGTCCCACGAGACACCCCAGGTCGACGGGCTGTGCGGCTCGGTCCCGGGGAGGAAGCGCTCCCTGGTGGAGATGACCCGCGTGTCGGCGTCGATCGCCTCGACGCCCGCGTCCGTCGCTGCCGGCGCCGGGGTCGCCGTGACCTTCGGGGGCGGTGACGCGCGTTCCGGGACCGCGGCGGGGGTCGGGGGCGGTGCGGCCTTGGGTTCCACGCGCGCCGGGGGCGGATCGGCCGGCTTCGTCGCGGGGGGCGGCGTAGGCGGGAACGTGTTCCATTCGTCGCCCGTTTGAGCGAAGGCAGGAGCGGCGGCCAGGACAGCGACGAAGGCGACGAACGAAGAACGGTGCATGGGGACCAGGGGGCGTGGCGGCCGCGCGCACTGTACCCGACATGGTTTCGGGCAAGGCAGATTTCGTCGTGATTCTCCCTACATCCGCCATGTGGCGGGCAGAGAGCTAGAGTGATCGACGTGGCGAACGCGACAGGACGGGTGCTCATCGTTGGGAGTCGGGCCGATGGCCTGGTGTCGCGCCTCGAGGCCCGCGGCTACGCCTGCGAGACGGCGATCGGTTCGGCAGCGCTCGAGCGACGAGACTCGGCGGCGCGGCCCGATGCCGTGGTGCTCGCGTCGACGGCGCGCATCGCGCCCTCGTTGTTGGCCGAGGTGCGCAAGCGCCCGGAGTTGCGTCGCATTCCCGTGTTGATCGACGGCACCGAGGGCTGGCGCGCGTCGCTGCAACGCCTCGACGTCGACGGCGTGGCCGAGTCGTTCGACGGGCTGGAGCGCCAGCTCGCGGCGAGCCTCAAGGCCCGTCGCCACGTGGAGCGCGACGACCTGGTGCGCCAGCGGCTGGAGCTGATGCTCGAGGTGACGCGGTTGTCGGTGTCGGGCGCGTCGATCGAGGCGCTGCTGCGCCTGGTGTCGATGCGCATGAGCGAGGGCCTGGGCTGCGAGCGCGTGGCGGTGTTGCAGCTGCAGGGTGGGGTGACCTCGCGGGCCGCGTTGATCGACGAAGACGATCGCACGCCGATCGATCTCGCGGTCTCGCCCACCTTCCGGCGGGCCCTCGAGACGCGCCAGCCGGTGCAGACCGACAGCGGTTGGGTCGTGCCGCTCACCCACGACGTGCGCGAGGTGGCCGCCCTGGTGGTGCGCCGCCGCCAGCCCCTCGAGCAGGAAGAGCTCGATTTCCTCCAGGCCGTCGGCCTCGCGCTGGCCAACGCCATCGAGCGCCAGCAGGTGCACGCCACCGCGGCGCGCAGCCAGGAGGCCCTCGAGGACGCCTACGTCGAGCGCTACAAGGAGCTCGTCGAGGCCAACAACCGGCTGCGCTCGCTCGACCGCAAGAAGAACGAGATCATGGCGGTGTTGAGCCACGACCTGCGCGCCCCGCTCAACGTGCTGCTGGGCTACGCGCACCTGCTGATCACCGACGAAGCGCTCTCGAAGACGCAGCGCGCGAGCTCCGAGGCGATCAACCGGGCAGGGAAGAAGGTGTTGTCGCTGGTGGAGAACCTCCTCGACCAGGCGCGGGGCTCGGACGGGCGCATCGCGCTCTTCTCGCGGGTGTTCGACGTGAGCGAGGCCGCCCAGGACGCGGCGCGCGAGCTCCAGATCCTCGCCGGCGAGAAGGGCCTGGCCCTGCGGGCCGAGGCTCCGCTGAGCCTCGACGTGTTCGCCGACGACCAGAAGATCCGCCAGGTGCTGCAGAACCTGATCACCAACGCGCTCACCCATTCGAAGGGGGGCAAGGAAGTGGTGGTGCGGGCCCGGCTGCGCAAGCGCCCCGACGGGGACGTGGCGCTGATCGAGGTGCGCGACGACGGGCAGGTCAGCGACCCCAACGACGTGCTGATGGCCTTCGATCGCTCGAACGGCCTGGGCCTGTCGATCTGCCGCGACTTCGTCGAGCGCCACGGTGGCGAGATCTGGGCCGAGGCGCCCGCGGAGGGCGGCGCGCTCTTCGCGTTCACCTTGCCCATGCCCGCCGGCCAGCACCGCGCGCTGCCCAGCCGGCAGAGCGAGCCGTTGGTGCTGCTGGTCGACGACGACCCGATCTTCAGCCGCATCGCCACGCTGGGGCTCTCGGGTCACTACCGGGTCGAGCTGGCGCGCGACGGCAACGAGGCGGTGGCCCGGGCCCGGGCGCTGCTGCCCGACGTGATCATCATGGACGTCTTCATGCCCAACCGGGACGGCCTCGACGCGCTGCGCGAGCTGCAGTCGCGGCCGGAGACCGAGGCGATCCCCGTCATCCTGCTCTCGGCGCGGCCCGAGCTGCCCGAGCGCATCAAGCCCTCCGAGCTGGGCGCCGCGGACTTCGTGGCCAAGCCCCTGCCGCCCAGCGTGCTGTTGGCGCGCGTGCAGGCCGCGGTGCAGCGCAGCCGGGGGCGCCCCAACCTCGGCGTCGGGCCGGGCAACGACCCGGAGACGGGGCTCTACGATCACATCGGCGTCGCCAACCAGCTCGAGCAGGAGATCAGCCGCAGCGTGCGCTACGGCCGGCCGCTGGTGCTGGCGGTGCTCAAGCCCCTGCAGCCCTCGGCCGAGAGCGTCGCGCGCTGCGCGGGGCTGGTGCGCAAGGAGCTCGAGCCCCCCGACTTCGTGGGGCACCTCGGGCAGGGCGTGTTCGTGGTGGTGATGCCCGAGACTGCGGCGCCCGAGGCCCAGTCCCTGATCGGGCGGTTGGTGGGGCTCCTCGCGGACGAGCGCGTGGCGTACCGTTCGCGCATGATCGACGTGAAGGACATCGAAGGTGGCGCCGAGCGGCTGCTCGAGAGGCTGCTCGCGTGAAGGCGCGCTGGGGGCTGCTGGTCGCGGGCCTTTCCTGCTGCGCGCTCGCCGGTCAGCCCAAGCGCCCGGCGGTCGATCTCTCGGCGATGCGCGAGGCGATGGGCGTGACCACCGACGAGACGGGCAGCCCGTTCCCCTCGGCGGCGTCGTACGCGCACTACCTGAGGGCCCGGCTCGCGCACCACGACGGCGATCACAAGGTGGCCCTCGACGAGCTGCGCCTCGCGCTCGCGTCCGACGACTCGAACCCGTACCTGATGACCGAGCTGGCCGAGCAGTACGCCCGCAGCTCGGAGTTGGAGCGCGCCGAGTTGCAGCTCAAGCGGGTGATCGAGCGTTACTCCGACTACCAGCCGGCGCAGCTGTTGATGGGCCGGGTGCTGTACGAGGGCCAGAAGACCACCCGCGCGCGCACCCACCTGATGCGCGCCATCAAGCTGCGCCCCACCGAGCCCGACGCCTACCTCGTGCTCACCCAGCTCTGGCTCGACCAGGGGCGGGTGGACGACGCGGTGAAGGTCGTCGAGGAACTCGGTCTCGCCACGCCCGGCGACCCCGTCGGCTACCGGCGGCTCGGGCTGGCGCTCGCCGAGCGGGGTGACGGCGTGCGCGCCGAGAAGCTGCTCACGCGGGCCGTGGAGCGCGACCCGGGCGACGTGGAGTCGTGGGGCGCGTTGGCGCACCTCGCCGAGACCGCGGGCCAGTACCAGAAGGCCCTCGAGCACTGGGAGCACGCCCTGGAGCGCGACCCGGAGAACCGCGACGTGTTGCTCAACGCGGGGCGCCTGGCGCTGCGGCTCAAGCGCATCGCCGAGGCGCGCGCCTACTTCGACGGGCTGCTCGCCCAGGGCCGCGACCCCGAGCTCGCCGTGAAGGTCTCGTTCAGCTACCTCGCCGCGCACCAGCTCCAGCTGGCCGCCGAGGTGCTCGACCAGGCGCGGGCCACGGGCTCCGAGCCTCGACTCCACTTCTATGCGGGCCTGGTGCACGAGCGGGTGCGCAACTTCCAGAAGGCCGCCGAGGCCTTCGACGCGGTGCCCAGGGGCCTGGGCGACGTGAGCTTCGAGGCGCGCCTCCACCGGGGCCTGTCGCTCTCCTCGCTGGGACAGCACAAGGCGGCCCTCGAGACGATGCGCAGGTTGCAGGAAGAGAAGCCGGAGCTCTCGGGCCTCGACGCGGCCTTCGCCCGGGCCCTGGAGCGGGCGGGCCAGGCGAAGGACGCGGAGGCGATGCTGGTGCGCGCCCTGGGCCGTGGCGCCTCGCCCGACCTGCTCGAGGCGCTCTCGGGCTTCTACAGCCGCCAGAACCGACTGGGTGACGCGGTGGCGTTGCTCTCGGGCGCGCTGGCGAAGAACCCGCGCGACGAGACGGTGCTGTTCGCGCTGGCCGCCGTCTACGACAAGAAGGGCGAGTGGCAGCGGGCGATCGAGAAGATGCGCCAGCTGGTGGACAACGACCCGAAGAACGCCGCCGCGCTCAACTTCATGGCCTATTCCCTGGCCCAGAACGGGGGCGATCTCGACGAGGCCGAGCGCCTGGTGCGCCGTGCCCTGGAGGTCAAGCCGGAGAGCGCCGCGTTCCTCGACTCGCTGGGCTGGGTCCTCTTCAAGAAGGGCAAGGCCGAAGAAGGGGCGGAGGTGCTGGAGCGGGCCGTCGATTCCGGCCCCGAGGATCCCACGCTCTTCGAGCACCTGGGCGAGGTGTGCGTGAAGCTGGGGCGCAAAACGCGCGCCCAGGAGTGTTTCAGCCGCTCCGTCGAGCTGTTGCAGGGCAACCCCGACGACGCCGAGCGCCCCACCCAGCGGGTGGAACTCGAGCGAAAGTTGAAGTTGCTGTCCCCTGAACAGAAGGGCCGCTAGAAGCCGCGTCATGCCGCGACGCGACGAGGGCAATTTCGCTTCGAAGGACGGGACCCGTCTCTTCTGGCGCCAGGACGTCCCCGCCACCGAGCCGAAGGCCTGGCTGGGCGTGGTGCACGGTTACGGCGATCACTGCGGTCGCTACACCAGGCCGATCGCGGCCTGGGTCGAGGCCGGCTTCGGGGTGCTCTCGTTCGACTACCGCGGTCACGGCAAGGCCGCCGGCGCGCGGGCCGACTGCAACCAGTGGGACGACTACCTCGACGACATGGCCGGCTTCTATGCCCGCCTGGTCGACGCGGCGCGCGGCAAGCCTGTCTTCCTCGTGGCGCATTCCCACGGGGCGCTGATCGCCACGCACTTCGCGGCCTCGGCCCCGCCGGAGCTCAAGGGCGTGGTGCTCACCGCGCCGTTCTATGCGCTCGCCTTCTCGCCCCCGGCGCTGACGTTGCTGGGCGCCAAGCTCATCAAGGGCGTGCTGCCGGGGTTCAAGATCAGCAACGCCCTCAAGCCCGAGCAGCTCTCGCGCGACCTCGCGTGGCAGGAAGAGACGAAGAACGACCCGCTGTACCTGCACACCACCACGCCTCGCTGGTTCTTCGAGTGCCAGGCGGCGCAGAAGCGGCTCGCGGGGCTGGGTGGGAAGATCACCTTGCCGCTGCTGATGCTGGCAGGCACGGCCGACCCGATCGCCTCGATGCCGGCCGCCAAGGCGTTCTTCGAGACGATTGGGTCCCGAGACAAGACCTTCAAGGAGTACGGCGATTACCGCCACGAAGTGTTGATGGAGGTCGGCCGCGAGCAAGTATGGGCCGACATCTCTCAATGGATTTCCGCACATCTCTGACGTACGGTGCGCCGGCTTTTCCGGCGGCGGCTGAACCTAAGAAAGCTCCAGGAAGCACGCACACATGGCGAACACCGATCAGATCAACATCATCGGCAAGGGCATCACGATCCGCGGCAGCCTCACGGGCGGCGGCGGGCTGGTCATCGAAGGCCGGGTCGAGGGGCAGATCGCCCTCAAGAACCACCTGACCATCGAGACCTCCGGCGTGGTCGAGGCCGACATCCGCGCTGACGAGCTGACCATCAATGGGACGGCGAGCGGCAACATCGACGCGTCGACCAAGGTGTCGATCAACCAGTCCGCGAGGGTCAACGGCGACGTGAAGGCGACGCGCGTGGTGATCGAGGACGGGGCGGTCTTCAACGGCTCCATCGAGATGGACGTCAAGCTGCCCGACGACATCTGAACCAACACTCACGACTTTTAAAGCAGGGAAGGGGACATCAACGTGGCGAACACCGTTATCGGCTCGAGCATCACCATCGACGGCGAGATCTCGGGTGACGAGGATCTCGTCATCCAGGGCACCGTGAAGGGCAAGATCAGCCTCAAGGAGAGCCTCTTCGTCGAGGCTTCCGCGTCGGTCGAGGCCGACATCGAGGTGCAGAACGTCGAGATCACCGGTCGCGTGACGGGCAACATCGCCGCCACCGACAAGGTCGAGCTCAAGGCCGACTGCCGTGTCGTGGGCGACGTGCGCGCGCCGCGAATCCTCATTGCCGACGGGGCCAGCTTCAAGGGCAACGTCGACATGGACGTGAAGGAGCGCTGATTCCAATGGCGGCCACCAAGGATTTTTCGGGGACCGGCGAGTCGACCATCATCGGTCCGTCGATTCTCATCAGCGGCAAGCTCTCCGGCGACGAAGACCTCACGGTCCGCGGTCGCGTCGAGGGCGAGCTGAGCCTCACCAAGACGCTCATCGTCGAGCCGTCGGGCATCGTGAAGGCCAACGTGCAGGTCCGCAACGCGATCATCTCGGGCGTGGTGGTGGGGAACATCTCCGCTACCGAGTCGGTCGAGCTGACGCGCGAAGGCCGCATGGTGGGCGACATCAACTCGCCCCGCGTCATCATCGTGGACGGCGCGAGCTTCCGCGGTCGTGTCGACATGGGCAACGCCGAGCCGCGCCCCGCGTCGGAGCGCCCCGTGCAGCGCCAGGCGCCCGTCTCGCGCCCGGTGGTGCGGGCCCCCATCGCCGTCGCGCCTGCGCGCCCGGTGATCATCTCCCGGCCCCCGGTCAAGCCGCAGCCTCCCGCGGCCCCGGTGATCCCTTCGAAGGCAGAGCGCGCGGTGCCGTTCAAGCCCGCGCCCCCGCCGCCTCCTCAGCCCGTGCTCGTCGGTGAGGGTGGCAAGAAGAAGGTCCTCCTCAAGAAGAAGAAGTGACCATGTCGGAAGGTGTGAACAACGACACGCCGGCGACGACGGTCGAAGCAGAGGTCGCAGCCCCCGAGGCGCAAGCCCCGGTGGTGGAAGAGACCGCTGCTTTGCCCCCGCCTCCGTCGGCTCCATCGCTCCCGCAGGTCGAGGAGACGCCCGTCGTTCACAAGCACTTCGTCGCGCCGGCGCTCATCCCGCTCGATCGCGTCGACGAAGAGGGGCTCTTCCTGGTGCGTGACGCGGCGGAACTCGAAGACGTGGCCGAGCTGGCCACGGACATCGCCCGCCTGGGCCAGCTGTTCCCCATCGACGTGCGCCTGAGCCCGCCCGATCGTTTCCAGGTCATCACCGGGTTCCGGCGGGTGGCGGCGTTGCGGTTTCTCCAGCGCGAGAAGGTGTTGGCGCGGCTGCACACCGATCTCTCCGACGCCGACGCCACGCTGATGGCGCTGGCTTCGGCGATCCACTCGAAGAACGTGGGGCCCGAGGCGCTCGCGGCGACGCGGGCGGCGCTCGAGGAGGCCGGCCGGTTGCCTCCCGCGGCGAGGGACATGCTCGAGAAGGCGCTCTCGACAGGTGACGATCTCGCGCCGGAGCAGGTCGAAGAAGAGGTCGACGCCGACGAGCTCGCCGCCGACGTCACGGTGCGGCTGGGCCAGGCCAACCAGGACCTGTCGTTGCTCGCCGACGTCTTCGCGGAGCTCGACGACGTGCGCCGGGAAGAGCTGCTCAAGCAGCTGCGCTATTCCTCGGAGCTGGTGACGTTCCTGGAGAGCAAGCAGTGACCCTGGACGTCTCGCCTGCCGCGCTCGAGGCCGACCGGCGTCGGCTGCTGGCCATGCTCACCGAGCTCTCCTACGCCCGGAAGAAGATCGTGCTCTCATCGGGGCGAGAGTCTGACTTCTACATCGACTGCAAGAAGACGGTGCTCAGCGCCGAGGGCCACTGGCTGACGGGCAAGCTGATGTTCGCGCTGGTGCGCGCGCAGTTCGCCGAGGCCGTGGCCGTGGGCGGGTTGACCATGGGCGCGGACCCGCTGGCGAGCGCGGTGTCCACCGTGAGCTTCCTGGGCGGCGTGCCGCTCTCGGCGTTCCTGGTGCGCAAGGAGCCCAAGGGCCACGGCACCGGCCAGTGGGTCGAAGGGCTCACGCTGCTGCCTGGCGGCGCGAAGGTGGTCATCCTCGAAGACGTGGTGACCACCGGCGCCAGCACCATCAAGGCCATCGAGCGCGCGCGGGCCGAGGGGCTCACCCCCATCGGCGCCGTGACGTTGGTGGACCGGCAGGAAGGTGGTCGCGAAGCCATCGAGGCCACCGGGGTGAAGGTCGTCTCGTTGTTCGCCCGGAGCGACTTCCCGTGAGGCGCCTCGCCGTCACCGCCCTGCTGGTGTTGACGGCGTGCTCCACGGCGCGCATTCCCCGCATTCCCGGCGATCCGCCTCCCGCGGTGCGCGACGTCGACGCCGAGCGCGCGTACCAGGAGCTGCTCGAGAAGTTCTCCAGCGCGCGAGGGGTGTACGACAACCTCGACACCAAGGTCTTCTTCCAGGCCAGCTGGCAGTCGAAGACGTTCTCCGAGGCCCGTGTTCGCCGGGAAGGCCTGTTCAAGGCCTGGCCCGCGCCGGAGCTGGAGAAGAAGCTGGCCGCCGAGCAGGCGCGCCTGGCCGACGCCACGGAGTTCTTCTTCGCGGTGCACGCCAACGACTACCGCTTCGACGACTTCGATCGCCCCAACACCATGTGGCGCTTCGTGCTCGTGGTGGGCGACGAGGAGCTGGTCCCGGCGACGGTCGAGCGCCTCGGGCGCACCAACACCGAGATGCGCTCGTACTACTCGTACATGGAGAGCTTCTGGGTCGGCTACCGGGTGCGCTTCCCGAAGCGGGCGTTGAACCCCGGTCAGGGCTTCCGGCTCAAGCTGGCCTCGGCGCTTGGTCAGGCGGAGCTCCCCTTCACGGCGGACTGAAGCATGGCCCGCTCGTTGAGCGCCCGGCTGGGGCCCGCGGCGGCCTTCCAGTTCTGCTTCATCGGCGCGATCGCGATGCTCAAGCCGGGCGCCAACGCGCTCACGCTCTCTCGCTTCAACTCCAGCGCCTTGCCGTGGCTGTACATGGCGGCGGCCTTCATCGCCGCGGCGCTGGCGCTGCTGGGCGGCGAGGGCACGCGGCGCAGGAACCCCGGCTACCTCGCGCTCTTCGGGGCGCTGTGCGCGGCGGCCCTGGCGGTGGGCTTGTGGCTGCGCCTGCCGATGGTGGCGCTCGCCGCGTACCTGTTCTCGGAGGTCTTCGCGACGCAGGTCTCGCTCTCGTTCTGGGGCGCGATGGGCGAGGCCTTCGATGCCCGGGAGGCCCGCCGCGCGTTCAGCTGGATCAACGGCGTGGGCATGTCGGGGGCGATCGTCGGTGGCTTCCTCGCGCAGGTGCTGGCGCGCACGGCCGGCGCGGGGGCGCTGCTGGTGGGGGGCGCGTCGTTCCTGCTGATCGGCGTGGTCGCGTGGCGCTTTCACCGCGTCGACGTGGACGTGGGGGCCGGGCGCGCGAAGCCCTCGGGGCGCACAGGCTGGCGCGAGGTGCTGTCCAAGCCCTACACGCAGTGGATGGGGGCGGTGGTGCTGGGCCTCTCGTTGCTCCAGCAGTTGACCGACTTCGTCTTTCGCCAACGCGCGGCCGAGCACCTCGTCGAGGCCGACATGGCCGACCTCTTCGCCTCGCACCAGCTGTGGACGGGCGTGTTCTGCGTGATCTTCCAGTTCGCCCTGGCCGAGGTGCTGCTGCGCAAGCTGGGCATCCTCAAGTACGCGGCGCTGGTGCCGATCACCCTCGCGGCGCTGACCATCGGCACCTGGCTCATCCCCTCGGTGTGGAGCGCGTGGGCGCTCAAGGTCTTCGAGGCCGCGTCGAGCTGGTCGCTGATGCCGGTGGCCATGCAGTTGATGTACGCGCCGCTGCCCGACGACCTGCGCGACGGTGCGCGGCGGGTGATCGACGGCCTGGTGCGCAAGAGCGGCATGGCCATCGCCGGGGTGCTGATCCTCGGGCTGGCCACGGCGGTGGGCGTGGACGGGGTGCTGATGCTGGTGCTCCTGGTGTGCGCCGGCGTGGGTTGGGCGCTGTGGAAGATCCGCCCGCGGTACGTGGAGGCCGTGCACGCGCGCGTGGCGGGCTTCGACGCGGCGGGCACCTTCGACGGCGAGGAGCGGTTGCTGACCGAGGCGATCAAGTCGAGCTCGCCGGAGCACGCGTTGCGCGCGGCCGACCTGCTGGAGCGCACGGGGCTGATGCAGGAGGCGCACGTGCGCTTGCTGCTCGCGCACCCCCAGGAGCGCGTGCAGACCCGGGGCGTGGCGCTGGCCGAGTCGCTGAAGCTCACCGCGCTGGCCCGGCAGCTCGAGGCGTTGATCGTGCTCGGATCGCGACGGCCGCGAGACTCGGCGATCTGGGCGCTGGCGAAGCTCTCGGCCGAGCGGGCCCGGGTGGTGCTGCCCCCGCTGCTCAAGGAGACCGACATCGGCGTGCTCACTTCGGCCATCGGCGGCCTCCTGTCGTTGCCGGGCCCCGAAGACGCGTCGGCGCGGCAGATGCTCGACGCGCTGCTGGCCCGCGGGGTCGACGCGCCGCCCGCAGAGCGTCGCGAGGTCGCCCGGTTGGTCGGTCGGCTGGGCAAGCCGGAGCTGGCGCGGTTCCTCATCGCCTTTCTCGACGACAGCGACGTGTCGGTGCGCCGGGTGGCGATCGAGGCCACGGGGCAGGGGCGCTTCATCGAGCTGGCGCCGCGGCTGCTGCGGTTCCTCTCGTGGCGTGACGATCGCCGGGCGGCCCGCGAGTCGCTGGCGAGCCTGGGTGACGCGGCGGTGGGCCTCATCGCCGCGACGCTCGAAGATCGGAGCCGGGCGCGCACCTTGCGGCTGCAGTTGCCGCGCGTGCTGCGGTTGATCGCCACCCAGTCGGCCTTCGACGCGCTGCTCTTCTCGGGCCCGCAGGACGAACCGGCGCTGCACTACCGGGTGGGCATCGCGCTCGCCCAGTTGCACGACGAGCACCCCGAGTTCACCGTCGACGCGCAGCGCCAGCTCGAGGCGCTCCGGCGCCGCCGTGACGCCTCGGTGGCGCTGATCGAGCCGTACCGCGACTGCCGGGCGGCGCTGGGCGAAGACTCGTTGCTGACGCGCGTGCTGTGCGACCGGCTCGACCAGTCCATGGAGCTCAGCTTCTGGCTGCTGGGGCTGCGGCACGACGCCCGGGCGTTGCGGCGCGCGCACGCGCAGTTGCTGGGCACCGACGGGCGTCGCCGGGCCTGGGCGCTCGAGCTGCTCGACAACGTGCTCACCCTCGAGGAGCGCGAGCTCGTGTCGCACCACGTCGACGCGCACCACCGCTCGTTGCCCTTCGGTGCCGCATCGCGCATGCGCGATCACCTGCTGGTGCTCAGCGCCTCTGACGACTTCATCGTGAAGGCCTGTGCGCGCACCGTCGGGCGGCGCCTCGGGCTGTGGACCCCGCTTCACCGGGAGGACGAAATGAACGAGACCATCGTGAAGCGGCTCTTTGCGCTCGAGGGCGTGGAGATCTTCGCGCGCAGCGACGTGGACGACGTGGCCGCGGTGGCCGCCGTGGCGAAGGAGCAGTCGTTCGCCAAGGGGGCGCGCGTGTATTCCGAGGGAGACCCGGGCGACGCGCTCTACGTGATCGTCGAGGGCTCGATGGCCGCCCGCCGCGACGGCGAGACGGTGCTGACCATGAAGGCCAAGGAGTCGTTCGGCGAGACCTCGCTGTTCGACGGCGCCCCGCGCATCAACGAGGTGATCGCCACCTCGGACAGCCGCACCCTGGTGATCGACCGCCGCGACTTCCTGGACCTGCTGGCCGATCGCCCCGAGCTGTTGGCCGGCATGTTCCGGGTGCTTTCGCGGCAGCTCAAGTCGATGGTGGTCGAGGTGACCAACCGCCGGTCCACCACGGGGGAGCTGCCGGCCGTCGGTGGTCCGCCCGTTCGATGACGGGTGTAATAGCGTCTGGGGCCTTGAAGACCATCGCGCTCATCGCCCGCCCGAAGAAAGACGAAGCCGTCGCCCTGGCGCGCGAGCTGATCGCCCAGTTCTCCGACCGGAAGTTCCTCGTCGAGCAGCACCTGGGCGAGTCGCTGGGCCTTCCCTGGGTGAGCGCCGCGGAGATCGCCCAGACGGCCGACCTGGCGATCATCCTCGGCGGTGACGGCACGCTCATCCACGGCGCCCGCGTGCTGCGGGGGCGCGCGGTGCCCATGCTGGGCGTCAACCTGGGCTCGCTGGGCTTCATGACCGAGATCCCCGTCAGCGAGGCGTCGGAGATGCTGCGCACGGTGCTCGCCGGCGAGGCGAAGCTCGACTCGCGCATGAAGCTGACGTGCCGGTTGTACCGCGAAGAGAGCGTGATCCTCGAAGACGAGGTGCTCAACGACGTGGTGATCAACAAGAGCGCGCTGGCCAAGGTGTCGACGCACGAGACGTGGCTCGACGGGGCCTACGTCGCCACCTACCTCGCCGACGGGGTGATCTTCTCGACGCCCACGGGCTCGACGGCCTACTCGCTCTCGGCGGGCGGACCGATCATCCACCCCTCGGTCGACTGCGTGGTGGTGACGCCCATCTGTCCACACGCCTTGACCCAGCGCCCGGTGGTGGTGCCCGGAGACCAGGTGCTCAGCGTGCGGCTGACCAACGAGTTGCAGGACGTCTACCTGACCGTCGACGGCCAGGTCGGCCACGCGCTCAAGAAGGGCGATCGCATCGAGGTGCAGAAGTCACCGCACCGGCTGCTGCTCGTGCGCAACCCGCGCCTCGACTACTTCGCGGTGCTCCGCCAGAAGCTGCACTGGGGCGAGCGCTAGTCAGTAGGGCAGGGTGGCGCTGCCGCCGGCGACGAAGGCGAAGGCGCCGAGATCCGCGGTGCCGCCGCGCAGCCGGGCACGCCCGTTGACGTCCTTGCTCGCCGCGCTGAAGGCCGTGACGTCTGCCGCGCCCACGGCCGGAGACTTCTCGGAGAGCAGGTAGGGCTCGGTGCCCGACATCACGAACAGCGCCTCGCCGAAGTGGTTGCCCACGCCGCCGAGCGCCTGGCACCAGGCTGGGAGCAGCGAGCGCGTGATGGTCAGCGCCGCGGGGAGCTTCGGGGAGTTGTAGACGCAGGCCGGGCCCTCGGTGCGCTCGGAGACCACGCAGTGGGTGAGGCTCACCGTGGGAGCGCGGGTGGTGGTGCCCGAAAGGTGCATCGCGCTGCCCGCGGCGCCGTCACCGACGACCTTGTTGTCGGCGAGGGTGCAGCCGATGAGCGTGGCCTTCGCGCCTTCCTTCACCTTCACGCCGCCGCCTTCGACCGCCGCGTTCTGGATCACCGTCGAGTCTTCGAGCCGCAGCTCGCCGACCCCATCGACGAGGATCGCGCCGCCCTGGCGACCGGTGTTCGCCTCGAAGCGACAGCGGGTCACGGTGGCCTTGCCGTCGCGCACGTAGAGGCCGCCGCCGCCGTACTGGGGGGCCTGGTTGAAGCGCAGGGTGCAGTCGAGGAGTTCGAGCTGGCCGCCGAGGTGGCAGATGGCGCCGCCCGCCTCGGGCGCGCTGCCTCCGACGAGGGTGAAGCCCGAGAGCCGCACCAGGCCGTCGGTGGTGATGCGCACCACCGAGCCCGAGTGCACCCCGTCGAGCACCACCTGGCCCATGGCCAGCAGCGTGACGGGCTTCGAGAGCTCGAGGTTGACGGTGTAACGCCCCGCGGGGACCTTCACGGTCTCGTGGGGCTGGGCATCCTGGACGGCCTGGGCGAGATCCATCGGGGAGACTCAGTTACCGACGTCGACGCCCTGGTACAGCTTGGCGAAGTCATCGAGCTTCATCTTGAAGATGCCGTCGTTCTTGCCATCGCTGCCCGGCTCGGTGCTGCCCCAGGGGTTGCGCAGCTGCACGTACTTCGTGCCCGCCTCTTCGACGGCGCCCAGCACGGTGTAGACGTGCCACGCGTAGACGCCGGAGCCGCTGTAGTCGACGCCCGAGTCCTTGCCGTGGGTGGGCGCGGTCATCGCGCGGTGGTTGGTGGCGCCGGACTGGATGGTGCGGAACATGGTGTTCGCGTCGGTGTACTTGTTCGACGAGTAGCTGGTGGCCTTGCCGGTGAGGCCCGAGACGACGTCGCCGGAGAAGCCGCCGTTGCCGATCTTCTCGTAGTCGCCGCCCTTCCACTGCGTGTACGCCTTCTCGAGGAGCCCCACCCACAGTTCCTTGCCGTCACGGGACTTCGCGTAGCGCGCGCCGCCGAAGCTGCCCTGGGGCAGGTCACCGTCGATGGTGATGTCGACCGGCTTCATCGCTCCGCTCGGCTGCTTCTCGTAGAAGCGCACGGTGTACGTGCCGTCGGCGTTCTCCTTGATGGCGTTCTTGATGGTCTCGGGGTTCGCCTGGGCCACGGCCGACAGGGCGCCGACGAGGTAGCAGTCGCCGATCGAGCCTTGCACCACGTCATCGAAGTTCACGCCGTCGACGAAGAGCTTCCCGTCCTGCACCGGCTTCCACGTGGTGTCGGTGGTGTGCTTGGTGAGCACCGTGGGGTCGGCGATCTGCCGCGGGCCGGTGGAGGTGGTCGTCGGCGCCGCGGGCACGCTGGGCGTCGTGGTGGTGGGCGCCGCGGGCGTGGTGAGCTTCACCGTGCCCAGGAAGGCCTGGAGATCGCGCTTGGCGACCGAGCCGAACTTGTCGGCGTGCTGGTCGAGGAGTCCCTGGAGCTGGGCCTTGGTCTCGGCGGTGATGGGCTGCGACTTCGCGGTGCTGATCAGCGTCTGCACTTCGCTGATGGAGACCTTGTTGTCGCGCAGGACGCGGGCGATCGAGTCGGAGATCTTGGTGGGCATGGGCGGGGGTTCCTCGAGGCGAAGGCTGCGGAGTTTAGCCGCCGATGTTGACTGAGTTGTAGAGCTTCATGAAGTCGTCGAGCTTCATCTTGAAGACGCCGTCGTCCTTGCCATCGCTGCCCGGTTCGGTGCGACCCCAGGGGTTGCGCAGCTGGACGTACTTCACGCCGGCCTCTTCGCTGGTGCCGAGCATCGAGTAGGCGTGCCACGCGAAGACGCCGGTGCCGGTGTAGTCGACGCCCGAGTCCTTGCCATGGGTGCCCGCGGTGACGGGCTTGTGGTCGGCGATGGCGGCGGTCATCTGCGAGAAGAGGCGCTCGGCGGGCGTGTAGGTGGTGGAGGTGAAGGTGGGCGACCTCCCGGTGAGCGCCTCGAAGACGTCGCCGGAGTTGCCGCCGTTGCCGATGGCCTCGTAGCCGCCCTTCCACTGCGCGTAGGCCTTCTCGAGCATCGAGACCCAGGCTTCCTTCGGGTCGCGGGCCTTGCCGTACTTCGCGGTGGGACCGAACTCGATGGGGAGATCGCTGTCGACCTTCACCGTGACCTTCGTGTACTCGCCGTCGTCACCCAGCTCGAAGAAGCGCACGTCCCAGGTGCCGTCGTGGTTGTCGGTGATCGCCTGCTCGATGGCCGCGGGGTTCTGCTGCGCGAGCGAGGCAAAGGCACTGACCATGTAACAGTTGGCGATCGAGCCCTGCACCACGTCGTCGAAGTTGATGCCGTCGACGTAGAGCGAGCCGCCCGAGCCGACCGGGTTCCACGCCACCGACGTCGCGTGCTTGGTGAGCACCTGGGGATCGGCGAGATCGACGGTGGTGCTGGTGGACGAGAGGAAGGTCTCGAGGGCGCCGCGGGCCAGGGGCTCGAAGGCGTCGCGGTGCTGCGTGAGGAGCGCCTTCAGCTCGGCGCTCAGCTCCGGGGTGAACTTCTTCTCGGCCTTCGCGGCGCTGATCAACTCCGTGACGTCTTGCTGGCTGACCTTGCGATCGAGGAGCGCGCTGGTGATTCGTTCGCCGAGCTTCGTGGGCATGGTTTTGGTGAGTCCTTCCGCGAAGTTGAGCCGTCCGACCACATTGTCGTACCCGCCCCCCAGGGAGTTGCGTCACGAAGCAGGTAGAGTCGCGAAACTCCATGCGTCGCGCCCTGATCTTGAGTGTTTTCGGAATGTTGTACGCGGGCTGTCCCGGTGCGCCGAGCAACCCCCCGGCCGAGCGCTGTGCCGGGGTGCGCTGCACGGGCACCGCGTTGTGCAACGCCACGACCGGGTTGTGTGAGGCCCAGGTGGTCGACGCGGGCCGGGTCGACGCTGGCGCCCCCGACGCGGGCTTTGATGCCGGAACGCGGGACGATGCGGGGATCGATGCGGGCGCGATCGACGCGGGGCCGGTGGACGCAGGCGTCGCCGATGCGGGGATCCCCGACGCGGGCGAGCCGGTCGACGCGGGCTGCAGCTCCGATCTCGACTGCGGGGGCGCCCTCTCTCGCTGCGACCCGTCCACCCGGGACTGTGTCGAGTGCTTCTCGAACGCCCACTGCTTCTCGTCGGTGGTCCCGGTGTGCGATCTGCGCGTGCACCAGTGCGTGGGGTGCGTCGCGGGCTCTGATTGCGCCAACCCCACGCCGGTCTGCGATCAACAGCAGTGCCTGCCGTGCAACACGAGCGCGGAGTGTGGCCTGGGCCGGGAGTGCAGCCCCTTCACCTTCGAGTGCGTGCCGCTCAACGACACCTGCGCCACGGCGAAGGCGATCCTCGCGACGGGCACGGGCAACTACTCGGTCACCGCCGAGCCGGCGCAGGGCCTCGACGACACCGCCGGCAGCTGCAACGTCGCCGGCCCCGAGCTGGTCTATTCCTTCACCACCTCCGCGCCCCAGTTGCTCACGGTCTCGGTGACCGCGTTGACCGGCAGCGCGGCCCGGCCGGTGGTCTACCTCCGCGCGGCGTGCGCCACCCCGGAGCTCGCCTGCGATGCCCCGGTCAGCGGCGCCGCGGCCCTGACGGTGAGCTCGCTGCCCGCCGGCAGCTACTTCCTCTTCGTGGAGTCGGCCAACGCTTCGCCCGGCCGGGTGGCGCTCAACATCTCGCTGCAGGCGCCGCCGATGGGCGCGTCGAACGACACCTGCGCCACGGCCATCGCCCTGGGCGCGAATGGGGCCCAGCTCACCCGCTCGGTAGCGGTGGGCAACACCACGCTGGCGACGAACAACAACAGCACGGAGCCCGCCTGCAGCCCCTCGGCGCGCGGCGGCCCCGACGTGGTCTACAGCTACACGCTCGCCGCGCAGAGCACCGTGGCCATCGTGGCCCGGCCCATCTCGGGCTCGACGTTGCACCCCGTGGTGTCGGTGCGGGCTCCCTGCGAGCCGCCGAACACCGAGCTCGCCTGCCAGGCCGCGTCGGCCGCCGCCGCGGTGTCGGTGAACCTCCCGGGCCAGCAGCCGGGCACGTACTTCATCACCGTCGACTCGGCCGACGGCACCACCGGCGCCTTCCAGCTCGAGCTCGACGCCGTGCCCACCATCGCCAACGACACCTGCGCGAGCCCGGTCGCGCTCACGTTCTCGGGCAGCACCGCGACGTCGACCGGCGACACCACGTGGGCGACCAACGGCAACGTCACCGGCGACGCCTCGCCCAGCTGCAGTGACTCGGCCCGGGGCACGGGGCACGACGTCCTGTTCTCGTTCACGCTCGCCCAGGCGCAGGACGTCACCGTTTCAGTGACCCCGACGGGCGCCAGCCCCACCTTCCAGCCGGTGGTCTCGGTGCGGTCGACGACGTGCACCAGCGCGGCCGCGGCCAGCGAGCGCGGGTGCGTGAGCCCCCTTTCGGCCACCGAGGGGCGCCTGACCCTGGTGAACCAGCCCTCGGGCACCTACTTCGTGTGGGTCGACTCGGCGCAGGACACCAGCGGCCCGTTCCAACTCGAGGTGGTGACGGGGCCCGCGACGCCGCCCCCGGCCAACGACTCGTGCGCGGCGCCGGAGGTGCTGACCTTCACCGGCGGAGTGGCCGCGGTGACCTCGTCGACCCAGCAGGCGGCCAACGACAACTACCCGGGAGACGTGTCGCCGACCTGCAACGCCAGCGCGAAGCAGAGCGGCCGCGACGTGGTCTACCAGTTCACCCTGGCCCAACCGCAGGACGTGGCCCTCGAGCTGCTGCCCACCGCGGGCTCGGCGCTCATCCCCACGCTCTACGTGCGGCGCGCCAACTGCACGAGCCAGCTCCTCTCGGACGAAGTGGTGTGCCTGGCGGCGGTGGGTGGGGTGCACAGCCTGCTCACGGCGCTGCCCGCGGGGACCTACTTCCTCTTCGTCGACTCGTCGGCGGGCACCTCGGGCGGTTTCACCGCGCGGGTGACGCTCTCGGCCCCCACGGTGGCACCTGCGAACGACGCGTGTGCGGGTGCACAAGCGCTGGTGTTCACCAGCAACACGGCCACCGTCACCGGCACCACCTTCGGGGCGAGCAACTCGAACTCGCCGACGGACAACGCGCCGGCCTGCGGCACCGACTTCATTCCGCGGCGCTTCGGGCGCGATCTCGTCTACGCGTACACGCTGGGCGGCGCGCAAGACGTGGACATCACCGTCACTCCGGGGCCGACGAGCCTGCTGGTGCCCACGCTCTACGTGCGCGCCCCCAACCAGTGCGCGAGCTTCAGCGCGGGCTTCGAATTGGCCTGCGTCGCGGAAAGCACGCCGCGGCCGCTGCGCATCTACCTCCCCAACCAGGTCGCGGGGACCTACTTCCTCTTCGTCGACGCGAACTCCTACGACACGGGTGACTTCACGCTGTCGGTCACGAAACGGCCCGCGACGCTGCCCCCGGCCAACGACACCTGCACCGCGCCCACGCCCATCACGGCGGGCCCCACGGGCGTGAGCGGAGACACCTCGGTGGCCACCGACAGCTATTCGGCGCTGACGTACCCGGCGGCCTGCCGGCGGTTGTTCTTCGACGGGCGCGATCTCGTCTACCAGTACACCGCGACGAGCACGGGCACGGTGACGGCCACCGTCTCACCCGAGGCCACCTTCAACCCCGCGTTGCTGCTGCTGCAAAACGGCTGTGGTGCGGCGCAGTGCGTGCGCTTCGCAGACGCAGCAGGCGCGGGCGTGCCGGAGTCGTTCTCGTTCCCGGTGACGCAGGGCCAGACCTACTTCCTCGTCGTGGACAGCGCGAACCGCGAGCAGCCCAACGCCTTCGGTCACTTCACCCTGACCGTTCAGTAGTGCGGGGGCCGATCGTTACGGCTGGCGTCGACGATGCCGGGGTCGGTGGCGAGGCGGTCCTTGATGCCGCGGTAGGCCTCCTTGAGGGCGTCGAGCTCCTTCTGCTGCTTCCAGAGCACGTCTGAGAGCTCCAGGACGGTGCGCTCGAGGTAGGCGCACTTCACTTCGAGGTCGGCGAGGCGGAGGTCGGGCATTCCGCTCGCTCGTTTCACGGCGCGCTCGGAAAAACCAGCGTCGGCGTGCATCGAGACACCGCGTGCAGGCGATGCCGCGCCGTGTTAATGCACCGCTTTCCGTCTCGTAGTGCCCGAGTGCCCCAGTGACCGACTCCGCTGTGAAGATGTTGCCGCCTGACGATGGCTTCTGGCTGAAGACGTTGAAGGCAGAAGTTCAGCCGCAGGTCTTCAAGAAGGGTCGGCAGTATGCCGAGGCGCGACGCGTCTCCGGGCTCGCGCGTACCGACGTGGGCATCACCGCCACGGTCACCGGGAGCGAAGGCCAGAAGTACACGGTGCAGGTGGCGCCCACGGCCGACGGCGACGCCCTCGAGTCGATGTGCAACTGCGAGGGGTGGAACAAGGAAGGCCCGCACTGCCAGCACGTGGTGGCCGCGGCCCTGATCTACCTCGCCCGCATTCGCGCCAAGGCCGAGAGCGACGCGCTGGCGGCGCCCCCCGAGGGCCAGCCGGCGAACGACGCGCCCCCGGCCGACGTCGACCCCGACGCGGTGCCGCTGCCCGCCCTGGCGAAGCTCGAGAACTGGCTGGGCCTCTCGGCGTTGCCCGACATCGAGTTCCACTACCGCCTCTCGCCCGCGCCGTCGGCCACCGGTGGCCGGGTGTGGATCATCGACGTGCGCCGCGCGGACCAGGCGGCCAAGGGTCCGGTGCAGGTCAAGCGCATCCTCACCCAGGGCACGCGCATCGCGCCGGCCGACGAGCGGGTGCTGACCATCCTCGCGGAGCACGAGGTCCGCTACGACTCGAAGGTGGTGCTCAACGACGAAGAGCTCGCCGACCTCTTCGAGGTGATGCGGGCGCGCCGGGTGATCTACCGCGGCACCGCGCTGCAGTTCCCGGCCGAGCCGGCCCGCCCGGTGATCCGCCTGCAGAACCAGCCGAGCGGGGCCATCGCGCGCATCGAGATCACCATGCCTGACGGGCAGGCGATTCCGCTCAAGGAGGCCGTGGTGCTGACCGGCCGCCGCACCTGGGCGCTGGTGGGGCAGGGCGCGTACGTCTTCGAGCCCGACTTCCCGCCGCGGTTGCTGCGCAAGTGGCTGCTCGAGCCGTCGATGTCCTTCCCGCCGGACCAGCTCGATCGCGCGCTCTCGTTCTTCGCCGCGCACCTCCCGCGCTACCGGCTGGCGCTCCAGGCCGACGGCATCGACGTCGACGACACCACCCAGCCCAGCTTCGTGTGCACCGTCGAGGGCCGCCCCGACTACGTGCGGGCGCAGCTCGCCGCGCGCTACGGCAAGTCGGTCACCGTGCCGGTCTCGGCCTCGGCCCAGCACCTGGGCTACGCCAGCGGCGTCACCGACGAGGGCCGCAAGCTGTACCTGCGCCAGGAAGTCGCCGAGCGCAGCGCCGCGCGGCAGCTCATCGAGCGCCACTTCCGCTACGACGAGGGCAGCAACACCTACGAGGCGAGCGGCGACAACGCGATCGATTTCTGGGCCCGCGGCCGCAGCGAGCTCCCCAAGGACTGGGAGGTCTTCTCCGCCACGCCTCCGCGGGTCAAGGTGCGCCCCAAGCTGCGCCCGAAGATCCGCGTGAACATGACCGCGGTGAACTGGTTCGATCTCGACGCCGAGTTCACCAGCGAAGACCAGTCGGTCGATCTCGGCGCGGTGCGCATGTTCCTCGAGACGGGGCGCAAGTTCATCCCCCTGAAGGACGGCAGCTTCGCCGAGGCCGACGCCGACGAGCTGGGCCGCGTGGCCACGTTGCTCGAAGAGGCCGGCGCGATGCCGGGCAAGACGCGCACCCGGTTGCCGCTCTTTCACGCCACCGCGCTCGACCTGCTGGCGACGCTGGGCGACGTGGAGATCGAGGGCAAGGCCAAGCGGGCCATGGCCGAGCTCCGCGAGGTCGACGGCATTCCCCCGGTGAAGGCACCGGAAGGCCTGAACGCCGAGCTGCGCCACTACCAGGAGGCCGGTCTCTCGTGGCTGTGGTTCCTCTTCCGCCACGGGCTGTCGGGCGTGCTCGCCGACGACATGGGTCTTGGCAAGACGGTGCAGGCGCTGTCGCTGATGCTCAAGATCAAGAACGAGCACGGCTCGCAGCCCAGCCTGGTCGTCGCGCCGACGTCCGTGCTCCCCAACTGGGAACGCGAGATCGAGCGCTTCGCCCCCGACCTGAAGTTCGTGACCTGGCACGGCGCCGACCGCCACGAGAACGCCGAGGCGCTCAAGAACACCGACCTGGTGCTCACCTCGTACGCGCTCATCCGCCGCGATCTCGAAGAGCTCAAGAAGGTGAACTTCCGCACCGTCATTCTCGACGAGGCGCAGAACATCAAGAACGCCGACTCGGCCACGGCCCAGGCGTGCAAGGCCATCGGCGCCGACCACAAGATCGCGCTGACCGGTACGCCGCTCGAGAACCGCCTCACCGAGCTGTGGAGCCTCTTCGACTTCCTGATGCCCGGCTTCCTGGGCAACGCCGAGTCGTTCCACGAGCGCTACGAGCACCCGATCACCGTGCAGGGTGACGTCGAGACGCGCGACCGGCTCAAGAAGCGCATCCACCCCTTCATCCTCCGGCGTCTCAAGACCGAGGTGGCCAAGGATCTCCCGCCCAAGACCGAGGTCGTCACCTGGGTGGACATGGAGCCGGGGCAGCAGGCGCTGTACCGAGAGGTGCTCGAGGAGAGCAAGCGCAAGGTCTACGACTCGATCGACAAGATCGGCTTCAACAAGTCGCGCATCTCGATCCTCTCGGCGCTGATGAAGCTGCGCCAGGTGTGCTGCGATCCGCGGCTGCTCAAGTTGCCTCCGGGCACCTCGCTGCCGCCCTCGGCGAAGCTGGAGCGCTTCTCCGAGTTGGTCGACGAGCTGGTGAAGGAAGGCCACCGGGCCCTGGTGTTCAGCCAGTTCACCGAGATGCTCGAGATCCTCACCACCCAGGCCGACGAGAAGCAGCTCAAGTACCTCTACCTCGACGGTCGCACCAAGGACCGCATGGGCAAGGTCGACGCCTTCAACGTGCCCGACGGCCCGCCCGTGTTCTTCATCTCGCTCAAGGCGGGCGGCACCGGCCTCAACCTCACCGCGGCCGACTACGTCATCCACTACGACCCGTGGTGGAACCCGGCCGTGGAAGACCAGGCCACCGACCGTACGCACCGCATCGGCCAGACCCGCGCGGTGTTCTCCTACAAGCTGATCACCCGCGGCACGGTGGAAGAGAAGATCCTCGGGCTGCAGCAGCGCAAGCGTGAGCTCGCGGCCGGCGTGCTGGGCACCGACTCCGACGTCGGCAAGGCGCTGACCGAGCACGACGTCGAAGATCTCTTCAAGTTCGAGTGAGCTGACGCGAGGGGGGACCGCTCCCCCCTCGTGCAGATCCCCGAAGGCCTCCAGACTGGGCGGGCCGGGGTTCTCGCTTGCTGCTAGGTCTCGCCCATGATCCTCGCTCTCGTGCTCGCCGCCTCTGCCGCCGACGTGACTGCGCAGGCCTTCATCACCGAGGTCCGCGAAGGACACACCGACACGGTGGCCGCGGCGCTCAGTGACCAGATGAAGGCGGCCATCTCGGCTGGCGGCCTCATCTCCGCGTGGAAGCAGGCCACTGCGTCCCTGGGCGCGTTCTCCACGCTGGAGCAGACGAAGGCCTTCGAGAAGAGTGGTCTCCAGGGGTTCGTCTTCGCCGCGAAGTTCGCCCGGGGCGCCCTCGAGGTGACGACCGCGGTGAACCCGCTCAACTCGAAGATCGAGGGCTTCTTCATGAAGCCGCTGCCGATGCCCCTCGCGACGCCCGGCCCGGTGAAGGCGGCCGAGTACGTGAAGGGCAACCTGTTCAGCGCGACGGAGATCTCGGTGGGGAAGGCGCCCTTCGTTCTCGGGGGCACGCTCGCGCTGCCGAAGGGCAAGGGCCCGTTCCCGGCGGTGGTGCTCGTGCACGGCTCAGGGCCGAATGATCGCGACGAGACCCTCGGCGCCAACAAGCCGTTCAAGGACCTCGCCGAAGGCCTCGCGTCGTCAGGTGTCGTGGTCGTCCGCTATGACAAGCGCACGCTGACCTACGGCGCGAAGTACGCCGGCAAGGAAATCACCTTCGACGAAGAGATCATCGACGACGCGCGCGCTGCCATCGACCTCTTGAAGACCCGCCCCGAGGTCGACCCGAAGCGCATCTACGTCGTGGGCCACAGCCTCGGGGCGCTCTTCGCTCCCGCGGTGGCGGCGAAGGGGAAGGGGGTCGCGGGTCTCGCGCTGCTCGCGCCGTCCTCTCGCAAGCCCTGGGAGATCATCCCGCAGCAGATGAGATACCTCGGCGTGCCCGAGGCCCAGGTGGCGACGATCGAGAAGGCGTTTGCCGAGGTGAAGTCAGGCAAGGCGAAGGGGTTCGTGCTCAACGCACCTGCGTCGTATTGGAAGGCGTGGGCCTCCTTCGATGGTCCGGCCCTCGCGAAGTCGTTGGCGATCCCCGTGCTCGTGCTGCACGGCACGCGCGATTACCAGGTCATCGATGCGGACATCGAAGGGTGGAAGAAGGGGCTGGCCGGCGCGAAGAGCGCGGAGCTCACTGAGCTGCCCGGCTTGAACCACCTCTTCATCGCCGGCGAGGGCACGCCGAGCCCGAAGGAATACGAGTTTCCCGGTCATGTCGCCCCGGAGGTCATCGCCCGGCTGGTGGCGTTCTGCCGTTGACGTGAGGTGGCGCAACGACCGACGTCGCTCAGGCGGCTGCTGAGGGTCTCAGGGTTCACCCGGTTTACCTGGCCCCAGGCGCGGTGCTCCAGTGCCGGCTCCCGTACCCCCGCGCTCGAGTCAAAGGGCGCACAGCCAGGGATGCCACCCATGCGTTTTCGACACCTGCTGGTGCTGATGCCACTCGTCGCCTGCGCTGGGACGGCGAGCGACGTGGAGCTCCAACCGGGGGCCGATCTCCCCGGCGATGCCGGGGCTGTGCTCCCGGTCGGTGGCAGCAGTGCAGATGCTGGCGGGCGCGACGGAGTTGCGGACGGCGGTGTCATCGACGCAGGGACCGGCGTGGGTGCCCTGGACGCCGGGACGAGCGTGGCTCCCCTGGACGCTGGGTTCCTGCCGTTGCGCACCTGCACCGTGCCGCAGGTCACGCGCTTCGCGCCGTCGGGACTGCCACTCATGGAGACCAATCCCGGCGCGCCCGTGGCCCTGTACATCGACTTCGCCGGCGGCCCCCACGACGGCACGGTCTTCGGGCCCTACAACCGCAACGGTTCGCCGACCACGTTCGACGCCCAGGAGCAGGCGGACATCATCGGCTCGGTCACGCGGCTGGGCCTGTACTACGCGATGTTCGACGTCAACGTGACCACGGACCCGGTCGTGCGTCAGGCGGCGCGGGCCTACGGGTGGATCCTGGTGACCGAGGATGCGTCTGGGGGATCGGCCTGGCTGTCCACCGACGCCGTTGGGCGGCCCACCGAGGCCCAGTCCTACTGCGGCGCCAGCAGCGTGCGCGACGCGGACAAGAGCCGGCGCATCGCCCATGAACTCGGGCACAACCTGATGCTCGAGCACTCCGGGGTCTGGGACCAGGGCGCCTTCTACAAGTGGGAGGACTGGCCCGCGTGGGACATGGTCTACGGCCCGATCATGGGCGGCGGTGGCTACGGCCAGCGCAACGGCTGGGCCGTGGGCCACAACGAGGCGGACGCCGTCTCGATCCAGGACGACATGGAAGTGATCCGCCAGCGCATCAGGGTCGCCGGGGGCTCGGCGACGGGCTGGCACGCCGACGACTTCCCCGACACGCAGTTGGCCGCGCTGTGCAGCGGCCCGAACGGAACCTTCGTCACCCCGGGCTCACTCGACCGGCCCGACGACGTCGACTTCTTCCAACTCGACTGGAGCGGCGGCGACCTCGTCCTCGAGGGCACCGCGCGCGACGTCTCCACCGCGATGCTGGTGGTGGACGTCCTCCAGGGCACCACCGTCGTCGGCGGCCTGGGCTCTACGCCCCAGCTGGCGGCCGGAACGTACGTCCTGCGCGTCAGGAGCCGGGGCGGGTACGCGGAGATCGGCGCGTACGATCTCCGGGCGCGGCACTGAAGGGTCCGCCGAGACCGCAAGGGGCGACCGTCGGAAGCCGCCCGGAACCCCAGCCGAAGGAGTGATCGCGCGCGCGCGAGCTGGCTGGCCGCCTCGTCGCGGCGCGCCCCGGGCTCAAGGTGCTCTTCATCTCCGGATATACCGGGGAGGTCCTGTTCAACAGGGCGGGCCTCGATCATGGCGCGGCGTTCCTCGCCAAGCCGGTCATTCCGGAGCGCCTCCTGCGCAGCGTGAGGCAGGTCCTGGACGGCGTCAGCTGAAGCGCTTCACCGGAAGAAGAAGAACCAGATCAGCAGCACCGCGCCCAGGGGTACCCCGGCGAGCCCCAGCAAGATCGGCACGAACACGCGGCCCTTCGCGTCACGACGCATCAATTCGACTTGTTTCTTCATGTGGACAACCTCCAGTTACATTCGTGAGCAAGCACCGCGCCACCGTCACTTCGACGCGCTGACGCGCCAGATCGAGTTCCCCACGTCGTCCGCCACGAGCAGCGCCCCGGTTTGATCGAGGGCCACGCCGACGGGCCGGCCGGACGCCGTGCCTGCTTCGCTGAGGAACCCGGTCAACACGTCCACCGGAAGGCCCACGGGCTTGCCGCCTTCGAAGGCGACGTAGACGACCTTGTAGCCACTGCGAGGCGTGCGGTTCCACGAGCCGTGTTGGCCGATGAACATGCCGTGGGCCCAGGCCTCCGGCAGCGTGGTCCCCGCGGAAGAGGCGAGGCCCAGGCAGGCGGTGTGTGCGCCCAGCGCGTAGTCGGGCGCGATCGCCGTGGCGACCAGGTCAGGCCGCGGCGGCGTCACCCTCGAGTCGACGTGAGCGCCGTAATAGCTGTACGGCCAGCCGTAGAACGCGCCCTCGCGGACCGAGGTCAGGTAGTCGGGCACCAGGTCATCACCGAGCTCGTCGCGCTCGTTGACCACCGCCCACAGGGCTCCGCTGTGCGGCTCCCAGGCGAGCCCGACGGGGTTGCGCAGGCCCGTCGCGTAGACGCGGTGCGCACCGCTGGCGAGGTCGAGCTCCCAGATGGAGGCGCGACCTGCTTCCACGTCCATGCCCCGCTCCGCGGCGTTGCTGTTCGAGCCCACGGTCACGTAGAGCTTCCGACCGCCAGCGCTCGCGATGACGTTCTTGGTCCAGTGGTGGTTGATGGGTCCCGCCGGGAGCTCCAGCACGCGGGTCCCGGGCCCGTCGAGGTGCGTTGCGCCCGCGGTGTAGGGGAAGCGCAAGACGGCGTCGGAGGCCGCCACGTAGAGCGCGCCGTCCACCAGCGTCATGCCGAACGGGGAGTTGATGCCCTCGAGGAACGGCGCGCGCAGGTCCGCGACGCCGTCCCCGTCGCGGTCGCGCAGGAGGGTGATGCGGTTGGCGCTGGGCACGGCCGCGCCCGAGCTCTTCATCAGCAGGCCGGTCACCCACCCCTTGAGGTTCTTCCCGTCGTCAGGCCGCGGGGGCGCGTTGGTCTCCGCCACCAGCACGTCCCCGTTGGGCAGCACCAGGAGCCAGCGGGGGTGGTCGAGGTCGCGAGCAAACGCCGCGACGCGCAGCCCCGGTGCCGCCACCGGTCCCGCGCCGGCGCTCCAGCCCGTGGCCTTCGCGATGTTCACGTTCGGGATGAGCGCCTGGCGAGGCGAGACCAGCGTCGGCTCGGGGCCGATGGTCTGGGAAAGCGGCAGCGAGGCACTCGCGCAGGAGGCAAGCGAAAGGGACACCACGGCCTGTACGAGCTGCAGACGCATCATCGAAGGCGAGTCCACAGCAGCATTCGGGCCGGGGGCGGGCCGTCCTGATTCCGAGGCTCTTGGCGCTGCCGCCCATCAAGATGAACCCGTCTGACCGTCAGCTTGATGGATCGGCCTGGGCTGCTCAGAGGGCAGGGTACGACGCGACGAACTCGTCCATCGCGTGCTCGAGCTGCCTCGAACCCATCAAGTCGACGAGGCGATCGTCGAGCCGGTCATTCCGGAGCGCCTCCTACGCAGCGGCTGCCAGGTCCTGGACGGCGTCAGCTGAGGCGCCTGGTGCCCCTCGCGCTGGCCACCGTCGACGCGAAAGGTGACGAGACGACCCGCCTGCAGAAAGCCGCCGCGGCGACCGGCGTACCGACGGTGTCGCCCCTGCGTCCCCTCGGGGAATGATCATCTGCGCAGGAGGATCAGCGGCGCGTCCTCCACGACGATCATCGTCTCTTCGCCCAGGAGTTGGAGTTCCTCGAGCGCGCGCCTGATCCGCGGCACGTCGGCGGCGAGCAGCGCGTCACCGCACGACCCATTGCGAATGGTGTTCACCTTGTGCTGCGGGTCGAGCACGAGGCTCCACCAGCGCGTCTCGAGGGAGTCCTTCCCCGGCCATACCGTCCTGGCGAGGCGGATGTGGCTGCGTCCCACGACGTGGGCCCGCTCGGCGAACACGGCGCGGCAGCTCCCGTCGGCCTTGATCTCGAGGACACCGATCAACTGCTCGGCAGGAATCTCGTCCGCGCCGTGGACCCAGGTGATTCGCGCATCGGCCATATGAAAAGCGGGGAGCATACGCTTTCCGCTTCGGTGATCACGGCGGGTGCGGCGGCGGTGGCACGGGTGGAGCTCGTCAGGCGCATGCGCCGACTGGGCTTTTCAGCGCGAGCCTCGTTCCGTGCTACTCGCCCCGGCATGACCTCGAGCCTCCGCATCGCGCTCTCGCTGCTCGCTCTCTCTTCCTGCGCCACCGGCAACTACGCCCGCAGCGTCAACGGCACCGAGGGCGGCTACAGCCTCGCCAACGCCAGGCCGAAGGTCATGAGCCTCATGGTCGCCCGCAAGACCGACCGCCCGCTCTACCTCGTGCTCGACGCCGCCCGCGTGAAGGACACCTGGCCGCTCGAGACCCGCGCGTGCGCCATCCCCGACGCCAGGGGCTGTGAGCGCTTCAACCTGCTGGCCGTGCAGACCTTCGTGCGTCGCGATCTCAAGGCCGCGATGGAGAACTACTTCTCCCGCGTCGAGGTCGTCGACTCCGCCGCCGCGTTGCCGTCCACGCCGCACGTCGTCGCCGACGTGAAGATCGACGACGTCCGCCTCAACGACCTCGTGCGTGGCGCGTACACGTACACGCTCATCGAGCTCACCTGGGGCTTCGCCATGCGCAAGAGCGAGCAGGCCGACTACGCGTACTCGTTCGCCGGCACCGCCGCGAGCAACGACTCGTACCCCACCTTCGAGGCCGGTCTCGGCACGCTCGTGGAGAACGCCATCCCGCCCATGCTCAAGAAGTGGGCGGAAGACGCCGGCGGGCTCGAGGCGCTGCGCTGACCGCCCGCGCGAATCGCGTCGGGTAGTCCGTATCGAAGGTCCAGGTCGGGGTTCGACACCCCAGACGGCTCGAGCCTCGAGACCACGGAGGTCGCTACGCCGTCAGCCACCGACCGCCGACTGAAAGTAGAAGTCGAGCATCGCGGTCAGCGGCGCGGCGTTTCCCTGCAACCGGCTGCGCAGCGCCGCCCCCTCCCAGCAGTCGACCAGCAAGCCGGCCAGGTGCTGGGGGTTCGCGGTGGAGGGCAGGTCGCCCTTCTCCCGGGCCTCCTCGAGGCAGACGGCGAGCCGCTCGGCGATGACGCCAAAGCAGTCGGAGATCTTGCGGCGGAACACGGCGCTGATGCCCGACAGTTCCTGGCCCAGGCCACCCAGCAGGCAACCCATGTAGCCCTGCTGCCGGTAGCTCTCCTGGGTCATCTCGAAGAAGCGGCGCACCCGCTGGAGCGGCGGGCGGCCCTCGTCAGTCAAGCAGGCGTCGAGGCCCGCGTGCACCTGCACCATGTACGCATCCACGACCTGGAGGGCGAAGTCCTCCTTGTCCTTGAAGTGATGGTAAAACGACCCCTTCGGCGTCTGCGTGGCGGTCAGCAGGGCCTGGATGCCGAGGTCGTTGTAGCCATGCGCCAGCAGCATCCCCAACCCGGTCTCGAGCAGGCGTTGCTTGGTGGGGTGCGTCGTCTGCATGCCCGGGCAGGTTAGCTCTTCGTTTTCTCGATCATGTGGTTGATGACGTGGGTGTGTTCCCGCTGGGGGCTGAACATCACGATCTCCGCGTCGGCCTCGACCTTCACGTTGTGCCCGGGCGGCCAATAAAAGAGGTCATTGGCGCTGACCGTTTCCATCGTGCCGTTGGCCGCCGTGGTGGTGAGCCGGCCGCGCACCACGAAGCCCCAATGCGGGCACTGGCACAGGTTGCCCTCCAGCCCCTGGAAGAGCGGAGTGGTGTCCACGCCCGCCGAGAGAGAGAAGTACTCGCCGCTGATCTGGTCGAAGCCGGTCACCGTGCCGAACTCGGTCCGCTGCCGGATCACCGCTCCCGGAATCTGCATCTTCACGTCTACGTCGTCTTTGGCTACGCGCATGGTCGTGTCCCCCACTTGGATTGAACGGCGCTAGACCGATTGGTCTAGTGGCCCAGAAATATCGTTCTGGAGCGGGATGTCAAGCCGGGTGGGCTCGAGGCATTTCACGCTCGAGGGCGCTGGCGAGAGGGAAGAAGGAGCCCCTCGGCCTGCAGATCCCCCAGGGCTTTCCGCCCTTTGCCTCACGGCGTCCCCCCACTTGTCGGTGGGTACTGATAGGGTGTTCAGTGCCCCCATCGGAGGGACCAGGGATGCTGATCACACTCAGACTCAAGAACTTCGCAGTCGTAGAAGAGGCAGAGGTCGGCTTTGGCGCCGGCCTCACGGTGCTCACCGGCGAGACAGGGGCGGGCAAGTCGATCTTGATCGACGCGCTCAGCCTGCTGGTCGGCGGGCGGGCCGAGGCAGACGTCATTCGTGCGGGCGCCGAAGAAGCGGCCATCGAGGGGCTGTTCGAGCGCACTGCGACGTTGGGGGCGCGCCTCGACGAGCTGGGGTTGCCCGACGATGGCCCCGAGGTCAGCGTGCGCCGCGCCTTCGGGCGCCAGGGTCGCGGGCGGGTCCACGTCAACGGCGCGCTGGTGACGGTGGGGGTGCTCCAGCGCCTGATGAAGGGGCAGGTCGACATCGCCGGGCAGCACGAGCACATGGCCCTGCTCGACGCGGGGCAGCACCTGGGGCTCGTCGATCGCTTCGGCGCCGTGGCCGAAGAGGCGGCGATGAACCGGTACCGCGAGGCCTGGGACCGGCTGCGCGACGCCAGCGCCCGGCTCCAGTCCCTGGGGGGGGACGAGAGCCAGGTCGCTGGGCGCATCGACTTCCTCACCTTTCAACTCGAGGAGATCGAGCGCGTGGCGCCCCAGCCGGGTGAGGACCTCGCGCTGGAGATCGAGCGCAAGCGCCTCTCTTCTTCCCAGCGGCTGCGCAACACCGTGGGCGGGGCCGAGGAGCTCGTGTCGACCCGCGACGGGGCGGCCATCGAGCTGCTGGGGCGCGCCATTCAAATGGTGGGGGAGGGCGAGAAGCTCGACCCCTCGCTCGACAAGGTGCGCGCCGCACTGGTGACCGCCCAGGCCGAGCTCGACGAGGCGGCCCGGGGATTGTCGCGGTACTTGAGCGGCCTCGACTCCGACCCGCGGCGGCTCGAGGAGGTCGACGATCGCCTCGACGCCATCCGAAGGCTCTGCCGCAAGCACGCCGCGCCCCTCGAGGGGGTGCTCGGCAAGCGGGCCGCCCTCGCCGCGGAGCTCGACGAGCTGGTGCACCGCACCGAGCGCCGCGCCGAGGTCGAGGCCGAGCGCGTCCAGGCCGAGGCCGAGGCATTGGCCGCCGCTGGCGTCCTGACGGCCGCGCGCACCCGGGCCGCGGGCAAGCTCACCCTCGCAGTCGCCGACGGGCTCGAGCGCCTGGCCATGGGGCGGGCGCAGTTCGAGGTGCAGTTCGAGGCCGCGCCGCTCTCGGCCTCGGGCGCCGACGGGGTGCAGTTCCTCTTCACCGCCAACGCCGGCGAGGCGCTGCGGCCCTTGGCCAAGGTGGCCTCCGGCGGCGAAGCGTCGCGGGTGATGCTGGCCATGAAGGCCGCGCTCGCGGGGAGCGACGCCTGCGTGTGCTCGGTGTTCGACGAGGCCGACGCGGGCATCGGCGGGGCCGTGGCCGACGTGGTGGGCCGGCTCATCAAGGACATCTCGGCCCACCGCCAGGTCCTCTGTATTACCCATCTGCCCCAGGTGGCCGCCCACGCCGACGCGCACCTGCGCATCGAGAAGGGCGAGGTGCGCGGCCGAACCCGCTCGGTGGTGCAGGCCCTCGACGCGGGCGAAGAGCGCACCCACGAGCTGGCGCGCATGCTCTCGGGCGTCGAAGTCACCCGCGAGGCGCTGGGCGCGGCCGAGGCGCTGCTCCGGTCGGCCCTGCGCCATGTGAAGGCGAAGCGTCAACGAAAGAAGACGCCCACGGCCGACGAGCGACGCACCGCGTGAACAGAAAGCGCGTTTCTCGAAAGAGGTTTGTTGCCGGGTGCCGTCCGTGCGCCTAACCTCCCCGGCCGTGTCGAAGACGGCTGGCGCGCGACTCAAGGCAATGTCGGCTGGGCTCACCGACGTAGGTCGGAAGCGCAACCACAACGAAGACAGTTACCTCATTGACGAGGAGCTGCAGTTGTACGTTGTGGCCGACGGTATGGGTGGTCATGCAGGCGGCGGTACGGCGTCGCGCATTGCGGTCGAGACGATCGATCAGCAGATGCGCGGAGCCAAGAAGGCCCCGGAGGATCCCTTCGGGCCCGAGACCCCGCTGCAAGACTCCCCACTTCCCGAATTCCTGCGGACGGCCGTGGAGAAGGCGTGTGCCGCCATCTTCAAGACGGCCCAGGAAGACCCGCGCCTGGCCGGCATGGGCACCACGGTGATCACCCTGTGCATCAAGGGCGAGAACGCGCTCTTCGCGCACGTCGGCGACAGCCGGGCGTACCTGGTGCGCGGCGATCTGATTCAGCAGGTCAGCGAGGATCACTCGCTGGTCAACGAGCAGATCAAGGCCGGGATGATCACGCCTGAAGAGGCGAAGCACTCCCGGTACAAGAACATCATCACCCGCTCCGTGGGCTTCGAAGAGGAAGTCCAGGTGGACGTGATGGGCCTGGTGGCGCTGCCGGGTGACTTCTTCGTGCTGTGTTCAGACGGGCTCGCGAACCTGGTGGAAGACAAAGAGATCCGCGAGATCGTCTCGAACCACTCGCTGAAGGACGCGCCCAGGAAGCTGATCGAGCTGGCGAACGAGCGTGGCGGTGACGACAACATCACGGTGATCGTCGCCACCATGGTCGCGGCGTAAGCCCGAACAAAATCAAGTTTTCTGTTGCCAGTGAGCGACCTGATCGACGAGGGTTCGCGCCGATTTCCGGTCCCTTTGGGCCCGGGCGCATTTTCCCAAGGGGCGCGATTGTCTTCGAACGAGAGCTTTACCCTCATCGTCGTTCCCGACCGGCACGCCGAGGTGAAGCGGTACCACCTCCGTAAGGTCTGGCTGTTCCAGGCGCTCGCCGCGGTGGCGACCGTGATGCTCGTCGGCTTCGTGATGGCCGGCCACTATTTCTCCGTGGTGTCTGAGGCGCACGAGAACCCGGCGCTCCGCGAAGAGAACCTCAAGCTCAAGAGCGAGCTGGCGGTCATTCGCGAGCAGCTCCAGCACGTGGGGCAGACCCTCGATCGCGTCGAGCGCTTCGACCAGAAGCTGCGCGCCATCACCCTGCTCAGCGACCCGCAGCGCAACCTCGCCATGGGCCCCACCGAGCAGCAGCCCCTGGCGGCCAACGGCGACAACCAGTTCATCCGCAGCAAGGACGGCGAAGGCCTGCCGGTGCTCGCGCAGAAGCTCGACAAGCTCTCGGCCGAGGCCACCCGCCAGGAACAGAGCCTCCAGGAACTGCAGGCCTACTTCCAGGACCAGAAGTCGCTGCTCGCCTCCGTGCCTTCGGTGTGGCCCACGCGCGGTTGGGTGACCTCCGACTTCGGTTCGCGCCTCGACCCGTACACTTCCGAGCGCGTGATGCACGCGGGCCTCGACATCGCCGGCCCCCACGGCAAGGAAATCGTCGCTCCGGCGGACGGCACGGTGGTGTTCGCCGGCCTCGAAGGCGGCTACGGCAACGTGCTGGTGATCGACCACGGCTACGGCATCAAGACCCGCTACGGCCACCTCTCGGCGATCAAGGTGAAGGCCGGCGAGCGCGTGAAGCGCGGTGACGAGGTCGCGGCCATGGGCAACACCGGCCGCTCCACGGGCCCGCACGTGCACTACGAAGTCCGCGTCAACGGCATCGCGCAGAACCCCCGCAAGTTCATCCTCGACGAGTGGTGATGCGGTAGACCCCGTCACCATGAAGATGGTGGACGTGGGTGGCAAGCAGAAGACCGAGCGCATCGCTGTCGCAACCGGCCGCGTGCGCATGGGCGCCGAGGCGCTCGAGAAGATCCGCAAGGGCAAGGTCGAGAAGGGTGACGTCATCGCCGCCGCGAGGTTGGCGGGCATCATGGCGACCAAGCGCACGCCCGATCTCATTCCCCTGTGTCACCCCATCAGCCTCTCGGCCGTCGAGGTCGAGGTGAAGCCGGTGGTGGTGGGGGTGGAGATCCGCGCCACGGTGAAGACCGTCGATCGGACGGGCGTGGAGATGGAGGCCCTCACGGCCGTCTGCGCCGCCGCGCTCACCGTCTACGACATGCTCAAGTCGACGGATCGCGGCATGGTGATCGAGGCCGTGCAGCTCGACCACAAGGCAGGCGGCCGCTCGGGCGTGTGGACGCGGGCCCCGGCTGGCGCCGCCTCGCTCAAGAAGAAGCGCAAGTCGTGACGCTCGCGCTCAGCCTGCTGCTGGCCCTGGGGGCCTTCGAGCCCGACCCGCTGCTCCCCGGTACGCCGTGGGCGCTCAAGGGCCACACCGACGCCATCACCGCCATCGCCTTTCGCCCCGACTCGCAGGGCCTCGCCAGCGCCGGCCGGGATCACACGGTCAAGCTGTGGGACCTCAAGACCGGGCAGGTCACCCGCTCCATCACCCTGGGCCCCGACTCGTTGACCGCGCTCGCCTTCTCGGCCGACGGCCAGCGGCTGGCGGTCGGTGACCTGGGGTTGCAGGTGCGGGTGCTCGACACGGCGAGCGGCGAGGTGCTCAAGGCCTTCGCCCACCCCGACGCGGTGGGCGAGGTCGCGCTGAGCCCGGATGGCGCGCAGCTCGCGGTCGCCGGCCTCACCGACACCGGCGCGGTCTACGACTGGGCAACCCAGAAGAAGCGCTTCGCCTTTCGCGGGCGCACGGCGCGGTTCTCGGCCGACGGCCAGGCGCTGCTGGTGGCCAACGGCGCGGGGAGCTTCTCGGTGCTCGACGCCAAGACCGGCAAGGTGAAGAAGCGCGTCGACGTCACCCCCGACCAGCCGCTGGCGACCTGGACCGCCGACGGCGCGCGCATCGCCACCTGGCACCTGGGTGGCATCGACGTGAGGCTCTGGAGCCGCGAGGGCAAGGCCCAGGCGACGCTCAAGGGCCCGGTCGCCGAGGTCGAGCGACGCCGTGCGCAGGTCACCGGGGTCGCGCTCACGCCTGACGGCCGGCGGGTGATCGTCGGCGGGGCTGACGGCCTGGTGCGCGCGTGGTCGGTGGCCGAGGCGAAGGTCACCCAGACCTGGCTCGCGGACAAGAACACCGGCGTGGCCGTCTCCCCCGACGGCGCGTGGTTGGCGGTCACCGACCAGGGCCTGGTGAAGCTGTGGAAGCTGCCCTGAGCCTCGCCCTACCGCCGGTGCAGCACGTCGAAGAGCAGGGTGGCGAGCACCAGCGAGTGCGTGATGCTGCCATCGCGCACCAGTCCGGGGAGCTCGGCGCGCGGCACCAGCACCACCTGGATGTCCTCGCTCCCGTCCTGCTTTCCCGCGTGCACCCGGGCGCAGCCCTCGGCGAGGTAGCTGTGGAGCCGGTTGCCGAAGATCGCCGGGTTGGGGTGCGAGACGCCCAGGGGGATGACGCGGGCCGGACGAAAGCCGGTCTCCTCCTCGAGCTCCCGCCCCGCGGCGCCCAGCGCGTCTTCGCCGGGGTCGAGCATGCCGCCGGGGATCTCCAGGGTGTTGCTCCAGGTGCCGAAGCGGAACTGGCGCACCAGCACCACCTGGTCGTCGGTGGTCACCGGCACCACGTTGACCCAGTCGGGGGCGTCGATCACCGTGCGCACGTACGGGGCCCCGTTGCGGGGGTCGAGCACGTCCAGGGTGCGAGCGCGGAAGATGCGGTAGTCCTTCTCGGAGCGCACGGCGACCTGGGTCCACGGGCGGGGGGCTTCGTCGGCCATGGGGTGCTTGTATCGCGCAGCTTGGGTATGAACGAGCCATGACGCCGCTCGAAGCAGCCGCGTCCGTCGTGCTCCTCGAGTTCCAGCAGTCGTATGGGCTGGGTTTCGTGGCTCCGAATGGGCGCATCGTCACGTGTTTCCACGTGGTGGCCGACGAGCGCGAGATCACCGCGCACCTCGCCGATGGCCGGGTGCTGCCGGTGCAGGGCGTGTGCGCCGTGGACACCCGGCGCGATCTCGCGGTGCTCGACGTGGGCCTGCTCGACGCCACGCCGGTGAAGCCCGGCAGCCCGAAGTTCGCCCAGGAAGGCCAGGACGTCTTCATCTTCGGCATGGTGGCCGGCGAGGGGCGCGCGCGGTGGGTGGACGCGCGGCTGACCGCGGTGCAGGTCGTCGGCGCGTCGCTCACCGTGTACTCGCTTACGGGCCAGGTGCCGGCCGACGCGTCCGGCGGCCCGTTGATCGGCCCCGACGGCACCGCGCTGGGCGTGGTGACGGTGGCCGAGACCGAAGAGGGCGTGGTGACGCTGTGCGTCCCCTGGCGCTACGTCGAGCCGTTGCTGCACCAGAACCAGGAGCTGCCGCTCACGGTGCTGACCTCCGACCAGCGCAAGCCGCCGCGCCGCGAGGTGCCCGACCACCCCCTCGCGCTGCTGCAGGGCTCGGTGGTGTCGGGTCTCGAGGCCACGGCCGAGGGACTCGCCGAGGCGATCCGGGTCGGGGCGCCGGCCTACAACGAGGGGGACATCGCGCGTTGCTACGCGGTCTACGCCGCCATGGCTCGGCAGCTCATCGACACCCGCGACGACTGCCCGGGCGTGCAGACGGCGCTGCGCGCGGGGCTCAAGCGGGCCTCGGGGCTGGGCGACGTCGACCACCAGGCCTGGGCCATGCGCGACGCCTTCGATGGGCTCTTGCTGGTGATCGAGAAGTACCTGCGGGTGCACCCCGGGCACGGCCGCAAGCCCGGCAAGCCGACGCTGCTCAACTGATCTTCAGGGGCTGCCGGCGTCGACCGCTTCGGTGGCCGGCGAAGGCACCGGCGCCGGGGGCAGCGCGGGCGGGGGCAGGGCCTCGACGAGGACCTTGAGCTTCTGCAGGCCGGTCGCGAGGTGGGCGCTGAGCCGGGTCTCGACCGTGCCCTTGAAGAACCCGCCCACCATCAGCGGCAGCGTGCCCTCGTCGGTCCACGTGACGCGGGTCTGCGCGCCCTCGCGGGTGAAGCGAATGCGGGCCCGGGCGTTCTCCGTCGGCGACTCGAGGGCCTCCGAGAGCGCGATGCCCTGCGTGGGGTCTGACTCGACGATCTCGATGCGGCCCTGGCCCATCTTCGGGCCGAGCCACGACCAGCGCGCGCCGACGCCGTCCTGGGGCCCCTCGAACATGTTGCGCAGCTGGGGGTCGAGCGCGCGGGTCCACGGCGACCATTCCTGCCAGCGCTTGAGATCGTTCAAGAAGGGGTGAATGCGCTCGGGGCTCGAGGCGATCACCACCTGCTGCTCGACGCGCCACGTCCGCGGGAGCGCCGCGGCGCCGACGCCGACGAGCAGCACGAGCGCGATGAGCGCGATGGCGATCTTCTTGATCACGAGGGGAGGGCTCTATGCCAGACACCACCCATGGCGCGCTACGACGCATCGACCGCGGAGATCCTCGTCTTCACTTTCAAGGAAGGCCTGCTCTCGGCCGTGGCCCACGACCTGAAGCTGCGCGTCTCGACGGGCACCGTCGAGGTCGAGGGCACGCAGGTGCGCGCCGACTTCGACGCCGGCTCGCTGCGCCTGGTGGCGCCGATGAAGGACGGGGCGGAGAACCCGACGGCGATCCCCCGCCTGGTCTACGGGGAGGTCGAGAAGAACACCGCCAAGGACGTGCTCGACGCGAAGCGCTACCCGGCCATCACCTTCACCTCGAGCCAGATCACCGACACCGAGGTGGTGGGCCAACTGACGCTCCACGGGCAGACGCGGGAGGTGCGCGGGCGCCGGTCGGGACGCACCGCCGAGTTCTCGCTCGACCAGCGCGACTTCGGCATCAAGCCGTTCTCCGCGATGCTGGGCACGCTCAAGGTCAAGCCGGTGATCACCGTGAAGGTGACGCTGCCCGCCTAGCGCTTGACCGCCGGGCGAATCAGCGTGCGCTCGTCGTCGTCGTGCTCGGAGGCCATGTCCTGGAGGCGCTGGTTGGTGACCCGCAACCGGCGCGAGAGTTCGCGGCAGATGTTCTGGAGCACCATCACGTAACCGGCGACGTCCTCCTGGTAGAGCCGGTAGAGGTCGCGGTTGCCCAGCGAGAAGAGCAGCGACGCCTGCTCGGCCACCACCGTCGCCGAGCGCTTCTGGATGTCGATGAGCGTCATCTCGCCGAAGAACTCGCCGGGCCCCAGGCGGATCATCTTCATGCGGCGACCCTCCTCGTTGTCACGGCAGACCACGACCTCGCCGTGGCGCACGAGGAACATCGCGCGGCCCGCGTCGCCCTGCTTGCACACCTCTTCGCCCGGCTCGACGCGGTGCTCCCCGAGCAGCCCCACGAGGCGCTCGAGCGTGTCTTCCTCCAGCCCTCCGAAGATGGCGATCGACGGCAGCCAGTGCATGAGATCGGCTTCGTTCTTCATGCGACCCTCGCCTTCGTGAGCTGGTGCACCGCGTCTCCGAGGCCCTCGAGGGTCAGGGGGTGCATCGGGAAGATACGCCGAAGTACGTCGATGGTGCTCTGCCACCAGCTCGAAGGCTGTTCCGGGTTGAGCCAGGCCGCCGAGGGGTAGTGCTCCCGCAGGCGCATCATCCACATCACGCCCTCGACGCCCTCGTCTTCCTGCCAGCCCGAGACGCTCATCAGTTCCCAGGGGGCCATGAGCGCGTCGCCGACGACGATCAGCTTGTACTTGCGGTCGGTCTCCGAGAAGAGCTGCGAGAGCTTCACCGCGTCGCCCAGCCGCGCGTCCTTGTAGACCCGGCCGTAGATGCAGTTGTGGAAGTAGTAGGTGCGCAGCTCCTTGAAGTGCGTGGCCTTCTTCGCTGCGGTGAAGAGCCGCGAGACGAGGTGGGCATAGGGGTCCATGGACCCACCGACGTCCATCAGGAGGATCACCCGGGTGTTGGACTTGCGCGGGGGCCGCGTCACCACCTCGAGATCGCCCAGGTTCTTCGCGGTCTTGTCGATGGTGCCGTCGAGGTCGAGCTCGTCGGGTTGCCCTTCGCGGGTGAACGCGCGCAGCTTGCGCAGCGCGAGCTGGAGCTGCCGCACGTCGAGCACGAGGTCGTCGCGGTACTCGCGGAAGTTGCGCTGGCCGGCCACCGAGACGGCGCTGCGCATGCCCCCGCCGCCTCCGATGCGCATGCCCGGCCGCGCGGCCCGCCCGGAGTTGCCGAAGGGGGAGGTGCCGCCGGTGCCGATCCACTTGTTGCCGCCGTCGTGGCGTTCCTTCTGCTCGCGCAGGCGCTGCTCGAAGCGCTTCTCGAGCTCGGCGCGGTCGAACTGTTCGAGCAGGGCGCGCTCTTCGGCGCTGAGGGTAGGCCGGCGCTGGTCGGCGGCCTTGAGCCAGTCCAGGAGCTGCTCGTGGATCTCCAGCGCCTTCGCCTCGAGGCCCTCGAAGATCGTGCCGAAGGCCTCATCGAAGGCGTCGAGGTGCTTCTCGTCGTGCACCAGGAGCGCGCGGGCCACGTGGTAGAACCCGTCCAGCGAGCTGTCGTGCAGGCCGGCCTTGAGGGCGCCGGCGAGGGCGACGGCCTCCTGGGTGCCCACGGGGACCTTGCGGGCCCGCAGCGCGTAGAGGAACGGGATGAACATCAGGCCCTCGTGCGCTTCGGCCCGCCGAAGGTCTCGGAGAACGCCAGCAGGTCCTGCTCGCGCTTGAGCAGCGCCCCCAGGAAGGGGAGGTTCTCGTCGAGCTTGAGCGTGGAGACCCCGGAGGCCTTGAGCGCCGCGATCCAGTCGACCAGCTCGCTCGTCGAGGGGCGCTTGCGCAGCCGCGTCAGGGCGCGCAGCTCGTAGAAGATCTGCAGCGACTGCTCGACCATGCGGTCCGAGAGATCGGGGTGGTGCACCGCCACGATGCGCTTCATCAGGTCCTGGTCGGGGAAGTCGATGAAGTGGAACACGCAGCGGCGCAGGAAGGCGTCGGGCAGGTCCTTCTCGTTGTTGGAGGTGATGATCACCACCGGGCGATCCTTCGCCACCACCTCGCGGTCGGTCTCGACCACCCGGAAGCGCATGCGGTCGAGTTCGTGGAGCAGGTCGTTGGGGAACTCGAGGTCGGCCTTGTCGATCTCGTCGATCAACAGCACCCGGCGTTCGGGCGCCGAGAACGACTCGCCCAGCGGCCCGAGCTTGATGTACTTCTCGATGTCCTTCACGTCGTGGTCGTTGAACCGCGAGTCGTGGAGCCGCTGCACGGCGTCGTACACGTACAACCCGTCCTGGGCGCGCGTGGTGCTCTTGACGTGCCAGGTCAACAGCTTGAGGCCCAGGGCCTTGGAGACGGCCTCCGCGAGCAGCGTCTTGCCGGTGCCGGGCTCACCCTTGACCAGCAGGGGGCGCTGCAGCACCAGCGCGCAATCGACGGCCGAGCGCAGGCTCTCGCTCGTCAGGTAGGAATCGGTGCCCTTGAATCGCATGGCTCGACGTTAACGCCGAGTGCGGTAGCCTGCCCCGGGCTTTCGAGGGAGGAACTTTGGTCAAGTGGAAGTTGATGCTGACGACGTTGCCGTTCGTGGCGCTCGTCACGGGGATCAAGTGCTTCCTCGAGTTCGGGGTGCAGTTCACCGGCGTGGTGGAGTTCGGTGACTTCGGCATCGTGCTGACGGGCGCCGTGTTCCTGACCGGCTTCCTGCTCGCGGGGACGATGGCCGACTACAAGGAGAGCGAGAAGCTCCCGGGCGATCTCTCGACCACGCTGGCCACGCTGGAGGACCAGCTGGCCCTGGTGGCGGCGCAGAAGCCGGGCGTCGAGCTGAAGGCCCTGCAGCACGGGGTGCTGACCCTGACCGATGCCATTCGCGGCTGGCTGGTGAAGCGGCTGACCACCCAGCAGGTCTTCGAGGCCCTGAGCGCGATGAGCGCGACGTTGGTGGAGCTCGAGAAGGCCGGCGCCGGCGCCTACGTCTCGCGCGCGGTGTCCGAGTTGGTGAACGTGCGCAAGGCGATCTCCCGCATCGACGTGATCAGCCGCACCGGGTTCCTGCCTCCGGCCTACGCGCTGCTCGAGGTGCTGCTGGCGATGATCCTGCTGCTGCTCATGGTGGCGAAGTTCAAGACCACGGTGGCCGAGGTAGTGCTGGTGCCCTTCGTGTCGCTGGTGAACATCTACATGCTGCGGTTGATCCGCGACATCGACGACCCTTTCGACTTCGCGCCTGATGGCTCGAAGCGGGGCGGGGCGGAGGTCGACCTGTTCCCCATCGAGGAGTACCGGGCCCGGCTCGCGGCACGCATGGGCGTCTGATCAGCGGTCGACCTCGAACGAGGAAGGCGGCCGCGCGGCGTGGTGCTGGAGGAAGGCGCCGAAGCCCGCACGCGACTCGAGCTGGAAGTCGGGCAGGCGCTCCAGCGCCTCGGGATCGAAGTGGTACTGCTCGATGACGAGGCTCGCGCGCAGGGTGCCACTGCCGGCCTCGAAGGCGCGGACCTCGTGCGCGAGATCACCGCGAAAGTGCACCGCGTGGTTGGCGCGGGGCGAGATGCGGCCGAGATCGTTGGGGCCGTCCCACAGTTGGAGTTCTCCACCGCGCGCCTGGGGCACGGCCAGGTAGAGCACGCTGACCATCTCGGGCAGCGCCTCGTCGGCTGAGGCCGGCTTGCGCAGCGTGGCGTCGACGTGCCGGGCGACGGTGCCCCCCTCCGAGACGAGCAGCACGTTGAGGTACCACGCGTTGGGAATGCGCTCGAGGCGGCGTCGCCACCACGGGGTCAGCGCGCGCACGGTCGGGGCGCCGAGCGTGAGGTCGAACCACGGCGCGAGGGACGGGAAGCGCTCCAGCACCTCGTCGCGGCCCGCGGCGCGGAAGGTCACGCCGAAGCCGCGGCTCGCCTCGAAGGGCCCCGCCAGCGTGCTGCCGCCGACCAGCGGCGAGCCGAGCAACGCATCGCGAAGCGCCTCGAACTGCGGGGTTGGGAGCGCGCCCCTCTGGATGCGAAACTCACGCACGGCGTCATGCTGCCGCACCCGCAGGAAACTTGCCTGTGTCTTCCTGTAGCGGAGACTTCCGGGGTGCTGATCGAACGGCAGAAACGCGCGTCGCGGGTTCGTTTCCGGCATCCGGTGCGCGTGGTCACGCTCGGAGGGCAACAGCGGGTCATCCGCACGTTGACCGCCAACGTCTCTCACGACGGGCTCTTCCTGCTCATGCCCGAACCGCTGCCGCATGGGACGAAGGTGGCGCTCTCGCTCGAGGCAGGGGGGCGCGCGCTCGCCCTGGCCCAGGCCGAGGTGGTGTGGGACCGGACGGACCAGAGCGAACTGCCGGACCACGCGCCGGGGTGCGGGGTGCGTTTCACCGAGTTCATGCACCCGCGAGCGAAGGAACTGGTGAACTACCTCGTCGACAACCTCGACCAGGGCAGGCCGCTGGCCCTCGCGCCGCCTGAACGACGTTGGCGCAAGGCGTTGCCGTGGGTCGCCGCTGCGGCCGCCGTGGCCACGGTCATCGTCATCGCGGTGATTTCCCTCTCCGCCCTGGGCGGCGAGGGGCAGGGTGAGGACGCGAGCGAACTCGAGGACGCCGAGGCCGCGATCGCCGCTGAGCGCAGAGAGGTCGTGCCCGCCAGCGCCTCCGCCGTCCCGACGCTCGCTCCCTCGGATTCACCCGCACCGGGCGCGTCCAACTCGCACGTCGAGGAGCCCGTCGCCGCCGCACCCGTCGCCGCCGCACCTGTCGCCGCCGCACCTGTCGCCGCCGCACCTGTCGCCGCCGCACCTGTCGCCGAGCCTGTCGCTGCCGCACCCGTTGCCGCCGAACCCGTCGTCGCTGCACCTGCCTCCGTGCCTGACGCCGTCGGACCTGTCGCCACCGCACCTACTGCCGCGCCTAAAGCTGCCGCACCCGTCGCCGATCCTGTCGTCGTCGCACCCGTCGCCGCACCCGTTGCCGCCGCACCCGTTGCCGCCGCACCTACTGCCGCGCCTGAAGCCGTCGGACCTGTCGCCGAGCCTGTCGCTGCCGCACCCGTCGCCGTCGCACCCGTCGCCGTCGGACCCGTCACCGCCGCACCCGTCACCGCCGCACCCGTCACCGCCGCACCTGCCGCTGCCGGCCCTGTCGCCACGCGCAAGGGCATCGCCTCCGAGGTCCCCGCGGCACGGGGGGCCACCGCGTCGATCGCCCAGCCCAAGGCGACCCCGACCCGGCGAGACGCCGCGGCGCGCTCCGGCCCCGAGCGCGGCACCGTGCACCTCCCCTCCGGAGCCGCGTCCAAGCTGACGTGGGTCCTCTCCGGCACCGAGTTGCGCCTCTCCCCTGACGGCAACGTGAGCCGCGCCTTCCTCCTCGCCAGCCCCGCGCGCGCGGTCTTCGATCTCGATGGTCGAGCGCCCGACCGCAGTCGCCAGCTCGCCGGGTCGATCCCCCACGCGACCGGCGTGCGGCTCGGCAAGCAGGGCAAGGGCACGCGCATCGTGGTCGATCTCGACCGTGCCCCGAGCCGCTCGAGCCAGGACGGCTCCGCGCTCGTGCTCTCGTTCTGACCCTCGCCGCGCCCGCGGTGTAAGAGCCCCACCCCGTGGAGCTCTCGCCCCTGACCATCGCCGGCCTCTCCCTCGTCGCGCTCGTGGCGGGGCTGGTCGACGCCATTGCCGGGGGCGGCGGGTTGCTCACGGTGCCCGCGCTGTTGGCGACCGGCATCCCCACGCCCATGGTCTTCGGCACCAACAAGGGCTCCGCAGTCTTCGGCAGCGGCGCGTCGTTGCTGCGCTTCTGGCGGGCCGGCCTGGTGGACGTGCGCCGGGCGCGGCTGCTGTTCCCGCTGGGGTTCCTCGGCTCGTGCGCGGGGGCGCTGCTGCTGACGGTCCTCGACCCGAAGGTGCTCCGGCCGTTGGTGCTGGTGCTGCTGGTCGCGGCGGGCTTCATCGTGGCCTTCGTTCGTCCCCCGGCCGTCCGCGAAGGGGGGCCGGGGGCGCGTGCCGGGCTGAAGACCGCCGTGCTCGCGTTGCTCATCGGGGCCTACGACGGCTTCTTCGGTCCGGGCACCGGCACGTTCCTGATCATCGGCTTCGTGATGCTGCTCCACCTCTCGCTGCAGCACGCTTCGGCGAACGCCAAGGTGGTGAACTTCGCGTCGAACCTCGCGGCGATGCTCTTCCTGGCGTGGAAGGGCCTGGTGATCTGGCAAGTCTCGCTGCCCATGGCGGCCGGTCAGTTCATCGGGGGAACCATCGGCGCGCACCTCGCGGTGAAGGGCGGCGACACGCTGGTGCGCCGGGTGGTGCTCCTGGTGGTCTTGGCGCTGGTGACGCGACTCGGTTACGACGTGCTCCATCCCACGAGCTGAAGGAGCACCCCATGGCGAAGGTCACGATCACCTACTGCACGGCCTGAGGCTACAGGCCCAAGGCTGCCCGGGCGGCAGCTGCGCTGAAAGACGAACTCGATTTGGAGGTGGAGCTGGTGCTCGGCTCGGGCGGGATCTTCGAGGTGGCCGTGGACGGCCGCGTGGTGGCGAAGAAGCAGCTCGGCTCCTTCCCCTCGGACAAGGACGTCGTCGACGCGGTGTCGGTGGCGTTGGAGGGCCTGGGCCCGCAATGAAAAAGGCCCGCGAGGCGACTCGCGGGCCTTGAAGCGGTCCTTCGTGGTTCAGCTCAGCGGGCGCAGACGAGCGACGCGGGCGCGTCGGGCTGCTGCGCGCGGGCGATCAGCTGGCTGTGCGCCTCGGCCGTGAGCTCGACGACCGTCCAGTGGCCGTCATCACCCAGGCCGAGCGCGCTGTTGGGCGTCAGCTTCTTCTCGGTGATCAGCTGCTTCAGCTCGGCGCGGGCGATGATCTGCTCGGCCTCACCCAGCTGGTTGAAGCGCGAGTTGTCGAGCATCGCGGTCAGCTGCTTGAGCGAGTCGATCTGATCGGTGAACGGGAAGTTGTCCCCGAGGATCACGACGAGCAGCGCCTGGATGGGAAAGGTCGCGACGTCGATCACGAAGGTGAAGGGCAGCAGGAAGACGCCCGTGGTCTTGCGATCGATGTACGACGGGCGGCGCACCGTGATGCCGAGGAATGCGCGATCGACGAGCCGGGACATCATGCAGCCAGTGGAGAAGAGGACGGTCACCATGGCCATGGCCAGGGTACGGAAGAGGCGGTGTTTCATGAGGGCTCCTTGTCGGCGAAGGCTTCGGAGTGATTGTGAGAGCCGGATCGAGGTGGGATCAAGCAAATCGCCCACGATTCTGGGGTGTCACACAGGCTGCTACAGGGTGTTTCAGGCTCGCTGCTCGCGGGTCGGGTCGACGCTGGGGGTCTCTCCGGTGGTCGGTTTCTCGGCCTTGGTCTTCAAGCCGTAGCGGCTCGCCGCCGAGTCGATGATCTGCTCGATGAGCTGCACGTAGTTGAGCCCGCGGTGCTCGGCGGCCATCGCCAGCTCGCTGTCCTTCTCGAGGTACGGGTTGGGGTTCACCTCGAGCACGAAGGGCTCGCCCGTCTTGTTCGAGATGCGGAAGTCGACGCGCGCGTAGTCGCGGATCTTGAGGGCCCGGTAGGCCAGCAGTGCGCTGCGCTCGATGCGCGCCTTGAGCTCGGGCGAGATGTCCTCGGCGATCACCAGGTGTGGGTGGTCCTCGCCGATGTCTCCGAACTTCACCACGCGGTCGCTCACCTTGGGAATGTTGGCGTCCCAGGCGCCCCAGTTCAGCTCGACGATGGGCAACACGTCGGGGCGGTTGGGGGTCCCGATGACCCCGACATACACCTCGCGACCGTCGATGAACTCCTCGGCGAGCGCCTCGTCGTTGAGCGTCTTGCGGATCTCGCGCACCCGCTTGGTCAGCTCGTCCCAGTCCTTGACCACCGAGTGCTGGCCGATGCCGATCGACGCGTCGCTGCGCGCCGGCTTGACGATCAACGGGAAGTTCATGCGTCCGAACGCCTCGAATGCCTCGCCATCGAAGGTGAGGAAGTTGGGCGTGTTGACCTCGTGGTACTCGAGCAGTTGCTTGGTGAGGATCTTGTCCTGGGCCAGCAGCAGCCCCGCCGTGCCCGAACCGGTGAAGCGCACCCCGGCCATCTCGAGCACCGCGGCGACGTTCACCTCGAGCCGGTAATCGTCGGCGAAGGTCTCGCAGACGTTGAACACCAGATCGGGCTTCTGCTTCTCGATCTGCGTGAGCAGGTCGAAGACCCGGTCATGCACGTCGATCAGCGTGGGCGTGTGCCCCAGCGCGGTGAGGGCATCGACGACATCCTGGACCACGGGGTCCATGGGATCGCCAGAGGGTTGATAATGGAGAACGGAGATCTTCAGCGATGGGACTGTGGCGGCTGCCATGCAGCGCCACTGTAGATCCGTTCGCTCACGCCACGTCGAAGAACTTGTCCGTGTAGAGGAAGTTCATCGCGAGCGTGGTGAGCAGCGCGGTCAAGCGCGTCATGTATTCGCGCGCGTTCTCGCGGTGCACGGTGAGCTTCATCGCGCTGACGCGCTCGAGCAGGTGATCGAGCACCGACTTCACCACGCTGCGTGAAACGCCCGAGTACTGCGTGACGGACTGGATGAGCGCCTGTCGCTCGGCGCGCAGCAGCGTGTCGGCGGCGGTGTTGCCCACGTTCTCCGACTCGAAGAGCGCCGCGAGATCCTGGTCGAGCTGGTCACCGATGGAGAGATCGATCTTCTCCTCGATCGCGCGCTGCCGGTAGTGATCGAGCACCGTCTCTTCCATCTCGCCGACGTCCATGTCGCGTTCGTCGAGGGTGACGGGGGCCACCGCGCGGCCCAGGGTGGTGCCCACCTCCTGCATGTACTGGAGCTTCTTGATCGCGCCCCAGCCCTTGTAGCGCTCCGCCCAGTTCGAGTTGGGCGTCAGCCACACCGCGAAGGTCTCGGCGAAGTCTTCGTCGGGGTGCTTCTGCGCGTACCAGCCCGACAGGTGCGCCACGTACTTCCGGCTGAAGGGGTGCGGCTTGTAGGTGTCGAGGTACGGCTTGCCGAAGTCGCCGAACAGCCGCTTCCAGTCTTCCGCCTCGTACAGCTTGTAGGCGTAGTTGAACGCGTGCCCTGCTTCGTGGCGCAGGTACATCATGATGTCCCGCTCGGTCTCGGCGCCGGCGCCCAGCGCGTCTTCGATCTGCAGCAGGTTCTGGTCCGCCAGGTAGAAGGGGATGCCGATCACCGGCACGCCCGACGGGCACCCCCACTGATCCGAGAGGTAACACTCGGGGCGGAGCGAAACGCCACGGGCCTCGAGCTCCTCGTAGAGCTGGTGGATGAACTTCTCGAGCCGCGTGCCTTCGAGGTGGAGCTTGAGATCCTTGATTCGGGCCTGGAGCAGCAACGCGCTGGCCGGCGGAAGCCCGTCACCGAAGTGCGGTTCGGGGGGCTTCTCCTTGAAGGCTGCGGGGCTGGCGAGGGCGGTGCTCATGGGCTCTTGGGGACGGTCGCGGTGACCATACCCGACGAAGCCAACGCGCCAAGAGCCCGGCGCGTTCCTCTCTCGAACCCACTGAATTCACATCAAAAACAGTCAGACAGGGTCGGACCTCACCCCAGCTAGACCTACTCGAAGGCCCCCATCTCGGGGTCCTTTTTCGGCGGTGGCTTTTTCCCGACCCCCGTGCCTCCCGGGTTTCGGGGAGCCAGCGGCTCGAGCGGGAAGTCGAAGGATTGATCAGCCTCCGATCGCAGCACCTTGCTGAGCTCCTTGTGACCCGCGAGCTTGAAGATCAGCGTGCGCGTCGTGCCCCGTGGCCACTCGATCGCCAGCGGCGTGTTGCCGATGGTCACCCCGTCCTCGGAAACCTCGGCGCCGTCGGGTGTGGTCTTGATGGTCACCTTCACCGTGCTGGGCTCGACGGCCTTCGGGGCGCGCACCGGCTGCTCGGGGGGCGCCACCACGAGCGGGGCCGGCGCTTCGAGGGGCGGCGGTGGCTTCGAGAGCAACTTCCAGGCGACGGCGCCGCCCAGCGCGATCACGACGAGGGCGGCGATGCCCACCAGGGCCGCGAGGGGGGCGGGCTGCTTCGCCGTCGGGGCCGCTTCAGGCACGGGCACCGGCGCCGGGGCCGGCTCGATGCGCGAGGCCGACTTCGGCAGCGGCCGAGAGACCGACGAGATGGCCTTCGAGGGCACCCGGGAATTGGCGCGGCTCCCCGACTTCCGGGAGGCCGACGACGAGCCGCTCCCCGGTTCGCGGTCCCCCGGCTCGGGGGTGAAGGCGGGGAGGGCGTCGAGCACCGAGTCGGGCGCCCCGGAGAGCGCCGCGTGGAGCGACTGGAGGAAATCCTCCGCCGTCTGAAAGCGGTCTTCCTTCTCGGGCATCAGGCCCTTGACCATGAACTCGTCGATGGACTTCGGCACCGGCGCGCCCTGGCGGTAGGTCGAGATGGGCGGGACGTGGCCGGCGAGCGCCAGGGTCAGCGCCTTGCGCACCGAGTTGGCGCCGTAGGGGCTGTGGCCGGTGAGGCAGTAATAGAAGACGCCCGTCAGCGAGAAGAGGTCGGAGCGCTGGTCGACGACCTCGCCGCCGGCCTGCTCCGGGGGCATGTACTGCGGGGTTCCCAGCACCTGCCCGGTGGAGGTGAGCTGCTCCTCTTCTTCCTGCTCCAGCGCCTTGACCAGGCCGAAGTCGAGCACCTTGACGTACTCGTTGCCGTCGACCGAGGTGACCATGATGTTGTGCGGCTTCAGGTCACGGTGGATGACGAGCTGGTGGTGCGCGTGGGCCACGCCGGCCACGGTCTGCTCGATGACCGCCGCGGCCTGGCGCAGGGTGAAGGGGCCGTCGCGCTTGATGCGCTGGCGCAGCGACTCGCCCTCCAGCAACTCCATCACGTAGTAGCAGTGGCCGTCGGCGGTCCGCCCGAAATCGAAGATGGTGATGATGTTCGGGTGGTGCAGGCGGCTGGCGATCTCCGCCTCGCGCCTGAAGCGCTCGAAGAAGGTGGGCGCCATGGCCAACTGCGGGTGCAGCGTCTTGAGGGCGATGGGGCGCCCCATGCTGGTCTGCACGCCCCGAAAGACCATGCCCATGCCGCCCTGGCCGAGCACCGACTCGACCTTGTATCGGCCGTCGAGGACCTGGCCGATCAGGTCCTGGGCGTTGACGGCCTCGAACAGTTCCTTCGCCATGCGCAGCGCGAGAGTTTACGCGGATCGCTGCGGGCGTGCGTGCTAATCGCCGCGGTTCGTGAGTCTCGTCATCGTGCAGGGCCTGGAGTTGTCGTACGGGTCGAAGGTTCTCTTCGACGCGAGTTCGTTCACCATCGGCCCCACCGATCGCATCGGCCTCGTCGGCGCGAACGGCACGGGCAAGTCGACGCTGCTGAAGATCCTGATCGGGCAGGTGACCCCGGACAACGGCACGCTGACCTTCCGGCGCAAGTCGCGCGTGGGGTACCTGCCGCAGGATCTCCACTCGCTGCCCGTGGGCACGCTGGTCGACTCGGTGATGTCCACGGTGCCGGGCCGCGACGCGATCGACGAGCGGCTGATCGTCGCCGAGCAGTTGCTGGGCACCACCACCGACGAAGCCGAGCAGATGGAACTGGCCTCCGAGCTGGCCGAGCTCCACGAAGAGCGCGACCACTTCGACCAGCACTACGGCAAGCACCGGGCAGAGCAGATCCTCCTCGGGCTGGGCTTCAAGCTGGGCGACTTCGGCAAGGACAGCGAGGCGTTCTCCGGTGGCTGGCGCATGCGCGCGGCCCTGGCCGGGTTGCTCTTGCAGGACCCCGACCTGCTGCTGCTCGACGAGCCCACCAACCACCTCGACCTGCCGACGCTGGCCTGGTTCGACGCCTTCCTGAAGCGCTCGCGCAAGGCCATGGTGCTCATCAGCCATGACCGCGGCTTCCTGAACCGGCAGATCAACAAGATCGTCTCGCTGGAGACCGAGGGCGTGCGCACCTGGTCGGGCAACTACGAAGACTACCGCCGCCAGCGTGCCGAGGAGTACGAGCGGCTGCTGGTGCAGGCCGACAAGGTCGCCGACCGCCGCGCCGAACTCGAGTCGTTCATCAACCGCTTCCGGGCCAAGGCCAGCAAGGCGAGCCAGGCGCAGTCGAAGATGAAGCAGCTCGAGAAGCTCGAGTCGGTCAAGGTGCACCAGGACCGGGCCACGGTGTCCTTCAGCTTCCCCGTGGTGGCCCAGAGCGGCCGCGAGGTCGTGAAGTTCACCGGCATCCGCAAGGCCTTCGGCGACAACGTGATCTACGACGGCCTCGACGCCCAGGTGCTCCGCGGGCAGCGCATCGCCATCGTCGGCCTCAACGGCGCGGGCAAGACCACGCTGCTGAAGATCCTCGCCGGCGAGCTCGAGGCGGACCGCGGCGAGGTGACCCTCGGCCACAACGTGGTGATGGGCTACTACGCGCAGCACCACGCCGACACGCTCGAGCGGGGCAACACCATCCTCGAGGAGATGATGGACCTGGTGCCCGACAAGCCGCAGTCGTTCGTGCGCAGCGTGCTGGGCAACTTCTTGTTCTCCGGCGACGACGTCGAGAAGAAGATCGGCGTGCTCTCAGGCGGGGAGCGCGCCCGCGTGGCCCTGGCCAAGCTGCTGCTCAAGCCGGCCAACCTGCTGGTGATGGACGAGCCGACGAACCACCTCGATCTCGACAGCTCCGAGGCGCTCATCGAGGCCCTCGAGGGCTACGAGGGCACGCTGATCTTCGTCTCGCACAACCGCAGCTTCCTCGACGCCCTCGCCACCCAGGTGTGGGACGTGCGCGATCACAAGATCATCCCGTACCCCGGCAACCTCGCCGACTACCTGGTGCACCTCGACGCCGAGGCCGCCGCCCGCGCCCGGGGCGAAGAGGTGGTGGTGCCCAAGGCCGGCGACCCGAAGGCGCTCACCGAGAAGGACCGGCGCCGCCTCGAGGCCGAGGCCCGCCAGTCGCGCAGCTCCAGGCTGGGGCCGCTGAAGAAGGAGATCACCCGGCTCGAGGCGCGCATCGCCGAGCTGGAGGCCGCGCAGAAGGCCCGCGAGGAGCAGCTGGTGGACCCGGCCTTCGCCGCCGACTTCACGAAGTCGCGGCCCGTGCTCGACGCCCACCGCGTGGCGGCGGCGGAGCTCGAGGCCGCGTTGGCCCGCTGGGACGCGGCGAGCACCGAGCTCGCCGGCCTCGGCTGAGCGTCAGATCATCTTGCGGTACACGCCGACGACCCGCCCGAGGATCATCGTCTGCTTGAAGTCGGACTTGGCCACGTAGATGGGGCTCATGTCCTTGTTGGCAGGCTGGAAGCGGATGCGGTCCCCCTCGGGGAAGTAGCGCTTCACCGTGGCCTCGTCTTCGATCAGCGCCACGACGATCTCGCCCACCGCGGCGTTGGGCGCCTTCTTGACGAAGATGAAGTCCCCGTCGTGAATGCCATCGTCGATCATCGAGCTGCCCTTGACCCGCAGGGCGAAGACCTCCTTGCCGTTGCCGCCGAGCAGGAAGCTGTCGATGCGCACCGTGTCTTCGACGTTCTCCTGCGCGAGGATCGGTGCGCCGGCGGCGACCCGGCCCAGCAGCGGGATCTCGAGCATCGTGGAGTCCGAGGGCATGCGCTTGGCGCCCAGGCCGAGGATCATCCGCGCCCGCTTGGTGGGCACCAGCGACCGGCTCTGCTGCTCGCCGCGCGTCAGGTACCCCTTGCGCTCGAGGGCCTTGAGGTGATCGTTCACCCCGTTGGTCGACTTGATGTCCATCTCCTCGCCGATCTCGCGGATCGTCGGGGGGAAGCCCCGGTCCTCAGTCGTTCGCTGAATGAAAGTGAGGATTTCCTTCTGTCGGTCGGTGATCTCGTCCATGGCTGACTCCTTCAAAACGCTGGATCTCTGTTCAGTATGGTTCCTGAACAGACGTGCAGAGTCAAATTCTTCATTCGCGACGTAGGCTTGCGGGCACACTGGGCCACACATGCTGCGCAGCGTCATCATGTTGGGGGTGGTTGCGGGGCTCGCCGGCTGTCGCGGCGGGCTGGCGGGCGGCATGTACCAGCGCGACGACGGCCTGCGCTACGCGGTGGTCGAGCCGCCGGGCGGAGACTGGCGCCGGGTGAACTTCGCGGACAACGACCTGGCGTGGGTGACCTCGAAGACCGGGCACCTCATCGCGCTCAACGCCACCTGCACCGGCCACGAAGATCCCCCGCTCGACGTGCTCACCAACCACCTGGTGATCGGCTTCACCGACCGCCAGTGGGTGAGCAAGACGCCGTTTCAGCTCGATGGCCGTGACGCCCTGCGCTCGGTGGTGAAGGCGAAGCTCGACGGCGTGCCCACCTCGCTGGAGCTGGTGGTGCTCAAGAAGAACGGCTGCGTGCACGACTTCACCTACGTGAGCCCGGTGGGCCAGGAAGCCACCTGGCAGCGGGCCTTCGATGCCCTGGTCGCAGGCTTCCGCCAGGAGCGCGCGCCGTGAACGCCGAGGCGCCGCACCCCGAAGGCGAGCCGGTCGATCCGCCGGAGTTCACCGACATCGTGCAGCAGGAGCTGAGGGCGATCATCCCCTTCACCGCGCGCGTGCAGGAGGCCTTCGGCGCCTTCGGTGGGTTGATGGTGATGCTGGTGCGCGCGTTTCGCCGGGCCTTCACGCGGCCCTTCGCGTTCGGCGCGGTCGCCTACCAGATCGAGATGCTGGGCACGCGCTCGCTGTCGATCGCCACGCTGACGGCCGTGTTCGCGGGCCTGGTGATGACCCTGCAGTTCGCCTTCTTCATGGCGCGCTTCGGCATCGAGCACACCGTGGGCAAGGTGGTGGTGCTCACCCTGTTTCGCGAGCTGGGGCCGGTGTTGACCGCGCTGACGGTGGGCGCGCGCATCGGCTCGGGCATCACCGCGGAGTTGGGCTCGATGAAGGTGACCGAGCAGATCGACGCCATCTCCGCGCTGGGCGCCGACCCCATCAAGAAGCTGGTCACCCCGCGGCTGCTGGCCTGCATCCTGGTGATGCCGGCGCTCACCGCCCTGGCCGACGTCTTCGGGCTGGTGGCCGGATCGGTCGTCGCCGCCACGCAGTACGACATCCCCATGCAGCAGTTCTTCCGCTCGGCGGTGGAGACGGCGGACATCGTCGACTTCACCTCGGGCATCGGGAAGAGCGCGGTGTTCGGGCTGATCATCGCCATCGTCGGTTGTTTCAAGGGCTTCGGCGTGTCCGGTGGCACCGAGGGCGTGGGCAAGGCGACCACCGAGACGGTGGCCATCACCTCGGTGTCGGTGCTGTTGTCCGACTTCTTCCTCACCAAGCTGTTCCTCGCCCTGTGAGCGCGACCGCCGACGGTGAGGTGCTCATTCGCTGGGAAGGCCTGTGGAAGGCCTTCGGCGCCAAGCGCGTGTTCGAGGGGCTGGACCTCGAGGTGCGCAAGGGCGAGACGCTGACGATCATCGGCGGCTCGGGCTCGGGCAAGAGCGTGATGCTCAAGTGCCTCATCGGCCTGCTGTACCCCGACCGCGGGCACATCTACTTCGAGGGCCAGGACGTCACGACCTTCGGCGAGAAGGAGATCCGCGACGTGCGCAAGCGCGTGGCCATGGTCTTCCAGAGCGCGGCGCTCTTCGACTCGCTCACCGTGGCCGAGAACATCGCCTACCCCCTGCGCGAGCACCTCAAGGACCTGACCGAGGCGGAGATCGCCGACCGGGTGGCGAAGAACCTCAAGATGGTGAACCTGCCGGGCATCGAGCAGATGCGCCCCTCGGATCTCTCGGGCGGCATGCGCAAGCGCGTGGGCCTGGCGCGGGCCATCGCCATCGAGCCCGAGGTGATCCTCTACGACGAGCCCACCACCGGCCTCGACCCCATCAGCGTGCGCATCATCGACGAGTTGATCATCTCCATGAAGAAGCAGCTGGGCTGCACCTCGATCGTCGTCACCCACGACATGGACAGCGCGTTCCGGGTGAGCGATCGCATGGCGATGCTGGCGCGGCGGAAGATCGTCGCCACCGGAACGGTCAAAGAGATGCAGGCCTCGACGAACCCCGACGTGCGCGCGTTCTTCGACGCGAGGAAAGACTGACCCATGGCACCACCTCCCATGAACCCCGCCGAGCGTGAAAAGCGGGTCATCATCCGTGCCGGGCTCTTCATCGCGCTCGGCCTGGCGCTGGCCGCCATCGTCGTCTTCGTGATCGGCAAGGAGCGGCGGCTCTTCGAGCAGCAGAACGTCTACACCGGCGCCTTCGAGAACGTCGACGGCCTGGCCCTCGACTCGCCCGTGCGGCTCGGCGGCCTGACCGCGGGCAAGGTCTCGAAGATCAGCTTCGCGCCGGAGATCGGTGACAAGCGCATCATGGTCACGATGGAGATCAGCAACCGCTTCCAGGAGCGCGTGCGGGCCGACTCCGTGGCGCGCATCACCGGCCGCGGCATCCTCGGCGACAAGGCCATCGACATCTCGCTGGGCTCCCCCGAGAAGGCCGTGGTGCCCAACAAGGGCGAGCTGCAGACCGGCACCTCGGGCGACATCAGCTCGCTGCTCAAGGCGACCGGCGAGGTGATCGACAACGCGGTGAACATCACCCGCGACCTGCGCTCGGGCGTGCAGTCGTACACCACCGTCGAGATCCGCGACGACGTCACCCAGTTCATCCGCTCCGCGCGCAACATCGCGATGGAGGTCGAGGCGGGCAAGGGCGTCGCCCACACCATCATCTACGACAAGAAGGTCAGCGATGACCTCAAGGGCCTGCTCTCGCGCGCCTCCGACGTGGCGCTGCGGCTCGATGGCGCGGTGGCCAAGGTCGACGGCCTTTTGGGCGACATCAAGACCGGCGAGGGCTCGCTGCACGCGCTGATCTACGACAAGAAGATCGCCAACGCGGTGACCGATCTCGGCGAGGCGGCCGACGAGCTGGCCAAGCTCATCCACGACGCCAAGACCACCAAGGACGGGGCGATCTACCAGCTGGTCTACGGCGACGCGAAGACGCTGCTGGCCGACCTCGCCACCGCGGCCAACGACATCAAGACCATCACCACCAAGATCAAGGCCGGCGAGGGCTCCCTGGGCGCGGTGATCAACGACCCCACGGTGTACGAGGATCTCAAGGAGATCCTGGGGAACATCAAGCGCAACCGCGTGCTCCGCGAGCTGGTTCGGCTGTCGATCAGCAACGGCGACAAGGTCGACGCGGCGGGCAAGCCGCAGAAGTGAGGGGATGTCGGTTTTTCGACGCGCCCTCGCGGGGGCCTAGAGTCCCTCCAGCGTGCCTCTGAAGCCCATCATTCTCTGCGTAGACGACGAGCAGAACGTGCTCGACGTGTTGTGCCGGATGTTCGATCGCATGGCGACCGTGCTGACGGCGAAGTCGGGGCCCGAGGCGCTCGACATCCTCCGGTCGCGACCCGTCGACCTGATGATCACCGATCAGAAGATGCCCGACATGACCGGCATCGAGCTGGTGCGGGCGGCGCGCAAGGAGGGGATGGGGATCACCACCATCCTGCTCACCGCGTACACCAACCCCAACGACCTGATCGCGGCCATCAACGACGGGCAGGTGTTCCGCTACGTCACCAAGCCGTGGGACATCAACGATCTCACGATGACCGTGCGCAACGCGCTGTCGGTCGCCCAGCTGCGCAAGGAGAAGGAGCGGCTGCTCGAGTCGCTGCACAAGCGCATCGAGGCACTCAACGTCATGTACGAGGTCAGCCGCCAGAGCGCGACGGACGCCCCCTCGCTCGACGCCATCGTCGACCGGCTGCTCTCGACCATCGGCCGGGTGCTGCCCCACGACGCCAGCGCGGTGCTCATCGAGGCCAGCGACGCCCAGACCGCGGCGCTGCGCATTCGCTGCACGACGGGCCTGACCGAGACCGCCCTGCTGCACGTGAAGGACTCGGTGCTCGGCTCGCACCGCAAGGCCGCGGGCGTGGTGCTGACCGAAGACCGGGTGATCACCAACGTCGCCGGCCACGTGGGCGCGGTGGCCGACGGGCTGTCGACCTTCGCCTGCGCCATCTCCGTGCCGCTGGTCTCGCAGCAGCAGACCGTGGGCACGCTCTCGCTCTTCTCGACGCGGCCCGACTCGTACAGCACCGAGGACGGCGAGCTGCTCGACCTGCTGGTCAACCAGACCACCGACGCCATCACCCACGTGCGCGCGGCCGAGCGCGAGGCCCGCCTGCGCATCGAGCAGATGGTCGAGGCCATGGGCGACGGGGTGATCCTCACCGACGCGAAGGGCGGGGTGGTGGTGGTCAACGGCGCCGCCCGCACCTACCTGCACCTCCCGCAGGGCGAGCCCCGGCCCACCTTCGACCAGCTCACCACCGCCCTGGGGCTCTCGCCCTTCGACCTGGTGCGCGGCTGGGAATACGGCGGCACCAAGACCATGCGGGAGGAGCTGAAGTTCGGCGACCGCGACCTGGAGCTGGTGGTCACGCCCGTTGCCACCCCCGCCAAGGAACTCAAGGGCCTGGTGCTGGTGCTGCGCGACGTCAGCGAGCAGAAGCTGCTGACGCAGCGCAAGGACGAGTTCGTGGGCGTCATCAGCCACGAGCTGCGCACCCCCCTGACGAGCATCGCCGGCGCCCTCGACCTGGTGCTCAACCGCCTCGCCGGCGACGTCACCGAGAAGCAGAGGCGCTTCCTCACCATGGCCCGCGATTCGACCGAGCGGCTCAACCTCCTGGTCGACGACCTCCTCGATCTCGCGAAGTTCGAGCAGGGCGCGATGCGCATGGACTTCCAGTTGATGCGGCTCGACGAGCTGGTGAAGACCGCGGTCGAGCGCTACGGGCCGTCGTTCGCGGAGCGCGGCGTGGAGGTCGCGCTCGAGACCACCGCCACCGACGTGAAGCTGCTGGCGGACCCCAACCGGCTCAACCAGGTGATCAACAACCTCCTGACCAACGCGGTGAAGTTCACGGCCGGCGGGGGCCAGGTGAAGGTCGTCGTGGGGCGCTCGACCGAGGCGCCCGGCAGCGCGGTGCTCTCGGTGTGGAACTCCGGCGAGCCCATCGCCGAGGCCGACCTCGAGCGCATCTTCGACCGCTTCGAGCAGGCCCGCACCGCCAAGACCCGCAGCGTGCCCGGCACCGGCCTGGGGCTGTCGATCTGCAAGACCATCGTGGAAGCGCACGGCGGGCGTATCTGGGCCGAGCCGTCACCCGATGGCGCGCGCTTCGTCGCCGTCTTCCCCGAGCAGCCGCCCGAGCAGGTGCCGGCCCCCGACGACCAGGTGAGACCCTCGCGCGGCACGGTGTTGATCGTCGAGGACGAGCCGCAGTTGGCGTGGCTGCTCAAGGCGCAGTTGCTCAACGCCGGGCTCAAGGTGGTGGTCGCCGGCCGGGCCGAGGAGGCGCTCACGGTCGCGCGCAAGCTCCGCCCCGACGTGATCACCCTCGACCACCGGCTCCCCGACGTCGAGGGCCTCAAGCTGCTCGAGATCTTCCGCCACGACCCCGAGACCAAGGCCGCGCGAACCATCGTGGTGTCCGGGCTCGACGTGCGGGCCGAGGCGGTGCGCGCCGGGGCGAGCGGGTTTCTGCAGAAGCCGGTCACCGCGGCCAGCTTCCTCTCGAGCGTCGAGGCGGCCCTCAAGGAACGCCACGGAGGGCGCGGGCGCGTGCTGGTGGTGGACGACGATCCGCAGATCACCGCCATCTGCGCCGAGGTGCTGGCCAACCAGGGCTTCGACGTCGCGTCCGCGGGCTCGATCGCCGAGGCGAAGCTGAGCATCTCGCGGAAGCGGCCCGAGCTGCTGCTGCTCGACGTGGCGCTGCCCGATGGGGACGGCTTCCAGTTCTTCGAGGCGCTCAAGGCCGATCGCGCGGGTGGCCCGCTGTCGGTGATCTTCATCTCGGCGCGCAGCGACACCTCGGCCAAGGTGCGCGCGCTGAAGCTGGGCGGCGACGACTACCTCACCAAGCCCTTCGACGCGCTCGAGCTGGGCGCCCGGGTGGAGTCGGTGCTTCGCCGCCGCACCTCGGACACCAGCGCCAGCCCCACCACCCAGCTGCCGGGCTCGGCGGCCATCGAGCGCGAGGTGCAGCGCCGGCTCGGGGAGCGCTCGCCCTTCGCGTTCTGCTACCTCGATCTCGACAACCTCAAGGCGTTCAACGACTTCTACGGCTTCGCCAAGGCCGACGGGGTGGTGCGCCAGACCGCCGACATCCTGCGCGAGGTGGTGGCGCAGGTCGGAGACGGCTCGGAGTTCGTCGGCCATGTCGCCGGCGACGACTTCGTGTTCATCGTGCGGCCCGACCAGGTCGACGCGATCTGCCAGCGGGTCATCGACTCGTTCGATCGCATCATCCCCCTCTATTACGAGCGGGCCGATCGCGAGCGCGGCTACATCGAGGCGGACGATCGGTACGGCCAGCGCCGGCGTTTCCCGGTGATGAGCGTGTCCATCGCCGCGGTGATGAACGACGGCACCATCGATCACCCCGAGCTCGCCCAGAAGGCCGCGGAGCTGAAGAAGCGCGCCAAGGCGATCAGCGGGAGCGTGGTGTTGCGCAGCGACCAGGCCGAGCCATGAGGACCACTTCGGCCCCTCACCTCTGCCCCTCTCCCCGCTGGCGCAGGGAGAGGGAATTTCGAGGTGCCTGACGGTGCTCCGGCTCTCCCAGAAGCTGCTCCTCTTCGTGATCGCCGCGGCCGTGGTGCCGTTGTCGTTCGCGGGGTTCTGGCTGCTGCGGGAAGCCGAGCGCGAGCTGGCGGGCCGGCTCGAGCGTGAGCAGCGGGCGCTGGCCGTGGCGGCGGCTGAATCCACGGGCACCCAGCTCGCCGCGTCCCTCGAGGCGCTCGCGGAGTCGGCGCTGCTCATCGACTGGCCCCGGGTCTCGAGCGCGGAGGCCGAAGGTGGGTTGCGACTGCTCGCCAGCCAGGGGCCGGTGGTCGTCGCCGCGACGCTCACCGACGCGGCAAGGCCCGACGTGACGCCGATGCTCTCGGGGCTCGAAGGCCGCCCCTCCCTCCAGGTGTCCCGTGACGAACTGCTGGCGCTGCTGCCGCTGGCGACGCTGGGCTCGTACGGTGAGCCCGGGCAACTCGCGCTGGGCGCCGCCCAGGACAGCGGAGGTGGCCCGTGGATGCCGGCGGCCATCCAGGTCGGGCCCCGGGGACCCCGCGCGCCGATGGTGGTGCTCGCCCTGACCCTGACGGTGCTCGACCGCTGGCTGGTGGAACACGCGCCCCCGGTCACCACCCTGGAGATCGTCGACGCCGACGGCCGCGTGGTGGCCAGCAGCCAGTGGCACCAGCGGGTCTCGACGCTCGATCCCTCGCGGCTCGCCGTGCTGCGTGCGGGTCACGAGCTGGCCACGACCGCCACCGAGCAGCTCTCCGTGGCCAAGGTGCCCGGGCGCCTGGGGCTGACCGCCGTCACCTCGATTCCGCTCGACGCCGCGCGACAGCCCATTCGTTCGCTGCGCCGCAGCGTGCTCGGGGGCATGGGCGTGACGGTGCTGCTGCTGATCATCGTCTCGGTGTTCTTCACCCGTTGGCTCGCCCGGCGCCTCGAGGCGCTGTCGCTGGTCGCCGAGGCCTACGCCCGGGGCGATCTGTCCCGGCGCGTCGAGCTCAGCGGCGGCGACGAGCTGACCACCCTGGGCCAGGTCTTCAACGCCATGGGCGCGGAGCTCGAGTCGGCCCGCGGGCGCCTGTTGCAGTGGAACGACGAGTTGAAGAAGAAGGTCGACGAGGCCACCGCCGACCTGCGCGCGGCCCAGGCGCACCTCCTCGAGGCGCAGAAGCTCGCGGCCATCGGTCAGCTCGGCGCCGGGGTGGCGCATGAGATCAACAACCCCCTGGTGGGCATCCTGGGCAACGCCCAGCTGCTGCTCATGGAGCACGCCGAGGGCGACGCCGACTTCTCGTCGCTCAAGCAAATCGAAGACAGCGCCATGCGGTGCCGGGAGATCACCCAGCAGCTGCTCCGGTTCTCGCAGAAGCGCGGGGTGGTCTCGTTGGCCCCGATGGACCTGGGGGCGCTGGTGACCCGGGCCATGGCCATCGAGCGCGGCCGCTCCCCCGGGGTGACGGTGGAGGTGGTGGTCCCCCGGACGCCGGTGCGCATCGACGGTGACTCCGAGCAGCTCGAGCAGGTGATCGCGCAGCTGTGCGCCAACGCGCGCACGGCCATGGCCAAGGCGCCCGAGCAGCGCCTCACGGTGAGCGTGGCGGCTACCGCGGCCGGCGCGGAGTTGAGCGTCAGCGACACGGGCAAGGGCATCGCGCCCGAGAACCTGGAGCGGGTGTTCGAGCCGTTCTTCACCACCAAGGACGTGTGGACCAACATCGGCCTCGGGCTCGCCGTGGCCTACCGCGTGGTGCAGGAGCACGAGGGCTCCATCGACCTGACCAGCGCCCCGGGCCAGGGCGCGCGCTTCTTGATCTCGCTCAAGTCCCCCGGGACGACGCAGAAGCAGGCCGCTTCCGTGGTCGCCGGTGTCGGTGGACAGGGGAAGGGCATCACCGGCTGATATAAGGGCGCAGTCGATGTCTCCCCGCTCCCGCTTCATCGTTGCGCTCCTCGCCATCGCGGCCATGGTCCCGCTCGCGTGGTGGCTCCTGCTGTCGGAGCCTCCGACGCAGCCGCCGTTGGTGGTGCCGGTCGCGGTGGCCGAGGTGATCGACGCGGGCCCGAGGTTGATCGAGATCCACCTGGGCGAAGTCACCGGCAAGGTGCAGCTGCGCCACGGCCTCGACGGCGGGTGGGTCGACGGCAAGTCGGGCGACGTGCTGCAGGCCAGCGACGGCGTTCGCACCAGCGACGGCAGCTACGCGGTGCTGGTGGGCGACGAGACCTGGGAAGTGAAGATGGAGCCGGGCACCGAGGTGGGCATCGGCGAGCTCAAGGAGAGCATCACCCGCCTGCTCCTCGAGTCAGGCATGGCCAAGGCCACGGTGAAGGGCGGCGGGCGCCATACCTTCGAAGTGCGCGCCTCCAACAGCGACGCGGTGGCCAGCACCGATGGCGGCGTCTTCACCCTCGCCAGCAACGGCAAGGGCACCGTCGCGCTCGGCACCGAGAGCGGCGAGGTGGCCTTCTCGGGCGGCGGCCGGGTGGTGATCGTGCGCGCGGGCCAACAGTCCATCGTCCGGCCCGGCCAGGCGCCCACCACGCCCCTCACCATCCCCTCGTCGCTGCTGCTCAAGGTCGCGCTGCCCACCCGCGCCACCATCAACACCCCGAAGCTCACCGTGAAGGGCGACGTGGAGCCCGGCTCGATGGTGGAGGTGCAGGGCCGCATCGTCACCGTCGACGAGCGGGGCCACTTCGAGGTGCCGGTGTCCCTGCGCGAGGGAAAGAACGGGCTCTCGGTCAAGGCGCGCGGCGTCGGCGGTCACGAGGCGAAGTCGGCGGGCGAGGTGGAGCTCGACACCACCGTCACCGCGCCCACCATCGACAAGAACCTCTGGAAGTAGCGCTTCAGCTCCGGCGCGCTTCGAGCCGGGCGAACTGGTCGGGCGCCATGGCCACCGAGCCGAAGTGACGGTCCGGCGCGACCTTCTCGCCGTGGAAGTCGCTCCCGGCGGTGCACACCAGGTTCAGCTCCTTCGCCCAGGTGGCGAAGAGCTCGCGCTGGCTGGGCGGGTGATCGCGGTGGATCGCCTCGAGCCCGTCGAGGCCCGACTTCGCCATCGTCTCGACCTCCAGCCGGTTCACGCGGGAGCTGCCGGGGTGGGCGATGGTCGCCGTGCCGCCCGCGACGTGAATGAGCGCGATGGCGTCGGCCACGGTCATCTCGAAGCGCGGCACCCAGGCCTGGCGCCCGTCGCCCAGGAAGCGGTCGAAGGCCTCCTTGGTCGAGGTGCAGATGCGCAGCTCCACCAGCACCCGCGCGAGGTGGGGGCGGGTGAGGGGGGCGTTACCCGCGAGCGCCTGCACCTGGGCCAGGGTGACCGGCACGCCGAGGGTGACCAGCTTCGCCACCATCAGCTCCATGCGCTTCTCGCGCTCGGTGATGAGCTGCACCGTGTAGGCGGTGAGCTTCGGGTTCGCGGGGTCGATGAAGTGCCCCAGGATGTGCACCTCGCGGCGGTGGTGCATGCAGGAGATCTCGATGCCCGGCACCAGGCGCATGCCCCGGGCGGTGGCTTCGGCCCCACAGGCCTCGAGGCCGGCGATGGTGTCGTGGTCGGTCACCGCGAGCACGGTGACGCCCGCTTTCGCAGCGAGCGCCACCTGTTCACGGGGCGGGTACTGCCCGTCAGAGGCGGTCGTGTGCGAGTGCAGGTCGATCATGCTAGAGCGCTGGCTTACTCCCCCATGCAGCACGCCTTCCAGATATCCCGCAAGATTGAGTACGGCACGCGCGCGATGCTGTTCCTCGCCTCGCTGCCCGACGGGATGACGACGTCCATTCGGGAGATCGCGCAGCGCATGGCGATCCCCGAGGACTTCCTCGCGAAGATCCTGAAGACCCTGGTGAAGTCGAAGCTGGTGAAGTCGGTGCGCGGCTCGCATGGCGGGTACTCGCTCGCGCAGCACGCCTCGGAGATCAGCTTCCTGCAGGTGATCGAGGCCGTCGAAGGCCCCATCTCGGTCAACGTGTGCACCGACCGCGATCACGGCGGGTGCGACTTCACCAAGAGCTGCACCATGTTCTCGGTGTGGCGCCTGGGCCAGGAGCGCATGCTCGAGGTCTACCGGGGCACCAAGCTGGACAAGCTGGCGATGCGCCAGCTGACGCACCGCTCGCCGGTGGTTCGGGTGAAGGCGTCGCCCTCACCCTGAACCCCGGTGGCCCTTACGGGTAGATGTTCACCGTCATGATCGAGCTGGCCGCGGACTGCTGGCCGCGGTCGTCCCACACCTCGAGGCCAATGCGGAACGTGCCCGTGGTGCCCGCGGGGATCGTCAGCTTGGTCTTGTTGGTGGTGATCTTCATGCCGTTGTTGGCCAGCGCCGCCGTCGACGCCCCACCGGGGATCGGGGGGAGCATGGTGAAGCGGTACTCGGCCACGCGGTTGTTGTCCGTCGACTTGGCGCCCGAGAGGGTGATCTCGTCAGGGTTGATCATCGACAGGTTGAAGGCCGCGGAGTTGGTCGGGCCCAGCAGGCACTCCGGGTCGTTGACCAGCTCGGCCGGCTGGCAGGCCGTCATCTCCGCGTTGGGGATCTGGTCGAGCGACGCGTTCGACTGGAGCAGCAGCAGCTTGTACTGGGGCGCTCCGTAGTCAGTGTCGTTGCTCACGATCCGCAGGTCGGCGAGCTGCATGCCGCCCGACGAGGGCCGGCGGTACTGCACCGTGGCCTGGATGGAGGCGCCCGCCGCGAGCGTGGTGTTCGGAGGCACCACGGTATCGATGAACGAGAAGAAGGGCTGCGCCGAGATGTCGACCGAGTTGATCACCAGCGTGCCGCAGGGCGTGCCGTTGCGCGTCGTCTCGTTGCGAATGGTGAGCAGCTTGGCGCTCAGCTCGTCCACCGGGTCACCGAAGTTGATCGAGTCCATGGGGTCGGTCACCAGGCAGGGCTTGGTGCCGCTGATCACCGAGACCACCGAGGTCCCCCCCGAGCCGGCGCCCATGCCGGGGATGTCGGCGATGATCTCCAGCTGGTCGGACACGAGCAGCGGCTGGTCGACCTCGGTCACCTCGAGGTTGGCGCTGGCGTTGACCGCGATGGTCTGGCCCACGATGTTGCGCGTCACCGAGAAGCGGTTGTTGCTGCTGGTGGTGCCGCCCGACGAGCGGAAGCGCACGCCGGAGATGCTGATGGGGGTGCCGCCGGAGTTGCTCACGTGGAAGGTGGCCTTGTTCACCACGCGCGTGGGGTTGCCGCAGACGTCCTGGACCGCGCTGTAGTTGCAGCTGGTGGGCGAGACGTAGACGCTGGGCTTGACCGCCTTGGCGCTGATGCTGATGCGCGCGGGGTTCGCGAAGCCGTCACCGTAGAGCGGGTCGTTGCTCTTGATGGTGATCACCGCGTCGTGCGCCTGGTCGGGGATGCCGCTGCCGTCGTCGATGGCCGTGAAGCGCAGGGTGATGATCGTCTCGTCGGTGCCGTCGGCCGTCGAGAGGGTCATCGGCGAGGTCATCGAGGGCAGGGTGGAGGGCGAGTCGATGGTGAAGCCATCGTTGGTGTTGGGGTTGCTGATGCCGTCGATGCTCAGCGCGGTGATCTTCAGCGACGGGCAGCCGCGGTTGCGGATCTTCAGCTGGAGCGTGGTCGTCTGGTCCATCAGGGTGTCGGGGAAGTTGAGCGCGCAGTCGGAGATCGGCGTCTCCGCGGTGCACAGCGTGTAGCCACCGTCGGCGAGCTGCGGGCTGGTCTCGATGGCGGCGGTGGTGGGCAGGTTGATGCCCGTGCCGATCAGGGTGACCACCGCGTTCTCCGTGCCGTCGGTCTTGTCGTCGATGATGAGCTCGGCGCGCACGTCGCCCCGGGCGGTCGGCGAGAAGGAGATGGGGATCTCGACTTCGGAGAGCCGATCGATCGAGGTCGGAACGCCGGCGTCGAGCTTGAAGAACTCCGCGCCTGCGCCGGTGATGCTCAGCGCGAGCGCTCCGGACACCTTGCCCTGGTTGTTGATGCGCAGCTTCTTGAAGTCGGGGAACACGTCGGGCACCACGGCGCCGTTCTCGGACCGGGTGGGGCACGCCGAGAAGGTGATCGCCGTGGGCGTGGGCACGAAGTCGGGCGTGGCGCCCCCGGTGCCGTTGCCTTTGCACGTACAGCCGGCGGCGGTGACGAGGAGAACGCCGGACAACAGAAGGGTCAGATTCTTCAAGGAAAACTCCAGAGCGGCCGAGAGAGTCGGGTGTATACCGCCCGCGCCCATGGCCACCAAGACCCAGCAGAAGCTTCGTTCGGCATACGCCCAGGCCCGCCGCGTCAACCCGCGGCCCATCACCGGCAAGGAGACGGCTCTCGAGCTGCTCGAGACCGCGTTTGGTGCCTACGTCGGCCGCCAGGAACGCACCGCCTTCGAGCTGATGAAGCGCTCGCTCGACGAGAACGCCGCGATCTTCCTCACGCTCTCGGGCGCCATGACCCCGGCCGGCCTGCACCAGAGCTGCATCATTCCGCTGGTCGAGACCGGGGTGATCAGCTGCATCACCACCACCGGCGCCAACCTGTACCACGACGCGCACCGCGTGCTGAAACACCACATCCACGAGGTCAACCCCAACGGGGGCGACATCCAGTTCCGCTCGGCGCGGATCATCCGCATCTACGACCTGGGCTTCCAGGAAGAGGTGCTGCTCGACACCGACCGCCTCTTCAGCGCGATCATCCGGCACGCCGACTTCCAGAAGAAGATGACCACCCCGGAGTTCCACTACCTCCTGGGCAAGCACATGGCCGCCATCGAGGACCAGCTGGGCGTCAAGCAGCCCTCGCTGCTGTCGGCCTGCTACCGCCGCGCGGTGCCGATCTTCGTGGGCGCCGTGCAGGACGGCTCGATCTTCCTCAACGTGGTGAAGCTCAAGCGCATCCTGGGGCCCGAGTTCAAGTTCGAGCTCGACGTCAACGAAGACGTCTACGAGATGGCGGCGATCCAGCACTATTGCCGTCACCACTTCGACGAGCGCATGGCGGTGTGGATCCTCGGTGGTGGCGTGCCCAAGAACTACACGCTGCAGGGCGAGCCGCTGCTCGACCAAATCCTCAACGTGCCCACCTCGGGCTTCGACATCGACGTGCAGTTCTGCGTCGACCCGGTGGACAACGGCGCGCTCTCGAGCTGCCCCGCCGGCGAAGGCCACACCTGGGGCAAGGTCTCGGCCGACGCGGTGGAGACGGGCTCGGTGTACTGCCACTGCGACGTGACCGCGGTCTTCCCGTGGCTGGTGCACGCGCTCTTCCAGACCAAGTCCAGCAAGCGGAAGCACTTCCGCCTGATGGACAAGCTCAAGGACGCCGTGAAGTTCCTCGATGTGGACGTGAAGAAGCGCCACAAGGAGCTCATGGGCACCATCGAGTGGAGCGTCAGCGAAGTGAAGTAGGCTCGCCCGTGCCATGCGCACGGTGCTGCTGATCGCGGGCGTGACGAAGGCCCGCATCTCCGGCGCCCATCGCCCGGGGGCCGACACCAACCTCGACGCCTGGAACTGAGGCACCGATGAAGCGACTGCAGCTCGACGATCAGACCCGCGTCCTCGTGCTCACTGGCGCCGGGGTGTCGGCCGAGAGTGGCGTGCCCACCTTCCGCGGCATGAACGGGCTGTGGGAAGGCCACCAGGTCGAGGAGGTCGCCTCGCCCGAGGGCTTCGCGGCCGACCCCGAGCTCGTCTGGCGCTTCTACAGCCTGCGTCGCGACGGCGCCTCGAAGGTGCAGCCCAACCCCGGACACCACGCGCTCGCCAGGCTCGAGGCCGCGCTGGGGGAACGATTCCTGCTCGTGACCCAGAACGTCGATGGGCTCCACGCGCGGGCCGGCAGTCGCCGCATGCTCGCGATTCACGGGGAGCTGTTCCAGAGCCGCTGCGAGCAGTGCGCGCAGCCCTTCGCCGACGCCCACACGTACTTCGCGCGCCCATTGCCCACGTGCGCCACCTGTGGGCGGGCCATCCGGCCACACATCGTGTGGTTCGGCGAGATGCTCGATCCGGCGCACCTCGAGCAGGTCTACCGCTTCATCGACGAGGCCGGCCCGAAGCTGGTGTTCCTCGCCATCGGCACGTCGGGGCAGGTGTACCCCGCGTCGGGCCTGGTGGACGCCGCGCACGCGGTGGGCGGAAAGACCTGGCTCATCGACGCTGCTCCCAGCGAGGGCTACGCGGCGCGCTTCGATGAGCTGGTGATCGGCAAGAGCGGCGAGGTGTTGCCGCCCCTGTTCTTCGGTCCCTGAGGGGCCGGGTCATTCTTCTTCGGCGACGGGCGCTGCGGGCTTGGCGCGCTTCTTCGGCGGGCCATTCTGGGCGAACGCGTCGGTGTCCCGCAGCTCCTTGGCCGAGCGGTTGTAGGCCGACCAGGCGAAGGGCACGGCGATGGCGAGGGCCGCGGCGATGAAGCCGATTTGCATCCAGGGGAAGTGGTACTCGGGAGGCAAGTCGACCTCCTTCCACGAGCCCATGTGGCTGCGGGAGCGCTCCTTGGCGGCGGCCCGCTCCTCGTCGGTGATGTCCTGGTACTCGGCGGGTTTGTGACGCTCGGCCGCAGCGATGGTGGCAGTGCCGAGGGTGAGGCTGAGCGCGATGAGCAGGAGGTTCGGCCGACGCATGGGGCCGCAGGGTAGCACGGGCTCCCTACGGCATCACGAGCTCGACTTTTTGGAGGTGCGCGGGCACCGACACCGGCCACCCCTTCGCGGCCACCTTCTGCCGCAATGACTCGAGCGCCGACGCCTCGCCGTGGACCAGCAGGGTCTGCTTCGGGGGCGTGGTGAACCCCTCCATCCACCGCAGCATTTCGTGCCAGTCGGCGTGGGCGGAGAAGCCGCTGATGTTGAGGATCTTCGCGCGCACCGGCACCACCTCGCCCAGCAGCTTGATCTCCTTCTCCCCCTCGACCAGCCGGCGGCCGCGCGTGCCTTCCGATTGGTAGCCCACGAAGAGCACGGTGTTGCGCTCGTGGGTCAGGCGTTGCTTGAGGTGGTGCAGCACGCGCCCGCCGGTGGCCATGCCCGAGGCGCTGATGATCACCCCGGGCCCGCGGAAGGTGTTGATGGCCTTCGACTCCTTCGCGGCGGTGACGAAGCGGGTGTTCGCGGTGCGCAGCGGCGCGAAGCCCTCGTCGAGGATCGCGCGCATCTCGAAGTCGTGCTCGTGGGCGTGCGCCAGGTAGAGCGGGGTGGCGTCGCAGGCCATCGGTGAATCGACGAACACCGGCAGCTCGGGGATGCGCTTCTCGCGCTCGAGCATGCCCAGCCGGTAAAGGATGTCCTGGGTGCGACCCACGGCGAAGGCGGGCACCACCAGCACGCCGCCCTGCTTGACGGTGTCGTTCACCGCGTCGGCCAGGGCCCCCATCGGGTCGTGTTCGCCGTGCTCCCGGTCTCCGTAGGTGCTCTCGGCGACCAGCACCGTGGCGTGGTCGATGGGCTCGGGGTCGCGGAGGATCGGCGCGTCGTAGCGGCCGAGGTCGCCGGTGAAGACCAGCCGCTGCTTGCTGGTGGCCAGCTCGAAGACGCAGATCGCGCTGCCCAGGATGTGCCCCGCGCGCTGGAAGCGCAGCGAGATGCCCGAGAGGATCGATCGCGTCTTGTCGTAGCCAAAGCTCTCGAAGAGCCGCAGCGCCGCGAAGGCGTCCTGCTCGGTGTACAGCGGCAGGGCCGGGCTGTGCTTCGAGTACCCGCGCTTGTTGGCGTAGCGGGCCTCCTCTTCCTGGATGCGCGCCGAGTCGGGCAGCAGGATGCCGCACAGGTCCCGGGTGCCGCTCGTCGAGTAGACGGGCCCGCGGTACCCCTCGCTCACCAGCCTGGGCAGGCCGCCGGTGTGATCGATGTGCGCGTGGGTCAACACCACCGCGTCGATGCTCTTGGGGTCGATCGGCCACGGCTCCCAGTTGCGGAGCCGGAGGTCCTTGCGGCCCTGGAACATGCCGCAGTCGATGAGCACCCGTTGCCCGTCGTGCTCGAGCAGGAAACGCGATCCGGTGACAGTGCCTGCCGCTCCGAGAAAGGTGATCGAGCTCATGGCCCGAAGTCTCGCAGGAACGATCAGTCGAAGCTCACCCCGAACACGTGAAGATCCTGCAGCCCGAAATCAAAGCGCCACGCGAACTGATAGCGAAGAGAAATGGGCAAGACCCCGCCGAGGTTCATGCGCAACGCGATCGCTGCACCGGCGCCTCGCGCGACCTGGCTCTCGGTGATCGCCGCGACCCCGAAGGCCTCCACGTCGACCTGGCGGAAGAAGATCGAGGGGAAGAGGTAGATCAGCGACGCGAAGCCGCGATCGATGATGAAGCTGTAGCGGTAGCGCACATGGAAGATGCCCGCGTGCTGCGCGCGCAGCGAGTAGTCGTCGAAGCCGCGCAACGACTCGACCAGCGAGCCGGGGAGAAAGCTGCTCGGCGTGCTGGGGAAGGGGCTGCGCAAGACCGGCTGGTTGAACACGAAGTACGAGGAGATTCCGCCCACGCGCATGGCGCCGGCCGGAGCCCCGGGCAGCGAGCGGCCGACGGCGGAGAAGAAGAACGAGTGCCGCTTGGAGAGGGGCAGGGGGATGGCGAGACCCAGGTCGGCGCGGAGATCCACCATGTCGCGGGCGCTGCCGAACGCGCGCGGGTAGCCGGCGACGTCGAACGAGACCGAGAGGTTGCGGCTCGGGCCTCCGTAGGCCGTGCCGTCACCCGCGGAGTACGAGATCGCCGCCGTGGGCCCGATGAACTTCTCGACGTTGAACCCGAACGGCTGCCACACCTCGGTCTGCACGCCGAAGAAGACGGGCACGGTGAAGAAGCTGCGCGAGGCAAACAGCCCGCCCGACCAGAATGCCTCCGTGGCGTAGGCCTGGCGCGAGGCGCTGGCGATGATCGCCCACGGCGCGAGCGAGAGGTTCCGGTACCCGGCCTGCAAGGTGTTGTCGGTGATGGTCGGCACCGCGAGCGTGCCGTTGATCGCCCAGGTGTGGTGCCCCAGCCGATCGCGCCCCATGAGGGACAGGGACAAGGTCACGTCGTTGAACTTCGCGGAGAACGGCCGGAGCGTGACGTTCGCGTTGAGCCCCACCACGCCCGGCGCCCGGAGTTGCGGAACGAAGAGGTGATCGACCGGGGAATACGGCTCGTCGCTGGTGACCACCAACGGTGGTGACTCGTGCCACGGAGGCGGCGCTTCGGTGGGCGTGACCGTGAGCTGCTCGAGCGGTTCCGTCGGTACGGAGTCGATCGACCAGTGCACCCCGTCTCGCGCCGCGAGCACGATGTGCCCCGCGGCCGGAGACGGGTCGATCACCCCGTAGGGCGCGTTCGAGAGGCGCTCGAGCACGGTGGGGTTCGCGAGATCGAGCCGCCAGGCCTGGAGGTACTTGCCCGCGGTGCGCGAGAAGACGAGGTGCGTGTCATCGGCCCAGCGCGCCCCGTAGTTGAACGCGCCGTCGCTGGTGAGGTCCACCGAGGTGCCGTCGAGCGCGCGCAGCACGAGGTTCCACCCGTTGCTGTCCTGCCGCGAGAAGACGAGCTGGGTGTGCGACGGGTTCCACGCCGGCGCGGCGACGGAGACCCCCGGCGGAAAGTCGGCGAGCACCACGTCGGTGCCGGTCTCCAGGTCGCGCTCGATCAACCGCGATCGCCCGGGCGGGAAGTCGGCGAAGGTGAAGGTGCGCCCATCTCCCGACACCGAGCCCGCCATGCCGCGGCCGATGTCCTGGAAGACCTTCAGGACCTCGCCGGTCTGCGCGTCGATCTTCCAGATCTGCGCCCGCGTGTCGCCGCGCGAGATGAGGTCGTCGTTGAGCAGGAAGAGGAACTTCCCGTCGGCGGTGAACGAGAGCCCGCTCATCGTGCCCGGCCCCACGAAGACCGCCGCGCGTCCCGGGTGGAGCATCGTGAGCCGCTTCTCCACGCGCAGGCTGCCGTCGGCCTCGAGGATGCGCAGCAGCGGCACCTGCTCGTTGCCCGACGAGACGATCGCCGTGACCCCCGTCGGGGCATGGGCCGCGAGGCGCGCGAGCTGCCCCACGTCTTCGAGCAGCACGCGCTCTTCCACCGGGCGCACCCGGGGCACGAGCGTGGCGACGAGCTCCTTCTCCCACGTGTCGATCAGCTCGCCGAGCGGCTGCCCGTAGACCACGTCGAAGCGCAGCGCGGTGCCGAAGGGCGAGAACACGCTGTGGCCCTGGTCATCCATCAGCTTCCACAGCTTCTCCTCGCCGTACTGCTTCACCAGCCACTCGATGAAGTGCAGCCCCGTGAGGTACGCGCCGCTGAACGGGTTGAGCTCGCGCTGGCTGATGGCCAGGTCTCCGGGGCTCACGTGCCCCCCGCGCAGGGCCACGAAGGAGTCGAAGCTCCCTCGATAGAACGGGCTGTACGGCCGACCCACCGCGCGCCCCAGCCGGCCCTCGTAGAACTGCGCCGCGCCCTCGGTGAACCACCGCTCGAGGAAGGCCTGCGGGGGGACCACCGGCCCCACCACCGCGTTCACCACGCGCCAGAAGCCGTGCGTCTGCTCGTAGTGCACGTAGTGGAACATCTCGTGGCAGGCGATGTCGCCGGTGTTCGCCCCCCCCAGCCCGAAGTAGTGGAAGAGCTCCGCGCTCACCGACAGCGGGTTGAGCGAATGCAGCGGCTCGCCTCCCGACTGACCTCCCACGTAGGCGTTGTTGTAGTTGGCCGAGGTGAGGAAGAGCACGGCGCGGCCGTAGTCGCGCTTCTCGAGATCCCTGGCGCGCATCAGCCGCAGGCACTCCGCGGCGCGCGCGGCGACCTGCCGGGCGACGTCGGCGTAGGCGGCCGGGTAGTAGAGCTCGAGGTCGTCGGTCTCGAGCTTGCGCATGTCGTCTTGCGCGAAGGTGGTCGCGACCTCCTGGTCGAAGCGCGGGGAGGTCGTCGCGCAGGCGTTCAGCACCAGCGCGAGGGACAAGGCAAGGCGACGCATGGCGGGGCACCTTACCGGCTCGTGGCGGCGATATGGTCCCGCGCACGATGAACGAGGCCCTGCTGCGGCAGTTCGAGACCTTTCGTGCCGCGCTCGAGCGCCTGGGCGGGCAGATCCAGCGACAGCTCGAGGCCCTGCTGCGCGCCGAGGGCATCCCGGTGCAGTTCGTCACCCTTCGCGTGAAGACCGCCGAAAGCCTCGCGCAGAAGCTGGCCCGCCCCGACCGCAGCTACCAGGGCCTGTGGGACGTGACCGATCTCCTCGGGCTGCGCGCGGTGACCTACTTCGACGATCACGTGGCTCGCGCTGCGAGGCTCATCGAAGAGCACTTCACGGTCGACCTCGAGCACTCCGTCGATCACGCGCGGCCCGCGGGCTACCGCTCGGTGCACTACGTCTGCGCGCACCCTGAGGGGCCGGCCCCCGCGTTCCGCTTCGAGCTGCAGTTGCGCACCGCGCTCCAGCACGCCTGGGCCGAGGTGGAGCACGACCTCGGGTACAAGGTCGGCGACGCCGTGCCCGAGGCCATTCGCCGGCGCTTCACGCGGGTGGCCGGGCTGCTGGAGATCGCCGACCAGGAGTTCGTCTCCATCCGCAAGGATCTGACCTCGTCACGCGAGGCCGCGAGCGCCACCCTCGCCAACAGCGGCGAGCTGCCCATCAACCTCCTCTCGCTCGAGGCGCTCGTGCAACACGAGGCGCTCGACGCCCTCGATCACGACGTGGCCAGGGCGCTCGACAAGCCCGTGGACCCGCGGCCCTTCTTCCCCGACTACCTGGTGAGCGTGTTGCGCTTGACCGGCCTCGACACGACGGGCTCGGTGCTGCGCGCGGTCGAACGCCACGGGTCCGAGGTGGAGCCGGTGCTGCCCCGGTACTTCGAGTTCGCGCGCCAGGGGCTCGGCTTCGACGCGCAGACCATGCCCCACGTCCAGCGGGGCTACGCGCTGCTGTTCGTGGCCCACCTCGCGGTCGTGCGCGGCCCGGAGCTGGGCCTGAGCAAGGTCACCCGGCTCACCAAGCTGTACCACCAGCTCGAGTTTCCCCAGGACGAGGCCCGGGCGCACCGCGTCGCGTCGGGGCTCATCAGCACACTCGGTGGGTAGCCTCGATTCAAGGACGTGATACGAGCCCGCGCCATATGCCGATGCCGCGTCCCCCCCAGCTCGATTCCGCGTTTCAGCAGGTGACCGAAGTCCTCACGCAGGTGCAGGGCAAGCCGGTCGATCTCGTGAAGGACAGCTGGGCCGACATCGAGGCCGGCGTGGTCAAGCTCCTCGGAGGCCCCTTCAACCCCGGCCAGATGGAGCACCAGGTCATCGCGCTCGCCCTCGCGGCGGCCCTCGGCGATCGGCTCCACGCCGATCACCAGGCCTTCTGGTTCCCCTACCGCGAGACCCCCGAGGGCGCGGCGCTCGGCTTCCCCGAGGCGCTGATCATGCTCGCCCCCTTCGGCGCCATCGTCGACGCGCTCGGCTCGGGCAAGCTCGACCGCGTCGAAGAGGTGGTGAAGACCATTCGCACCTCGCTCGCCCAGGCCAAGTTCGGCGGCACCGGCGGCGCGCAGCGGCTCGGTCCTGAAGACTACATGCGGCTCTTCGACCCCGGCTTCGTGCAGGTCGTCGGCGTCGACAGCGCCAAGGCCAAGCAGGCGTGGGACTCGACGCCCGAGAAGATCGCCAGCGACCTGCGCGACGCGATCAACCGCGCGCCCAAGCTGCCCCCCGAGGCCAAGAAGCAGCTCGACGACCAGCTCGTCGGCGCCATCCGCCGGCTCGAGAGCGGCAAGCCCATCGTGTCCCAGGCCGCCCGCGCCCCGCGCGTGGTCGAGACCGTGGGGCTCCTGTTCGGCGCCACCACCAGCACCGGCCCCGCCGCCGAGGAGTTCTGGAGCGACGTGGTCATGCCGCTGCTCTTCGTGGGCGTGCCCACGACCTTCCCCCCGCTCGACGAGGAGGAACTCAACGCCGCCAAGCAGGGCGTCGACCCGCTCTTCCTGTTCCTCGACCTGGTGCCCTTCGCGTTCAAGGCCCCCGATGACGAGGGGCTGCTCGGCGCGTTCCCCGGCACGTCGCTCAGCCTCCCGGCGCCCGAGTTCAAGGGCAGCAACCAGGTGCGCCTGATCAAGGTCGGCCTCGATGCCGTCAAGGAGCCGCTGGCCGCCTTCGATCCCCTCAAGACCCGCGACGCCATCAAGCGCTTCGGCGAGTTCCTGAAGGAAAAGGGTGGGGTGCCGACGGGCCCCGCGCAGGGCGCTGAGGAGGCGAAGATGATGCTCGACGCCGCCATGACCCTGCTGACCGACCTGAAGCAGGCCGTCGCCGCGGGCCGGGACGTCTACGTGCGCCGCATGACCGAGGCCGAAGCGGCCTCCGAGCCCGCCCTGGCCCTGGTGCGCACGGCCCTCTCGGCGCCCCGCATCATCCTCTCGCCGTAAGTCATCGAAGTTGCTGAGAGAAGTGCGTGTCGCGATCAGTCCACTGGGCTGTCGCGAGGCGCGGCCTGCCGGGGTCGAGAACTTCGGCATGTTGAGCAACAGCGATCACGCCCCGCGGTTTTCGAAGAAGAGCCGCCCCTTCGCGGCCTTTCGGGTCTCGAACGTGGAGCGCCTCGAAGACGCCTCGGGCGAAGCCGCGGTGCGCGGGCTGGTGAACGGCCGCGAGGTCGAAGTGCGCTTCGTCGAGACCTCCGGCGAGTTCCGCGTGGTGACCGAAGACGGCGAAGAGACGGTCGAGCTCTCGCGCACCGACCTGCGCGACTTCGGCCCCGCGCTCGCCCAGTTCCAGCGCAGCGTGCCGTGGGTCGACTCCATCACCGGCCACGTGCTCCAGGCGGTCAACGACGCCATCTTCCCCACCACGCTCGCTGACTTCACGCCCCGGTCGGTGAGCGATCTCGGCGCGGTGGTGCTGCTGGCGGGCCGTACCGCCCGGGAAGACGTCGACGTGCTGCTCGACGCGAAGACCGCCGAGCTGTCGATCATCGTCACCTCCGAGGGGCGCAAGGCCACCCGGCGGCCGCTGACGTCGCAGGAGGCGTGGGATCTCGCGGTGGTGCTGCGCGCCCGGGTCGAGGGCCAGCGGGTCACCGCCCCGCGATCGCTCTTCGCGGTGCTCATCGAAGCCGCCCGACGCCAGGCGCACCACTGACCTCCCGGGCCCGTGTAGAAGCCCCCCATGGCTCCCACGCAGCTCCCCGAGATCCTCGCGCCCGCAGGTGACGACGAAAGCCTCGCCGCCGCGCTCGCCGCCGGCGCCGACGCCGTCTACTTCGGCCTCGATGGCGGCCTCAACGCCCGGGCGCGCGCCACCAACTTCTCCATCGAGCGGCTGCCCGAGCTCATGGACGGCATCCACCGGGCCGGCGCCCGCGCCTACGTCACGCTCAACACCCTGGTCTTCGAGCACGAGCTCGCCTTCGTCGAGACCGTGCTCCGCGCCTGCGCCTCTTCCGGGGTCGACGCGATCATCGTGCAGGATCCCGCGGTGGCGCTCCTCGCCCGGGCCGTGGCGCCGACGCTCGAGGTGCACGCCTCCACCCAGATGACCATCTCCAGCCCCGAGGGCGCGGCCTTCGCGCAGCAGCTGGGGGCCACCCGGGTGGTGGTGCCCCGCGAACTCTCGGTCGACGAGATCCGCACCTTCGCGCGCGGCACCTCGGTGCAGCTCGAGGTCTTCATCCACGGCGCGTTGTGCATGTCCTGGAGCGGCCAGTGCCTGACCTCCGAGGCCTGGGGCGGGCGATCGGCGAACCGCGGCCAGTGCGCGCAGTCGTGCCGGCTCCCGTACCAGCTGGTGATCGACGGCGAGGTGCGCGAGCTGGGTGACGTGGCGTACCTGCTCAGCCCCATGGATCTCGCGGGCGCCCGCGCCGTCTCCGAGCTGTCCGACATCGGCGTGGCCAGCCTGAAGATCGAGGGCCGGCTCAAGGGTCCCGCCTACGTGATGTCGGCCGTCGAGGGCTACAAGCGCTGGCGCGACGCCATCGCCCAGAAGCGCGAGCGCACCGTGGAGGCGCAGCGCGCGCTGCAGCAGGATCTCGGGCGCATGGCCGTGGCCTACTCGCGCGGGTTCTCCGATGGCTTCCTCGGGGGCGCCGATCACCAGAGCCTCGTCGAGGGCCGCTTCCCCAAGAACCGCGGCGCGCTGCTGGGCGAGGTGGTGGAGATCAAGCCCGGCGCGGTGCGCGTGCGGCGCGTCGAGCGTCAGCCCTCGGGCGGCGTCGGCGTGGGCAAGCCGAACCAGCCGCTGGGCGCCACGAAGGTCGCCTTGCCGGTGATCGGCGGCTCCAGCCCCGAGGATTCGCGCGGCGTGCCCCTCGAGCTGCCCGAGCCCGTGCCCGGCTGCGGCGTGGGCTTCGACACCGGTCGCCCGCAGGACGAAGAGCCGGGTGGCCCGCTGTTCGGCGTCGAGGTGACGCCCAGTGGTTGGTGGTTCCGCTTCGGCCGGCCCGGCCCCGATCTCTCGCGCGTCGATCTCGGTCACAAGGTGTGGCTCTCGAGCGACCCGCGCCTGACCGCCGACGCGCACACCGCCGTCGACGAAGGCATGCGGGGAGGCCTGGGCCGCATTCCCGTCAGCCTCGTGGTCTCGGGCGCCCTGGGCGCTCCCCTCGAGGTGCGCGCGACCGCGAAGGGCCCCGTGGGCCGCGAAGCCTCGGTGTCGCTCTCCAGCGATGAGCCCCTCGCCGCCGCCAAGAACGCCGGCCTGGGCGTCGAGCTGCTGTCCGACAAGCTGGGCAGCTTCGGCGGCACGCCGTTCCATCTCCAGGACGTGCAGCTCGACGGCCTCGGGCCCGGCCTGCACCTGCCGGTCTCGGCCCTCAAGGCGCTGCGCCGCTCGCTGGTGACCTCGCTGGATCCGAAGGTGCTCGAGGCCGCGCGTCACGCGCTCACCCAGGAGCCCGTGGCGGCCCAGCTCGCGAAGCAGTCGGCCGCCTTGCCCGCCCGCCGCCCCTGGCTGGCCCCCGCGCAGCCCCAGCTCATTCCGCTGGTGCGCACCGCGGCCCAGCTCGAGGCGGTGATCGCCGCGGGGCTCCGGGAGGTCGAGCTCGATTGGATGGAGCTCATTGGCCTCGAGAAGGCGGTCAACCGCGCCCGCGGCGCCGGCCTGCAGGTGGTCATCGCCACCACCCGCGTACAGAAGCCGGGTGAAGATGGCATCGACGCCCGCATCGAGCGGCTCGCGCCCGACGGGGTGCTGGTGCGCCACTGGGGCGGGCTCATCCACTTCTCTCGCGCGGCGTCCCAGACCCTGGTGCACGGCGACTTCTCGCTCAACGTCACCAACTCGGTCACCGCGCGGCACCTGCTCTCGCTGGGCTGCGACACCCTGACCGCGGCGCACGATCTCGACGAGACCCAGCTCCACGCGATGCTGGCCTCGCTGCCCGCAGACCGCGTCACCGTCGCGGTGCACCACCACATCGCCACCTTCCACACCGAGCACTGCGTCTACGCGCACACCATCTCGCAGGGCCGCGACTTCCGGACCTGCGGCCGCCCCTGCGAAAAGCACCAGCTGGCGCTGCAGGATCGCGAAGGTCGCCGGCACCCGGTGGTGGTCGACATCGGCTGCCGCAACACGGTGTTCAACGCCCAGGCCCAGAGCGCCGCCAAGGCCGTGCCCCGGCTCCTGAAGGCGGGCGTCAAGCGCTACCGGGTGGAGTTCGTGTGGGAAGACCAGGCCACCTGCGCCGCGGTGCTGGCGGCGTGGCAGGGCGTCCTCGAGGGCAAGGTCTCGCCGCTCGAACTCAACCAACGCATCGGAGCCCACGAGCAGTTCGGGGTCACCGCCGGCACCATGCAGACCCTCTCGCCATGAGCCTTCAGACCCTGCGGGAGAAGCTCGATGGCGTCGACGCGGAGCTCATCGCGCTCCTCGCGCGCCGTGCGGACGTGGTGGCGGAGATCTGGGCGTGGAAGCAGGCCCACGGCGTGACGCGCATCGACCCCGCGCGGGAAGTGCTCGTGCGCCAGCGGTTGCTCGCCCAGGCCGAGGCGCTGGGCCTGTCGCGCGAGGCCATCTCCGCTGTGCTCGATCAGCTGATCGGCCGGCCGCTGCGCTGAGCGGGCTCAGGCCGCGCGGCGGCGCATCGACTCCACCGCCCCGGCCAGCAGCTGGGCGACGCCCCGGCGGGGCACGTGCACCACCTTGTGCTTCGTCGCGCTGACGTCGGCGTACTGCTTCGAGACCTTGTGGTGCAGCTCGGTGGCGCCCCACAGCAGCACCCGGTCGGCCCACTCGAGATCGGCCTTGGCGCGATCCGAGGCCCGGTGCTGGGTCCCGTCGACCAGGCGCAGCTCGATCTGCGTCCCCAGCAGGCGCTCCAGCTCTTCCCGCGTCGCCGGGGTGCCGCCCACCACCACCAGCCGTCGCAGCCCCACCTCGACCAGGTCCTTGGCCGCGCGGGCGTTCTCGCTGCCACCGCACCGCTCGCAGGCCTGCTTCGTCTCGGCGGCCAGCGGCTGCCTCCCGCTCGCCTTCGCGTGCCCGATGCAGTCAGCCGCGTGGCAGTGCAGCGCGAAGCGCTCCTGCAGCAGCGAGCGCGCCCGCTCGGCCTTCTCCACGCTCATCCGCGCCTTGCCGGGCCGGGTGAGCCCGCCGGCCTCCAGGGCCTCGCGCGCTTGCGCCTTCGTCTGCGCACCAAGGCCCAGCGAAGCCAGCCAGCCGTCGAGGTCGAGATCCGCGCTCATGGGCTGCATCCTATCGAACGGATATGCGTCTGTTAAGGCGGACGCTGCGGAAAAATGAAAGCGCCGTGACCCGAACTGGCGTCACGGCGCTCGCACGACCTCAGGACTTCAGGGCGACTTAGTAGATGCCCTTCATCGAGGGGCTCGCCAGGCCGTAGTCACGCATCGCCTGACGCATGAAGAAGGGCAGCTCGCTGTACTTGCGCAGCAGGACGCACGAGCGGTTCGACTCGCAGGTGCAGGTGCTGTTGTCCGTCGCGTTGCAGCCCGGACGGCCGCCCGCGCTGATGTTGCCGTTGGGGAGGATCGCGTTGAGCGTCGCGTCGTACTTGACGTTGATCTTCCCGGCCGTGGCGCGGGGCACGAACCAGTCAGGCTTCGTGTCGCCGTCCAGGTCGGGGCCCGGGTCGGTCTCGTAGGCGGCCTGCACCAGCTCGTTGGCGTACTCGAGCATGCGGGCCGAGATGCCCTTCTGCACCGACTTGCCGAAGATCGTCTCGCGGCCGAAGGTCTTGGCCACGTACGTCTTGCCTTCCGGCAGGCGGAGCTCGATGCGGTTGCTGAAGCCCGGGTCCGAGTCGGCGCCCAGTTCCCAGATGCCCATCATGTCGAGCCAGCCCTGCTGCGCGTTCTCAGGCAGGTACATGAGCGTCATGGCGATCATGAACTTCTGCTGTTCCCAACCAACCTGCGGGTCGATGACCAGCGTGTTGGCCGGGGTGGTGCCGCAGTTGAGCGACGTCGCCGCCTGGAAACAGATCTCCGGGGTCGGCTTCCACCACGAGATGAAGCCGATGCTGTCGGCGGGGTAGTCCTCGGCGTCGACCACCGGGAGACCACCCTGCGAAGCGATGCGGCCGCCCTTGAGCGCGTCGTCACCCGTCAGGTTGTTGCCCAACCAGCGGCGGAACCCTTCGGGGAACAGGTCGGCCATCGAGACCGCGCGGTAGCGGCCATCGAGGAAGTCACGGCGGCTCGACGAGATGAAGTTGTCGACCGACTCGGTCAGGAGCATCGGCGCCCACGCCTTGTCGTAGTACATGCCCGCGTTGGTCGTGTACTCGCTGTCGTACTCACCGTTGGTGTCCGAGAGCCCGTTCTCCATGGGGCGACCACCGAAGCCGACGTTGCCGAAGTAGCCGGTCGCGCCGTTGGGGATGGTGACCACCGGGTCGCCCGCGTTGCCCGCCGTGTCGAGGTTCGAACGGAGGATGCCGTTCTCGAGGCTGTGCGGACCCATCTGCGGGCGCGCGACCTGGCGAGCGAAGTGATCGAAGCCGATGCCCGAGGCGACGAGGTTGTCGCGGAAGAGCAGGGTGCCGAGGTACGGCCACAGCGTCGCGTAGTCGTAGCCAGAGTCGATCGCGAAGTCCTTGTAGATGTTCGCGATGAGCCCCATGCCCTTGGCCGCGTCACGAAGCTTCTCGTTGTAGCGGCTGAGCGTGCGGCTCGACGCGCCACGGACCGAGAACGTCTGACGGTTGCGACGGTAGTTGTCGAAGATGTGCCCGACTTCCTGCTGCGTGATGAGGAAGTCGAACAGCTCGTAGGCGTCGGCCCCGTTGTCGTGGCGGTAGACCGAGAGGTTGCCGAGGTCGGCCCAACGGTCGGTGGCGAAGCCGTACGGCGCGCGCACGCGGCGGAAGGCATCGATCACGCTGGGGGAACGGACGTTGGCGCCTTCGCTGGCGTCAGCGGCCCGCAGCGTCGACCAGTTCACGTAGTCCACGGGGATCTGCTTGCACTTCGTGTACTGCCCGTTGACCTGAACCATCATGCCGTCGACGACCGGGTTCCACGTGCCCATCAGGGTCTCGTTCCACATCGCCGGCTTGAAGAGCGCCGGGTCGACGACCTGGCAGTCGCGGATGAGCTGGTACTTCGACTGGAGCTCCGTGTAGTGGATCGACGCCATGTCGCCGGCGTCATCCGGGAAGTCGAAGGTCAGGCCGAGGATGCCGCCGAAGTTGTCGATCTTCGCCAGGGCGCCCTGCGCCTTGGGGGAACCCGCGCGCATCGACGCGTCGTCGAGCACCGGGGCCACGTCACCGTAGAACATGCGCGCCGCGGCGAAGTCGTACGCGCCGAGGCCCAGGAGGTCCTGGGTGGCCTCGCCGGCGTAGTCCATCGTCGAGGACTGCATGAACATGGGCAGGAGGTTCGCCCGCTCGTTCTGGCTGAGCGGGTCGAGCGCACGCGGGCCCACGCAGTCGGCCGGCGTACCCACGCCGGTGCACTGGGTGAGCTTCGTGCCGTTCGCCGTACGCAGCTGCCAGTACTGGGGGCGGTAGTTCCACGCGTCGGCCGAGGTCACGAAGTTGTGGCGCAGGGCGATGGAGTGACCCATCTCGTGCGTCACGACCGCGTACTGGGCGCGCTGCGCGATCCACTTGCGAGCGCGCTCGCCGTGGGCCGCCTGGTCGGCCTTGGAGGCCGAGGGGTTGAAGGCGCCGAACTTCGCCTCGAGGATGTTGGCGAGGTCCGCGATGCCCAGGGGGGCGGGGGCCTCGTGCATCACGCACGCGCCGCGCTCGGCGAGGGCGTGTTCACGGGCCTGCGCCATGTCGCGCAGCTCGCTGGGGTTGGCCCCACGCAGCGGCGACGAGAGGGCCATCAGGCTGCCGGTGTCGAGCTTGGCGGCGTTGTGGCCGGCCAGCTGCTGCATCGCGCGGGTGGTGAGCGCCGCC
>CAIVGN010000047.1 GCA_903905455.1 uncultured Archangium sp.
CCCCGCCTGCCATTGCTCGGCAAACCACGCTCGCGACATGAGCAGCCGTGTCCCCGACAACGCCGCGAGCCGTGCAGCGACCCGCTCGAAGGGCTCGTCGACGTGCTCCCAGAACGGGTTGACGGCGATGAAGCGGTCGAGGGGCCAGGTCGGCGCGATGCGGGCACAGGCGGCGTCGAGGGCGCCCAGATCGGGTTCCCCGGGGAAGCGCGCGTCGGCGGCGCGCCGTCGGTCCACGGGCATCATCGCGAGGCCACCTTCTGTGCGGCGCGCATCGTGGGCTCGGCGAGGGGAAGCGGCGGAGGCCACAGGCGGAACGTGAGCCGGGTGAAGTACTCGTCGAGGGAGAAGCCCGCGAAGAGGCGCGGCTGGAGGAACCGCGCGAGCTCGCCATCCGGCCGAGCGCGCACCACCACCTGCACCGCCGCGAGCGACACCAAGCCGGCGCTCGCGAGCCACGTGAGCAGCGCGGCATCGGGCGGCGGGGCCCCGCGCGCGACGAGGACCGGCGCCAGCGCATGCCAGGCGAAGGCCAGCGCGACGAGCCCTCCGAGACGAACCAGCTCGCGCACGCCACCGCGGGCGTCCGTGAAGGACAACGCGAGCGACAGCGTGAGGGGCACCATCACCCCCACTGCGTGAAGGAGGAGCCACCCGGCCCCCGCCCCCACGAGGCCCACCCTGATCAGGGGGCGAACCAGGGTCGACGGAACCACGGCCGACTGGCTCCGCACGCGCCACGCGTCGACGGTCGCGCCGGCGTTGAGGAACGCGTGCGCCTTGTAGAGCGAGTGCGCCACGAGGTGCAGGAGCGCCAGGTCCCACGCGCCGAGCCCACACTGCATGAGCATGAAGCCCAACTGCGCGCAGGTCGACCACGCGAGCGACAGCTTGATGCTCACGCGCGTCATCATCACCAACCCCGCCAACAGCGCGGTGGAGAGCCCGATGACGAAGAGGAGATTCATGGCCGCCGGCGTGCGCTCGAGCAGCGGCGCCAGGCGAATGAGAAAGAAGCCCCCGAGGTTCACCACGCCGGCGTGCAGGAGCGCGGACACGGGCGTGGGCGCCTCCATCACCTGGGTCAGCCACCCGTGAAACGGGAGCTGCGCCGACCTGAGCGCGACGGCCACCACCACCAGCACCGCCGCCGCCCCCCACTGCGGCTCGAGCACCGGGCGCGACGCGAGCTCGCGGTACAGCGCATCGAGTTCGAGCGTGCCTGCCTGCGCGCCCAGCAGGCCCACGGCGACGGCCAGGCACACGTCGGCCAGCCGGCTGAGAATGAACTTCTTGTGCGCCGCGAGCAGGGCCGGCCGGTGGTCCGGGTAGAAGGTGAGCAACTGGTGCAGCGACACGCTGGTCACCACCCACGCCAGCGCCATCAACGCGAGGTTGTTGGAGATGAGCAGCGCCGTCACCGCGCTCAGCGTGGCCAGCAGCGCCCGGGCATACCGGCGCAGCCCCCGCTCACCGGCCAGGTACGTCGCCGAGTACCGGCTCACCACCACGCCCAGCAACCCCACCAGGGCCAACATCACCCCGCCCGGCGCGTCGAGGCGAACGAACGAGACGACTGGGCCGCACCACGCCGCGCCCAGCAGCGCCAGCCCGACGAGCCCAGCCGCTACCACCGTGACCCGGTTGGCCCACGGGAGCGAAGCGCGGGCCGGCACCAACACGGCACCCAGCCCCAGCGTGACGGGCACGGCCAACGACAACCAGGGAAGCACGTCGAGCATCGGGTCCATGAGGCGTGCTCGTAGCGGCCCCGTGAGTTCTTGAATAAGGCATAATGATGATGGCAACGTTCGCTCAATGAGAACGTCACTCCCCCGAGCCCCGGACGGCGCGCCGCCGCTGAACTTCCACCACCTCCACTATTTCTGGGCGGTGGCCACCGATGGGAACCTCACCCGCACCGCCGAGCGCCTGCGCGTCTCGCAGTCGGCGGTTTCGGCGCAGATTCGCCAACTCGAGGCCCAGCTCGGGCAGGCGCTCTTCCTGCGCGAAGGGCGACGGCTGACGCTGACGGAGGCCGGCCGGCTGACGCTGGAGCACGCGCAGCGCATCTTCGAGGCCGGCGGCGAGCTGCTCGCCACGCTGGGCGGGGGCCGCGACGCGCTGGCGCCGCTGCGCGTGGGGGCCGTGGCGACGCTCTCGCGCAACTTCCAGGAGTCCTTCGTTCGACCGCTGCTCGGGCGCGAGGGCGCGCGCTTGCGCCTGGTGTCGGGCAGCCTCGAGGAACTGCTGCGCCTGCTCGGCGATCACCACCTCGACGTGGTGCTCTCGAACCGGCCGGTCCGCCGGGAGGAGGGCCAGCGCTGGCGCTGTCGGCGCATGGCTCGACAGGGCGTGTCCATCGTCGGGAAACCGACCGCGCGTCGTGGCTTCCGCTTCCCCGAGGACCTGGAGAAGTTCGAGCTCATTCTTCCGGGGCCGAACAATGAGCTCCGCACCGAGTTCGACGCGCTCTGTGAGCGCCTCGAGGTGCGGGTGCGCGTGATGGCGGAGGTCGACGACATGGCGACCCTGCGCCTGCTCGCGCGCGACGCCGCGGCGTTGACCTTGGTGCCTACGATCGTCGTGCGCGACGAACTGAAGACGGGCGCGCTGGCCGCGCTGTGCGTGGTGCCCGGGTTGTTCGAGTCATTCTACGCGGTGACGGTCGACCGGCAGTTCCCCCACCCCTCGCTGCGTCCCCTGTTGGGCCGAGCGGAGGCCGAGATGCTCGAGATGGGCCCGCCCGCGGCGCGATGACCGCGGCGATCAGCCACGCAAGCGGCTGACGACCTCGGCGAGATCCTTCGGGAGCGGCGCCGCGACCTTCAACCCCAGCGACGCGATCTCCAGCGACGCGGCGTGCAGCGGCGTGCGCGAGAGCGTGACGTCCCCCCACTGCAGCGGCTCCTTGTGCCCGTACTGGTGATCGAACAGCAGCGGGTGCCCCTTCGCCTTCAGGTGCACGCGGATCTGGTGCTGCCGGCCGGTCAACGGCTCGCACTCCACCAGCGAGGCGTTGGCGAAGGTCTCGATGGGCCGCACCAGGGTGCGCGCCGGCTTGGCCTCTTCGCCGGGCAACCCGGGCCGCATCTTCCCCTTGCGGCCCTCGGCGAGCGGCACGTCGATGTCCAGGGGCCCGGAGACGACGCCTTCCACCAGCGCGAGGTACGTCTTCTTCACCTCGCCCCGCTCGAAGGCCATCGACGCCGCGCGGTGTGACGCAGCGTCGGTGGCGAAGAGCAGCACGCCCGAGGTGTCCCGGTCGATGCGGTGACAGACCCAGATCTTCGTCCCCAGCTGCTGCTCGAGCAGGTCGCGCGCGCAGTGCCGGTCTTCGAGGGTGCGGCCGGGGATCACCAGGAGCCCGGGCGGCTTGGCCACCGCCACCAACCCGCCGAGCGTTTCGAGGACGACGAGGTGCACTTATTCGAGCTCGGTGGGCTTGAGGACCGTCACCGGCCCGTACTTCTCGACCTTCGCGCGCAGCTTGTCGGCGTTGCCCACCAGCACGATGCAGCGCTCGGGGCCGAAGAGGTGCTCCTGGGCCGCGGCGGCGGCCTGCTTCACGGTGACCGCGGCGATGCGCTCGCGGTACTCGGAGATCCACGTCTCCGGGAGCCCGTAGTGCACCACGTCGGCGATGGCCCCCGAGATGTTCTCGTTGGTCTCGAGGCGCCCCGGGTAGAGGCCCGAGATGTAGCGCTGCACGGTGGCCAGCTCGGTCTTGGTGGGCCCGCGCTCCTTCATCTTCTTCACCTCGGCCAGCGACACGTCGATCAGCGACTCGATGGTCTCGGTGCGGGTGAATGACGACACGGTAAAGGTGCCGGCGACGCTCATCATGTCGAAGGAGCTGCCCGCACCGTACGAGAGCCCGCGCTTGACGCGGATCTCGGTCACCAGCCGCGAGGTGAAGCCCCCGCCGAGCACGGTGTTCATGGTGACCAGGGGGAAGTGATCGGGGTGCCCGCGCTTCACGCCCGGGGCGCCGATGCGCATCTGCACCTGGGTCTGCTCGGGCTTGTCGACGATCAACACCTCGCCGGGCCGCGCGAGGCCCGCCCACGGGGGCACGATGGGCTTCTCCGACGGCCCGCCCTTCCAGCCGCCCAGCGTGCGCTCGACCGTGGCCATCACGTCGTCGAGATCGAACGAGCCCACGAGGTAGAGGTGGGCGATCTGCGGCCCGAGGCGCTCCTGGTGGAAGTGGCGGAGATCGTCGCGGGTGTACGCGGAGATGTCCTTCTTCCCGGCGATGGTCTCGTTGGCGTACGGGTGCGAGCCCCAGGTGGCGCGGACCAGCGCGCGATCGGCCAGCGAACCCGGGTCGTCGAGATCGTTGATCAACGCCGACAGGGTGCGCCGGCGCGACAGCTCGAGCTCGCTCTCGGGGAAGTCGGGGCGCAGGAGAATGCGCGCCATCAACTCGAACATCGGCTCGAGGTGCCTGGAGGGCGTGGACAGCGAGAGGATCACGTTCTCTTCGTTGGCGAAGCCGCCCACGCTCGCCGCGACGAAGTCCACCTCGTCGCTGATCTGATCGGCGGTCTCCCCGCCCGCGCCGCGACGGAACAGCCGCGCCGCGAAGTCACCCACGCCGAGCCGGCCGATGGGGTCGAAGGCGCTGCCCCCGCGAATGACGAGGCGCACGGCCACCAGGGGCAACGGCCCGCGGGGCACGAGGTGCACCGTCAACCCGTTGGGCAAGGTGCGCACTTCGTGGCGCGGCAGCTTCAGCGGGCGGAGCTTCGGGACTTCCACGGTGGCCTTCACGCTTCCACCTCCGGGGTGGGCACCAGCGTGACGACGGACCGCCGTTCAGGGGCGAGGTAGCGCGCGGCGGCGGCCTTCACCTGGTCACCGGTGATCGACTCGTAGCGCGAGGGCAACGCCAGCCCCTGGCGCCAGTCACCGAGCATCAACTCGTAGGTGCCCAGGGCGTGGGCGCGGCCGTTGTTGGTGGCCAGCTCGCGCAGCAGGTGGGCCGAGAGGTTGTTCTTCGCCTTCTCCAGCTCGCGCGGCTCGAGGCCGTGATCGGCGACCTTCTTGATCTCCGCGTACAGCGCCGCCTCGGCCTTCTTCGGGTCCGCGTGCTGCTTGAGCTCCATCACGATGGTGAAGGCGCCGGGGTCGAAGCGCCACGTCCAGTCCACGGAGATGCCGATGGCGATCTCCTGCTCGAACACCAGGGCGCGGGTCAGCCGGCTCGATTGCCCGACCGAGAGCGCGTACTGCAGCACGTCGAGCACCAGGGTGTCGGCGTCGGTGCCCTGGGGCCCACGCCAGGCGATCATCAGCGACGGGGCCTGCGCGGGGTGGCGAACCTCGGCGCGACGCTCGCCCTTCTGCTCCGGCTCGGAGTCGAGCACCGGCGGCGCACCCGGGCCCGCCTTGATGCCCGCGTAGTACTTCCGGATCATCGCCAGGGCCTTCTTCGGCTCGAAGTCGCCCGACAGGTACAGCGTCGCGTTGTTGGGCGCGTAGTAGGTGCGGAAGTAGTCGAGGCAGTCCTCGCGCTTGATGTTCTCGATGTCCTTCATCCACCCGATGACCGGCCAGCGGTACGGGTGCGCCTTCCACACCAGCGTCGACAGTTCCTCGTCCATCAGGCCGCCGATCTCGTTGTCCACGCGCAGGCGGCGCTCCTCCATCACCACCTTGCGCTCGCTCTCGAGCATCTTGGGCGTGACCTGCAACGAGCGCATGCGGTCGCTCTCCAGATCGATCACCTTCTCGAGCGCCTCCGACATGAAGTCCTCGTAATAGACGGTGACGTCGTTCGAGGTGTACGCGTTCGACGTGCCGCCGCTCGACTCGAGCACGCGGTCAAACTGGCCCGGGCCGTACTTCTTGGCCCCGTTGAACATCATGTGCTCGAAGAGGTGGCTGATGCCGGTGGTGCCGGGGATCTCGTTGCGCGAGCCCACGCGGAAGAACGTGTAGAAGCTGCACGTCGGCACGGCGTCGGACGGCAGCAGGCGCACCTGCAACCCGTTGGGCAGCGTGACTTCGATGACGGACTTGGCGATGGCTTCCAGCGCGGGGGGCAACGTGGGGGCCGGGCGCTTGGAGCGAGAGGACGTGCGGGTCGCAGGCTTGGGCATGTATTGCGCGGGAACGTACTCACCCGCCCCGAGCGAAGCGCGGGTATTCGCAGGCCCCACCCGGATCGGCGGGCCCTTCAGCGCAGGGCCGCAAACGCCGTGAGGGCCGCCTCCAGGTGCGCGGTGGCCGCCGTGCTCATCGACTCCCCCAGCTCGAAGCGCTCGCCCCGGATGGCGATCACGAAGGCCTGCGGAGGAGGCGCCCGGACCACCGCCTGGTAGGTGTGCAGCAGCGCCTGGGGGGAGAGCACGTGGGTGGTGAAGGTCGCGTCCTTCGAGGGCTCCACCGGGGTCACCGCGAAGCCCGCCGCGCCGCCTTCGACCGTGGCGTCCACGAAGTACACCCGCTCCCGGCCCTTCAGATCCAGGGCGTGCTCCACCTGGAGCTGGAAGTCGGTCAGCACCTCCAGCTCGCCCCGGGCGATGGCGTCGGCCTGCGAGAGCTCGAGGCGGCGCACGAACTCCGGGCCCACGGCGTCGTCCCCGCGCGAGGGGTTGCCGTAGCCGAACACCAGTACCGGGGCCGTCACCGCGAGCTCTTGGTGGCGCTGCCCACCACCGCGCCCGACGCGTCGCGCACCTCGACGTAGAGCGGCATCCTGCCCATGGCGTGGGTGGCGCACGACAGGCAGGGGTCGAAGGCGCGAATGGCCACCTCGAGGTGGTTCATCAGCCCCTCGGTGGGCTCGTGACCGTCCAGGTACTCGCGGGCCACGGAACGAATCGCCTCGTTCATCGCCTGGTTGTTGTGCGTGGTGGACACGATGAGGTTGCACATCGTCACCAGGTCCTGCGAGTCGACCTTGTAGTGGTGGATGAGCGTGCCCCGGGGCGCCTCGATGATGCCCACGCCCTCGCCCACCCGCTCGCCGCTCACCACCAGCGCGTCGCCCATCAGGTCGTCGTCGCGAAGCAGCTCGCCGATCACCTCGGCTGCGTGCAGCAGCTCGATGAGCCGCGTCCAGTGGTACGCGAGCGGCGCGTGCACCATCTGCCCGCCGTGGGCCTCGCGGAAGGCCTGTCGCTCGGCCTCGGCCAGGGGCGTGTGAATGAAGTCGCAGTTCTGCACCCGCGCCAGGGGGCCCACCTTGTACCAGCCCCGCTCCGGGCCCAGCGCCGTGAGGTACGGGAACTTCATGTACGACCAGCTCTTCACCTCTTCTTCGATGTGCTGCCGGTAGTTCTTCGGCTCGATGCCGTCGACCATCACCTGCCCGTCGGCGTCGCGCGCGCGGATCACCCCGTCGTAGAACTCGAGCCGCCCACCCGGCCCGACCAGCGACAACAGGCTCGAGCGGAAGAGGCCGAACGACTCGTAGAGCGCGGTGTTCTTCTGGTGCAGCGCCTTGACCAGGTCGACGCCCTCACGGGCCCACTGCAGCACGTCGGGCAGCGCCGCCAGCAGCTCGTCGCGCTCGGCCCGGGTGAGCGACTTGTTCACCCCGCCGGGGATGGAACCCGTGCCGTGCACCCGCTTGCCGGCCGTGAGGCGGATGACCTCCTGGCCGAACTTGCGCAGCAGCACGCCGTGCGTCGCCAACTCGGGGTACGCGGCCACCACGCCCACCACGTTGCGCTTCGACACCTCGCTGTCGAAGCCGAACAACAGGTCGGGGCTCGAGAGGTGGAAGAAGTGCAGCGCGTGGGACTGCAGCATCTGGCCGTAGTGCATCAGCCGCCGCACCTTCTCGGCCGTCGGCGTGAGCTGGGTGGCGCCCACCACCACGTCGAGCGCCTTGGAGGCCGCGAGGTGATGGCTCACCGGGCAGATGCCGCACAGGCGCTGCACCATGACCGGTACTTCCCAGTAGGGCCGCCCCTGGATGAAGCGCTCGAAGCCGCGGAACTCCACGATGTGGAGCCGCGCCTGGTGCACGTGCCCCTCGTCGTCGAGCAGCAGCGTCACCTTGCCGTGCCCTTCCACGCGGGACACCTGGTCGATGCTGATGCGCCGGGTCGGCTTGTCGGTCTGCGAGGTCTCGAGAGAGGTCATGGCGTTGGTCGCGTCAGTCGTAGTGAATGAGACCGTGGCCGAGCGACGGCGTGCGCCCGGCGATGAAGTCAGTGAGGAACTGCCACAGCGCGTCGGCCGGCGGAGGGCAGCCCGGCAGCGAGTAGTCGATGCGCACCACGTCGTTGATGGGGTGCACGTGATCGAGCGGCAGCGGCAACTCGGGATCGTTGGGCACCGTGCGGTACACGCTCGTCAGGCACTCGCGCACGTCGAGGTGATTGCGCTGCGCGGGCAGCCCGCCGTTGATGGCGCAGGCCCCCACCGCCACCAGCACCTTGCACTGCTTGCGGAACTCGCGGAGCACGTGGACGTTCTCCGCGTTGCACAGCCCGCCCTCCACCAGCCCCAGGTCGCAGGGACCGCAGTGCTTGATGTCCGTCAGCGGCGAACGATCGAGTTCCACCAGCTCGAGCAGCTTCAAGATGCGCTCGTCGATGTCGAGCAGCGACATGTGGCACCCGAAGCACCCCGCCAGCGAGGTGGTGGCCACCTTCAGCTTCCGTTTCGGCGCGCTCACGGCTTCTTCCCCTCGGGCATCGCGCTGATCGGCGCCGCGTCGTAGGTGCGTTGACCGATGGGCACGCGAAAGCCGCGGCCCTTCTTCAAGATGACGCCCACCGGGCACACCGAGACGGCCGTGTCGGTGGCCGCGATCGACGTGTCGGCCAGGCGCCCCGACTCGGAGTTGACGATGAGGTGCTTGTCGATGCCTCGCCCCGAGAGCGCGAAGACGTGGCGCCCGTCGACCTCGGCCGAGGCCCGCACGCACAGCTCGCAGAGGATGCAGCGGTTGAAGTCGAGCATCAGGTCGGGGTGCGAGGCGTCCACCGGCCGGTCGGGGAAGAGCTGCGTGAAGTGCAGCGTCTTGACCTCCAGCTCGTAGCCCAGCGCCTGCAGCTTGCAGTCGCCGCTCTTCTCGCACGAGGGGCAGAAGTGGTTGCCCTCGACGAAGAGCAACTGCACCAGCTCGCGCCGCAGCTCTCGCAGCTCCGCCGTCTGGTTCTCGACCACCAGCCCTTCCCTGGCGGCCAGGGTGCACGACGCGGCGTGGCGGCCGTTGACCTTCACCGTGCACACCCGGCAGCTCCCGTGGGGCTTGAACTCGGGGTGCGCGCAGAGGTGCGGGACGTAGACCCCATCGGCGAGCGCCGCCTGCATCACCGTCTGTCCCTCGACGAAGGGGATCTCGCGCTCGTCCATCGTGAAGGTCTTGCTCATGTGTCCTCCAGGTGGGCCTGCCCGTCGTCGCGCCCGGTCACTTCGCGCGCCGGGGCCAGGGCCTCGTCGAGATCGAAGGTGGGCAGGAACTCGAGCGACGACAGCCGCCGGTCGATGGTGGGCTTGAACTTCTCGTGCAGCGCCAGGAAGTGCGCGCAGGCGGTGTGGCCCAGGGCGCAGTGGCTCGTGTCGCGCATCAACACCGCCAGCCGCAGCGCCACCTTCACGTCGCGCCGGGTTCCCCGCTCGGCGGCGATGGCGTCGATGGACTTCTTGAGCAGCGTCGTGCCCACCCGGCAGGGGGTGCAGAAGCCGCAGCTCTCGTGGGCGAAGAAGTGCGCGAAGTTCACCGAGACGTCGAGCAGGTCACGGGTCTCTCCGAAGATGGTGAAGGCGCCCGCGGTGGCCACGTCTTCGAAGGCCAGCTTGCGGCGGAACTCGGCAGGCCCCAGCAACGTGCCCGAAGGCCCGCTGACCTGCACCGCCTGGGCGTTCTTCGCGCCGCACGCGTCGAGCAGTTCCTGCACCGTCAGGCCCATGGGGAACTCGTAGACGCCCGGCCGCGCGCAATCGCCGGACACCGAGTGCACCCGCGTGCCCGGCGACTTCGCGGTGCCGTGCTTCGCAAACCACGCCCCGCCATTCACGGTGACCAGCGCCGCGGCGACGAGCGTCTCGACGTTGTTCACCACCGTGGGCTGGCCGAGGTAGCCGTGGGTCACCGGGTACGGGGGCCGGCTGCGGGGAATGCCGCGCTTGCCTTCTAGCGACTCGATGAGGGCCGACTCCTCGCCGCAGACGTACGAGCCCGCGCCGAGGTGCAGCTCGACCTCGAAGTCGAAGCCCCGGTGGCCGAGCACGTCACGACCCAGCAGGTGCGCCTTGCGCCGGGCCGCGAGCGCCGCCTCGATGGGCGCCTGCAGGAAGAGGTACTCGCCGCGCAGGTAGATGAAGCCCTTCTGCGCCCCGATGGCGAAGCCGCACACCGTCATGCCGTCGAGCACCAGGTCGAGGTAGCGGCTGAGCAGCACGCGGTCCTTGAAGGTGCCCGGCTCGCCCTCGTCGGCGTTGCAAACCACGAAGCGCGTCGGACCCGGCGCCAGCTTCGCCGCGCGCCACTTCTCGCCGGTGGTGAAGCCCGCGCCACCGCGGCCCCGCAACCCAGAGCGCAGCAACTCCTCGAGCGTCGCGTCAGCGCCCCGCGCGAACGCAGCGCGCAGCGCCTCGCCCGGCCGCAGCGAGGAGCTGAGGATGAGGTCCTTGCGGTGAATGACGTCGTCGATGCGGAACAACTCCGGCGGCCACGCCTCGACCGGGGCCTGCGCCTCGATGCACCTCGCGATGAGATCGATGCGCGCGTCGGTGAGCCGCCCGATGGCGTGCCCGTTGACCAGCAGCGCCGGCCCCTGATCGCACAACCCGGTGCAGGAAGTCACCGCGACGCTGACCCGAGCGTCGGCGCGCACCTCGCCAGGGCCCACGCCCAGCTTCGCGCAGAGCCGCTCGCGCAGGGCCACGCTGCCCAGCATGCGGTCGGTGATGTTGTCCGAGAAGAGCACCCGGTAGGCGCCCACCGGCGTGGTGGCAAAGAACGCGTAGAAGCCGGCGACTCCCTCGACGCGCGCCCGCGGGAGTCCCAACGCACCGGCCAACTCGGTGATCCGCGTGGGTGAGATCCACCCCTCGGCCGCCTGCACCTCGCGGAGCATCTGCACCAGGCGGGTCGGATCGTGCCGATGCCGCTCGAGGAGACCCTTCACGTCGACAGCTTGCATGCCGCCCTCGGATACATGGCGTGTGCCACCAGGCCCCGAAGCGGCCGGGGTGGCGGCGCGCGCAGACAGCGCAGATCGTGCGTCAGGTCTGCGACGGCGCGACGAGGGTTGCGCCGGCTATCGCCCCGCGGTGGCCGGAGGTGAGCCCAGGAACGCGAGCACCTTCGCCCAGACCTCGTCGGCCGCGTGCTCGCCGATCACCAGGTCCATGTGCCCGTATTCGGCGCGCGCCCCGTTGGCCCGGGTCACCAGCAACCACTCCCGGGGCCCACCCAGCGCGCGGTAGCCGTCCTTCACCGCGGGGGTATAGGCCACGCGATCGAGGCGCCCGGCGACGACCATCACCGGGGTGGTGATCTTCGCCATGTCGGCGCGCAGGTCGATTGACCCGTCGCCCGACAAGAAGCGCCCTGACTCCATCAACGAGATGAGCTGCAGCGCCGTGCCCCCCGCCACGTCGGCCGTGCCGTAGACCATCAGCCGTCGCCAGGCCTCGGGATCGGTGCCCAGCGGGTTGTAGAACATGCGCTCGAAGAAGCCGTCGGCGACCGCGTCGTTCACCGGGGCCACGAGGGCCGCTCCGAAGCGCACGGGGATCATCCACTTCTGCGTGACCAGCTTCGGGCCCAGCGTCGTCATGACCGCCTCCATGCCGGTGCCCCAATCGAGGCGCGTGGGGCTCCCGAGCGTCGCCGCCGCATGAAGCCCCTGCCCACCCTGCGAGAGGTACGCGTAGACCACCATGCCGCCCATGGAGTGGCCCACGTAGTCGAGGGCCGCCGCGCCGCTGACCCGCTGCACGTAGGCGATCACCGAGGGCAGATCGTGGCGCCAGTAGTCATCGAAGGAGATCGGCGTCGCCCGGCCCCGGTCCACGTCGGGCCCGTCGCTGTGGCCGGTGCCTCGCAGCGACATCGTCCACGCCTCCCGGCCCTGCGACGCGAACCAGCGCGCCATCGAGTGCTGGGCATCGAGATCCATGTTCCGATCGTTGGCCCCGATGCCGTGGCACAGGACGATCGGCGGCCCTTTGGCTTCGCCCACCGCCCGGTACCGCACCAGCGAGATCTCCCAGCCGTCGTCCGTGCGCGCGCGGTGGAGCTCGGCCTCCTTCGGCAGCGGCACGACCTGCCACGAGGCACAGCCCGTGAGCGCGAGGGCCAGCAGACAAGCTCTCACTGGAGGAACCGCTCGATCTCCGGGAAGACGAACCGGGGCGCGCGCTCGCCGGTGAGCAGCGACACGTGCGCGAAGTCATCGCCCTCGAGGGTGCGGCTGAACAGGTGCAGCGTGACCTTGCCCCGCGCGAGCTCACGCAACGGGGTGCAGCTCTCGGCTGGCGCCCAGCCGTCGGCGAGCCCCAGGAGCACCAGCGTCGGACGATCGTACTGGCGCAACCGCGACCGCACGCTCGTGCCGTCATCCAGCGGGAGATCTCCCAGCGCCATCCACGACGACAGCTCGGCCGCCACCGGGCGGGACAGGTCGCGGGACGCGTTCGCCATGAAGCCCGCGGTCACCCGACGGTCGACGCGCGCGCCCATCGAGAAGAGCTGCTCGAACGCGCCAAACCCCTCGGGGGACGACGCGAGCGACGAGAACCGGCCGCCCCCTGACAGGAACCACGCCGCCAACAGCGTCGGCGCTTCGGGCTGGACAGGAGTGTTCAGGGCAATCACCCGGCGCACGTGGAGTTCCCGGGTGGTGGCCGCCAGCGCCAGCGTGCCCACGTAGCCATGCGCCACGAGATCGATCTCGCCGGGACGCTCGGCCGCGATGGCCTGCGCGATGGCTGGCAGATCGAGCGCCACCACCGTCCGCAACGAGTGCCCCGCATCGGCCGTCCCCTGCCCTCGCAGCTCGGCCACGTACACCGCGCGCCCTTTCGCCGCGAGGAAGCGCGCCAGGCCGCCTCCCGCGAAGTCGAACAGCCCGCGACCAAAGCCCGCGTCGGAGATCAGCAGCACCGGCGGTGCACCGAGCCCCCCACCCGGAGGCAGGTAGCGATGCAGCGCGAGCGCCGCGCCGTCGAGGGTCGTCACCTTGCGATGCGAGACGCGCACCTCGGCCGGCGCGGAGAGGACCAGCAGCGCCAGCGCCACGGAGATCACAGCTCGACGATCCCCGCCTTGAGCGCCAACACCACCGCGTCGACGTGCGAGTTGACGCCCATCTTCTTGTAGACGTGGGACAGGTGCGTGCGCACGGTGCGCCGCTCGAGCTCCATCACCCGGCCCACCTCGGCGTTCGAGAGCCCCTTGGCGACGAACTTGAGCACGTCGAACTCGGTCGGCGAGAGCCCCCACGGGTTGTCGGGCTGTTCCTTCTTCGCCTGCAGCGAGTGGAAGTAGTTCCAGAAGCGCCGCGCGATGATCGCCTCGAGCACCGTGCCGCCGCTCATCACGTCGTGAATGCCGGAGCGGATCTTGTCGGGGCCCACGCGCTTGACGAGGTACCCCGAGGCGCCCGCCTGCATCGCCTCGTAGACCTTCTGCTCGTTGTCGAAGGAGGTGAGGATCAGCACCTCCACCGTCGGGGCGCGCCGCTTGAGCCGCTTGGTCACCTCGATGCCGTCGATGCCCGGGAGTTCGAGATCGAGCAGCACGAGGTCGGGCACCAGCTTCACCATCTGCTCGACGCCGTCTTCGCCCTCTTGCGCCGTGCCGACGATCTCCAGCTCCGGGAACAGCGCGAGCACCTTGAGCAGGTTCTTGAGCAACTGCGGCTGGTCCTCGACGATGAAGACCCTGACCTTCTCGAGTTCGCTCATCGCTTCTGGAACATCGGTGAGAGTTTCACGGTCTTGCCGGCCTCGAACCGGGTGGTCGACGACGAATCCTGCTTCGACTTCGGCTCGGTGATGGTCACCTTGTGCGACCCGGCCGCCACGGGGAGCTTCGTCGCCGCCACGCACACGCGCTTGCCGTCGATCTCCACCCGCACGCCGATCGGCGACTCGACGGTGAGGAACCCGGTCTTCCCTTTCGGCACCTCGTAACAATCCGCCGGCACCTTCTTCACCACCGGTGGGTCCTTCTTCGGGGGCTCGACCGGCGGCTTCGGCTGGGGGTCCGTCGTCGGGGTCGCCGTCGGGTTGGGGTTGAAGGCCTTGTCGGGGTGGAGCTTGTCGAAGTCCTTGAGCTTGAGGGAGATCGCCCCTTCCTTCGAGGGCGTCAGCTCTTTCTTCGTCGCCCCGAACTCGCGCTGGATCGGCTCCGGGAGGTACCCGATGAGCGTGGCCCTCGGGTCCGGCGTCGAGCGCAGGAACGCGTAGATCGCCCCGGTGATGGTGCCGAACAGCACCACCGTCGCGAGGAAGCTGACCACGCGCACCTGCTTGGCGCTGCGCTTGTGCATCTCGGCGTACGACGGCACCGAGGGGTCACCTTCGCGCTTGAAGGGCACCGCGAAGGTCATCAGCGTCTTGGCCACCCGCTGCCGGGGGCTCGCCTTCGGAGCCGCCTTCGGCTGGCCGGGGATCTCCGCGAAGTCTTCGACCACGCGCACGCGGTTCTTCAGCGGATCGCCGCCCTGTGGCTGAGGCGTGGGGCCGGCCTGCGACGCGGTCATCGGCGCCAGGGCTCCCGGAGGCGCGTCCCACTCGGTGACCGCGCGCTTCACCACGGCCTGCACCTCGGGCAACGTCTTGACCTCTTCTCGCGATGAGACGAACACCGGGGCCGGCACGGACCCAGGCTCCGGGTCACCGGTGAAGACGGGCAGCCCGTCGCTGGTGGGCGTGCGCTCGTTGACCTCGCCACCGGAGAACGAGGGGCGATCGTCGACGTCGACGGCGTCGGCCTCCACCGAGCCCACGCCGCTGACGTCGGTCAGCTCGAAGGGGCGTTCGATGGGCACCGGGCCCGTGGCCGAGACCTGCACCTCGTTGGGGAACAGCTCGCCCACGAACTTCTGGAGATCTTCGCGCGGGGGAATGCCGCCGCTGGCAGACAGGAAGTCGCGCAGCCCCTCGGCGAAGTCGGCGCACGACTTGTAGCGACGCGCCGGCGACGTCTCGAGGGCCCGCATGATCACCGGGTCGATGCGCGAATGCAGCCGGCGCACCAGCCGCGACGGGGGCGGCAGCCGCTCCGAACGCGTGCTCACCGTCGAGTTCCCGGTCGACGCCTCGCGCAGGGTGAGGACCTCGTAGGCGATGGCCCCGAGCGCGTAGAGATCGCTGGCCACGGTCGGCGTGTCCCCGGCCCCCAGCTCCGGCGCGCGGTAGCTGCTGCGCCCCCTCGCCCCGAAGCTCTTCTTGAGCGCGGCGCAGGCCTGGAGTGCCATCAGCGCCCCGAAGTCGGTGACCGACACGCGGCCGTCGGCGCCCAGCAAGATGTTGCCCGGGGTCAGCGCGCCGTGCACCACGCCCGCCGCGTGGGCCGCGCTGACCACGTCGAGCAGCTCGAGGGTCAGCGTCAGGGCCAGGGCCGGGGGCCGGTGCACCTCCCGCGTGTTGAGGCGCTGCAGCGCGAGGCCCAGGGTGTACTTGCCGGTGTCCTGGCGCACGATGGCCAGTCGCCCGTCGATCATCCCCACGTCGAGCACCCGGGCCACGCCGGGGTGCGTCACCGACTGGAGCTGCCGGGAGACCTCGCCCACCGACTTCGCGTAGGTCGCATCCGAGGTCTTGAGGTGGAACAGCTTGAGGACGACCGATTCCTGCGCTTCGACGCGCTCACCTCGGAAGAGGTCGGCCAGCTGGCTTTGCTCGAGTCGCCCGGTCAGCCGATACACCCGGCGGTTATAGCCTCGTCACCGCGCGCGGCGGGGCCGAAACGGGGCCACCGCGTCGAAGCTGAAGCCGCAGTAGACGCAAGTGCGATCTCGCCTCCCCTTGGGCACCTCGGCAAAACAGCCGGGGCACCGGGGTCGCTGGGGCCCCTTGGGGACCGGGGTGGGCTTCACTTTCGCGGCCAGGGCGACCTTCTTGAGCTGCTGCTCGAGCCTGCGCACGCGCGCCTCCAGCTCGGCGACCCGCACCCTGATTTCCCGCTGCGCATCGTCGTTGCTGCGACGGGAAGCCATCGTGGGTAGAAATGTCGCACGCGGTGTCCGCGAAAGGAAAAACTTGGATTCGATTCACGGCAGCATCGTCGGCCCCACCGATCGGCTTCGCGTGCAGGAGATGGAGTCGCGCGCCGACCAGGTCCTCGGCGACGAAGATCTCCAGCGCATCTTGAAGCAGCCGCCCCAGAGCGAGACGCCCATCCCGCGGCAGATTTTCGTCAACCGCAACCTGCACATGGGCAAGGTCGAGCTGATCGGCTTCGACATGGACTACACGCTGGCGATCTACCACCTGCGTCGCCTCGAGCAGCTCTCGTACGATCTCACCGTCGACCGCCTCGTCACCACCTTCGGCTACCCCGAGGAGATCCGCCAGGTCGCCTACGATCACGCCTTCGTGCTCCGCGGGCTCTTCGTGGACAAGGTGCGCGGCAACCTGCTGAAGATCGATCGTTTCGGCTACGTGGGCCGCGCCTACCACGGCCGCAAGCTGCTCCCCGACGAGGACATCCAGCGGCTCTACCGCAACGAGCGCATTCGCATGAAGAGCCACGAGTACGCGTGGATCGACACCCTCTTCGCCCTGCCCGAGGCCTGCCTGCTGGCCGGCATCATCGATCTCTACGAGACGAAGCTGAACCTCACGCTCAACTTCACGAAGCTCTACGACGACATCCGCGAGGCCATCGACACCGTCCACCGCGACAACTCGCTCAAGAAGATCATCCGCGCCGACATCGGCCGCTACATCTTCAAGGACGAGGAACTGGGGCCCGCGCTCCACAAGCTGCGCTCCGGCGGCAAGAAGCTCTTCGTGCTCACCAACTCGCTGTGGGACTACACCAGCGCGGTGATGTCCTACCTGCTCGACGGCGTGCTCCCCGAGTACCCGAGCTGGAAGAACTACTTCGACTTCATCATCACCGGCGGCAGCAAGCCGGGCTTCTTCAGCGACCAGAAGCCCTTCCTGCTGGTCGACCCGGCCAGCGAAGACAACAAGGTGCTGGGCGAGGCCACCGAGCTCGAGCGCGGCAAGATCTACCAGGGCGGCAACCTCGCCGACTTCGAGCGCATGACCGGGTACAAGGGCGAGGCCGTGCTCTACGTCGGCGATCACATCTACGGCGACATCTTGAAGTCGAAGAAGACGTCCATGTGGCGCACCTGCATGATCGTCCAGGAGATCGAAGACGAGCTCGCCTACCTCGAGGCCCGCCGTGGCGAGGTCGAGCGGCTGCAAGACGTCGAGCAACTGCAGGCCCGCATCGACGACGAGATCGCCCCCCGCAAGGCCAAGCTCAACCAGATCGAGCGGCGCATCGAAAAAGAGCACCCCACCCCCGAGCTCACCGCCGAGCTGGAGGAGGAGTTCAAGAAGGTGAAGGCCGACCTCGACCGGCTCCGCCGCGCCATGCGCGAGTGCACGGAGATCGCCCACACCCTCGAGACCGACATCGAGAAGGGCTTCAACCCGTTCTGGGGCCTCCACTTCAAGGAAGGGAACGAAAACTCGCGCTTCGGGGAGCAGATCGAGCAGTACGCCTGCCTCTACACCTCGCGCGTGTCGAACTTCGTCTTCTACTCGCCGCTCCACTACTACCGGAGCATGCGCGAGCTGATGCCGCACGAGAGCGCCACCGCCTTCCGGCTCGCCGCGCTCGGTGGCGAAGGCCTGCCCAAGGGCACCAACCGCGCCGCCGACATTCCCTAGCGGCCCGGCAACCGCGCCCACACCAGCGAGGCCGAGCGCGTGGGTTTGAGCGGCGTCAGCCCGAGCCGCGCGAACTCCCCACCGAACCGGCCGCCCTTCACCACCACCCAGCGCCGCGCCACGCGCTGGGCCTCGTCCAGCGTGGGCGTGGTCAACGGCTCGTGCACTGCGAAGCGCCGCAACATGTCGAAGGCCGGCGTCGACTTCTTCGGGCGGTCGAACATGGGGTCGAGGATCACGCAGTCCACGCTCGCGCCGGGCAGCTGGCGCAGCACCTCGAGCGTCGTCCCGTGGCGCACCTCGATCTGCGAGCCCATCGCCCGCAGGCCCTCGCTCACCAGGGCGAACATCGCGAACGATCCCTCGACGCCGATCACCCGGCCCGTCGGCCCCACCTTGTGCGCGCACACCAGCGCGTCACCCGCCAGGCCCAGCGTGCCGTCGAACACCACGTCGCCCGGCGCCAGCTCGCACAGGCGAACGATCATGTCGTCCTCCTGCTGGCCCAGCTGGATGCGCTTGATGCGCACCCGCGCCATGCCCGGGGTGAAGGCCAGCGAGCCTTGCCCGTCGTGCAGCGTCCACCCCTCCCCGCCCAGCACCAGGAAGGCGTCGGCCTCCACGCCCAGGCGGTCTGCCAGCGGCGTCTTCTCGGGGCGCTCGATGAACGGGAGGCCCCACTCGAGCGCCTGGGCCTTCGCGGGCACCAGGTAGCGACCAGGCTGTTTCGCGGTGACGGTCACCGCGAGGCGGGTGGTCACTTCTTCAACTCGGCGGCGACGGCGCGCACCTCGTCGTAGGCCTTGTCGTTGGCGGGTTGGAAGCCGTTGAGGTTCAGCGGCCCGAGGATCTCGCGGCCCGCACGTTCGCGGCCGGTCAGGGACATCAGCGACGCGGTGATCGCCTCGGCGATCTCGGTGGGCATGTCGGGCTTCACGCAGAAGATGTCGCGCGGGGTGCGGGGCGTCTTGGCGATCACCCGGAACGTCAGCGGGTCGATGCCCTTGGAGCGCCGCAGCGCCGCGAACGAGCCCTGGAAGGTGGCGCCCGCGTCCACCCGGCCCTCCATCACCGCCAGCAGCACCGCCTCGTGGTTGCCGAGGTACTCCATCTTCGAGAGGTCCTTCTCGAGATCGAAGCCGCGATCGCGCAGCAGCTTCTTGGCGAACAGCGAGCCGGAGGTGGACATGGGGTCCACGAAGCCGAAGCTCGCGCCCTTCAAGTCTTCGAGGGTGCGCCGGGGGCTGTCCTCGCGCACGAAGATGTAGCCCGAGGCGGTGGCCGAGCCGTCGGAGATGCTCTGCACCAGGCACTTCAACTTCATGCGCGAGGTGGCCTCGGCGTAGGCCAGCGGGCTCAACTCCACGAGATCGAACTCCCCGCGCTGCATGCGGTCGATGGAGTCGCCGTAGTTGTCGCCCACGAGGATCTGCACCGGCACCGAGAGCGACTTCGAGAGGTGCTCCCCCAGCCGTTTGTGGGCCTCGGCGATGGTGTCCTTGGCGAGGAACGGCACGAGCCCGAAGCGCAGCCGGGTGAAGCCCGAGGGCGGAGAGAACACCGGCAGCGTGGCCGGCTTGCGCCGCGGGGGCACCACCACGTCGGGGTCGTCGGCCGTGCAGGCGCCCAGCAGCACCGCGACGAGCGCCAGCAGCAGCCCCCTCATGAGACCGCCCCGCGCGCGCCGATCACCCGGTTTCGCCCGGCCCGCTTGGCCACGTACATCGCCTGGTCGGCCGCGGTGAGCACCTGCTCGCTCGACTTGCCGTCCTCGGGGAAGGTCGCCACGCCGATGCTCACGGTGATCTTCGTCGGCCAGGCGGTCTCGGCGGTGTTGATGCGCGACTCGACGGCCTGGCGCATGCGCTCGGCCACCTGCATCGCCTCGCTCTTGGTCGTCTCCGGAAGGATGACCGCGAACTCCTCGCCGCCGTAGCGGGCGATCATGTCCGTCGCGCGCAGGTCCTGGCTGAGCACCTCGGCCAGGCGCCGCAAGAGCTCGTCGCCCGCGGGGTGCCCCATGGCGTCGTTCACCTTCTTGAAGAAGTCGACGTCGACCATCAGCACGCCCATCGGCCGCTTGTGCCGCTCGGACCGGATCAGCTCGGCCTGCAGCTGTTCCTGCAGGCGGCGGTGGTTGAAGACCCCGGTCAGGCCATCGGTGACCGCCAGGCGCTCCAGCCGCGAGTTGGCCTCCTGCAGCTCCTTGGTGCGCTCGGTGACCGCCTTCTCGAGGTTCTCGCGTTCGTGCTGCAGCGCCGCGGCCATGCGGTTGATGGTGTCCGTCAGCTCGCCCAGCTCCGAGCCACGCAGCGGGGGCACGCGCGTGGAGAGGTTGCCCTCGCCCATGCGCCGCACCGCCGACTGCAGGGTGAGCACCGGCTTGACCACCAGCCGATCGAGCCCGAAGAACAGGATCGCCGCCAGCCCCAGGAAGATGAGCAACGAGGTGCCCATCAACCGGTACCGGGTGCGCTCGAACTGCGCGTTGATGCGATCGACCGAGTACCGCGCCGTCACCGTGCCCCAGCGAATGCCGGAGATCGCCGGCACCGCCTGGAGGTAGTGGTGGACGTCGCGGACCACCACGGGCCCGTCACTCTGGATGGCGCTCTGGCTGAAGGCGTCGGTGGCCAGGGTGTTGAATCGTTCGGGGTTGCTGTGCGCCAGGATGCGCCCCGTGTCGTCGAGCACCGCCAGTTCCTGGAGATCGCGGCTCTTCATCGAATCGGACAGGTGCGCGACCAGCGTGTCGAGGCCACCCATGTCGTTCTGGGCGACCTGCACCGCGACCGTCACGCCGATGGTCTGCAGCACCTTCTCGTTCTGCAGCTGGAAGTCTTCGAGCGCTTCCTGCCGCTCCCGCCGGACCTCCGCCACCGTGCCGAACGCGAGCGCGAGGGCCACGATGCCGGGAACCAACAGGGTGAGCTGCCCGCGGATGCCCATTCGTGTCCCCCGATGCTCGCACTGAACCCGGGGGAAAGCCCTCGAATTTCGTGCTCACCCCTCGACGGCGCGGGGCTTGTTGGCCTGCATCTGACCCACCGTGACCGTCTGGTTCCGCCCGTGGCGCTTGGCGAAGTACAGGCACTGGTCGGCGAGATCGATGAGCTGGTGCTTCTCCGCCGCCACGTCGGGGAAGGTGGCGATCCCCAACGAAAGCGTGACCTTGAGGGGGCCCTGGTCGGTCTGGAAGACCTCCTTCTCGATGCGCTCGCGGATGCGCTCGGCGATGATGTGGGCGCCCTTCACGTCGGTCTCCGGCATGATGATCGCGAACTCCTCGCCGCCGTAGCGGGCCACGATGTCGGTGTCGCGCGCCTGTTCCTTGAGGATCCTCGCCACGCCCTTGAGCACCTGGTCCCCCATGGGGTGGCCGTAGGTGTCGTTGACCGACTTGAAGTGATCGATGTCCGTGAGGATGAACGAGAGCTTGCGCGAATAGCGCCGCGCCGTGGCCAGCTGCTCGTCGAAGCGGCCCTGGAACGTGCGGTGGTTGAAGAGCCCGGTGAGCCCGTCGGTGGTGGCCATCTTCTCCATGGCCTCGAAAAGCTGGGCCCGGAGCACCGCCTGCGCCGCCTGGATGGCGATGACCTCGAGCATGCGCAGCTCGTCGTTGTCGAAGGCCGCCTTCTTGCGCGACCCCGTCACCAGCGTGCCCAGGATGCGATCGCCGGCCACCAGGGGGAAGATCTTGAGCGACTGCAGCCCGCGGATCTGGGTGTCGTCGTCGAAGATGATCTGCCGGTCCATCGCGCCCGCGTCACGGCCGGGCAGCGGCGCGCCGTAGCGCACCACGTTGGCCACCAGCCCGTTGTTGTCGGGGAACGTCTGGTTCTCCAGCGCCCGGCCCGCCGACGTCACGCCCGACATGCGCATGATGCGGTGCGCCCGGTTGCCGTTGACCTCGGACACCAGGGTCACCGCGCAGAACTCGAGCGGGGCCACCTGGCGCGCGCTCTCGAGCACCGCGAGGAATACCTGGTCGGGCGACCCGGCGCGGTTGAGCTCTTCGATGGCGCGGAAGAACCGGTCCTTCTCGTCACGCGAGCGACGAATGTACGACATCACCCGCTCGACCTCGATGGCCCGCAGGACCTCGCCGGCGATCACCTGCAGCAGCCGCTCGTCCTCTTCGTTGAAGGGCTTGTTCTCGAGGCGATCGGCCACCAGCACGCCGCGCACCAGCCCGCCCCCTTCGACGATGGGCACCGCGAGGATCGCGCAGACGCCAGGCCCGCCCAGCTCGTAGTGCGTCACGCCCTTGAGCCCCGAGCTGCCGTTCATGCGCACCGGCACGCCACGCTTGAGCAGGGCCCCGAAGATGCCCTCGCCCGCCGCGAAGCGCTCGCGCTGGATCTGCTCTGACGTCGAGCGGCAGTCGTGGAGCTTGAGCGAACGATCGTCGCTGGTCAGCAGGAACACCGCCACCGAGTGCGTGTGCAGCGCCGTCTCGGCGACCTCCAGCGCGCTCCCGGTGGCGCCTTCGATCTCCTTCACCGCCGCGACCAGCCACTTCTCCTGGTCCTTCACGCCGGGCATGCTGTCCGACGCGCCGCTCGAGACGAGGCGGAAGGTGCGCGCGCGCTCCTCGAGCTCCTTGACCTTGTTCTTCACCGCGTCGTCTTCGGCGCGCCGGGCCGCCGCCAGCCGGGCCGAGAGCACCACGTGGTACAGCCCCGCGAAGAGCACGAGGAAGGTGGTGCGCCCCGCGAACACGCCCCAGCGCTCGGGCAAGGTGAGCAGCGCATCGAAGAGCACCGAGACGCCCAGCAACGTGCCCGCAGCCGGCCGGCTGAGGAACGTCACCAGGAACGCCATCAGCAGGTAGACCACGGGGAAGAGCAGCTCGCCGCCCAGGGCCACCACGATGAACGCCGCGGCCAACAACGAGCCGCCGAACTCGAGCTCGTCGCGCAGCATCATCGGGGCGCCCGACATCGAGCGCCGCACCCGCCGCACGATCACCAGCGCGCCACCCAGCAGCAACACCCCGAAGGCCACCGCGTCGGCCCACGAGAGGCCGTCGAACGAGCGGAACCGCCCGCGCGCCAGGAAGGCGAAGACCGTGAGCACCGCGACGGCCGGCACCAGGCGCACCACCTGCTGCATCCAACGACCCGGCGTGAAGGCGAGCGGACGGGAATGGCGAAGGCGGGGCACCGAGTTGCCAGGCGTCATGGAGCCTCCAGGTTGAAGACGATCTCACCGGGCCGAACGAGCCCCAGGTTCTCTCGGGCCGCGCGCTCGAGGGCCGCCGGCTCGGTGCGCACGCGCTGCACTTCGAGCTTGAGCCGCTGGTTCTCGGCACCCAGCTTCGCGTTGCGTTCTTCCAGCGACCGGAGGTCCCGACCCAGCCGCGCGTACCGGCGGAAGCCACCCTCGGCAGAGAGCGAGCCTGCGGCCAGCAACAGTGCCACGCCTACCGCTCCCCAGACGACTGTTCGACGACGGTCCATGCGCGACCGGAAGGTACCAGCCGAGGTCGACCCCGCAAGAAAACCGCTACAGGTTGCAACGACGTCGTGGCAGGTGCGAACCATCCGACATCGCTGGAGATTTCTTCCCAGACCGGCCAGCATCCCCGCCGGCCATGTTCGCCCCTCGGCACGCCCTCTTCGTCGGTCCCGGCAAGCTGCCCGATGAACTGCGCGAGGTGCTGGCCAAACGGGTCAGCGCTCCCCAGCCCGACATCGCCATCCAGGTGCCGCGCCTGTTGGCCATCTTCGAGAACGCCTCCGACGCCGAGCGCATCGCCTCGCAGGTGATGCGGCTCAAGCTGGGCGTCGCGGTGGCCGGCCCCGAGCAACCACCCGCGGAGCTGAGCTGGGCCGTGGCCCGGGCGATCACCTGCTTCGACGACGCGTGGCGGCTGACCACCACCGGCGGCGAGACGCTCGGCTTGAGCCCCCGCGACATCAGCGCGGTGACCCTGCTCGACTGGAAACCCGACGAGGGCGTCGTCGATCGCGCGGTACTGCTGACCCTGCGCGAGGCCAAACCGGTGATGCTCCGCGCGAGCCTCCTCGACACGGTGTCGCGGCAGTCGGTCCCCATCGACGGGCTGCGCACCCTCAACGAGGTGCTCGACGCCGCCGCCCGCGTGCTGCCGCCGGAGGTGAAGGTTCGTTCGCGCAAGCTCGCCGAGGCCGACTTCCGGGGCGGGGAGCTGACCGGAGACCTGCTACCGCTGATCCTCGCCGTGGTGGACGCCGTCGACACCCTGCCCGGCGCGCTGCCCCAACCGCTCCAGGGCAAGGCCGCGACGGCGCCGGTGATGACCGCGTACCAGACGGGCCTCGCCGGGCTCAGCGCCTGGGTCCTCTTCCTGGTGAGCCTGCCCTCGCTGGTGCTGTCGCTGGCCTACTTCACCATCGCCGCGATCTCGTGGAGCGTGCTCGCCACCGGCATCGGCCTGTGCCTCTTCGCCTGGGGCACCCGTCGCTTCATGTGGGCCCGCTGGCTGGGCCGCGCCAACTGGGGCGCCCAGTCCCCCATCCCCACCTGGCCCATCGCGGCCTCGGAGCCCGGCATCGCGCCGCGTCCCCTCGAGCTGACCATCGACGCCCTGACGCTGGGCTCGGTGTGCCTGGGCGTGCTCTTCGGCGAGGGGCTGCTCAAGTCGATGAGCCTGTGGGCGCTCCCCTTCATTCTCCTCGCGGTGCTCACCAGCGCCGCCGCGGTCTACGAGGCGTGGCAACGCGAATGACGAAGCTCCTGGACAGGTTGCGCGGCAAGCGCGTGGGCGTGGTCCTCTCGGCCGGCTACTTCGGCTTCTACGGGCACGCGGGCTTCGTCGAAGGGCTGCTCTCCAGCGGCATCACCCCGCGCGCGTGGGCCGGGACTTCGGCGGGCGGGATGATCGCGGCGTTCGCGGCCGCGGGTCTCGCCCCCGCGCGCATGGCCGAGCTGATCCTCGAGCAGCGCCGGGAGCACTTCTGGGACCCCGACTGGCTGGGCATCGCCGCCGACGCCTTCCAGAAGGGTCATCGCGCCAGCGGGCTGCTCAAGGGCCAGCGCTTCGTCGAACTCCTCGGCCAGTTCCTCCCGGTGCGCGACTTCGCCTCGCTCGTCACCCCGCTGCTGCTCGTCGCCACCAACTTGAGTACCCAGGCGCCCCAGCTGATGACGGGCGGCGAGCTCGCGTCGGCCGTGCACGCCACCTGCGCCTACCCGGGGCTCTTCCAGGCGGTGCGTCGGGAAGGCCAGCTCCTGTGGGACGGGGGCATCGTGGACAAGGCCCCGGCCCTCGCGTTGTCCGAGTCACCCCTCGGCAAGGACCTCGACGTGCTGCTGGTGCACTTCCTGCCCAGCCGCGACGGCGCGAAGGAACCGACCGGCGCCCTCGCCTACGCCAGCGGCATGGCCAGCGGGTTCGCGGCGATCCGCAAGGATCACTTCCGGCTCCAGCTCGCGCTGCTCGAGGCCCGCGGCGTCGAGGTGCACGTGGTCACCTCGCGGCTGCCGCCCGTCTCACCGAAGGAGATGCACCGCGGCCCCGACGCCGTGAAGGCCGGGCGCGAGTCCCTGCTCGCGGCCCTGGAGCGCGCTCCCGAGAAGTGGAGCTTCGAAGACTGAGCCTTCAACGCGCGTAGCGCTGGTGTTCGACGAGCAGGCAACGGTCCTGCACCACGTCGATGCCGGCTTCCACCAGCCGCTTCGCCGCCGCGTCGTTGCGAATGCCGAGCTGAAACCAGACCGCCTTCGGCTTCTTGGCGATCAGATCGTCGACGTGCCGATCGATGTCCTGGGGCCTTCGGAAGACCTCGACCAGGTCGAGGTCCCCGGGGATCGCGGAGATCGTCCGGTACACCTGCTCGCCGAGGATCTGCGTCACCTCGGGGTAGTAGACGGGCACCGGCACCACCTCGATGCCCTCGCCCTGCACGTACTCCGGCACCGAGAAGGCCGGCTGGTTGGCCTGCGCCTCGGTCTTGATGCCCAGCACCGCGATGCGCTTGAGGCCCTTCACCAACGCCGCGATGCCCGCCTCGTCTTCGATCAGTCTCGCCATGTGGCCAGAGCTAACCACGCGCTACAGTCCGCGCCCGATGACCAGCCTCCTCGCCCTCGCTCTCCTGGCCGCCTCGCCCACCGCGGAAACGGCCAACGTCTACGCGCTGCCGAAGGACGCCTTCGTCGAGACGGCCCGGCACGATCTCACCACCCTGCAGCAGTTCGTCGGCGGCATGCGCGGGGTGATGAACGGCGTCGCGGCCAACCAGAAGCTCTTCGTGGCGAGGGCCGACCAGGTCTATTCCCCGGAACAGAAGCGCACCCTGCTGTCGACCTGGGGCTCGCTCTTCGCGTACTTCAGCGCCACCGAGGGGCTGCGCCAGAAGTACTGGGACTTCGTGAAGCTCTCGCCGACCGATCCGCGGCACGCCTGGGGCTTCCTGCTGACCCACACGGCGCTCACTGCCCTGTTGGCCAACGGCCTCCAGTTCGCCGAACTCGCCCTCAACAACCCGCAGCTCGAGACCCTCTTCGACGAGAAGAACGACGAGTTCGGCGTGCCCCCGGGCGCCTTCGCCACCTTCAAGCTCAAGGCGATCCACGTCGCGACCTCGATGCAGCTGTTCACCGGCGACAACTACGGCGTCGTCGCCGTCCCCCTGCTCAAGCGGCAGAAGAACGGTGACGACCCCTCGGTGAAGTGGGCCATCGACGAGATGAAGGCCGATTCGAAGCTCGCCAAGCGCGCGCTGGTGAAGAACGGAGGCCAGCTCTTCCTGGGCAACGCCAAGGACGTGGTGGTCGACACCTCGGCCCACACCCTCTTCCCCGCCCAGAAGACCTTCGCGGAGTGGATGGGGGACACCAAGGTCGCCCGCCTCGGCAAGCCCTTCATCACCCGCGACGACATCGACACCCTGGTGCTGCCGAAGCTGCAGCCCGGCGACATCATCGTCAGCCGCCAGAACTGGTTCCTCTCGAACATCGGCCTGCCCGGCTTCTGGCCCCACGCCGAGCTCTACGTCGGCACCGCGGCCGATCTGGGCAAGGCCTTCGACGCCGACCCCGAGGTCCTCAAGTGGGTGCAGGGCCAGCTCGAGAAGGCCGCGACCTTCAGTGCGCTGCTCGCCCGGCGCTACCCCGCGAAGTGGAAGGCCTACGCCGAGGGCGCCGACTTCCAGGGCCACGCGCCCATCCGCGTCATCGAGTCGATCTCCGAGGGCGTGAGCTTCACCGCCGTGGAGCACGCGTTCGGCGTCGACTACCTCGGCGCGCTGCGGCCCCGGCTCACGAAGCTCGACAAGGCCCGCGCCATCGAACGCGCCTTCAACTACCAGGGCCGCCCCTACGACTTCGACTTCGACTTCTTCAGCGACACCACGCTGGTGTGCACCGAGCTGGTCTACAAGTCGTACCTCCCCGGCGCCGATTCCCGCGGGGTGAGCATCGACCTGGTCGACGTCGCCGGCCGCCGCACCCTGCCCGCCAACGAGTACGTGAAGCGCTTCGACGCCGAGAGCCAGAGCAAGAACCCGCAGCTCGACTTCGTGCTCTTCCTCGACGGCAACGAGAAGGCCGGCAAGGCCGCGCCCGCCGACGAAGCCGCCTTCCGCGCCACGTGGAAGCGCCTCAAGTGGGACATCGCCCAAAAGTGACGCCCGGGTACGAGCTCGGGCGGCCTCCCGGCAAGCAGCAACTCCACGCGGCGCTGGCCATGTCTCCCCAGCGCCTCGATCTCGCCGCGCTCGCCATCGCCCGCGTGCACCACCCCGATCTCGACCCCGGCCCTGCCCTCGCGCAGCTCGACGCGCTCGCCGCCCGCGCCCGCGCGATCCCCGGGTCTCGCCTCGAGGCGGTGCTCGACGTGCTGGCCGAAGAGGGCTTTCGCGGCGACGCCGAGACCTACGACGACCCGCGCAACAGCTGCCTCGACGTGGTGCTCGAGCGCCGCCGTGGCCTCCCCATCCTGTTGTCGGTGGTCTACCTGGAGGTCGGCTGGCGCGCCGGCGTGCAGTTCGACGGCCTCGCGCTGCCCGGGCACTTCATGGTGCGCCACCACCAGGCCTTCATCGACCCCTTCAACGGCGGCCGCGTCATCGCGCGCGACCCGAAGTGGTCCGACGAAGACCTCCGCCCCGCATCGGTGGAGGCGATCTGCGTGCGCATGCTCAACAACCTGCGCGGCTCGTACCTGCGTCGCGGCCTCACCGATCAGGCGCTGCGCGTCATCGACCTGCAGCTCGAGCTGCGCCCCCAGCACCCCGCGGAGCTGCGCGCCCGCGCGGAGCTGCTGGTGCGCCTGGGCGCTTTCGGCGCCGCCGTGACCGATCTCGAGCGCGTGCTGGCCGGCCGCCCTTCGGACGCGCCGGCGATTCAACGCACCATCGCCGCCCTGCGCGAGAAGGTCGGCCTGAGCCACTGATCAACGACGGTCGTAGGTCGTCTTCCAGTAGCCCGTGCCCTCGCGGCAATACACCGCGGCCCAGTCAGCCTTGAATTGTGGGTCCGAGGCCCGCGGGTCCGAGCGGAACGCGGTGAACGGCAGCTTCAGCTCCTCGTTGGCCAGGAGCGTCCGCGTGCCCAGCCGGGTGACCACGTTGCTGGGCAGGCGCACCTCGCAGTTGCTGAGGCTGAACTGGTTCTGGTTGCGCAGCACCACCTGTCGCCGGCCCGTGGAGTTGGGCACCGAGAGCTGCACCGAGCCGAAGAGCTGCGTCACCGCGGGCCTCGCCGGCTCCACCGGCCGCACGGGCTCGACGGCCTTCACCGGCTCCACCACCTTGACGGGCTCGGGGTCGGCCACCCGCGCAGGGTCTGCCACCTTCGCCACCGGGGTCCTCGGCGCCACGGCCACCGGGGTCGCCTTCTTCGCCGCGACGTCCTTCGCCGCGTAGACCTTCTCCGGGAGCTTGGCGTCTTCGTCGAAGATCAGCGTGGCCAGCGAGCCCTTGACGCCCATCACCGCGGCGTGGCCGTACACCGGCCGCTGGCCGTCGGCCCCGGGCTCGCCCACCAGGTTGAAGCGATCGCCCTCGGACACCTTGTCCTTCTTCTCGAGGAGCATCAGGTCTTCGCCATCCTTGCGGAGCACCTTCCACACCTTGCCGTCGATGGTGAGGTGATCGATGACCACGGGCTCGGCGACCTTCACCGGCTCCGGGTCGGGAGCCTTCTGAGGCTCGGGGTCCTGGGCCGGCTCCTTCACGGGCGCGGGCTCGGGATCCCTCACGGCGGCCACCACGGGCTCCTTCTTCGGAGCCGGGTCGTCCTTCGGGCCCAGGATGAACGCCGCGCCGCCGGCGAGCGCGATGAAGGCGAGCAGCCCGACGATGATCAACGGGGTCCGGCTCTTCGGCGCGGCGATGGCCTCCGGCAGGTCGTCTTCCGGGGGCGGCAGCGCGGCCACCGACTTCGCCTTCGGGGCCAGCGACTTCGCGCGCGGGGGCGGCGCGGCTTCCGGCGGCGCGGGCTGCGCCACCGACATCGCGCGCTGCGCCGCGGTCATCGCCTGGCCCGAGGCGGTCTGCTTCGGGGGCTGCGCCGACTGCGAGGGCCGCATGAAGGTCCCCTCGAACTCGGGCTCCTCCGCCGGGGCCGCCTCGGCCACGCCCTTGCGGCGCATCAGCGAGAGCTTCGACTGCAGCTGCCGCTCGGCCGCGAACTCCTCGGGGCACATGGCGCGCACGTAGTTGCCCACGTCTTCGGCGCCGACCGTCAGTTGCTCGCGCACCGCCAGCTCGTTGAGCGCGCGGGCGAAGTCGTCGGCGCGCTGGTACCGGGCCGAGGGCTCCTTGGCGAGCGCCCGCATCACGATCTGGTCGAGCATCGGCGAGATGTCCGGCCGCACCGAGATCAGCGACGGCACCTCGGCCACCGCCATCTGGGCCACCATCTCGCTCATCGTGCCGCCCGCGTACATCGACCGGCCGGCGAGCATCTCCCACACCACGATGCCCGACGAGAAGATGTCCGAGCGGTGATCGACCTGCTTGGCCAGCGCCTGCTCCGGCGACATGTAGCCCAGCTTGCCCATCACCGTGGAAGGCAGGGTCTGCTTCGAGCGCGCCGTGCTCTTGGCGAGGCCGAAGTCGATCACCTTCACCTCGCCCTCGTACGAGACCATCACGTTCTGCGGCGAGACGTCGCGGTGCACGATGCCCAGGGGCATGCCGTCGGCGCCCACCTTGCGGTGCGCGTAGCCCAGCGCCTCGTTCATCTTCTGGGCAATGAACACCGCCATGGCGATGGGCATCACCGCGCGCTGCCGCTCGACCCGCGTCTCCACCCGCGAGAGATCGACGCCCGGCACGTACTCGATGGCCATGTACAGCACGCCATCGGTCTCCCCCATGTCGTAGACCTGCGCGATGCTCGAGTGCGTCAACTGCACCAGCACCCGGGCCTCGTGGTGGAAGCGATCGATGAAGTTCGGGTCGCCCATCAGGTTCGGCAGCACCGTCTTGACGATGCACAGCTTCTCGAACCCCGCCGCCCCGGTGAGGCGCGCCAGGTGCACCTCCCCCATGCCCCCCTGCCCGAGCATGAACAGGAGCTGGTACCGGCCCAGCATCCGACCTTCTTGGTTCGTCATCGCGGGCACTCTACCGATTGGCTGTCGACAGGCATGGTTTCGGTCAGGACATTGGTCTGCAGGTGGTGTATATGGGGTCGCCGTCGCAGCGAATGGTCTCGTAGCTCAGCTGGATAGAGTACTGGCCTCCGAAGCCAGGGGTCGTGGGTTCGAATCCCGCCGGGACCGCTGAAACCGCCGCATCCGCAGTTGCCGGGTGCGGCGGTTTTCTTTTGCGAATTCAAGCGGTTGCGGCGCAAGGTGTCCGCGCTTTTCGCCCCCCCAAAAAAACTGGAGTTCTCCGTGATCGTTGGCGTTCCGAAAGAAATCAAGACGCGCGAGTACCGCGTGGGCATGACCCCGGCCATTGCCAAGGCCTACATCGACGCCCAGCACCAGGTGCTCGTCGAAAAGGGGGCCGGCGAGGGCGCGGGCATCACCGACGCCGACTACGAGAAGGTCGGGGCGAAGATCGTCAAGGGCGCCGACGAGCTGTGGAAGCGCGCCGAGATGATCGTCAAGGTCAAGGAGCCCATCGAGCCCGAGTACAAGCGCATGCAGCCGGGGCAGATCATCTACACCTACTTCCACCTCGCGGCGGTGCCCGAGCTGGCGAAGGTGCTGCTGGCCAGGAAGATCGCGGCCGTGGCCTACGAGACCATTCAGCCGGAAGACGGCTCGCTGCCGCTGCTCAAGCCCATGTCCGAGGTCGCCGGGAAGATGGCGATCCAGGTCGGGGCGACGTCGCTCGAGAAGGCCCACGGCGGCAAGGGCATCTTGCTGGGCGGCGTGCCCGGCGTGCGCAACTCCAGGGTCACCATCCTCGGCGGCGGCGTCGTCGGCACCTGCGCGGCGAAGGTAGCCGTGGGCATGGGCGCTGACGTCACCATCCTCGACGTCAACCTCGACCGCCTCACCTACCTCGACGACATCTTCCAGGGCCGCCTCAAGACCCTGATGAGCGACTCGCTGAACATCGCCGCGTGCGTGCGCGAGGCCGACCTCGTCGTCGGCGCGGTGCTCATCCCCGGCGCCAAGGCCCCCAAGCTCGTGTCCAGGGAGCTGATCAAGGAGATGTCGAAGGGCTCCGTCGTCGTCGACGTCGCCGTCGACCAGGGCGGCTGCATCGAGACCATCAAGGCCACCACCCACGACAACCCGACCTACGAGGTCTCCGGCGTCATTCACTACGGCGTGGCCAACATGCCCGGCGCCGTGCCCATGACCTCGACCTTCGCCCTGACCAACGCCACCCGCCCGTACGGACGGAAGATCGCCGACCTGGGCCTGGCCGCGGCCATCAAGTCTGACGCCGCCCTCGCCCGCGGCCTGAACACCTTCGGAGGCCACGTCACCTACGAGGCCGTCGCCCGCGACCTCGGCTACGACTACCTCCCCATCCTCGACGCGCTCCATGGCAAGGGTGGCCAGGGCAAGCGCAAGTAACCGCGCCGCCCGCAGTGTCAGATTGACGCGGCCCGTGGCGCAGCTCCCTGCTGCTGTGTCACGGGCTTCGCACTTCGCGGGCCCTGGATGACCTGAATTCGCTTGCTTGACGCGCCCAGGCAATCGGCACGGGCCATGCTCGTGTGGTGCCCGGGGGTGGCGGGCCGGCCTCGCTCCCCTTTTCGGAATGCGCACCCCCCGGCGCGCGTTGGCGCGGTTCGGGTCACGAGAGGGAGTTCATGATGTTTGGTCTTTCGCGCAGCACGCAGCACCGGACCCAGTTCGAAGCCCTGCTGGCGCCGTGGCTCGACCCGCTCTACGCCTCGGCGCTCCGGCTCACGCGCCACGAGGGCAACGCGCAAGATCTCGTGCAGGACACCGTGATGCGGGCCTGGCGCTTCTTCGAGAAGTTCGAGAAGGGCACCAACTTCCGCGCGTGGATCTTCAAGATCCTCACCAACACCTTCATCAACAGCTACCGCCGCAACACCCGCGAGCGCAGCCTGCAGGACGAGTCGGAGCGCCAGTCGGTCGAGGCCCGCTTCTTTTCTTCGGAGCTGACCGAGCAGACCCAGAACCCCGAGGCCCACCTCGTCGACCGGCTGATGAGCGAAGACGTGATCAAGGCCATCGACGGCCTGTCCATCGACTTCCGCATGGTGGTGATCCTCGCTGACCTCCAGGAGTTCTCGTACAAGGAGATCGCGGAGATCCTCGACATCCCCGTGGGTACGGTGATGAGCCGGCTGTTCCGCGGCCGCAAGCAACTGCAGAAGGTGCTCCTGGCCCGCGAAGAATTGCCGGCCTCCCCGGCAATCGACTTGAACGCCTTCCGCGAGAGGAAGAAGCTCGCCTGAAGACGTGTTGTGGCGTCAGGCACCCATGAACTGTCGCGACCTCGAAACCGAGCTGACCCCGTACCTCGACGGCGAACTGCCGGCGGGGGCGCGCGTCGAATTCGAGGCCCACCTCGCCAGCTGCCCCACCTGTCCCCGGAACGTCGAGGTCGAGCGGCACAACCTCTCGATGATCCGCGCCGCGGCGAAGGCCGCCGCCCCCGTCGCCCCTGAGGACTTCAAGCTCAAGCTGCTGGCCTCGCTGCGCACCGACAGCGAGCGTCAACGGCGCGGGCGCCTGCAGCAGCTCACCGCGATGGCCGCCGGGGTCACCCTGGCGATGGTCGTGGGGCACCAGGCCTACCGCAGCCACCAACGCCGCCTGTACGAGCAAGACGCGGCCATGCGCCACGCGCGCCAGTTCCCGCTGGAGATCGAGCAGTCGCCGGAGGCCATCGAGCGCTGGTTCGGCGGCAAGGTCGACTACCGCGTGAGCGTGCCCCGGTTCCCCAACGCTCGGGCCACCGGGGCCCGGCTGCTCCAGGTTCGCGACAAGCCCGCCGCCTACATCCGCTACGACGCGCCCCGGCAGATGGGCCTCTTCGTCTACGGCGACGATCACGACGTCGACGTGGGCACCGAGCCCGCCATGGCCACCAGCAACGGCTACAACGTCGTCAGCTGGCGCGAGGGCGACGTGGTCTACCAGCTGGTCACCGATCTCGACGAGCAGGACATCCGCGGCCTCGTGCCCGGCAGCCAGCCGGCCCCGTCCGAGTCACTGCCGCCCCAGCCGACCACGCTCGACGTGCGGCCCGCGTCCTTTCAGCACTGAGCGCGGGGGTTGGCGTTTCGTTGACCCCCTGTGATGCGCCAACTAGCCTCCGCCACACCCATGTCGAATTCAGTGCTGATCGTCGAGAAAGACCTCGTGTTGATGAAGGACCTCCGCGAGGCGCTGCAGGGCCGAGGCTTCGAAGTTGACGAGACCACCGACGGGAAAGGCGCCCCCGAGCTCATCCGGAGGAAGAAGCCCGGCGTCGTCGTGCTCGCCGTCGATCTCGACGCGGGCCAGAACGGCTACATCATCTGCAAGAAGCTCAAGAGCGACGACGACCTGAAGGGCGTGCCGGTGTTGATCATCGGCGACCCCAAGGGCTTCGCGCAGCACCAGAAGCTCAAGACCCGCGCCGAGGAATACCTGGGCAAGCCGCTCGCCGCGAGCGCGCTCGTCGAGGGCATCGGCAGAATGATCGGCTTCCCCGAGTTCTCCCCGCCCGTCGAGGAGAGCTTCGACGCGGGCTCCCTGCTCGAGGAAGACAGCAGCGAGATCGCCCTCGACGCCCCGCTCGAGGAGATCGCCAACTCGGAAGCCGACATGGCGATGGTGGACTCGATGTTCGACGAGAAGCCCTCGGAGCCGCCCCCGGTCGAGGAAGAGATCAGCCTCTCGACCCCCGACCTCGACCTCGAGCAGTCCGAGTCGGACTACCCCGTCGAGAAGACCGTGGTGGGCTTCCTGCCCCCCACCCCGGCCTCCACCCTCCCCGCCCCGGTCAAGACCTTCCAGTCCTCGCCGTCCATCGCCGACAGCAGCGAGCTGCGCTCGAAGGTGACCGAGCTGACCGGCGCCCTCGAAGAATCGCGTGGCCGCAGCGAGGAGCTCGAGGCCAAGGTGCGCGAGCTCGAAGGTGAGCTCGAGTCGAAGAGCACCGAGCTCGAGACCGCGCGTGCCTCGCCGGGCAAGGCCGACAACAAGGAGGTCTTCGCGCTGCGCGACGCCGGCACGAAGAAGGACAAGGAGATCCTCCGCCTCAAGAACGAGCTCAACGCCAAGGAACAGGAGATCCTCGAGCTCCACGAGAAGGAGAACTCGATCGAGCAGCAGATCTCGGAGTCGAGCGGCGAGATCGCCAAGAAGGACGCACAGATCAAGACGCTCCAGGCCAAGGGCGACCAGCTCGCCGCCGAGCGCAAGAAGGTCGACCAGCAGCTGCTCTCGTCCAAGGAAGAGGCGCGCTCCGCCTCGGCCCGGCTCCAGACGTTGCAGGGTGACTTCGACGGGCTCCAGCAGCGCGTCGCCGAGCTCGACGGCCAGTCTGACGGGCTCAAGGCCAGCCAGCAGGAATCGGAGACGGCCCGCCAGGCCGCCGAGTCGGACCTCGCCGAGGCCCGGGGCGAGATCGAGGCCATCAAGTCCCAGCTCGACGAGCGCTCGCGCGAAGCAGACGAGGTCCGCTCGCAGCTCGAGCAGGCCCAGATCGACCTCGACTCCGCCCGCACCCAGCTCAGCTCGCAGGCCACCAGCTTCGCCGACGAGATCAGCACCCTGCGCCAGCGGTTGGCCGACGTCGAATCGGCCAGCACCCACGCCGAAGAGAAGGCCGCGCGCGCCCAGTCGCGCCTCAAGGCCCACCAGGACCAGATCGAGCGCCTGCGCAGCTCCCTGCAGCAGGCCATGGACACCCTCGCCGAGTCGTCCGGCGAGGGCGAGGACCTCGACCTCGACGAGCTCGCCGAGGCCTGAGCCTTACTTGTCGTCGTCGCGCTTCGGCGCGGCCTTCTTCTCCATCTGCTTCTTGGCCAGCATCTGCACGCTGCCCGGAACGTTCTTGTCCTTGGCCAGGCCCTTCACGTCGTGCTCGTGGAGGGTCGTCATCAGGCGCATGGACACGCCCTGCGGCACCTTGGGGTTCTTCACCAGGGCCAGCTTGATGGCGTACTTCCGCAGCCACTCGCGGTTGGAATAGATCACCCGCAGCACGTCGTCGATGCAGGTCTTGCTCTGGGCCTGGGTGAGCACCTCGCCGTCGGTGATGCGCGGGCTGCGAATGACGGCCACCGAGACCAGCTTGTTCGAGTCGCGGATCAAGATGCCCCGCGCCTCCTTGTTGCCCTTGGTCGCGAGCTTGATCTTCTCGGACACGTTCATCGACATGATGCGCTTGCTCAACGAGAGCTTCTTGGTCTCCTCCATCGGCGGAGCGGCCTCGTCGGCCTCCGCGGCGTCGGGCATGCCGAACTCCTGCATCAACTGGTCGGCCGTCGGGCCCTGCTGGGGCGGAGGCTGGGTGGCCGCCTGGGGCCCGAAGAGGCGCACCTTCGCCTCCATCATCTGGGGCACGTCGTCGAGGATCAGCCCGCTGCGAACCGCGAAGTCGCAGATGCCGTCGATCAGCGCGCCCACGGCGTTGGGGTTGCGCGAGAGGCTGCGCAAGATGCCGTCGTGCCGGAGGATGCGCAGTTGGTTTTGGCCGATGACCTCGGCGGTGCGCTTGCTGCAGTTCTCGGCGATGGCCGCGATGGCGTCGTCGGGCGTGGCGCCGTTGAGCACCAGCATCTCGGCGTAGACATCGTTGTTCGCGTACAGCCGCGTGAACCAACCCAGCACCGGCGGGTGTACCTCCTCGTCGCGAAAGCCCGAAGACGCGGTGCGGTCCTGCAGGGCGCTGGCGGTCTTGAGCACCTGCTCACGAACGCTCGCCTCGGGATCGTACGAGAGGATGAACAGCACGCTGAGCATGTCGGCCGGGTTGAGCGGGATGAAGGCCTTGGCCGCCATCATCCGCAGGGGAACCGGGGCCTTCGGGTCGACGTGCTTCTTCATGTTCTCCGGCAGGAAGTCGGCCGTGATGGGGCAGACCTGCGCGGGGTCGAACGACTCGGTCATGACTGGTTCCTCTCGTGAATGATGCGCAGCCCCTCGAGGGTGAGGAACTCGTCGACCTCTTCGATGGCCTTCGACTCGCTGGCGATCAACGGGGCCAGCCCGCCGGTGGCGATCACCCGGGCCGGCGCGCCGATCTCCTTCTTCATGCGGTCGCAGATGCCGTCGACCAGCGCCACGTAGCCGAACACCAGGCCCGACTGCATCGAGTGCACGGTGTTCTTGCCGATGACGTGCGGCGGCCGGGCAAACTCCACCCGGGGCAGCTTGGAGGCGTTGCGGGTCAGCGCGTCCATCGCCACGGTGATGCCCGGGGTGATCGCCCCGCCGGCGTACTCACCCTTGGCGGTCACCACGTCGAAGGTGGTGGCCGTGCCGAAGTCGACGACGATCAGCGCGCCCTTGTGCCGCTCGTAGGCCGCCACCGCGTTGACCACCCGGTCGGCGCCGACCTCCCGGGGGTTGTCGTAGAGAATGGGCATGCCCGTCTTCACGCCGGGGCCGACGAACATCGGCTTGGCGTTGAAGTACCGCTCGCTCATCTTCTCGAGGTTGAACTGCAGCGTGGGCACGACGCTGGACACGGCGACGGCCGTCACCTTCGAGGGGTCGAGCCGGGCGTGGGCGAAGAGCTGGAGCGCGAGGATGCCGTACTCGTCGAAGGTGCGACGGGCGGTGGTCTCGATGCGCCAGTGCGCCTTGAGGACCTTTCCGTCGTAGACCCCGAGCACGGTGTTGGTGTTGCCGACGTCGATGGCGAGCAGCATGGGGCCGATGTTAGCGCCGCCCCCGCGCCCCCGGTTACGACTTCCGGGTTCGCACCTGCTCGACGTCACCCGACAAGACCCGCTCGATGCGCTCTCCCACCCGGAGCAGCAGCGCGCCGGTGGAGTCGATGTCTTCGGCCACCCCGCGCAGTTCGCGTTGTTCGCTGCGCACCAGCACCTCCTGCCCCAGCGTCGAGGCCAGCGCGCGCCAGGCCGAGCGCACCGGCTCGAAGCCCTCTTCGGTCCAGGTGTCGAGCCACTGCTCGAGCTTGGCCAGCAGGGCCGCGGCGAACAGCGCGCGGTGCACCGGGCTCTTGCGCGCCGCGGAAACCGAGGTGGCGATCTCCGCGATCTCGGGTGGGAACTCGGCCACGTCCACGTTCAGGTTCACGCCGACGCCCAGCACGATGAAGTGCACCCGCTCCACGTCGGCCGACAGCTCGGTGAGAATGCCGGCCACCTTCAGCCCGCCGATCTGCACGTCGTTGGGCCACTTGATGGTGGCCTCGACGCCCGAATCCCGCAGCGTCTCGGCGAGCGCCACGGCCGCCACCAGGGTCAGCTCGGGGGCCCGCGAGGGCGCGATCTCCGGGCGCAAGATGACGCTCATGGTCAACGCCTTGCCCGGGGGCGACACCCAGGTGCGACCCCGGCGCCCCTTCCCCTTCGTCTGGTGCTCGGTGACGATCACCTCGCCATGCGAGCCCCCCTCGTGAGCGAGCTCGAAGGCCTTGGCATTGGTCGATTCCAGGCTCTCGTAGTGGTGGAGCGTGCGGCCCAGGTCGCGCGTGGCCAGCAGCGGGCCCACCTCGAGCGCGGTGAGGCGGTCCGGGACCTCTTGCAGGCGGTACCCGCGGGCCGACTGCGCCTCGATGCGGTAGCCCATCTTTCGCAGCTGCTCGACGTGCTTCCACACGGCGGTGCGCGAGAGCCCCAGCTTGTCCGAGAGCGCCGCGCCGGACACGTAGTCGTCGCCCCCCTCCGCGAGGAAGGCGAGGATCATCTCTTCGTTCGAGAGCTCGGCGTCATCCACGGGGCAGACGGTAGTTCCCGCCCACCCCGCGTTCAAGCCGCTCACCCCTTCGGCGGGCCGAACTTGAGCAGCGCCAGCGTCGACTGGGGGATCTGCTTGCCGTTCGACTCGAGCACCGTGGAGAGGCGCACGATGCCTACACCGGGCGCGAAGGTCATCTCGTTGACCAGCGAAGTGCCCTCCTCCACCCGGTTGCGGCTCTCGACCACCACGCACCCCTGCCACGAACCGCCGGGGGCGTCGCAGGGCTGGTTGGCGGCGACGATCTCGTAGTTCTCGATGGACGACACCGAGACCACGTTGGTCCACCTGGTCCCCGCGGCGATGGGGTTGCGCAGCAGGTAGCGCTTCTGGTCGCGCACCCCGAACGAGTCGACGAGGAACTGCGCGCCCGTGGAGTCCTCCACGAAGCCCTCCCCGTTCTTGCGCAGCATGCTCACGTCGATGGTGCGGCTCTCGCCCAGCAGCTTGACCTCGTAGGTCCACGAGGTGCCCACGGCCAGGGGGTAGAAGTCGCCGGCGGTGGGCTGCGGCTTGGTGGGCTGGGTCGTCTTCGTCGCGGTGGTGCACGCGGCGAGGGCCATCAGGCCGCAGAGGAAGATGCGCTTCATCGGGGTTCTCCTTGAGGGGACTTTTGCTTCGACTTGCGGGCTCTGAGCTCGGCGAGGGCCTGCTCGGCGCTCGCGCGGACCAGGGGGTCTTCGTGACCGGACACGACGAGATCGAGGTACGCCTCGGCGTCGTCGCCGCCGATGGCACCGATGGCGAAGACGACCTCGCGCTGAAACTCGAGCCCGCGCTGGCTCGCGGCCTCGACCAGCGGGTTGACGGCTTCGGGGGCCCGCAGCTCGACCAGCAGGCCGATCGCCCCGCGCAGCGCGTTGAGATCGTCGCCCGTGAGCCGCCCGAGCAGCACCGGCAACGCGGCCTTGTGCTGGCGGCGCACCAAGAGCCGAACGCTGGCGTCGCGCACCGCCGGGTCGGCGTCCTTCAGCTTCCCGACCAGGGTCACGTCGTTGGCGCCGTCGAGCGAGATCAACGCAGCCGATTCACGCACCACCAGTCCGAGAGCCTCGTCGAGCGCGTCGCGAATCGCGTTCTGCATCGACTCGACCTCGTTGGCCTGGGGCGCCTTCACCTGCCGGCGGCTGTCGAGCGAGAACGGCTCGGCATCGCCGGTGTGCCGCACCTCGAGCACCACCGCGACGAACGCGGTGTGGTGCTCGATGTCTGGCTCGGTGAGCCCGGCCCCCAGCTTCACCCGCCAGGGCTTCGCGTCGGCAGGCGGCTTCTTGCCGTCAGACGCGACCAGGAACTTCGCAGCCTCCAGCTTCGCCACCAACTGCGCGTGGAGCTGCTCCTCCGAGAGCGAGATGACTTCCCCGCCCTCGAAGGCATCAACCTCGACCCGGTCGACCCACGAACGGTTCGACCTGGTGCAGGCAGCCGCACAAAGCACGGCCACCCACCAGGACGCACGCACTCGCGGGTGAAGGGTCAAGTCGGCTCGGTCGACGGCGTCGGCGGGGCCGACGGCTCTGCGGGCTCGGGCTCGGGAGCCGGGGCGGGAGCAGCCGGGGCCTCGCTGGGCACCGGAGCAGAGGCCGAGGCGGGAGCCGCGCTCACGTCTCCGGGGGCAGCGGGGGCACCAGCAACCTGGCCGGCTTCACCGGGAGTCCCATCGGGACGGGCACCGCCACGACGACGACGGCGGCGGCGACGGCGGCGACGCTTCCCCTCACCCGCATCACCCGGGGTGCCCGGCGCGGCGTCGGAGCCACCTTCAGCGCCTTCTTCGCCCTCGTCACCCTCTTCACCGTCGTCTTCTTCGTCAGCGCCTTCGGCCTGCACGGCCGGCACGCCCTCGGGCATCGTCACCGCGACGCTGGCCTCGACGGCAGGCGCCGAAGCGCGAGCCACGGGCACCTCGTCCGACTCGCCCTTGTCACCGGCGTCGGGGCCGCGCTGATCGCGCTCACGCTGGCGATCTTCACGGCGCTTCGTCGCCTCGTCGGCGTCGAGCTTCGCCTGCGCGAAGAACGCCTCGTCGATGTCGTAGAGCTCGATCGTGGTGACCGAGACGCCGACCTTGGCCTCGAAGAACTTGTCGGCCAGCGCGTCGCCGGCCCACATCATCACCAGCGCGCCGGTGGTGCACTCGCTACGGGCGTCACCGCGGGCTTCGCCAGCCGTGAGCAGGAGGCCGACGTTGGCGCCGGTCTGCTGCAGCTCTCGACGGAGCTCCTGCACCAGGCGGCGCTCGACCTGGCCGCCGCCCTTGAGCACGCGCACCGCGTAGCGGATCTCGAGGCTGCCCTCGCGACGACGCGCGGTGAGGAGCGGGCCGTCCTTCGACCGGCGCGCCACCTTGAGTTCGCGGAAGTGGAGGCCGTGCAGCATGCGCACGCAGGCCTTCTCGAAGGTGCCGAGGTCGAGGTCCGCGAGCTTCTTGCGGAGCACCCGGGCCATGGCCTTGCGCGCGTCCTTGCCGGCGTGACGCGCGGTCGCGATGAGCGCGACGTCGTCGCCGGCAGGCGCGGCGACCCCGGTGGGGGCCTCGGCTGCGGCAGCGGCGGCAGCGGCCGCCTGCTGGGCGCGGCGCTCGCTCTTGAGCACCACGCGGCCGTTCTCGAACGGCAGGTTGCAGGCGGCGCAGAACGCCGTCTGCACCTCGAGCGCCGTGGGGCCGCCTTCGGCCTGGGGCTCGACGGACAGCTGGAGCTCGTTGGCCTCGGTGCGCGCCGCGGCGAAGGCCGGCTTGCGCGACTCGTCGACCCGCTTCTGGTTGTCCAGCGCCAGGCCGTCGATGAGCTGCGAGATGGAGCAGTCGTCGGACACGCCCTCGCGCGCCTTGATGCGCGCCAGCAGCTCGCCGGGGGGCAGCGCGGTGGCCGCCTCCTGCAACACCTCGAAGGCCACCTCGGCGATCGGCGGGAACTTCTTCTTCCGGTCGTCGTCGCGACGCTTCCGGTCGCCCTGGCGGCCGATGCTGCGCAGGAACTCGGCGTGGGCCTCGGGGTGCCGCTCCGACGGCCGGTACGGAGGCAGCGCCTCCTCGGGATTGGGCTCGATGATCCCGGTGGCGGCCAGCGCCTCAGGGTCTTCGGGCAGCATCCAGTCGATGAGGGCGAAGGTGTCTTTCGCCGTCACCTGGAGCTTGCGATCACGAGGACGCTTGGCCATCGCGGCCAATCGCGAGAGCATCGTAATCTCAGGCGTCTTGCCGATGTGGGACAGCAAACCTTTTTCAACTGCACGCTTCGTAATGTCCGTCGAGAGGAGCGGCATTCCCGCTTCCTCGAGGACGCGGAGCGCCGCTTCGTAGAATGTCATGGGTTTTCCCAGTAAATCCAAGGACTTCCGATGAAGTCCTTTCAGAGACGCGAATGCTACGCAGCGGTACAGTGAGTGTCAACGTGTGATGATCAGGTTCCGGGTGGGTCACAGCTGGCTGCGCGAAGACCCGGGGCCCGGTGGCCCGCGGGACGCGTTCGCTTTCGAGCTCGAAGGCATCAACGTGCTGCCCGGTGCGAACGATGAGCCGCTGGCGCGCATCATCAGCGCCCTGGTCGAGACCACCACCGCCCTGGCCATCGACGGCGAGCGGGCGGGCCAGGTGTCGCTCGAAGACGTGCACCTCGAGCTGTGCTTCTGGCGCACCGGGGGCCACGAGGTGACGGTCAGCGTGGTCGATCTCTCGGCGCCGCCGCGGCTGGTGCGCGCCCCGATCGCCGTCGAGCTGCCCTCGCTGGTCGAGGCCACGGTGCGCTGCGCGCGGCAGTTCCTGCGAGACGTGAGCACCCACCGCGAGGGCATCGAGACCGAGCTGGTGGCCCTCGAGCGAAAGCTCAAGCGCCTGACCTCGGCGGTGATCGAAGAGCGGCCGCTGCGCGACACCTCGATCCCCTGGAGCGCGGTGCGTAGCGCCGACCATGGCCTCGGCTATTCGCTGCGAGACGACGAGGGGCGAACGCTCGCGTGGACGAGGAAGACCCGCGCCGGGCTGCCTCCCCTGCTCTTCGATGGTGAGCTCACCCTGGCCGACGGCACCACCGCGCCGGGGCTCCCCTTTCTCTCGATGATGGGCCTCGCGCGGGCCGCCACCGAGGGCTCGGCCAGGCTGGGGGGCCAGCCCGTGCCCGCCGATCGCGTGTTCCTCGCGGGCCTCGACCTGTGCCTGGCGCTGCGCTCGCGGCACCCCTCGCTCAGCGCGAACCCCTACGTCGAGGCGCTGCAGGTGCGCTGCACCGACGGCCTCACCGCCTTGCGACAACCGGTGCCCGACACCACGCTGGCCACCGTCAACCCGCCCCGCGCGACGCCCGGCATGCCGCTCGCGCCGGTCGGCGATCTGCGCAAGGTCGCGCTGCAGCCGCGCTGGAGTCGGCCGGTGGCGCTGGGTGAAGACGGCGGCCGGATCCTCCTGGGGAAGCGGTGGATCATCGTCCACTCGCCCCACGCCGCCCACGCCTTCACCCGGCAGGGAGGGACGGCGTTCCGCCACCTGGCCAACCGCGGCGTCGCCATCTCCGGCGCGGGCTTCGCGGTGTGCGCCGCGCCCGGACAGGTGCTGGGCTTCGACGGCCGCGCGCCGAACGCCGCGTGGCTGCGCGATCACGACGGCAGCCCCCTGGGCCCGGCGCTCGAGGCCGCGGGGGAAGCGTTGGTCTGCGCCATGGGCCGCCGCACCGTCGCCGGGTTCTCGGCGATGACCGGCCGGGAACTGTGGCGCTTCGAGCCGCCGCGTACCCAGAGCGTCGTCTTCTCCCTGGTGGGCAACCGCGTGCTGGTGGGCACCGACGGCGGCACCCTCTACGGCGTCGACGCGGGCGACGGCCAGGTGCGGTTCCGCGTGAAGGCCGGCCTGCCCGTCGCCCGGGCCCCGGTCGCGGTGCGCCACCGCGCGCTGGTCGTGCTCAACCGCGGAGAACACTCGGCGCTCTACCTGTGCGACGCGCTCTCCCGGGGTGACACCACGCCGGCCGGGGCGATCGTGTGGACGCGGGAGCTGATCCTCGGCACGCCCAGCGCGCCGGTCTCGGCCCGGGGCAAGACGTGGCTGGGCGGAGCCCGCGACGGCCGCACCGCCATCGTGTGCCTCGGCGCGCGCGGCCAGGTGCTGTGGGAGAAGACCGTGCCCTGCGACGCCCGCACGCTCAGCCTGCTGCCGTACGAGGGCGGGGTCATCGCCGCCGACGCCCGCGGGTCGGCCACCCGGCTGCTGCCCGACGGCTCGATGGACTGGGTGCTGGGATCTTCGGGCGACGAGCTCAGCCGCCCCATCGCCCCGGTGATCCGCCGCGGCACCCTGGTCGTACCGGGGCCCGTGACGCGCCTGGTCCAGCCCAACGGAGGGCGCGTGCTGGCCGAGCTGGCCACGGGCGCGCGCATGCTCGACCTCGTCACCGACGCCCGGCTCACCATCTACGTGCTGCGCGAGCCGGGCGCGCTCGAGACCTTCGTCCCGGGCACGGCCCTGGCCCTGGTCAGGTCACCGGTCTAGCCACCAGGCCTTGAACTCGGCCCACGAGATGCGGCCCGAGCCGTTGGCGTCGACCACGTCGAGGGCCATGGACAGCTCGTCGTCGTCGTTGGGCTGACCGAGCGCCTCGAGGAGCCGCGCCAGCTCGCCGCGGTCGATGCTCCCCGACCCGTCGCGGTCGAACGACTTGAAGATCTCGAAGGTCTCGTCGCCCTCGCTCTCGCCGTCGTCGAGCTCGGGGTGGTTCACCTTGCCGTGCATGGGCGGCACGCGGGGCGTGCCCTTCTTCGCGACCTTCACGGGCGATTTCTGCGTGGGCTTCACCTTCGGGGCGGGCTTCGTTTTCTTCGCTGCCATGCGTCATGGGAGCATGCACCACGGCGCTTTTCCCGGGAATGACGATGTGGCACACAAGGCCATGCCTCGAGAGCTGATCGACCTGCACATCCACGTCGGTGGCGCCGTTGCCCCGCACATCCTGTGGTCCATTGCCCACCAGCAGGGCTTCAAGCTGCCGGTGAAGAACTACTTCGAGTTCGTCGAGCTGATCACCGCCTCGCCCGACAAGGTCGACAGCCTCGACAGCTACTTGAAGATCATGCACCTGTGGACGGAGAAGATTCAGAGCTCCCCCGCGGCCATCGAGCGCTCGGTCTACGAGGTGATCGGCAAGGAATACCGCAGCTCGCGGGTGACGCAGATCGAGCTCCGCTTCAACCCCATGAAGCGCAACCTGCACTCCGAGCTCGATCTCGACCACATCATCGCGGCGGCCATTCGCGGCATGGACCGCGCGATGCTCGAGTACGGCGTGAAGGCCTGCCTGATCTTCTGCCTGGCCCGCGAGTGGGACAGCAAGCTCAACAGCATCATGGTCGACAAGGCCATCAAGTACCGGCACCGCGGCGTGCTGGGCATCGATCTCGCGGGCACCGAGTCGAACGCCATCGAGCTCAAGCCCGAGATCGTCGCGCACTACGAGGATCTCTTCGCCCGCGCGCGCAAGGCGGGGCTGCGCACCACCGTGCATACCGGCGAGACGAAGGGCACCGGCGCCGAGGGCGTCATCGCGGTGATCGAGAAGCTCAAGCCCAACCGCATTGGCCATGGCATCCGCGCGGCCTACGACGAGTCCGCGATGAAGCTCCTCAAGGAGCGCGACGTGGTGCTCGAGCTGTGCCCCACCTCGAACCTCCAGACCAAGGCGGTGGAGGGCATCAAGGAGTTCGAGCACATCGTGCGCACCTTCTGGGACCGCGGCGTGAAGATCACCTTCAACACCGACGGCCCGTACCTGCTGAACACCGACATGCGCCGCGAGATCGAGCTCGTGGAGCAGAACAACATCCTCACGCCGCACCAGGTCGACCAGACGCTGGCCTGGGCGCGCGAGTACTCGTTCATCCCCAAGAACGCGTGACGATGTACCGCTCGGTGCTCAGGCCCCTGCTCTTCCGTCTCGACGCGGAGCAGGCGCACGAGGTGGCGATGTGGGGGCTGTCGTTGCTCGACGCGGCCCCCGGCGTGGCGAAGGTGCTGCGCCGGCGCGCGATCCCCGAGAGGACGTCGCTGCGCATGCACGTCGCGGGGCTCGACTTCCCCAACCCCGTCGGCGTGGCGGCCGGGCTCGACAAGAACGCCGAGGCCATCGTCGGGCTCTTCGCGCTGGGCTTCGGCGCGGTCGAGGTGGGCACGGTCACCCCGCGGCCCCAGCCGGGCAACGACAAGCCCCGCGCCTTCCGGCTCAAGGAGCACGAGGCGCTGATCAACCGCTTCGGGTTCAACAACGAGGGCATGCAGGCCATGGCCGGGCGGCTGCGCGAGCTCGAGTGGCGGCCCGCGCCGGTGGGCGTGAACATCGGCAAGAACAAGGACACCCCGCTCGAGGCCGCCGTCGAGGACTACGTGAAGTGCGCCGACGCGCTGTCCTCGCTCGCCGACTACGTGGTGGTCAACCTGAGCTCGCCGAACACCCCGGGACTGCGGCAGCTGCAGGAACCCGAGGCGCTCGCGAAGCTCCTGCACGAGGTGCGCCGGCACGTCGTGGGCCGCCCGCTGTTCCTCAAGATCGCCCCCGATCTCGGCGACGAGGCCATCGACGCGGTGGTCGACGTGGCCCGCGACTGCGGCAGCGACGGGCTGATCTGCACCAACACCACCCTCACCCGCCCCGTGGACCACGCGCTCGCGAAAGAAGCCGGCGGGCTCTCCGGGCGGCCGCTGTTCGCCCGCAGCACCGAGGTGGTGCGGCGCGCGTTCCAGCGCGCGGGCGGCGCGCTGCCGATCATCGGCGTGGGCGGCATCTTCGACGGCGAAGACGCCTGGAAGAAGATCTGCGCCGGGGCTTCGCTGGTGCAGGTCTACTCGGGCTTCATCTACCAGGGCCCCCCGATGGTGAAGGACATCCTCGACGTGCTGGAGACGAAGGTCAGCGAGGCCGGCCTGGCGTCGCTGAGCCAGGCCGTCGGGCGCGACGCGTAACCCCGCGCCGCGGTCAGATGACCAGCTGCCCCGAGATGGGCAGGGTCATCACCGAGGCCCGGTTCACCCGGCTGTCCTTGACCCAGGCGGCGCCGAACTCCGCGGCGAAGCCGAGGAGCACCCGGTGCACCATCACCTCGAGCTCGGGACCGCCCACGGCGAGCTTCGCCTGCAGCAGCTCGAGCGCCTTCTGGCCGGCCGAGGCCCGCAGCGCCACGGGGCTGCCGTCGCCGAAGATGCGCGAGCACAGCTCGGTGAGCTTGAGCTCGGGGAACGGCGCGAGGTCCAGCACCGGGTCGACCTCGGCGCGCGCCACCACCGCCGCGAAGAGCCGCTGGGGCGTGAGCTCCGAGAGCTTGATGCCGAACCGCGCCACCACCTCCGCGGGGCTCGAGCCGAGCAGCGCCTGGAAGACAGCGCGCTGCTGGCGCACGCGCTGGAGCATCTGCTCGACCTCGGCGATCTCCCGGCGCGAACGGAACGGCACCGGCTCGGCGCCCGGCACCTTGAGCGCCTTCAAGGGGCGACGGCGCAGCAGCGCGTTGAGCGTCGCCGTCTCTTCGTCGAGCGCCAGCCAGGTCTCGGCGAAGCGTGAGCCTTCTTCGTGGGCCAGCTTCTCGGCCTGGCGCTTGAGCCGCAGCGTCAACGAGAACCCGCACTGGAAGAGCGCGCGCAGCGTCGTCTCGCGCACCACGTCGGTGGCGAGGTCGGGGTTGCCGCCCGTGTAGTGCTCGAGCCCGAGGTCGAGGTAGTCGCGCGCGTGCTCCGAGAGCCGCTTGATGGCGATGGGGTCGCCCGGCTCGGCGTTGTCGGCGACGAGCACGCAGTTGACGAGGTAGCGCACCTCGCCCTCGAGGTTCTGGCGCTCCACCGCGTCGAGCCCGCGGAAGGCCGCGGCCACGTAGTCGATGTGCCCGGAGGCGACGGTCAGCGCGCTGGTCGCCGTGCCCTTCGAGCCCACCTTCTCGGGGTCGACCCAGGCGAAGACCTTCACCGACTCTTCGAGCGGGGGGAACCCGAGGTCTTCGAGGCGCGAGCGGCGGAACTGGTAGGCCGCCTCCTCGAGCTCGGTCGACGCCTCCCAGCGCACCGCCTCGAGGAAGCGCGAGAGCTCGAAGGGGTTGTGGGTGGTGAGATCGTAGGTGAGCCGGCGCAGCGCGGCCTCGTCGACGCCGTCGATGCGGAACTCGAGCAGGTACCGCCCCTCGGCCATCTCCATCGTCACGCCCTGCGTGTCGACGTCGGGGTTCTCCTCGAGGTCGTGGATGATGGTGAGCTTCTTGTAGAGCAGCTCCAGCACCTCCAGGTCGAGCGAGCGCACCTTCTTCAGGAAGTCATCGTCGTCTTCGCCCCGGGCGGCGCGCAGCCAGTGCAGCACCTCGAGCGGATCGATGCGGTCGCGCTGCCAGGCGGCGAGGTCGACGAAGGTGCGAAACTGCTCGGGCGTCGCCAGCTGGACGATCTCCGTCGAGTCCACGAGGCCGACGTCGATGATCGTCGAGTACACGTCCTCGGCGGGCAGCGAGCGCACCAGCGCCTTGCCGTCGACCTCCTCGAGCATCGCGTCGAGGCGATGCTTGGGGGCCATGTCGGTGAGGCGGCGCACCAACTCCGCACGGCGCAGCGATCGCTTCTCGTGGGTGGAACTCACGGCTGTCGCCTATTCCCGCCCGAGGGACGATGTCGAGCGCTAGTTGATCCCGCCGCACAGCCACTTCACGTCGAAGCCGCGGAGCACCGGGGAGGTCTGCCCATCGGCCGAGCGCAGGACGAACTCCACGCGCAGGTACTTCGTGTGCGGCACCCCCACCTGCACCAGGTCGACCGGGGAGGTGGTGAAGGGGCCGTAGCGCGTGCCCGACGTCGAGTTGAGCTCGGCCAGGGAGGTGGCGGTCTTCACGTAGACCTGCAGCGAGGTGTTCGCAGGCACGAGCGCGTCCCAGGTGAGCAGCCGCCACTCGTTGTCGTCGGCGCAGGCGGTGAAGTCCTTGCGGTAGGTGCCGCGCGGCGCGGTGAAGTTGCGCAGCTGGTAGCCGGTGAAGTCGGAGTACGTGTACAGGCCGGCCGCCTGCTGGGTGGTGCGGGTGATGGCGCCCGTATTCTGGTCGACCTTGGAGGCGTTGCCCGAATAGTTGTTCACCCACGGGTTGCCCTCGGCGTCGAGGCCCACGCCGATGCTGCCCCCGGTGTTCGCGTCGCTCATGTCGATGAACTGCGCCGCGCCGAAGGGGATCACCGCGCCGGTCTCGGCGTCAAAACGAATGAGCTGCGCCGTCGAGCCACCGTAGCCCGACATGTACACGCGGCCCGCGGCGTCGGCGGCGATGCCCCGGCCCCACTCGAAGGCGGTGTTGGTCTGGCTGCGGTACGAGGTGAAGTCGAACTTGGTCCAGGTGCCGGTGGTGTGATCGTAGCGGCACGCGTAGGCCCCCAGGGACCACCCCGGCAGCCACACCCGGTTCCGGCCGTCGATGGCGATGCCGTAGGCCTGGCAGGCGGGCGTGTTCTCGATGGTGTCGGAGAGCAGCGTGCCGCTGAGCGTGTCGATCAACGCCAGGCGCGCGACGCCGGGCATCACCACCCACAGCCGCTGCAGGCGATCGACGATCGCGCCGTACGGACCGAAGCCGATCTGGATGTAGGGCAGCCCGCCGGGGGCCACCGGGAGCAGCTCACCGTTGGCCGAGCTGAGCTTGTACATGCGCTTCTCGAAGTAGATGCCCAACCACACGTCGCCGGCCGTGCCCTCGATGCCCGCGGACACCGCGAGCGCCCGCCCCGCGACGTCGCCGGCCACCGCCGAGCCCACGGGCTTGGTGAAGAGCACGCACTCGTCGTAGGTGTTGGGGTTGGCCATGTCGGCAGGGGTGATCATTTCGCCCGCCGCCGGCGCCGGGTCGATCTTGCCGTCGCCGTTGAGGTCGCGGCTGGTCTCGATGGTGCCGTTGCCGTTGCGATCGATGCAGGACGAGGGGTCGTTGGCGATCTTCGTCACCGAGCCCTGCTTGCTCATGCCGCGGTTGGCCACGAAGACGTCGCCGTTGAGGTCGAGGGCCGTCCGGCTGGGGTGCCAGCTCTGATCGGCCATCATGCCGTGCACCGCGCCGCCCGCGCACGGAGGCCCGGCGCTGTTCGCGCAGTCCCTGGGGATCACCGACCAGTACCGCCCGACTTCCTTGCCGGTGCGGGTGTCGTACTTCGAGACCCAGCCCTGGTCGTCGTTGGCGATCCACATGAAATAGAACTCGGCCGATCCCTGGTTGAGCACCACGAAGCCGTTGGGGTCGAGCTTGACGCCGTCGCCCTGCCCGCCCAGGCCGCCGTCGAGGGTGAACGTGCCGGGGCCCACGGGCTCGAACGTCGTCCCGTCGCCCGCGTCGAACTGCGTCGTGCCGCCGCCGGCGCCCGTGCCGCCCCCCTGGGAGCCACCACCCGCCCCGCCGAGGCCGCCATCACCCGCGCCGACGCCGCCGTCCTGGCCCCTGATGGTGAGGGTGTTGCCGCACGTGCACTGGCACCCCGTGATGGAGAGCAGCGCCGCGAGGACCAACCAGGGGGTGTGCTTCATGGGGCGGCAGTGTCGGGGTACTCCCCACACCCCGTCAACCAACGATGCCGAGCAACGTCCGCCACACGTCTTCGTGACCGATGCCCTCGACGGCCGAGAAACCGATGAGCGAGTTCTGCGGCAGCTCGAGCTGCTTGCGGATCTTCTCCAGCATGGGCTTGCGCGCCGACTTGCTCAGGCGGTCCATCTTGGTGGCCACCACGAGAATGCGGGGCGGCTTGTCCTGGAGGAAGTCGAGCATCTCGAGGTCGTCCGGGGTCGGGCCGATCTCCCCGTCGATGATCGTCACCACCACCTTGAGCGTGTGGCGATTGCCCAGGTAGGTGTTGATCATCGTGTCCCAGTGCATGCGCTCGGTCTTGGAGACCTTGGCGAAGCCGTAACCGGGCAGGTCGCACAGCCGCAGGGTGCGCTTCTTGGCCCGGTGCTCGAGGGCCACGTCGAAGAAGTTGAGGGTCTTGGTGCGCCCGGGCGTGTTCGAGACGCGCACCAGCTTGCGCCGGTGGGCCAGGGCGTTGATCATCGACGACTTGCCGACGTTCGAGCGGCCGACGAAGGCCACCTCGGGGGTCGCCTGGCGGGGGTACTCTTCGAGCTTCGTCGCGGTGGTGACGAACTCGGCAGACAGAACCTTGATCATGGGGCTTTCGCCAGCTGCCCTGCGCTGGGCGCCGGCTGGAGCGGGATCTGGACCTTCTCGGCCTTGCGCTTCTGGCGCTCCACCGACCAGTGGTCGATGGCCTTGAGCTTGGCGGCGAAGTCGAAGGGCTTGAGGGAGGGGCTGGCGCCGTCATGGCACCCGCGGCACGACTTTTCGGCGGGGTCGAGGAGGCCCACGAGACGGGCGAGCTCCGGGTCCTTCATCACGTAGTTGGCCGAGTAATACTGGCCGCCACCGTGGCAGGTCTCGCACGAGACGTGGGCTGACTTCTGGTCGGCCTGGTTGGGCGAGTGGCACGACAGGCAGCGCATGTCCTTTTGCTGCTGCACCGAGAGCACGTCACGGCTGCGCGCGTGGGCGCTGGTCTGCCAGGCCGCGTAGGCGTCGGGGTGGCAGGCCTGGCAGCTCTCGGAGCCGAGGAAGTCGTGACCGATGGCGGCCATGCTCCCACATGCAATCGAGAGGGCGGCGAGACGAGAAAGCAGCAGACGCATCGCCAGTTGCGTAGCATTGCCCCCCGCCCATGTCGCGCTTCGCGTTGGTCCTGACACTCGCCCCGTTGATGGCATTCGCCAAGCCCTGGCAGGGCATTCTCCCGGGAGGCTCGAGCAGCCTCGACGTGATCGGCAAGTTCGGCGAGCCCACCAGGCGCGCCACGGCCCGCGGCCAGGAGGTGCTCATCTACACCGGGCAGCAGGCGATCAAGGGCACGGTGCAGGCCCAGTTCAAGTGCGACCAGACCACCCGGGAAGTGCAGCGCATCGACGTGTACCCCGAGCCGGTGCTCGACATGGCCGCCATCGAGGGCAGCTACGGCAAGGCCTGCGAGGCCACCGCCGGCGCCGAGCCCTGCTACTGGCGCAAGCAGACGGCGCAGAAGCGTGACTACTTTCTGTACGCGAAGCTCGGCCTGGCGATCTTCTTCAAGGAAGACGGCAAGACGGTGCTCTCGTTCGCGTTCCTCCCCGCGCAGCTCTGAAGCGCCGAGGCCATGCGGCTCTACGGGCTGACAGGGGGCATCGCCACCGGTAAGTCGACCGTCTCGGCGATGTTCCGGGCCGAGGGGCTCCCGGTGATCGACGCCGACCTGCTGGCGCGGGAGGTGGTGGAGCCGGGGCAACCCGCGCTGGCCGACATCGCCGCCCGGTTCCCCGGGGTGATCGGCGCCGACGGCCGGCTCGATCGCAAGAAGCTGGGCGCGCGCATCTTCGGTGACGCCACCGAGCGCGCCGCCTTGAACGCCCTGACCCACCCCCGCATCCAGGCCCTCGCGCTCGAGCGCACCCAGGCCCTGGCCGCGGCGGGCGAAGCGGTGGCGCTCTACGACGCGCCGCTGCTCATCGAGAACAAGCTGCAGGAGCGCATGGACGGGGTGATCCTCGTGTGGTGCGCGCCCTCGGTGCAGCTCGCGCGGTTGATGGCCCGCGACGGACTGAACGAGCCCGAGGCCCGGGCGCGGCTCGCCTCGCAGATGCCCATCGACGAGAAGCGCGCCTTCGCCACCTGGATCATCGACAACGGCGGCCCGCTCGAGGCCACCCGGGCGCAGGTCAAGCAGGTGATCTCCCACCTCCGGTAGTAGGGTTTCGCGCCGTGAGCCTCCATGCCTTCGTCACCGGTTACCCCGGCTTCATCGGCAAGCGGCTGGTGCGCTACCTGGCCGAGCAGAACCCCGACGGGCACATCACGCTGCTGGTGCAGCCCAAGTTCGTCAAGGAGGCGCAGCGCTACGTCGACGAGATCCGCGGCGCGAAGCTCGAGGTGCTGTCCGGCGACATCGTCGACATGCACCTGGGCCTCGCCGGCCGCGAGTACCAGCGCCTCGTCGACGAGACGACGCACCTCTTTCACCTCGCGGCGGTCAGCTACCTGGGCATGCCCCGCGAGGTCGCCCGGCGCGTCAACGTCGAGGGTACGCGCAACGTGCTGGAGCTGGGCCGCGAGGCGAAGAAGCTCGAGCGCTTCGTGCACTTCAGCACCTGCTACGTCTCGGGCGATCGCCTGGGGGTGATCGCCGAAGACGAGCTCGAGCATGGCCAGTCGTTCCGCAACGCCTACGAAGAGACGAAGTACGAGGCCGAGCGCCTGGTGCAGAAGGCCAAGGCCCACCTGCCGGTCACCATCATTCGCCCCTCGACCGTGGTGGGTGACTCGGCCACCGGGGAGATCGACCGCTTCGAGGGCCCCTACTACCTCGGCATGCTGCTGGTGCTCTCGCCGCTGGTGCTCCCCCTGCCCCTGCCGGGCAACGGCGTGGCGCCCCTCAACGTGGTGCCGGTGGACTTCGTGGTGCAGGCCACCTGGTCGCTGGCGCAGAACGCCGCCGCGGTGGGAAAGACGGTGCACCTCGTCGACCCCAACCCCATGAGCGCGCGGCGGGTCTACGAGCTCATCGCCGAGCGGGCGAACAAGAAGCTGCCGCGCTTCAGCATCTCCGCCAGGGCCACCGACCTGTTCCTGCGCATCCCCGGCGTCGAGAAGGTCGCCCGGCCCCAGCGGGCGGCGGTCAACTACGTCAACCACCTCGCGCTCTACAACTGCCACGCGGCCCTCGAGCTGCTCGACGGTACCGGCGTGCGGTGCCCGCCGCTGCAGACCTATCTCGACAAGCTGATCGACTTCGCGCTGCAGACCTGGAAGGCGCGCAAGGACACCGGGCCCGAGGAGATCGACGACCCGCTCGATCGCCCCGCCCGCTGAATCCCTCGAGGCCCCCATGACCAAGACCTACGCCGTCGGAGACACCTTCACGCTGGTGCGCGAGTGCGACCCCTATCGGCCGACCTACTACGCAGCCGCGTCGGGCGACTTCAACCCCATCCACATCGATCCCCAGGTCGGCAAGGAAGCGGGCCTGGGCGGGGTGATCCTCCAGGGCCTGTGCACGCTGGGCTGGGCGGTCGACGCCTTCATCCGCTACCTCGGGGACCCCGGGCGCGTCAGCGGGGTGCGGGTGCGCTTCAGCCGCCCCGTGGCGCCCCTCGACGTGGTCACCTTCACCGGCAAGGTGATCACCATCGAGAACGGCAAGCTCACCGCCGAGATCGAGGCCACCAACCAGCGCGGCGAAGACGTGCTCAAGGGCGCGCTCGTCGAAGGGAGGCTCTGATGCCGCTCGACAAGCGCTTCATCGGACGCAGCTACGGGCCCTTCTTCTACGAGGCGGGCCTCGAGAAGATGCGCGAGTTCGCCTACGCGGTCGGCGGCGGCGTGCCCTCGACGGGCTTCTCCGCCACCGGCGCCCCGGAGGGCCTGCACCCCTTGCTGCACGACGAGGCCGCGGCGAAGCAGTCTGCGTGGGGCGCGGTGATCGCCATGCCCAACTTCGCGGTCACCTTCGCCATCGTGCCCTTCGGCAAGGCCTGCACCGACCCCGAGCTCGGGGTGAACCTGCTGCGGCTGGTGCACGGGGAACAGCGCTTCGAGTTCTTCGAGGTGGTGCGCCCCGGTGACCGGCTGACCACCACGGGGGTGATCACCGACGTCTCGAGCAAGCGCAGCCTCGACTTCCTCGCGGTGACCACCGAGACGAAGAACCAGCGCGACGAGTTGGTGGTGCGCGCGGTGTGGACCGCGATCATCCGCGGTTGATCACGCCCTCTTCGATCAACTGGGCGAGAATGCGGGCCGTGTCGATGCGCGACATGCCCGACACCGAGAAGAGGTCGTCGAAGCTCACCGTGCCGTCGATCTGCGCCAGCACGAAGCCCGCGCGGTGGTCGAGGTTGAGCCAGATGATCTCGTCGTCCTTGAGCAGCACCCGGGGAATGGTCTCGAGCTTCCCGAGCTTCGACTCGAACATGTTGAGGAGCGTCTTCTCGCTCCGCTCGCGCATCGCCAGCACGTCGGGGTCGTCAGGCGAGATGTGCTGCGCCTTGAGGATCAGCTCCATGGCCCCGGTGTGATCGTCGAGCTCCAGCAAGTCCCGCGCGCCGCGCAAGATGGCGCGGATCTCGTCCTTGCGCGTCTGGGGGCCCGGCTGGAGCTTCGAGTCCGAGGAGATGAGGTCGAGCGCGCGATCGTGGCCCACCACGGCCTCGAGCTTGATGCCGGGGTTGCTCCTCGCGTCCCAGGCCGACTCGGCCCGCGGCGCCAGCCACGGTGAGGGGCGCGGCGCCGGCGGCTCGGGCGTCTCGAGCGGCGGCACGTCGAGGGGCGGGGCCTGGGGCGCCGGCGAGGAGGCCGACCACGACCAGGCGAAGCCCATGGGGTCGGTCGCGGTTCGAGGGGGCTCGATGAAGGGCGGGGTCTCGAAGCTCGGCGGGCTCTCGAACAGCGGGGGCGTCGAGGCAGGAGGCGGTTCCCACGGCGCGGCGCCGGCGATCTCCACCGTGCGCACGTCGGGCGTCGGGGGCTCGAACGAACCGAACAGCGGCGGCGTCGACGGCGGCGGCACCTCGGGCCCGGGGTCTCCCCCGATGTTCACCGTCTGGGGCTGGAGCTCGGGCATCGGCGGCGGCGCGCTGAACAGCGGCGGGGTCGACCGCGGGGGCGACTCGGCGGGCGCGGCGCCAGACAGGGAAATCGTCTGCGGCGCCAGTTCGGGCATCGCCGAGCCATGCAGGGGCTCCGCGGGCCGCACCGTCATGCCCCAGCCGGGCAGCGTCTGCTTCGGCGCCGCCGTCAGGCCCGACCCCGAAGAGTTCCAGAGCATGGCGGTCTGCTTCGCCGGAGGGGCCACGGGCACCGGCGGCGGGGCCGGGGTGGTGCTGCCGGTCATGCGGCCCCAATCACTCTCCAGCGACGCCTCGGCCGACGCGGCGACCTTGAAGCCGGTGGCCATGCCCCAGTCGAGATCGTTCGCGCTCGGGCTGCTGGCGGGCGGCTCGAACGGGTTGGGCATGGGCATTGGCGTGGGCTGCGAGGCCATCGGCGCCTGGGGCGGCGCGGGGGCGACCGGCTCCGCGGGGGGCAGCTCGCTCTCCCCGGGCGCAGGCGCGCCGGCGAGCAACTGCGCGGCCTTCTCGTTCTGGGGGTCGAGCTTGAGCGCACGCTCGAAGAGCTTCCTCGCGCCCTCCCGGTCCCCCGAGAGCTTGAGCCAGATGCCGGCCTCGACGAGTTGGGCTGCGCGATCCTTGCTCATGCGTCAGCGACCGATCCGTTGCAGCACACCCTTGAAGAGGCTCACGGTCCGCGTGAGGGTGTCGATGCTGTCCGTCACGCGCTTGAGCTCGGTGGCCTCGCCGGCGGCCTTCGCGACCTCCAGCGCCTGCTTCGCCTTGGCAAGCGCGTCCTGGCCGAACTCGCTGCCCAGGGTGGCCTTCTGGAGCTGCGGCATCAACTCGGAGACCTCGTTCATCAGCGACTTGAGCTCCAGCCGCTTGACCTTGACCTCTTCCTCGACCTTCGCCTCGAGCAGCATGTCCGCCTGCTCTTCGAGGATCTTCTTGAGCTCGTCCTGCGTGAGGCCGCCGCTGGCCGTGACCTGGATCGACTGCTGCTGGCCGGTTTCCTTGTCGCGCGCCGCGACGGACACCAGGCCCTCGGAGTTGATCTCGAAGATCACGTCGATCTCGACCTCGCCACGCTTGGCCAGCCGCAGCCCGGTGAGGATGAACTCCCCCAGCAGCTCGTTCTGGTGCGCGACGTCGGCCTCGCCCTGGAGCACCATGATCTTCACGGTGGTCTGGTTGTCGCGCGAGGTGTTGAAGACCTCGGTCACCGAGGTGGGCACGGTGGTGTTCTTGGGGATCAAGCGCCGCACGTAGCCGCCGGCGATCGCCACGCCCAGCGACTGCGGCGTCACGTCGAGCAGCACCACGTCGGAGGCCTCGTTGGTCAGCGCCTCGGCCTGCACCGCCGCGCCCAGCGCCACCACTTCGTCGGGGTGCACGCCCTTGCAAGGGTCGCGGCGGAAGTACTGCTTCACCGCCTCCTGCACGCGGGGCATGCGAGTCATGCCGCCCACGAGGATCATCTCGCGCAGGTCGACGGGCTTGACCCGGGCCTCGGTCAACACCTGCTCGCACATGGTGATGGTGCGCGCGACCAGGGCCGCCGTGAGCTCCTCGAGCTTCTCGCGGGTCAGCGTCTTCTGCAGGTGCAGCGCCGAGCCACCGCCCACGGGCGTCGAGATGAAGGGCAGGTTCACCTGCGTCTCCTTCGACGTCGACAGCTCGATCTTCGCCTTCTCGGCCGCGTCCTTCAGGCGCTGCAGCGCCATGCGGTCTTGCTTGAGGTTGATGTTGTGCTCGCGCAGGAAGTCACCGGCGAGCCACTCGATGACGGTGTTGTCGAAGTCTTCGCCGCCCAGGAAGGTGTCGCCACCGGTGGCGATGACGTCGAAGACGCCGTTGCCGATCTCCATCACCGAGATGTCGAAGGTGCCGCCGCCGAGGTCGAAGACGGCAATCTTGCCGTTGATGTTCTTGCCGAAGCCGTAGGCGAGCGCCGCCGCGGTGGGCTCGTTGATGATGCGCAGCACCTCGAGGCCGGCGATGCGCCCCGCGTCCTTGGTGGCCTGGCGCTGCCCGTCGTTGAAGTACGCGGGCACGGTGATGATCGCCTTCTTCACGCTGCGACCGAAGTGCGCCTCGGCGTCGAGCTTCAGCTCGCGCAGCACCATCGCGGAGATCTCCGGGAGCGCGTACTGCTTCTCCCCCAGCTTGATACGGATGTCGTCGTGCTCGCCGACCTCCAGCGTGTACGGCAGGCCCTTCACCGAGTCTTGCGTCTGCGCGGCGCTGAACTTGCGACCGATGAGCCGCTTGCTCGCGTAGACCGTGTCGGTGGGGTTGGTGATCGCCTGTCTCTTGGCGATCTGCCCCACCAGCATCTTCCCTGTCTTCGACAAGGCGACCACCGACGGCAGCAGGTTGGACCCCGAGCGCCCCCGGATCACGACTGGTGAACCGGACTGCACGGTGGCGACGACACTGTTGGTGGTGCCCAGGTCAATCCCGATGACGGGCTCACGCTCTGCTGCCATTGGGGACAGGTTAGAACGGCCAGAGGCGCTTGCCGTGTTTTTTGACCTCGGGGTGGTCCGGATTGAGCCGGGCCGCCTCGTCGAAGTGCCTCTTGGCCATGGCCTTCATGCCTGCGTCCATCAGCAACCGGGCCAGGAGCATGCGGTATTCGACGTTGGTCGGCGCCGCCTCGACGGCCTTCTGGGCGAACGACGTGGCCTCCCGGGGGTCCGCCGCCTGCTTCTCGAAGAGCACCGCGGCCTTGAACGCCGCCTTGTGGTTGGCCGGGTTGGCATTCACTGCCGAACGCAGCGCCTGCATGGCCAGGTCGTTGTCGCCGCGGCCGAGGGCTTCGAGCGCGTGCTGGTAGCTCGACTCGGACCGGCTGAGGTCGGCCTTCTTTCGAACCTCGACCAGCAGCGTCTTGACCTCGGCGTGGGCCGGGTCGACCTGGGCGGCGTTGTTCAGAACCGTAAAGGCCTGACTGTATTCGTGTTTTTCGATGTGCTGCTTGGCCCGCCCCAGGAACTCCTGCACCTTGGTCACCTTCGCCAGGTACGGGTGCCGGGCGAGGCGGTCGCGGCGTTCGGTGTCGCGGGACTCCTCGAGTTCCGTCTTCGGCTCGGGCTTGAAGACGGGGTTGCTACCGGTCACGCTCCGCACGGCCGCGCGCACGAAGGGGTTCGCCGCGAGGTAGGCCTCGCGCTTCTCTGGATCGGTGAGCGTCTGGTTCGCCTCGACCAGCCGCTTGAAGATGCGATCGAGCCGAGGCCCGTAGCTGCCGAGGTTCTTCCCGTAATACCGGTCGGGATGAAATTTCCGGGAGGCATCTCGGAACGCCGCGCGCACCACGTCGGGCGCTGAACCCGATGGAACCCCGAGGAATTCAAAGAAGTTGCCGTTCGAGATCATCGCGTCGAGCGCGAGGATCTCCTGCATCCGGCCTTCTTCGAGATCGACCTTTTCGTCTGCCGCCACGGTAATCAGTTCCCCCGTTCGCCCCTGAACCGGCGACCGGAATTCACAGCGAACGCTCGAAGATCGCAAGCCCTTCGGCGAGTTGTTCGCGGGTGACCAAGTAGGAAGGGGCGAAACGAATGGTCTTTTCCCCTGCCAGATTGGCGAGGAGACCGTTCGCCCGGCAGCGCGCCAGCACGTCGGCGGCCCCCTGGTCGAGCTCGATGCCGAACAGCATGCCGCGGCCCCGAACCTCCTTGATGCGCTCCGGGTGCCGCTTCTGCAGCTCGAGCGCGAGGCCACGGAGGTACTCGCCCTTGGCCTCGTTCTCTTGCAGGGTCGAAGGCGCGGTGGCGATGTCCCAGGTGGCGATCGCGGCCGCCGCGGCCACCAGGTTGCCGCCGAAGGTCGAGCCATGGGTGCCGCTGGGCAGCGCCTTGCCGACCTCGTCACTGCAGATCATCGCGCCCATCGGCAGCCCGTTGGCCAACGACTTGGCCAGCGAGAAGGCGTCAGGCGTCACGCCGTGGTGCTGGAAGGCGAAGGGCTTACCCGTGCGGCCGATGCCGGTCTGCACCTCGTCGATGAGCAGCAACACCCCGGTGGCGTCGCACAGCTCCCGCAGCGCCTTGAGGAACCCCTCGGGCGCGGGCTTCACCCCACCCTCGCCCTGGATGGGCTCGACGAGGATCGCCGCGGTGGTCGGCCCCACGAGCTTCTTGACCCCCTCGAGATCGCCGAGCTGCGCGTACTTGAAGCCCTGCGGCAGCGGCTCGAAGCCGGCCTGGTACTTCGGCTGCGCGGTGGCCGTGACGGTGGCCAGGGTGCGGCCGTGGAAGCCGCCCTCGAAGGTGATGATCTCCGAGCGTTCCTTGTTGCCCTTGACCTCGTGCTGGTAGCGCCGGGCGAGCTTGATCAGCGCCTCGTTCGCCTCTGCCCCCGAGTTGCAGAAGAACGCGCGCGCCCCGGGGAGCCCAGAGGCCTTCGTCAGCCGCGCCGCGAGCTGCACCTGGGGCTCGCTGTAGAACACGTTCGACACGTGCCACAGGGTGTCGAGCTGCTTCTTCGTCGCGGCGATCACCCCGGGGTGGCAGTGGCCCAGCGCGCAGGTGGCGATGCCGGCGATGAGGTCGAGGTAGCGGCGACCCTCGGCGTCCCACACGTAGCTGCCCTCGCCGCGCGCGAGCACGATGGGTTGCTGCTTGTAGTTCTGGAGCAAGACCTCCCTGGCCAGCGCGATCACCTCGTCGGTGTGCGTGGGGACAGAGGGAGCAGCAGGGGCGGCGGTCTTCAGGGCGATGCCTTCGGTCATGGCTGTCACAGTATGTACCGCGAGAGGTCCTCATCTTTGACGAGATCCGCGAGCTTCTTGCGCACGACCTCGCCGTCGATGCGGCAGTGCTTATCGACCAGTTCAGAGGCCGCGAAGGCCACCTCGTCGAGCAACCGCTCGAGCATGGTGTGCAGCCGCCGGGCGCCGATGTTCTGGGCGCGGTCGTTGACCAACTGGGCGAGGCGGGCGATCTCCTCGAGTGCGTCGTCGGTGAAGGTCAGCGTCACCCCCTCGGTGGCGAGCAGCGCCTCGTACTGCTTGATGAGCGAGTTCTTCGGCTCGCGAAGAATGCGCACCAGGTCTTCGCTCTTGAGTGCCTCGAGTTCGACGCGAATGGGGAAGCGCCCCTGGAGCTCGGGGATCAGGTCGGACGGCTTGCTGACGTGGAAGGCACCGGCGGCGATGAAGAGCACGTGGTCGGTCTTCACCTGGCCGTACTTGGTGTTCACCGTGCTGCCTTCGACGATGGGCAACAGGTCGCGCTGCACGCCTTCGCGCGAGACGTCGGGCCCGCCGCCGCCCTTCCCTTCACGGCTGGCGATCTTGTCGATCTCGTCGAGGAAGATGATGCCGTCGTTCTCGGCGCGCTTGACGGCCTCGCGGTTGACCCGGTCCTGGTCGATGAGCTTGCCGGCCTCTTCCTGCTCCAGCACCTTGAGGGCATCGGGGGCGCCCAGCCGGTGCTTGCGGGTGCGGTTGCCGAAGCCGGGCATGTTCTTGAAGAGGTCCTGGAGGTTGACCCCCACCTCTTCCATGCCCTGGCCCGAGAAGTTCTTCATGAACATCAGGTTGCTGTCCTGGACCTCGATCTCGACCTGGGTGTCGTCCAGCGTGCCGGCGCGCAGCTGGGCCCGCAGCTTGTCCCGCTCGCCTTCGCCCAGGTGGGGGCTGTTGCGGCCCAGGCCGCCGCGAATGAGCTCCTGGAGTCGATCCTCGGCGTGCTCCAGGGCCCGGTCCTTGACCCGCGCCAGCTCTTCGTCGCGCACCAGGGCGATGGCCGCCTCGACCAGGTCGCGCACCATCGAGTCGACGTCCCGGCCGACGTAGCCGACCTCGGTGAACTTGGAGGCCTCCACCTTGATGAACGGCGCCTGCGCCAGCTTCGCCAGCCGCCTTGCGATCTCGGTCTTCCCCACGCCGGTGGGCCCGATGAGGATGATGTTCTTGGGCGTGATGTCCTCGCGCAGCTCCGGCGAGGCGTTCTGCCGGCGCCAGCGGTTGCGCAGGGCGATGGCCACCGCGCGCTTCGCCGCGGCCTGGCCCACGATGTAGCGATCGAGCTCGCTGACGATCTCCCGGGGCGTGAGCGACGCGCGCATCAGAGCTCCTCGAAGGAGAAGTTGGTGTTGGTGTAGATGCAGATCTCCGCGGCGATCTGCAGGGACTGCTCGACGATCTGCTTCGCGTCGAGGCTCGAGTGCTGGAGCAGCGCCCGCGCCGAGGCCAGGGCGAAGGGGCCCCCGCTGCCCACCGCGGCGATGCCATGATCGGGCTCCACCACGTCACCGGCGCCCGAGAGGATGAAGGTCTTCTCCTTGTCGGCCACCACCAGCAGCGCCTCGAGGCGACGCAGGAAGCGGTCGGTGCGCCAGTCCTTGCCCAGCTCCACGGCGGCCCGGGCGAGGTTCTTCTGGTGCTCCTTGAGCTTGGCCTCGAAGCGCTCGAAGAGCGTGAAGGCGTCGGCGGTGCCGCCCGCGAACCCGGCGATCACCGAGCCGTCGGCGAGGCGCCGCACCTTGCGTGCGTTGCCCTTCATCACCACCTTGTCGAGCGTGACCTGGCCATCGCCACCCAGCACGACCTTCCCATCTCGGCGCACACAGAGAATCGTCGTCATGTTCGCCGTTTCTAACAGCGCCCGGCGGCCGTGGCTTCCCCTCCTGACCGAACGACGGTCAGCGCCGCAGGAGCACGTAGATCGCGCCCGCGCCGCCGTCCTTTTGCCGCGCCGAGCAGAAGCCGAGCACCTGCTTCGCCGTGCGGCCCCGGGTGAGCCACTGCTGCACCCCCTGCTTGAGCACCGGCAGCTCGTCGGCCGAATGCAGCCCCCGCCCGGTGACGATCAGCACGCAGCGGTGCCCGGTGATGCGCGCCTTCTGAATGAAACCCTCGACGGCCGGCTTCGCGGCGTCGCGCGTCAGCCCGTGGAGATCGAGGTTGGCGTCGACCGAGAAGTCGCCCGCGCGCAGCTTGCGCATCACGTTCGCGTCGAAGCCCTGCACCGAGGCCTCGATGAACTCCGTGGAGTCGGCGATGTCGAACTCGCCCTGCGCCGACACCAACTCCGCCAGTCGCGCCAGGCTCTCGGCCTCCTCGTTGGGGATCTTGAGCTGCGCGGCGGTCGGAGGCGCGGCCGGGCCCACCCGGGCCTTCGGCGACCGTACCTGCTCCACCAGCCCCACCGCCTCGAGAAACAGGGCCGACTCCTCGTCGAGCGGCGCGAGCTTCTTCGAGACCTGCTTCGGCGGCGGCGGCGGCGGCCGGGCCGCGCTCTTTGGCGCCTCCGGCTGCTTGAGCTTCACGGCGCCGAACGGGTTGTTGAAGGGCGTTTCCTTCTTCTTGGTGGTCACGGGGCGATCAATAGCTCGACGGAGTCACAGAAGCTGCGTGCCTGCGCTTCGTGGGCGCCCGCGTCGATGAACGACCAGGCACACATCAGCACCTGGTTTCCCGCGCCGGGCATCAGCAGCCAGCCGCTGCGCTTGCCGTCGGGATCTTCCGAGAAGAGCTCGAACTTCCCGTCGGCGCGCGCGGTGGGCTCGACGCCGGCGAGCTGATCGCGGGCCACGTTCGCCACGCGCTCGGCCGGCGTCGGCGCCGCGTCGGAGTCGAGGTGCAGCGACACCCAGGGCGTGGGCCGGTCGGTGAGCGCCAGCGTCGGCTCCCCGGCCTGGTTGAGGTGCTCCGTCCACCCGCGCGGGACGAGGGCCTTCACCCGCTGGCCGTGCAGGGTCCATTCACGGGGGGCGGGCCGGCAGCCCGAGAGCAAGACCAGGGCAACGAGCAGGCCCCTCAAGCGCGTGGGTGCGACTTGTCGTAGACGGACTGGAGCTGCTCGAAGGACACCGCCGTATACCGCTGGGTGGTGCTCAGGCTGGCGTGCCCCAGGAGTTCCTGGATGCTGCGGATGTCGGCCCCCCCCGCCAGCAGGTGCGTGGCGAACGAGTGGCGCAGCGCGTGGGGCGACATCTTCCGCTGCAGGCCCAGCTGGGTGACGTAGCGGTCGAGGTGCCGCTCGACCGAGCGGGTGGTGAGGCGCCCGCCGCGAAAGTTGAGGAACAGCGCGCGCGGGTCCTGCTTCTTCGCGGGCTTGACCAGCAGCTCGCCGCGGCGCGCGAGCCAGTCACCCACGGCCTGCACCGCGCCCTCGTGCAGGGGGCAGATGCGTTCCTTGTTGCCCTTGCCCAGCACGCGCACGGTGCGCGCGCGCACGTCGAGATCTTCGACGTCGAGGCCGCACAGCTCGCTGACGCGCAGGCCGCCGCCGTAGAGCACCTCGAGCATCGCCATGTCGCGCAGCCCCAGCACCCGCTCGGCGTCGGGGGCCTCCATCAGCGCGAACGCCTCGTCGACGGGCACCGCGCGCGGGAGCCGCTGCGGCAGCTTGGGCGTCTTCACCCGCCGGGCCGGGCTGACCTCGATGATCTTGCGCCGCGCGAGGAACTTGTAGAACGACTTGAGCCCCGCGAGCCGCCGCGCCCGCGAGCTGGCAGCGAGGGTCACCGACTGCACGCCCAGGAACCCACGAATGTGCAGGTGCGTCGCCTTCTCGAGCGCCACGCCCTGGGGCTCGAGGTACGCGCTGAAGGCCTTCAGGTCCAGGCGGTAGGCCCGCAGCGTGTGCGGGGAGACCACGCGGGAGATCTCCAGGTGCCGAAAGAAGTCGTCGACGTGGGTCACCGCGCGAGTCTACCCGCCCCGCCGCTCAGGGCGACTTCGCGACGAAGACGCCCGCGCGGTTCTTCTCGTTGACCAGGTAGGCCACCGAGCCGTCGGCGAGCATCACCGCGGGCCACTCGACGTACTGGTCGAGGGTCGTCTGCTGCCCGGTCTCGAGGTTCCGGTACGCGAGGTCGAAGGTCTGGTCGGTGAGGTGCGCGAAGGCGATCACCGCCCGCGTGCCCTCGGCGTTGAAGCGGAAGCCGAAGGTCCCCTCGGTCTCCTTCTTCGGCACCACGCCCTTCTCGGGGTTCGAGGGCACCGAGTTGAGATCGCAGGCGCGGCCTTCGCGCAGGCAGTCGGAGCGGAAGTAGAGGCGCTCACCCTTGCCGGGGAACTGGTACTCGTAGAGCCAGTCCTTGAGCGCGATGGGCTCGGTGGCGCCGGCGGGCAGGATGGAGAGCCGCCGCGTGACCTCGGGGCGCTCGATGCGCGCGGTGAACGCCAGGGTCGATCCACCGGGGGCGAAGCTGTAGTTCGGTGACTGCCGGGCCAGCAGCTTCGGCGCCCCGTCGGGCACCTCGAGCACGTTCAGGTCGCCGACCCGCTCGACCAGCGTCACCCCTTCGCGCTGCGCGTCACGGCCGCCGAGGCCCAGCTCGGTGTAGTTGTCGCGATACACGAAGCGCGCGCCGTCGGGAGAGAAGTCGAAGTCGTTGACCGCGGCGCCCAGCACCCGCGGCTTGCCATCGGGCAGCGTCATCAACGAGAGCTCGCCCTTCTCGGGGCCCGGCGAGTTGTCGCGCCACGCGAGGTACCGGCCGTCGCGGCTCACGCGGTAGCGGTGGGCATCGTCGCTGAGCTTGCGCCCCTTGAGCGTCTCGACCTCGAAGAGGTGCAGCTGAAAGGTGCGATCGGCCGGCGTGGCGCGCGCGCTGACCACCACGTACTTGCCGCTGCGGAGCACCGTGTACTCGGTCACCTGGTCGATGAGCCGCCGGGGCTGCGGCCGCTCTTCGCGGAGGTCGACCTGGTACAGCCCACCCGCCGACGAGTAGCGGCGCTTGAAGTACAGGTACCGGCCGTCGGCCGAGAACTCCGCCGTCGAGACCTCGCCCGCGAGTTGCTTGAAGGGCCCGCCGGGCAACTTGCCGGCATGCAGCACGCCCCCCTCGATGAACGCGAGCTGCGTGCCGTCGTCGCTGGGCACGTAGTAGGTCACCTTGGGCGAGATGCGCTGGCGCTCGGCGTCGAGCTTCTTCGCGTCTTGCACGAAGAGCTCCCCCACCTGCTGCGTGGGGTCCCACGAGGCCGAGAAGAGGATCCACTTCGAGTCGGCCGTGTACAGCCAGCCCCCCGGCATGTTGGTCACCCCGGCGCCCAGCTTCTGCGCGGGCCCGGTCTTCGAGTGCACGGCCCACAGCGTCCCCAGGCGCATCGGGGGCGGCACGCCCTGGGTAGTCGGCTTCTGGGCCTCGAGGAGCACCGTGAGCACCTCGCCGTCGGGCGAAGCGCGGAGTTCCTGGCCTACGCCCTCGAGGCGGCGCACTCCGAGCACCGGCACCCGGGCGGCGGTCTTCTCCTTGTTCACCCGCGCGATGACCCCCCTGGGGTCACCGTTCGAGGTCTTGGCTTCCTTGCAACCCACCAGACCCAGGACCACCAGCGACAGGCAGGACGCGCGCACGATTCGGCTCTCCATTTCAGGCCTCTGCCCGCGCAGGCGCGGGGCTCGGCATCGGGGCTACGGGGTGCGGCGCCGTCGGGGCCCAGGCATCGAAGTGCGTCACCGCACGACGCGCGTATTGGACGCGCTTCTCGGCCTTCTTGAAGCGCCCGACGATCGGGGGAAACAAGGCGAACACCACGTTCGTCGGCTGGTACCGGTAGCCCTCGGGGTGCGCCTCGCCCGTCACGTGCCGGTACAGGGCGCCGAGCGCGGTCTCGCCCGGGGGCGGCGCGAACGCCGTGCCCGTCAGCCGCGCGTGGACCGCCAGGGCCGTGAGGTAGCCGCAGGCCGTCGACTCGACGTAGCCCTCGACGCCGGTGATCTGCCCCGCGAAGAAGAGCCGCTCGCTGTTCTTGAGCGAAAAGTCGCGCGCGAGGAGCCGCGGGCCGTCGAGGAAGGTGTTGCGGTGAATCTGCCCCATGCGCACCCACTCGGCCTTCGCGAGCCCGGGGATGAGGGCGAAGATGCGCTTCTGCTCCGGCCACGTGAGCCGCGTCTGGAAGCCCACGAGGTTCCAGGCGGTGCCGGCGCGGTCCTCCATGCGCAACTGCACCACGGCGTACGGCTGCTGCCGGGTGCGCGGGTCCATCAGCCCCACCGGCTTCATCGGCCCAAACGCCAGCGTCTCTTCCCCGCGCTCCGCCATCACTTCGATGGGCAGACAGCCCTCGAAGTACTTCGGTTCTTCGAAGGCGTGCGGCGTGACCTTCGCGCCGGTGCGCAGCTCGGTGACGAAGCGGGCGTACTCGTCTCGCGACAGGGGGAGGTTCAGGTAGTCGTCGCCCCCGCCCTTGCCGTAGCGCGACTGGCGAAAGGCGATGGTGTGATCGATCGACTCGTCGGCGACGATGGGCGCGATGGCGTCGTAGAAATAGAGTTTCTCGCCCACGTGGGGCGCCAGCGCGTCGGTCAGGGCCTGCGAGGTCAGCGGCCCCGTCGCGAAGACCACCAGGCCCGCGGGCACCTCGGTGACTTCGCCGGCGACCACGGTGATGTTCGGGTGCGTCGAGAGGCGCTGCTGCACCTCGGCCGAGAAGTGCTCGCGATCCACGGCCAGCGCGTCACCGGCCGGGACGCGGTGCAGATCGGCGGCCGAGAGGATCACCGAGCCCACGCGCCGCAGCTCGGCGTGAAGCAGGCCGATGGCGCTCTCCGGGTTGTCGGAGCGCATCGAGTTGCTGCACACCAACTCGGCGAAGCCGGGAAGCTGGTGCGCGGGCGACTTCTTCTCCGGCTTCTGCTCGCGGAGCACCACCCGGTGGCCGAGGCGCGCCAACTGCCACGCGCACTCCGAGCCTGCGAGTCCCGCGCCGATCACGGTGATGGGTTCGTTCTGCTGCGCCATGGTGCCACCCTCGCGCGAGGGGTCACCCAATCGCGCCGTTCAGTCCGGGTTCTTCTGCAGGATGATGAGGCGGAAGTTCTCGAGCTCGTTTTGACCCGCCGTATACAGCACCGACGACAGCAAGTCGTAGGGCACCTTCTTGTCGCCGATGATCGAGACTTCGCGGTTGAAGGGGGCGCTCGGGTTGCGCTCGGCGATCTTCTTGAGCTTCTCGACCTCGAACTTCAGCGCGGCGTCGAGCGGCATGATCAGCTTGCCCTGCGCATCGCTGGGCTTGACCAGGGCGTTCGTCAGCTCGACCTTGCGCTTGTCACCCACCATGATCGACTTGGCGGTGATGGTGATCGCCACGGTGTCCTTGGGCGTCGAGCGGGCCGAGGAGAGCGGCAAGCGCACGTCTTCGGACGCGGTCACGGTGATCGACGAGGCGCTGAACGACTTGATGAGGAACACGAGGATGATGGTCATCAAGTCCATCATCGCGGTGATGTTCAGTTCACGAATCTCGCCTTCGGCTTCGCGATCGCGGCGCTTCTTGCGCCCCATCGCCTTGCGAAAGCGCATGCGCTGACGGTCTTCATCCGTCATCTCGTTGGCCGGGGCCGCTGCCTGGTTCGGGGTGGCCATGGTCAGAAGCTCGCGAGGGTGACGTCGGGGAAGAGCAGCTTGCGGTCCTTGGTCTCTCGCGTGGCGTCCATCGTCGAGACCAGCACCTCGTAATCCGTGTTCGCTTCCGCCGCGAGGATGACTTTGCTCTCCGTCGGGAAGTTGGTCTTGATCTCCATCATCTTCGCGGTGAGCGCGTCGTAGTCATAGGTGCCGTCGGCGCGGCGCGCGATGGTCGGCGCACCTTCACCGGGGGTCGTCGGCTCGGTCTGCCCGGGCAGCACGCCACCGGTCGCCGCGATGAAGAACCCCGTCTTGGCGATGGCCACCGTCAGCGTCAGCGGGGGCTTCTCTTCGGTGTTGCCACCACCACCGCCGCCGTACGTCGGAGCGTTGACGTTGAGCATGCCGAACGTGGCGAGCCCCGACATCGACAGCAGCATGAAGATGATCAAGTTCATGAGGATGTCGAGGTACGGGATGATGTTCAACTCACCCGACTCGGCCTCTTCCTTGGGCTTGATCTTCCGTCTGGAGAAGTAGAAGGCCATGTAAGAGTTCTCAGCGCACCTGACAGCAGGTGATCGCTCGAGGTTCCGTGTTCAGGAGGCCTTCTCGAAGTCCATGGCGCTCGTCTCGCCGGCGGCGCGACGACCGAGGAGATTCTCGAGCTTCATCGCCTGGAGCTCGACCGTCTCGATCATCGTCTTGGCGTAAGCCGTCAAGAAGAGGTGGGCGATGATGCACAGCACGGCGATCGTGAGACCGAAGAACGTGTTGTACATGGCTTCCGAGATGCCCTTCGAGAGCAGCGCCTGCTTCTGGTCAGCGGGCACGTTGCCGAGCGAGCGGAAGGTCCCGATCAGACCGAAGACCGTACCGACGAGGCCGACGAGCGTCGCGATGTTGGCCAGCGACCACAGCCACTGAATGCGCGCGCCGATGTGCGGGACGTTCTCGAGGATCGACTCCTCGAGCGCCTTGGCCACTTCGATCTCGCCGCGGTTGGCGCGCGTCAGTCCGGCCCGCACCACCTTCGCCAGCGGCGAGTTCGGCGCCGCACCGCACAGCTTCACGGCGCGGTCCGGGTTGCCCGCCATCACCAGCTTGGTGATCTGCTCCATGAAGGGGCCGGCGTTGAGGTTGTAGCGGAAGAAGAGCGTGATGGTGCGCTCGACGGCGACCGCGGCAGCGGCGGCCAGCCAGAAGATGTTGATGTAGAGGAATGGACCACCGTCGTGGAAGAACCCGACGATGACGTCCTTCAGGCTTTCCTTGGCGGGTTCCGCGGCGAGCACCACATCGAGGGAGTGCTGCAGCAGTACGAGTGCGGACATGTTTTTCGGCTTTCCTTTCAGCCAAACCGTCGAAAGATGCTCGGGTTTGTAGTTTGAGCACTCTGCATCGTCAACATCGGAGATCCTCAGCGTTTTTCGTAGCGACGGCCGCCTTTGTGCATCACGGCCCCTTCGACCTCGAGTTCTACGAGCGCGGCGGCCAGTTGCCCCGAGTCGAGCGCCGGGAGCGACCCCAGCATGGTTTCGAAGTCGGATGACCCTCTCTGGAGCAACCTGAGCACTGAACGGCCTGCCTCGCTGAACGTCGCCTGCACCTGAGACTCGCTGGTCGCGGTCGGGGAAAGAGAGCCTTCGAGGCCTGCTGCGCGCAGCAGGTCGCCCAGCCCCACGTGCGCCTGGGCCTTCCCTTCATTGAGTAACCGATTCGAGCCCACCGCGCCCTCGTTCCACGGATCTCCGGGCGTCGCCAACAGCGGCCGGCCCTGCGCGAGGGCCGCCGTCGCGGTGTGCAGGGCTCCGGACTTGACCCCAGCCCTGAAGATCAACACCGCGTCGCTGGCCCCCGAGATGAGCCGGTTGCGCAGGGTGAAGCTGTTGCGGTTCGACCGGAAGCCCGGGGGAAACTCGGAGAAGATCGTCCCGCACTGGTCGAGCATCTGGGCGACGATGGACTCCTGCGGCGAGTCGATCTCGTCGAGCGCCGACCCCATGAAGGCCCACGTCTCGCCCCTGGCCGCGAGCGCTCCACGGTGGGCCGCTTGATCGATGCCGATGGCCGCCCCCGAGACGATGCCCAGGCCCGCCCCGGCCGCCTCCGTCGCGATGTCGAGGAGCCGCTGGGCGGCGCCGCCCTCGGGGTACCGGGGACCCACGATGGCGAGGCGCCTGCGGGCCGGGGCACGCGCGCCCCGCCCCCGCACGAACAGCAGCGGCGGCGCGTCGGCCAGGGAGTCCAGTTGGGAAGGCCAGGCCGGGTCTCCCGCGAAGGCGATCTCGACGGCGATGCTCCGACAACGAGCCTCGAGCCAGTCTGCCTGCTTCGCCAGGCTCCCGATGGTGCGCGCGTGCTCGTACGCATCACCACGCCAGGGAACCAGGCTCGCCCATCGTTCCACCGGCCGCTCGAGGAGTTCGGCGACGGGGCCCGCGCGCGCGCTCACCTCGCGCAGCGTCACCGGCCCCACCCCCCGAATCGACCACAACGCCGCCGTCGCCCGCCGCTCTGCCGTGTTCATGCCCCCGCTTCTTACCAGCGGGGGCTGACAACCGACTTCAGCGAGCGGCGCGCTTCACGCCCGCCGACGCCCGAATCTCGGCGTGGTCGCCACGAACGATCTCGCGGATCGAGCGGGTCATCAGGCACAGCGTCGTGCTGGCCTTCACTTCAAAGGCCACGCACTGGGCGACGTCTTCACGCGGCCACTGCGGCTCGAGCACCGACGGCTGCATGACCGCTTCCTGGGGGAGCGGGTCGTGCTGGCGGAAGATGGTGAACACGTTGCCGATCTTCACCCCGTCGTCGCTGCCCTTGTCCATGATCGTCAGCTGGTGCTCGCCGAGGATCGTCGGGTAGCGGCGCACGTCGGCCACCACGTAGATGTCCTTCACGTCACGCTCGTTGGGCCGCGGCGCCACCTGGCGAAGCACCGGCTCGTTGACCGGGCCGATCGAGTCGCCACGCTGCACCTCGTCGTACTGCTTCCAGACCTGCACGGTGCCCATGTTGTCCTTGTCGACGCGGATCACCTTCACCTCGGCGAGGATCTCCGTGAGGAAGCCGATGGACTCGTTGGTGACCGGGTGGATCACCTCGCCGGCGTTGCGGAAGACCAGGTAGATCTCACCGACGCGGGGCGCCTTCTTCGTGAACTGCACGTAGATGCGATCGGCGTAGGTCAACTCCATGGACTCGGCGAACGACCCGACGATCTTCCCCGAGTCTTCGACTTCGCGGCTGGTGACGAAGCCCGGTGACGCGATGGTCTGGGAGTTCTTCGGGCGGAACCCGATCTGGCCGAAGACGCTGACCTTGTCGTCGTAGAACTCGGATTCCTCGACCTCGGTCGCCGGCTGCCCGACCTCGACCTGCGTCGGCACCTCTTCGCCCGAGTTGAAGAAACGGACCTCGTTGCCCGGGTAGATCCAGTGCGGGTTGGCGATCTCGGGGTTGTACGACCAGACCTTGGGCCAGTACCAGGGGCTGCCGAGGTACTTCTGGGAGAGGTCCCACAGGGTGTCGCCGCGCTCGACGGTGTGCTGCGTGCCCGGCGAGGTGGCCTTGCCCGTGGTCGACGCCTTGGGGGCCGCCGTCGTGGGGCGCTCGGGGACGACCGTCGAGCTGCCTTCCGGCATCGAGGTGTCTTCGCCGCCCGTGTCTTCTTCTTCCTGGGCCAAACCACGAGCCGGCGCGAAAGTAATCAGGGTGAGAGTGGCAGTCAGCAGCACGTTGCGCATGGAGACCTCTTACGGAGAACCGACGGGAGCCTGGGTTGATGAAATGAGTCGAGCCTGCGCCTGGGTGGCGGCGGGCGTTCCGGGGAAAGCCGAGACGATCTTCTCCCAGGTGGCGCGCGCCTCCCGGGGATGGTTGAGCCGTACGCGGCAGTCAGCCAGCTTGAGCATCGAGTCGAGCACCGCGTCGCCCGCGGGGTACTGCGCCACCACGCGCTCGAAGAACTCGGTGGCGTGCGGGAAGTCGCGCTCGTTCATGTACGCGGTGCCCGAGAAGTAGAGCGCGTTGTCCGCCTTGGGGTGCCGGGGCCAGTCACTGACGAACTGCACCATCTGCGCGACGCCCGCCTCGGAGTTGCCGGTCTTCATCAGCGACAGCCCGCGCTCGAACTGCGCTTCCGCCGCCGAACCCTCGGCCTCGAGCGTCGCCACCGCGGCGCCCTCGTTCTGGAATTCCTGGCTGAGCGCCTCGGCCGGCTCGGACACCTCGACGGCGGTGTCGATCTTCGGAGCGGCTTCCTTCTTCGGCTTCAACTTCACCACCGCGAGCGGAGGCAGCGCGTCGGCAGAGGTGGAGGCCGGCCTGGCGCTCACCTGCGGCCTGGGCGCGGCGGCGGCGCGGCTCGACGAGACGACCTGCTGCGACTCGAGCCGCTCGAGGCGACTGTCGAGGCGCGCGTTGTCCGCCCTCAGCGCGCGCATCGAGGACAAGAGCTCGGCGTGCTCGGCTCGGGTGACGACATCTGTCGCGCACCCGGTGCTGAGCGCAAGACAGGCAATGGCGGAGATCGTGCGAATGACGACCAGAGGATAGGGAGTGCCTTCACGAGGGGTCAAGAAAAGGGCCAGCGGACTGCTACAGGCCTGCAGCGGGCACACACGTGATGAACGACAGGTGACGACCGGTGCGCCCCTGCTCACGGCGGTGCGAAAAGAAGCGATCGTCACAGTGGGTACACTGCGGCAGCGCCACCACCTGCCCTTCGGGCACCCGCCACCGCGCGAGGGTCATCGCCACCGCCCGGGGCAGATCGAGGTGCACCCGGTCCTTCCCCGGCTGCGGCGCGATCACCTCGTCACCGAAGGCCCCCCGGAAGCGAGCCGGCAGGTCGCCGTCGACTTCAAAACAGCAGCGCTGGATGCAGGGTCCGATGGCGACGTGGAGGTCGGACGGGTCACTGCCCTGGGCGACGAGCGCCTCGACGGTGCGGGCGGCGATCTGGGCGATGACCCCGCGCCACCCCGCGTGCACCGCGGCGACCGCCCCGGTCTTGCGGTCCTCGAAGAGAATCGGCACGCAGTCGGCGGTGCGAACACCCACCGCCACGCCGGCAGTGAGGGTCCACAGGGCGTCGGCCTCGGTCTGCGGGTTCGCGTCGCTCGCGTGCACCACCCGGTCGCCGTGAACCTGCGTGACGGCCACCACCGACGCGGGGGCGACGCCCGCGGCCTCGGCGAGCAGCTCGAGGTTGCGGCGCACCACCTCGGGGTCGTCGCCCACCGCGTAGGAGCAGTTGAGAGACGAGAACGGGCCGTTCGATGAACCGCCGGCGCGCGTCGGAAAGCCATGAGGTGCGCGGAGGGTTGACGCGGTGAGTAATTCCACGCTTCCCACCTTAGTCCAGCTGCACGATGCTGCCGGTTCCCCGTTGAAGAGGTCGTCCCTGCGCACCATCGGCACCAGATTGCTGCTCGCTGTCTCGGTGCCTGCGCTCGTCCTCGCCACCCTGGGCACCGTGGCGGCTTGGCGGCAGACCGATCGGGCGGTGCGCGAGAAGACCCGCAACGACGCGCTGGGCCTCGCAGAGTTCGTCGCCACCAGCTTCGGCGCCGTCGAGGAGACGCCGCCGGGCACCGCGCCCCGCGTCGCACACCGGGCGGTGACCAACGCGGTGCGCAGCAACTGGTCCGCGCTCAAGTTGGTCACCGACCTGCGCATCGTGGGCCGTGACGGCAAGGTGAAGTGGTCGCGCCGCATCGAAGACGAAGACAAGCCCTGGCCCGACGCCGCGCGCCTGATGTCCATCGCCCAGGGCCAGGCGACCTTCGCCGCGCCTTCGAGCCCCCTGCCCTGGAGCCGAGGCGCCGGGGGCGAGGTGCTCTACCCGCTGGGCGGCGTGGCCTGCGGCGGCTGCCACTCGGGGGAATCGACCCTGCGCACCGGGGTGCTGCAACTGACCATCGACGAGCCGGCGCTGCGCACCGAGGTGGCCCAGGTCTTCATCAACGCGACCTGGTTCATCACCCTCTTCGTGCTCGTGCTGGGCGCAGCAGTGGTGCTCGCGGTGCGCCTCTTCGTCAGCAGCCGCATCGCGCGGCTGGTGGCGATCATGAAGCGCGCCGCCGATGGCGACCTCGTGGTGCGAGCCCCCGACCTGGGCCGCGACGAGCTGGGAGGCCTCGCGGTGGCCTTCAACCGCATGCTCGCCCGCCTGACCGATCTCAAGGCCGTGGAGATCGACGCCCAGCGGGACCTCGAGCGCGCACGCATCGAGCTCGAGCTCAAGGCCGAGCTCGAGAACCGCGTGGCCGAGCTGCAGATTCTCTACGACCTGGCCCGCACCATCGCCTCCAGCCTCGACCTCAACGAGGTGCTCCAGCGGGTGGCGCTGCTGGTGCCGGTGAAGCTCAACGTGCCCAAGTTCAGCGTCATGCTCCTCAACGCCGACGGGCAACTCGAGGTGCTCAAGGCGCACCCGCCGCACGTGGGTTCCGAGGGGCTCACCTTCGCCATCGGCGAGGGAGTGTGTGGCCGGGCCGCGGAGCTCCGCCGCAGCTGGTACGTGCCCGATCTCGAGACCGATTCCCTCTTCCGCCTGCGCGGTTCGCGCGATGAAAAGGGCCAGGGCTCCCTGCTCTCGGTGCCCATGGTACGCGGTGGCGAGCTGCTGGGGGTGCTCAACTTCGAGCGATCCCGCAAGGCCGACTTCGGCCCCGACGAGATGGAGTTCTTCGCCGCCGTCGCCGACCAGGTGGGGCTCGCGGTGCAGAACGCGCGGCTCCATGAGCAGACCGTCGCCCTGTCGATCACCGACCCGCTGACGGGCGTGCCCAACCGCCGCCACCTCTTCGCGCAGCTCGAGGCCGAGCTCGCCCGCTCGCAGCGCTTCTCGACCCCGTTGTCGATGCTGATGATCGACATCGATCACTTCAAGCACCTCAACGACACCGCGGGGCACTCGGCGGGCGACGACGTGCTCCGCCTGGTGTGCGTGCGGCTCAAGGCCCACATCCGCAAGGTCGACACCCTGGCGCGCTACGGCGGCGAGGAGTTCGTCGTACTGCTCCCGCAGATCAGCCGCGAAGAGGCCCTCGAGGTCGCCGAGAAGCTGCGGCGGAGCATCTCCGACACCCCGCTGGAGCACGGCAAGACCCAGCCCGGGGGCAAGGTGACGGTCTCCATCGGCGTCGCCTCGATGCCCCACGACGCGCAGGACCAGGCGAAGCTCGTCGACTCGGCCGACTCGGCGCTCTACGCGTCCAAGCGCGGCGGCCGGGACAAGGCCACCCTCTTCGCGCCCGGCATGGAAGCCGATCCCACGCGCCAGCGGGGCCCGAAGGCCCACGAGCGCAGCCCCGAGCAGCCCCCGGCCGAGCCCAACAAGGGCTGAGCGCGGTTCAGCGCTTCTTGAGCCCCACCAGGTAGATCTCCATGCTCGCCCCGCGCGTGGCCTCGGGGCGCACCACCTTCACGTCGGAGAACAGCGCGCGGAGATCGGTGCGGAACTGCTCGAAGTCACCGCCCATGAAGAGCTTGGCGATGAAGTGGCCCCCCTGGACGCCGCGCACCCGCGCCACGTCGAGGGCGATGCCGGCCAGCCGCAGCGACCGCGCCTCGTCGACGTCCTTCACGCCGGTGGTCTTGGGCGCGAGGTCGGAGACCACCACGTCGACCGGGCCCGGGTGCAGCGCCTCGAGTTGCTTGGCGAAGTCGTCGGCAAGCACGTCCATCACCGCGGTCTTCACGTTGGGGCGGCCCAGCGACTTGATGGCCGCGAGATCGACACCCACCACGTGCCCCGTGGGACCGACCTCGTTGAGGATGATCTGCAGGAAGCCGCCGGGCGCCGCGCCGAGATCGATGACGGTCTGGCCCTTCTTGAAGATGGTGAAGCGCCGGGCGATCTCGTCGATCTTGAAGGCGCTGCGCGCGCGCAGGCCCTCTTCCTTCGCCTTGCGGAAGAAGTAGTCCTTGGGTTGATACGGCCGCTTTGCCATCAGGGCTGCGCGGTCGGCGTACCGCTCTCCGCCGTGAGATCATCGCCGTTGGCCGCGCTCTTCACCTTCTCGAAGAGCTTCATGTAGCGCGTCTCGGCGAAGTCCTTCACCCGGTCGACGTTGATGCGTCGCGCGCTGCCGGAGCTCACCAGGGCCTGGAACACGCGCAGCTTCGGGGCGCCCTTGTCGTTGGCCCACACCGTGACCGTCGACGCGATGGGGCAGGCCTCGACGGCGCGGGCGGCGGCGAAAGAAGCCTCGATGGGGAGGTTCTTCTGCTCTTCGTTGAACCACTGCACGTAGGCCACGGCGTGGGCGGCGGAGGTGTCGACCTCGAGGCGCGCGATGCGGCCGGCGAGTTCCCCCTGGGCGAACAACTCCTTGAGGTTCGCCTCGCACTTGGCCTTCACGTCGCCGGCGGCCTCGCCCTTCTCGATCGCCTTCTGCAGTTCCTTGAGCTTGAAGCTGCCGTCCCTGGCGATGGCGGCGGCGCGGGCCTCGGGCTTCATGGCCTGCACGCGGGCGTCCCCCAGCGCGAGCTTGTAGTGCTGGTACATCTTGAACTCGTCCTCCGTGAGCCCCAGGGGCTCCGCGGCGAAGACGGGGACGGAGAAGACGAAGAGTGCACAGAGGATGAGACGACGCATCAGCTACAGACCTCCAGAAGGGGGGTGCGTTATACCCAAGCCATGCCCGGGTGTGGAAAGTGCGGTGCGACGTTGGACGGTCTCTACAACCAACCGGCGCGTCGCGACACGTGCCCTGCTTGTGATGCCGAGCTCCATGCCTGTGTGCATTGCCGGCACTACGACGAGAACGTGGCCAGGGAATGCAAGGAGCCCTTCGCGGAGGTCCCCGAGGACAAGGAGAGCGCCAACTTCTGCGACCTCTTCCAGATTGGCGAAGGCATGCGCCGGGACTCAGGGCCCGCGAAGGACGCGCTGCTCTCGGCGGCGGAGGCGCTTTTCAAGAAGTAGCGCCAGCAGTGCGGGTGTGAGTCCTTCCCCTACCCCGCATCCCGACTTCGGGGCTGGCGGCTCGCCGCAGCGCACCGGCGCGCAGCCATCACCTTCGGCGCAGAGCCGGTCGTCGCACTGGCCTGTCTCGGGGGCGTCGAGGGTGACCTCGATGGAGCCGTCGTCGAGCAACCGCACGTCGTCGAGCCGCAGGCTGGAGGCTGCCCCCGAGTAGAGGTTGGTCGAGTTGACCGCGTTGGTCTTCGAGACCGGCAGCCCGCTCGAGTCTGGGCGCAAGAAGGTGCCGGCGGTGAAGAGATCGCCCACGCCGAACTTCTTGTTCTTCTCGATCTCGAACTTCCCGTCGGCCTGCACCAGGCGGATGTACGGGTGCCAGGGGTCGCAGTTCACGCAGTCGAGGATGCGGTTGACGAACTGCCCCTCGGTGCCGTCGAGCTTCACCTTGCGATCGACGTGGAACACCGCGAGCCCACGCTCGGGCAGCGCGCGATCGAACGCCCCACCCGGCCCCCGGTTCTCGACGAGGAAGTACTCGTCGCCGGCGCCGAGGCGAAAGACGTCGCCGCTCGTCTCGGCGGGGCGGATGGTGACGCGCTGCCGGCCCTGCACCTGGTTCCACGCGCCCCAGCGCAACCGGAAGCGCGTCTCGGCGTCCGGCAGGGGAATGTTCGCGTCGTAGCCCCAGGAGCCCATCCACGACAGGTTGAGCCCGTCGTACTGCCCCGACTCGTCGTAGAGATCGGTCAGGCCCAGCAGGTGGCCGAACTCGTGCACCATCACGAAGGCGTCGCTGTCGCCGGCGACCGCGAAGTGGCCCACCTTCACGCCGTCGACGATCAACGGCCCGCCCGTGCCGCCCCCCAGGTTGTCGCCGCGGTTGAAGAACGCGAAGGGGAAGGCGATGCCGCCGAAGGGTACGTTGGTCAGCAGCATCACGCCGTCGAGCCACCCGTCGGCGACCCCCTTGCGCCCATTGACGTCGTAAGGCGCGAAGTCGAAGCCCGCTTCATCGGTCTTCTTCACGACCTCGCGCATCATGTCCATGCCGGCGGTGAAGGCGTTGATGTCGCCGCGCGCCACCGCACAGGTGGGGAACTGGGCGGCCGGGAGCGGGCAGTTCGCGTAGTGCACCCGGGGCGCCACCGTGACCCGCGGGCGGTAGCGGCCCAGAGACGCCGTCTCGTAGTAGCGCACGAACCCGTTGGGGTTCTCGGGCGAGAAGAACGCCTCGAGCGCCGCCACGTCGATCGGAGGGAAGCCCGCCACCTCGATGGGGATGAGGATCACCTTCGAGTCCCCCAGCGACGGGGCCTTGCGCGGCCCTACGTCTTCACGCTGGACGAAGTGATCCATGTAGTCCGCGCGCGCCAGGGAGGCGGCACAGAGGGCGACCAGCGACAGGAGTCGGAGCACCCCGCAAGGTGTGTCACGGGGGCCGCCGACGCGGCAAGTCGGTTTCAGAACCCGACGAGCTTCGAGATGATCTCCTTCATGATCTCGGAGGTGCCGCCGCCGATGGTGATCAGGCGAATGTCGCGCCAGGTGCGCGCGATGTCGGTCTCCTCGATGTAGCCCATGCCGCCGAAGAACTGCTGGCAGTCGTAGGCCACCTTCTGCGCGAGATCGCCGGTGACCAGCTTGGCCATGGAGATCTCCTTCACCGGGCTCTCCTTCGCCTCGAAGAGTTCGACCGCGTGGTAGGTGAGCCGACGCGCGGCCTCGATGTGCGCGAGGTGCTCGACGAACTTGTGGCGCCAGACCTGGTACTTGATCAGCGGCCGGCCAAAGGCGCTGCGCTCGTTGCCGTACTTCACGGCGTCCTCGATCATCCGCTCCATGCCGGCGGCGGCGATGATCGCGGCGGTGAGGCGCTCGCCCTGGAAGTTCGTCATCACGTGGTAGAAGCCCTCGTTCTCCTCGCCGAGGAGGAAGCGCGCGGGCACCTTGCAATCCTCGAAGAAGAGGATCGCCGTGTCGGACGAGAGGTTGCCGATCTTGTCGAGCTTCTTGGAGACGCTGAAGCCCTTGGTGTCGGTAGGGAACGTGAAGAGCGACACCCCGCCGTAGCCCGTCTCGCCGGTGCGGACCGCGAGGGTGATGAAGTCGGCCCGGGTGCCGTTGGTGATCCACATCTTCGAGCCGTTGATCACGAAGTCGTCGCCCACGCGGCGCGCGGTCGTCTTCAGGTTCGCCACGTCGCTGCCCACCGAGGGCTCGCTGACGCCCAGCGCGGCGATCTTCTCGCCCTTGAGCGCCGGCTCGAGGAACAGGCGCTTCTGCTCGTCGGTGCCGATCTCGTTGATGATCGGCGTGGCCATCTGGCTCTGCACCAGCAGGGCCATGTTCACGCCCGCGTTGCGGCTGCGGACCAGCTCTTCGCAAAACGCCGTCACGTACCAGTAGTCGAGGCCGCTGCCGCCGTACTTCGGGTCGTGGTTGATGCCCAGGAACCCGAGCTCACCGGCCTGCTTGAAGACTTCCTTGGGGAAGATGCCGGCCCGGTCCCACTCGAGGGCGTGGGGCGAGAGTTCTCGCTCGACCCACTGGCGAACCGACTTGCGAAAGGCTTCGTGCTCGGGCGTGAAGAAGTTGGGCATGGCGGCTCCTGGGGTGAAAAGTTGATTCCGAAATCAATACCAGAGCAGCCCGCAACGCAACGGGGGAGCCGATGAAGGCTCCCCCGGGGCACGTCAGGAATCTGGAACGCGCTTACTGCGGGTTGCAGTAGCCCGTGCCCGAGAGGGCCGCGGGAATGGGCAGGCAGGTGCGGGGGCGGTCCTGGAGGCAGCCGGCGGTGCCCGCCGCGGTGTCGCAGTAGGCGCGGCAGATGCCGGTCTGGCCGAGGGCGAGGCCCAGGCAGTGCAGCGAGCGCGCGCCCGGCACCATCGAGAAGCACGACGTCGCCGTGGTGCACGCCGAGTCTTCGTCCTTGTTGTCGCTGTTCACCGCGCAATACGAGGCGGGCGTGGCGGCCGACGAGTCGAAGTAGCAGTACTTGCCGGTGTCGCACTCCGGGCTGCGCACGTCACAGGGGCGGCGGCAGACCTGCTGCACGGGGTTCGAGACGCAGATCTCCGCGGCCACCACCGGCCCGCCGTCAGCGCCGCCACCGGAAGGCGCGCAGAGCACACCACCGCGCCCGCCGCACTTGCACAGGCCATCTTCGGGGTCGCAGCTCGTGCCGCCCGCGCAGGTCTTCGCCCCGCCATCGGGCAGCGAGCACTGCTGGCCACCCTCGCACTGGGCCGGGGGGCCGAGGTTGCAGATCTGGTTGGCCGCGCAGGTCGGCCCGCCGGGACCACCGCACTTGCACTGGCCGTCGCCGGGGTCGCAGGTCGTGCCGTTGTTGCAGGTCACGTTGCTGCACAGGGCGCTCACGCGACAGACGCGCTGGGCCGCCATGCAGCCGCCGTCGGCGCCGCTGGGACACGCGCAGGCCATGCCGCTCTGGCAGACGACGCCGTTGCACTTGCACAGCCCGTCGGCGCCGTCACAGACCGAGGTGCCGGTGCAGGCCACGCCGGTGCAGTTGTCGGCCACGCAGGACTTCTTGGCCATGGCGTCGACGGCGCAGGCCTGGCCCGGGGTGCAGGTCTCGGTGCCACAGCGGCACTGGCCGCTGACCGTGTCGCAGGTCTGGTTGTAGGGGCAGGCCACCTCGTTGCAGTTGGAGCTGGCGACGCAGGCCTTCGCGTTGGGGTTGCACTGCTCGGTGGCGCCGCACACCGCGCCGCCGGTCCCACCGCACTTGCACTGGCCGTCGAGCACGTCGCAGCTCGTGCCCGGCTTGTCGGAGCAATCGACGGTGTCGCACTTCTTGGACAGGCAGGTGTTGGCCACCGGGTCGCAGACCGAGCCTTCGGCGCACGCCACCCCGCCCCGCCCGCCGCACTTGCAGATGCCGTCACCCGGGTCGCAGATGAGCGGCGAGGTGCACCGGATGTTGCGATCGACACAGACGTTCTTCGGGCCGCTGCCGCACGAGGCACCGACCACGCCCATCACTCCGGCGGCGAAGGCCGCGACACACAAGTTCTTCCACATGGCTCGTCGTTCTCTTTTCTTCGAAAGGGGGGGCCGGCCGCTCAGGGACGGCGGCGGCGGAGGGCGAGGCCGGTCAACACGAGGACCAGCAGGGAGGGATCGAGGCCGGTGCTGGTGCAGCCGGAGCTTTGCAGCGCGAAGTCGGGGCGCAGCCGCAGTGCCATGGCGCGGAGGTCTTGCCGGCCCTGGGCGTCGGTGAGCTTCACCAGGAAGGTGTAGGTCCCCGTCTCGGCCGTCGGCGTACCGAGGATGGTGCCGTCGGCGTTGAGGGTGAGGCCCACCGGCAGCTTCTGCAGCGCTTCGGCCGGGGCGCACTCGAACTGGCCGGGCCGCACCGCGTTCTGGATGCAGGGAACCGAGAAGGTGACCCCGACCGCGTCGGTGCCCCCGTTGTGCGAGAGGCGCACCTGGTAGGGCTGGCTGACGAAGGCGTCGGGGAGCTGGACCGTGGTGATGGCCAGGCCGTCGCGGTAGCTGACCCGAAGCAGCAGGCTCGCCGTGTCTTCCGTGTCGGCGCCGTCCTTCACCTTGAGGGTGATGGCGTAGAGGCCGGCGCGGCTCGGCGTGCCACTGAGGTAGTCGGAGGTGTCGCGATCGTCGATGGCGATACCGAAGTCGGGCGGGAAGGCCACCGGCATGCCGTCGTTGTAGAGCACCGGGCCGGGGGCGTCGGTGATGTTCTCCGGCAGTTCCTGGAAACGAATCAGCGACCACGCGTAGGGGGCGGTGCCACCGACGGCGGCCAGCGGCTGCAGGTACTCGCGGCCCACCAGCGCGCCCTCGACGGCCGAGGTGGCGATCGACAGCGACGTCGGCGTGACCACGCGCAGCGAGAGTTCCTTCGAGACCGTGGCCCCCGCGGCGTCCTTCACCTGGACGGCGAAGGTGAAGTCACCGGCCATCAGCGGCCGGCCTTCGATGAGCCCGTCGGTGGCGATGGCGATGCCCGGGGGCAGCGTCGAGGCGTCCACCGCACTCCACTGGTACGGGGGCTTGCCGCCCAGGCCCACCAGCGCGGTGGTGTAGACCCGGCCGAACTCGGCCGCCGTGAGCGACTGGTCGACGATGACCAGGGGCAACCCGCCGGCCATCACCTGGAGCGAGAGGGCGTGGGTGTCGGTCGCGGCGCCGCTGGTCACCTTCACGTCGAAGGAGAAGGTACCGACGCTCGCGGGCGTGCCGACGAGATCGCCAGCCGACGAGAGGGTCAGTCCCGGCGGCAGCGTGCCGTTCGCGAGTTCCCACGTGTAGACGCCCGTGCCGCCCGACGCCTGGAGGCGGAGGCCGAACGGCGCGTACTGCGTGGCCATGGGCAGCGGCGTGGTGGAGACCGCCACGGTGCCGGTGCTGACCTGGACCGAGGCAGCCTGCGTGAAGCAGTTGTTGACGATGGTGATCTCCGAGCCGCCGAAGGTCGACGTCGCGCCGTCGTAGTTGGCGCAGATGCCCAGCCAGTACACGCCCGGCGAGAGATCGGCGGGGATGGTGATGCTCTCCATCGCGGTGTCGACCTGGGCTGCGGCGAGGGCGCCGACGTTCCCGACGCTCAACGAGCGGTCGGCGATGCTCACCGAGGCGTTGTCCGACAGGAAGTAGGTGAACTTGGCCGCCAGCGAGGGGGCGTTGCCGAGGTTCTGGATGGCCCGGGTCACCTGCAGGGTAGAGCCCGGCATGGCGGCCGTGGGGGCCGAGAACGAGGCGATCACGAGGTCAGAGGTCGGGGTCCCGATGGTCAACACAGAAGGCGCCGAGACGTTGTTGAGCTCGGACTGCTCGACGACCAACCGGTCAGGGTCGACCACGGCGAACACGAAGTACGAGCTCTGCGAGAGCGTCAGCGGCAACGGGCTGTTGAGGGTCGCCTGGGCGGTGCCCTGGGCCTCGATGGTGGGGATGGTCGCCGTCCCGATGACCGTGTCGGCCAGTTGGTCGAGGGAGGCATCGGTCGAGAGGAAGAAACGCACCGTGACGCCGGTGGCGTCACGCCCGCCACGGTTGCGGATGGTGGCGGTCTGGGGGAACGCCACGCCGGTGTAGCCCTGCTGGGGGGTGGAGAGCGCCGCGACCTCGAAGTCGGGGGGCAGGAACAGGTCGATCGCCTGGCCGCCCGGGTACTGGGTGGAGATGCAGTTCGCGCTGGTGGAGCACGAGAGCGCCGCCACGCCGACGCCGATGGCCTTCTGCACGCCGACCGAGGCCGAGACGGTGCCCGGGAGCGCCGAGCTGTACACGAAGCGGATGTGCCCCGTCGTTTCGTAGAGCAGGACCTGGAACGCGACCCGCGAGGTGGTGGCATTGGCGCCGACCGAGTTCCACTCGAAGGCCATGATGCGGTTCGGGGAGATGCCCGTCACCTGGTAGCGGTACCCGTTGCTGGCGCTGGCGGGGGTCGTCAGCGAGTCCCACCAGGGGGCGATGAACTGCGTCGGCTTGACCGTGGAGGCCACCGTGTCGGGAATGATCTGGTTGGTCGAGGCCGTGGCGTACGAGCCGCCGATCGCGAGGTAGCCGTACTGCGACATCGAGACCGTCGTGAACTGCGTGTCGAAGAACGGCATCGAGAAGGGCACGGTCAACGAAGCGCCCGCGGTGGTCACGGCGCCATTGGCGAGCGGCACGTAGGCCACCGGCACCGGGCCGACGACCTGGTACTGCGCGAGCGCGGCGACCGGGAG
>CAIVGN010000048.1 GCA_903905455.1 uncultured Archangium sp.
GGCAGCTCGCCGTCGAGGTACGCCGTCAGCTCTTCGTGGAGCGGGTTCATGCGGCACTCCCGGCCGACGCGACGCCGGCCTTGAGCGCGTCGAGGTGCGCCAGCACCTGCAACGACGCCCGGTGGATGAGGCTCTTGACGGCCGCCTCGCTGGTCTCCAGCGCCTGCGCGATCTCGCGGTAGGCCAGGCCCTCGAAGCGGCACATGGTGAACGCGGCCCGCTCGCGATCGCTCATCTGGTGGAGCGCCCGCTGCAGCGCGGCCTCCACGTCCTTCGCCTCGAGCACCTGGTCGGGCGTCTCGTGGTGCGGCAGGCGCTCCAGCACCTCGGGCGCCTGCTCGGTCACCCGCGCGGGCCGGCGCAGCTCGTTGAGGCAGGTGTTGGTCGCCACGTGGAAGAGGAAGGTCTGGAAGCGGGCCGTGCGCTGGTAGCGGCCGGCGCTCTTGAAGAGCCGCACGAAGACGTCCTGGGCCAGGTCTTCGGCCCGCTGCGCGTCACCCACGAAGCGCCGGCAGAAGCGCACCACGCGCCCCTGGTGACGGTCGAAGAGCCGGGCGAAGGCCGCGCGATCGCCTGAGGCGACCTGCACCATCCACGCGGCATCTTCGTCGTCCGGGCTCAACACGCGTGGTCTTCAACCCGCGAGTCGGCCCGTGGTTGCGGGCGCTCGCACCGGTTCTACGTCTCGAGGTATTTCTCGACCGAGGCGGGCTGCAGCGGGTCGAGGGTGTGGCGCGCGCAGAAGGCGAGGAACTCGGTCAACAACTCGAGGCCCCGGTTGAGCGAGTCGCGCGTCTCCTGGCCGTCGAGGTCGAACCACACCGCCGCGTGAGACGCCGCTTCGGGGTCCGGCGAGAGCATGGCGAAGGCCGCGCTGAGGGCCTCCTTGCGCCGCGGGTTGTGCTGCCCGAAGAGGCTCTTCTCTTTCGTCTCGGCGGCCAGCATCAGGCGCACCATCGAGGCGAAGGCCCGCGCCTCGGGCACCGCGAGGTGCTGGCCCAGGCCGTCGAGCCAGGTGGTCAGGCGCTTGCGGTCGGTGCGGCTCTCGGTGGCCAGCATGCGCGAGCGCAGGCCGTCGGCCGGCGCCAGCTGCAGCGAGGCGAAGGTGTAGTCCCAGAAGGCGAGCGTGTTCTCGGCGGGCTCGAAGTCGACCTCGATCTCCTCGGAGGCCGACATCACCGCGGCCAGCCCGTGCGCCGGCGTGAGGTGCGGCGGCGGCGGAGGGGGCAGGGCGGCCGGGGCCGCGTCGAACTCCATGTCCACCAACTCCACGTCGCCGCCCTCGGTGGCCGGGGGCCTCCACGCGCCAGGCGGCGTGAGATCGAGCGGCGGCGCGGGCGGCGCCGGGGGCGCCTCGTCGAACACCAGGTCGGCCTCGGGAACCCAACTCCCGGGTGGCGTGAGGTTGCCGGGCGGGGGCGGCGGGGCGGGCACCTGCGCGGGAGGCCGCGGCGCCGAGCGGGCCGGAGGCGGCGCGACGGGAGGCGTCGCCGCGGGAGGCTTGCTGCGGTTGACCAGGGTGCGGAAGCTCGGCACGTCGTGCGGCGCCTCGCCCAGCTCGGGCTGCTTGATCGCCGGGTCGGTCTTCACCTCCGCGCGCGGCGGCGGGGCCTCGGGCGGCACGGCCTCGGGCGGCATGGGAATGCGCACCTTCTTGGTGCCTTCCTGCGCGCGCGCGGCCTGCTCCTCGAGGGCCTCGAAGAACTCGTCGAGGTACGGCTTGAGCTCGCCCCACAGGTGCCTCAACCCCGCGTCGGCGCCGACCAGCGCGTTGGCCACCTCCATGTCCTGGTAGGCCTCGGAGAGCAGCCCCGCGCGGCGCGCGAACTCGGCCCGGCTCGAGTCGATGCCCTGGCGCGCGAGTTCGAGGTGGTAGACGCACTTCGAGAACTCCACGCGCTTGTGGCCCTCGGGCTCGAGGGCGGCGACGGCCTGGGCGAGCTCGCTGGGCTGGGTGCGCACCTTCCAGCAGCGCTGAAGGGCCTGGTCGAATTGCCGCATCTCGAACTGCACCAGCATCGGCGCTACCGAGGTCCACAGCTGCTGCATCGCGGGGTGCAGCCGGGCCAGCGCGTCACCCGAGCCGTCGTGCCAGAACACCAGCAGCACCTCGGCGAGGTGGGTGATGTGCGCGCGGCTCTGGGCGTCGCCTTCGCGGGCCAGCTCCAACTCGAAGAGCGCCACCGCGAAGTTGGCCACCCCGTCGCCGGTGTCGCGCAGCAGCCGCACCTCTTCCTTGAGGCGCGACACGTTGCCCAGCGCTTCAGCGCACTGGTCGATCGACTGGCGGATTTCCGGGGGAAGCTGCGGGGAGGCCACGAAGCGTGAAATTCTGCCCGTCCGCGCGGGCGGGATCCACTGTGGCGAGGTACGCTTCGTTCGCCATGCAGCGGCTCGAAGTGCCCCAGTCGTCTTCCGCCGCCCAGGAAGTGCCCTCGCTGGCGCCCCTGGAATCCGCCGCGGCCCTCGCCGCACCCCTCGCCCAGCTGGCCCACGACGCCCGGGCCAGCCCGGGGAGCCGCGGCAGCGCAGCCACCACCGCCCTCCACGCCGCCCTCATCTCGCTGCCGCCCCTCGAGGCCAACGGCGCGGCCCTGCTCCAGCTCCTCGACGACGGCGCCTTCCACGAGCTCCGCGCCGATGACGGCTCGTCGACGCGAATGCTCGCGGTGCAGACCCTCCTGCGCCTCGGCTACCCCTGGGCCCTCCAGGTGCACCCTGACGAATTGGCCTGGTTTCGCCGCACGCAGGCGGCGGAAAAACAGCGTAAACGGCTGATTGTGCTCGGTGTTCTGGGTTCGCTGGCGGTCGCCGCGGCCTGGTTTTTCGGCACCTGAGACGAGCACTTGTCAGACCCCCTGTGTAGAACGGCATTGTCTGTGGTACGCAACGCTTGTTCAGTACGACTTCTAAACGCGCAGTTCACACCGAGGGGATGACGACACATGGCGAACACCGAGAAGGAAAAGGCGATCGAGTTGGCGTTGCAGGCCGTGGAGCGGCAGTTCGGCAAGGGCTCCATCATGCGGTTGGGCAACGACGAGCCGATGGCCCACGACGTCGCCATCATCCCCACCGGCTCGGTGGGCCTCGACATCGCCCTGGGCATCGGCGGCGTGCCGCGCGGCCGCATCGTGGAGATCTTCGGGCCGGAATCGTCGGGCAAGACCACGCTCTCGCTGCACATCGTGGCCGAGGCGCAGAAGCGCGGCGGCGTGTGCGGCTACATCGACGCCGAGCACGCCATGGACGTGGGCTATGCCCGCAAGCTCGGCGTGCGCACCGACGACCTGCTGCTCTCGCAGCCCGACACCGGTGAGCAGGGCCTGGAGATCGCCGAGATGCTGGTGCGCTCGGGCGCCATCGACGTGCTGGTCATCGACTCCGTCGCCGCGCTCGTGCCCAAGGCCGAGCTCGAGGGCGAGATGGGCGACGCGCACATGGGCGTGCAGGCGCGCCTCATGAGCCAGGCGCTGCGCAAGCTCACCGGCGCGGTGGCCAAGAGCCAGACCTGCCTCATCTTCATCAACCAGATCCGCATGAAGATCGGCGTGATGTTCGGCAACCCCGAGACCACCACCGGCGGCAACGCGCTCAAGTTCTACGCCTCGCAGCGCCTCGACATCCGCCGCGTGGGCGCCATCAAGAACGGCGACAACGTCGTCGGCAGCCGCACCCGCGTCAAGGTGGTGAAGAACAAGATGGCGCCTCCCTTCAAGGAAGTGGAGTTCGACATCATGTACGGCACCGGCATCAGCAAGGAAGGCGACCTCATCGACCTCGCCGGCGAAGCGGGCATCGTCGACAAGAGCGGCTCGTGGTTCGGCTTCAAGGGCGAGCGCATCGGCCAGGGCCGCGAGAACGCCAAGGAATACTTGAAGGAGCACCCGGCCATCGCCAAGGAGATCGAGGCGTTGCTGCTCGAGAAGTTCGGCGTGAAGACCAACCCCGTGCTCGCCGCCGTCGAGACGCCGGCCGAGGAGCCCGTCGAAGAGAAGCGGCCCCGCGTCAAGGCCGTGAAGTAACTCGCCTTGCTCCCTCTCCCTGCGCCAGCGGGGAGAGGGCTGGGGTGAGGGGCCTTCCAGCCAAAAACTCGCGCACCTACATGCCTGTGGCACGTTGTCACCATGACTGACCGCCGCAGCCTGCAGCGTCGCACGCGTGCCCTGGTTCCCGAGCCGCTGACCCGTCGTCGCGAGCGCCGCGGCGACGAGCGTCGCGACTCCCCCCGGCGTGAAATTGCCCTCGACGTGCGCGAGCCGGGCCGCAAGAGCCGCTCGTGCATGGGCGACCTCTCCGTGGGCGGCGCCTCGTTCGTCACCACCGCCCCGCCCATGGGTGACTCCGTACAACTCCTCTTTTCCGTGCCCACCTTCGTGGGCCCCATCGAGGCCAGCGCCGTGGTGGTGGCCCGCCGCGGGGCCGAGAAGGGGACGCACCTCAGCGTGGTGTTCACCGACCTCGACATCGAGGCCGAGCTGGCCATCGCCCAGTGGTTCGACGACGAGCAGGTGCTGCCTGCCCGGGCAGCCGCGCGGCAGCCGGGGTTGGCCTCCTTCGCCTGAGCCTGTTAACCGCAGCGCGACATGGCGCTGGGGAAGCCGGGGTGGCTGGAGCAGATCATTCGTGGGGTGGTGGGCGCCTGGACGCCCGACGTCACCTCGCGCTCCGCCCTCGAAGCGCTGCAGGTGCCGGCCGGGCAGGGCCGGGCGCGCCGTTACCTGCGCGGCATCCTGCGTGAGTCCGGCCTGCTCTTCGGCACGCCCAACGCGCCGACGCTGGGCAGCGAGGCCACCAGCGCCGAGGAGCAGCTCTTCCTCGCGGTCTTGAGGGTCTTCACCCGCATCGCCCTCGACGTGGCGGCCAACGCGGACGCCGCCCCCGGGCCCCGGCCCGAGCAGGTGCTGCTGCTCTTCGCCGCCCTCAGCCAGCAGCTCGATGACGCCGACGACATTCACCGGCGCATCGAGCGCGCCTCCCGGCAGTGGCCGTTGCCGCAGAAGCTGTGGCTGCACGTCGAGGCGGCCCTCGAGTCGCGGGCGCTCTCGCTGGCCTCCGACCCGTACTACGGGCTGGTGCTGCACAACGGCGCGGTGTTCGCCGACGCGCACCTCTTCGGCCGCGTGGCCACCGCCTACTTCTCGCGCAGCCATTTCCCCCGCGAGGCGGTCGAACGCCAGCTGGCCTTCGCCGCCGCCACCAAGGCCCGCCTGGTCGAGGTGCTGGTGGGGTTGGTGAGCGCCGAGCGCAAGCCGGGCTTCCCCGCGCGCCGGGCCATCCTCCGGCAGATCGACGATCTCCAGCTGCCCGCGGCCCTGGCCGAGGCCACCCAGGAGTTCGCGCGCAAGACCTTCGACAAGCCGCTGCCCATCAAGCGCCTGACCGCGGGCCTGCGCAGCCGCGAGATGAAGCGCTTCATCGTCGAACAGACCCTGCTCGCCTCGCTGGTCGACGGCCGCCGCAGCCCCCGCGAGGTGGAGTGGACGCAGTCGCTGGGCAAGCACCTGGGCTTCACCCCCGAGCAGTTGCAGGTGATGGAGCTGGAGATGGCCGAGTTCTACAAGCGCCACCGGAACGTGGTGGACGTCTTCAGCCTCCAGGGCGGCGCCGAGGTGATGGGCGAGGAATGGGTCGACGAGATGTCGACCACCATGAAGAAGAACTACCGCGCCCTGCTCAAGGAGATCCGCCAGACGGGCGAGCTCTCGAAGCTGCTGGCCCGGGCCGCGCGGGGGCAGAAGCTCGACTCCGACGAGAAGGCCGCCCTGCGCGCGCAGCTCATCGAGGTGGCCAAGGCGGTGCCGGCGCTGGCCATCTTCGCCGCGCCCGGGGGCCTGCTGTTGTTGCTGGCCCTGGCCAAGGTGCTGCCCTTCGACCTGCTGCCCTCGTCGTTCCGCGACGAGCCCGACGAGCGCCTGCGCCGCGACCCTTGAAGGGAAATGTGGCCTGAAATTCCCCCGAATCCTCCCGCGGGGGGGCTGCATCTGGGTGGGCGACGGCGAGGACGAATCATCGGCCCGCCGAAGACCAGGGGTTCACCGTGGACAAGTTCTTCCCGAACAACGAAGCGACGTTTGACCGTGTGGCGCGCGTGCTGCTGGGCGTGGGCGTGTTGTCCCTGACCGTGGTGGGACCGCACACCATGTGGGGCCTGCTGGGCGCGGTGCCGCTGTTGACCGGCCTCATCGGCAGCTGTCCGGTCTATACCCTGCTCGGCGTGGGCACGAAGTCAGCCAAGAAGGCCAACGCCTGAAACGATGACCGCGGCTCCGAGCGCAGATGCAGAGGTGATGGCTCGCGCCACCGCGGGCGACCTCTGCGCGCGCCAGGAGCTCATCGTGCAGCACCAGGGCCCGGTGTTCCGGCTCTTGCGCAGGCTCACCCAGCAGGACGCGCTCGCCGAAGACCTGGTGCAGGACACCTTCGTGACCGCGCTGGCGCACCTCGGCGCGTGGCGGGGCGAGGGCACGGTGCGGGGCTGGCTGTTGTCGATCGCCCGCAGCCGGTGGTTGATGGCGCAGCGGGCGCCGGCGGCGCGGCACGAGCCGGCCGAAGACGAGTCGCTCGAGGTGCTGGGCCTGGCCGCGGGGTGGGGTTCGCCCCTGGACCCCGAGGTGCTGGCGTCCCGGCTCGAGCAGCACGAGGTGTTGGAAAGGGCGCTGGCGGCCCTCGACCTCGAGGCCCGGGAGGTGCTGACGTTGCGCGACCTCGAGGGGCTGTCGGGCGAAGAGACGGCGCAGGCGTTGGGGGTGTCGTTGCCGGCGATGAAGAGCCGGCTCCACCGGGCCCGGTTGGCGCTGGTGGTGCAAGTGAAGCGCGGAGGTGTCCACCATGGCTGACAATCAACTCGTCGGTGGGCTGCGCTGCTTCGAGGTGCTGGCCGTGCTCTCGGACTACGTCGACGGCGAGCTCGACGCCGAGACGAAGGCGAAGGTCGAGGCCCACCTGGCCGGCTGCGACGCCTGCACGAAGTTCGGCGGCGAGTTCGGCGCGGTGGTCGGGGCCCTGCGGCAGAAGCTCCAGGCCGACGAGCCGAGCGCGGCCGCGGTGCTCAAGTGGGCGACGCTGTGAGCGTGAGGTGGGCGGTCAGGCGGCCACGGGCGCATCGGGCTCGAAGCCGCCGTTCTCTTCGGCGAGCCGGGCGACCTTGCGCAGGAACGTGGGGTCGAAGGGCTTGACCTCGTAGTCCTCGGCGCCCAGCTGCAGGCAGGTGTGGCGCATGAACTGGTCTTCGACGGCCGAGAGCACCACCACCTTGACGTGGCAGGTCTCGGGGTCCTTCTTGAGGCGGGCGAGCAGGTCGCGGCCGTCGATGCGCTGGTGCACGTCGAGGAGGATGATGTCGGGCCGGGTGCGCTTGGCCACGGCCACGACATCGGAGGTGGTGTCGGCGATGGGCTCGAGGCCGACACGCCGCGCCTCTCGCGAGAGCGCAGAGACGAGCATCGGCTCGTCGTCTGAGATCAAGACGGTGGGTTTGCGGTCGCGCATGGCGTGGGGTCGAAGCAACCGGCGATCCAAGGCATTCTGATCGGAGATCCAGCCTGTTCCGGGCTCGGGGCCGGGTCATCGGCGACGGGCCGGGTCACCCGGGCCCGCGTCAGGGTGGGGTGGAACCGCACGTCGTGATCGGAAGTTGCGTTGACACCGCGTGGGCCATTCGATACTTGGCCGCTCGTATCACCGGGGAGTGGCTCAGCCTGGTAGAGCACTTGGTTCGGGACCAAGGGGTCGCAGGTTCAAATCCTGTCTCCCCGACTGGTGAAAACCCCCGAGGTTGCTGGAGAAATCCACAGCCTCGGGGGTTTCTTTTTTCCCGGAGCCCCTCAGCCCGGCGCGTTGAGCAGCGGGCCGGTGACGTCACCGATGGTGGGCGGCGCCGCGACCTGGGGCTGCGCGCTCACCGTCTTGCCCCCAGCGGTCACCGAGAGGCTCACCACGTCGGCCGTCGAGAGGCGGCGCAGGGCGAGGGTCACCGCGCGCACGTCGCCCGAGGGCTGCTTGCCGATGGCCTCGAGCACCTTGCCCCACTCGCCCACCGGCCTGCTCCGCGCGGCGCCGACCTGCTTCACCACCGCGTCGATGGCCAGCTGCGAGTCGATGTCCTTGCCGAGATCGCGGCCGAACTGCGCGCGATATTCTTTCTCGGCGGCCTGCTTCGCGTTGGGGTCGTTGCCCAGCTGCGCGTCTTGCGCCCGGCCCTTGTACCAATCGAAGGTCGGCTGCTGATCGAACCACGGGGGCCGCGCGGCGCCACCGGCGATCTCCTGGTGCGCGGTGGCGAAGGCGAGCCGCAGTTCGTCATCGGTGCCCTGGCGCAGTCGCTCCACGTCACCGCCCGTCAGCGCGATGGTCACCTGGTACTCGCCCTTGCCCAGGTTGGCCTGCGGGGCCGGCAGCCCGTCGAGGGGCGCGCCCATCGCCGTGCCGAAGCGCCGGAGCTGCACCAACTCTTCGCCGGTCAGCTTCGGGTCCTTCACCGCGAGGGACACCGCGACCGCCTGCTGCGTGGCGCCGCCGCGCGTCACCGAGCCGGCGCGCACCGTCACCGAGCGCTCTTCACCGACCGCGAGGCGCGCGAGGAAGCCGCCCACGTTGCGGCCGTAGTCGACCTGGCTGAGCAGCGTGACGCCGCCGGGCTCTTCGAGCGTGCCAGTGGTGGTGCCGCGCACCGTGCTGGTGGCCAGCAGCGTCGCGGTGCCCACCTGGGCGTTGAGGCCCGTCGCCGTGGTGCGGCTCGTCTCGGCGTAGTGCACGCCGAGGTTCTGGCTCTTGATGAACGCGGCCGCGTCCCCGGGCGACGCGCGCAGCACGTAGTCGTAGGCCTCGCGCCCGGCGGGGGTGGCCAGGTCGAGCACCGCGGCGCCCATCAACTTCTCCCCGCGCGTCACGCTGCCCGAGATGCTGGCGGCGATGCGGGTGCGCTTCTCGACTTCCTTCGCCGCGAGCTCGGCCACCGCGTTGCCGCCCTGCACGGCGACCCCGGCGCTGAGGCCGATGGACGCGCCCAGCGAGTCGGTATCCTGCTTGCCGACCTGCACGAAGACCCGCGTGCCCTCGAGCACCTTCACGCGCTTGGTGTACACGTCGCTGCTGCTCGCGCCGACGTTCACGCCCACGCTGGCCGCCGCGGTGAGCGGGTCGATGCCGTAGCCCACGCTGCGCCCCACGCCGAGGCTCGCCGACGCGCTGGTCTGGCCGCGCACCAGCCACTCCGAGCCGGGCGCCGCGCCCAGCGACTGCAGCCCTTCGGCGTCGAGCGGCAGCACCATGCTCTTGCCCTGCGCGGCGAGCGTGGCGGCGAGGTCCGTGCTGCCCTTCACGTCGTGCGCCATCACGCTCGTCACCTCCACGGAGCCGGAGAAGCCCAACGACGCCCCGGCCCCCAGCGGCACGCCCATGGAGGCGCCGGCCATGGCGCGCGTGGCGACCCACACGGCGTCGGGGTTGGCCTGGGCGTGGGCCGCGCGGCGCGCGTCGGCGGTGACCAACTCCTTGAAGGTATCGGTGCCGGGCAGGGCGACCTTCTCGGCCACCTTGACGTTGCCCTGCAGCAGCCCGAACGAGACGCCCTTGCCCAGCTCGTGTTCGTCGGCCGCCTGGTCCATCACCAGGTCGAGGGCCTTGCCCTTGAGCCGGGTGACCGTGGCGTCGAAGCGCGAGGGGGCAGCGGGTGTGGTCGTCGCGGCCGGGGCCACGGGCGCGGCAGGCGCTGCGGGCGCGCTCGCGGGGACGACGTTGACTGACGGGCCGGAGGCGGGGCGGATGGGCATGGGGGATCCCTGAGGCGACGAGAGTCCCCACACTCCAGCACACCGGTCCCCGGAGGCGCTCGAACCTTCGCGAGGGGGGCGCGGTTCAGCTCATTCACTGAACTCGGAGTCGTCCTCCGGGGTGGTCTCTGAGGGGCAGCGCGCCGCGTTCTCCTCGGTGAGGGGCTCGAGCAGGAGCAACTCCACGCGGCGATTCCGGGCGAGCGCTTCTTCCGAGGTCCCGGCGCGCACGGGGCGACGGCTCCCGAAGCCGAAGCCGAAGCCGAAGCCGAAGCCGATGGCCGAAGCCGAAGGCCGTGACCTGCGCCGCGCGCCCGCTCCGCGTTGATCCACGTGCCGTTCCACCCGGAGCGCCCGGCGGGGATTCTCCGCGAGGGCGCGGCCCAGGCGCAGCAGGAAGGGTCGCATCGTGGCCGCGGGCCTGGCCTGGTCCGTCTGGAAATAGACGGCGCTCGAGGGCGCCTCGCGGTTGATCACCCGGGCCAGCTGCCCCAACGACGTACCTCGGACCAGAAAGAGTTTCCCGCCCACGGCACCCAACGTCGACGAACCGCTCGAGGCCGCGAACCAGGTCAGCCCCGTGTCGGTCGAGCGGCGCGTCTGCTCGCCCGAAGTGGCGCACAACAGGCCCGGCGTCTGCGCGAGGGCCCATGTGGGCTTCGCGGAGGCCAGCACCTCTCGGGCTGTCGCGCCCGAGTCGAGCGTGCGCACCACGGCACCCTCGGCAGTGACCAGCAGGGAAGGCGAGCGCGCCGCGGCGAGCGCCACCGCGGGTCGCCGCATCACCCGGCCCAGCAGCGCGCAGCCCCCCTCAGGCCGCGAAGACCAACGCCACGTCTTCCACCGGTTCGAGGCGGACTCTGGCCAGCGCCTCGGTGGTCACTTTCACCCCGCGAGGCACCGCCACCCGGCCGGAAACGGTGAACAGGTTGCGCGCCAAGACCATGCCCACGGCGAGCTCGCCGGTGGGCAACGAGGTGGTCTGCCCCACGGGGAGTTTGTGCCACGCCTCGAGAAGGCGCGGCTCGATGGCCTCCTTCAGCGCGCGTTCCCGCTCGAGGTCGGGCATGGGCTCGCCAGCCAGCTCGTCGATGCGCGAGGCCGCGCGCACCACCCGGGCCATCACCGAGGGGTGCGGGTCCTTGTTCCAGAGCTCCTGCAGGGTGCGCAGCGCCCCGTGGAACGTGTCGTCGCCGCCGAGGAGCTCTTCCGCGTGGGCGAGGCGCACGTCCGGCGCGAGGTTCTCGCTGAGCGCGGCCAGGCTCGCCGCCACGGTGAGGCCATCGTCGTCACCCAGCTGCAGCTCCGAGCCCAGCTGGCCGGCCAGGGTGCGCACCCGCTCCACCCGGGCAAACGTCTCAGGCAGCTCGCGGGCCAGGACGTCGATCACGAGGTGAAGGCTGGCCGAGAGCACCTTGCGCACCCGGTGTCTGGCGGCGACGCCTTCCCGGTGGAGCCCGAACGCGCCGTGAAGGACGCGCAGCAGCTCCTCCTTCGCCACCGGCTTCTTGAGGTAGTAGCTGATGCTGCCGCCGTTGACGGCCTTGATCACGGCGTCGAGGTCGGCCTCTCCGGTGAGCAGCACCCGCACCGCCTCGGGGACCAGGAGCCGGGCCTCCGAGAGGAAAGCGGCGCCGTCCATGCCGGGCATGCGCATGTCGGAGATGATCACCGCGAAGTCGCGGTCCCGGCGCAGCAGCTCGAGGGCCGCATGCCCACCGATGGCGGTGACGATGGGGCAGTCGCGGCGCAGGTTGCGTTCGAGCCCGGACAGCACCTGGGGCTCGTCGTCGACGCAGAGCACGCGGGGAATAAAGCTCTCATTCATGCGCGGAGTCCTTGGAGAGAGAAGCCCAGCTCATGCGGGCCCCGTCCCGCAGAGAGGGAAGACGGGATTCCAGGCCGAGCTGCGTGGCCAGGCGCTGCAGTTCCTCGGCGGCGCCGGGGCGGCGGATTTCCAGCACCTCTTCCTCGAGGCGCAGGGTGAGGGCCAGCACGGTGCGCGTGTCCACCACCGCGTCCGCCCCGGGGAGTTCGTGGCCACAGGCCACCGCCGTCACCACCGTGGCCGGGAGATTCCACAGGCCCAGCAACGCGGCGCCCACTGCGTCGTGGGTGATGCCGAGCGACTCGAACTCGAGCTGCCTCAGGGGCAAGCGCTCGCGCAGGTGCCGCTCCCACAACGCGCGGTAGACCCCGGGCATGCGCAGGGCCAGTACATAGCTGCCCAGGTCCGCCAGCAACCCGGCCTCGGCAGCGAGCGCAGTCATCGGGCTGCCTTCGGCGACCCGCCGCGCCAGCCGCGAGCGGAAGAGGCTGCGGCGCTTGAGCTCCTCCATCACGCCCAGCTCGTCGGGCTCGTTGAAGACCTCCATGAGCAGCACCACCTCGCGTACCGCTTCGAGCCCGAGCATCGCCACCGCGTCCTGGACCCGGCTGACCTTGCGCGGCAGCCCAAAGTACGCCGAGCTCACCAGCCGCAGCAGCATCGCCGACAGCGAGACGCTGTCGGAAACCAGCCCTGCGACTTCATCGAGGGAAGAGGTGGGGCTGTCGATGACGCTGGTGATGCGGTGGTAGAGGGCCGGTGACAGGGGCAGCGAGCCCATCGCCGCCACCACCTTCATCAGCGCGGGGTCGACCAGGGCATCGCGCACCCGGCAGCAGTCCTCCACGGCCGCGATGATCGCCCCCACGGGGCTGGGCTTGGCCAGGAACTGGTGCGCCACCGAGGCCAGCCGGTGCCCGGTCTTCGCATCCACCTGCCCCGAGAGCACCAGGCGCACCGCGCCGGGTTGTCGTTCCCGGGCCCGCTGCAGGACCTGCTCGCCGTCGACCTCGGGCATGCGCGCGTCGGAGACGATCGCATCGAAGGGCTGTTGCTCGAGCGCCTCCCAGGCCGCCCGCCCGCCCAGCGCCGTCTCGACCTGCCAGACCTGGCGCCAGGGCCGCAGCGCCTTCTTCACGCCGTCGAGCAGCTGGGCCTCGTCATCCACGAAGAGGATGCGACGCGGGGCAGCGGGGGGCGTCAAGCGGTCCCCCGCGGGTTGCAGGGGAGCCGGAGGATGAAGGTGGTTCCCACCCCGACCTCCGAGTCGATGTCGATGTGCCCGTGGTGCTTGTCGACGATGACGGCGTGCACCAGCGGCAGCCCCTGCCCGCTGCCCCGCCCCACGGCCTTGGTGGTGAAGAAGGGCTCGAACATGCGCTCGCGCACGGCGGCGCTGATGCCGCACCCTGAATCGCGAATGGAGATGACCACGTCGTCCTTCTCTGCGCGGGTGCTGACGTGGATGCCGCCGAGCTGCGCTCCGCTGGGCTCGTTCTTCTTCTTGTCCTCGATGGCGTGGGCCGCGTTGACCAGCAGGTTGAGGAACACCTGCTGCAGGCTGCCGATGTGGCAGGCCACCGGAGGCAAGGTGCCCAGGTCGGTCTCTACCGCCGCCACGTACTTGAGCTCGTTGCGCGCCAGCACCAGGGTGCGCCGCAGCGCCTCGTTGATGTCGGCCGGCGCCATCTCCGGGGTGTCTGGGTGGGCATATTCCTTGAGCGCCCGCACCAACTCCGCCACGCGCCGCACGCCGTCCTTCGCCTCGAGCAGCGAGCGCGGCACTTCCTTGATCAGGTATTCGAGGTCGACCTTTTCGCCCAGCGCGGCCAGGGCCGCGAATTCCGGCCCCTGCAGGGCCTGGGTGGCCTGGAGGTACTCGGTGAGCTCGCCGAAGCTGTCGGCCACGAACTGCACGTTGTCGCCGATGAACTGCACCGGGGTGTTGATCTCATGGGCCATGCCGGAGGCGAGTTGGCCGACGGCCTCGAGCTTCTGGGCCTGCGACTGATCCCGTTCCCGGGCGCGCTGCTCGGTGACGTCGCGGGCAGTGGCGAAGAAGTGGCCGCCCGCGGGGTCGGCGGTGGCCGTCCACGAGAGGTCGCGCCAGAGGCCGTCGTGGCTGCGGCACCGGTTCTGAAAGCCCATCACCGCCCCGGCGGCCGAGATCGAAGAGACCGCGGCGAGGGTGGGGTCGCGGTCCTCGGGGTGCACCAGGTCGAGGAGGCTGCGGCCCTTGAGCGCGTCCTCGGCGTAGCCGAGCTGGCGGGTCCAGCTGGGGTTGGTCTGCAGGAACTCGAGCTTCGGGCCGACGACGCACAGCATGTCCGGGCTCATGCGGAAGAAGGTGTCGCGTTCGTTCTGCGCCACCTGGAGCGCGCGGGTGCGGTCCTCGACCTTCTGTTCCAGGCCGGTCTGGTATTCCTTGAGACTGGAGAGCATCCGGTTGAAGGCGATGGTGAGCGTCCCCGCCTCGTCGCTCGAGGTCACCTGGATGGGGGTGAAGTCGGCGGCGCGGTCCGTGCTCGCGGTGGCCTCGGTGAGCTTGCGAATCGGCTTGAGGAAGCGGCTGATCATCACCGCCAGCACCGAGGTGGTGAGGAGGATGGCCAGGCCGAACGCCCAGAGCAGCCGGGCGCTGATGCTCTTGACCGGCGCCAGGAGCGTCTCCACGGTCTTGAGGGCGTAGACCTTCCAGCCCCATGGGGCGGCGCGGCCTTTGACCGGCGACGACAGCAATTGGTACTGCATCTCGTTGGGCGCAGCCCAGGGCTGTTCGGCCTGGGTGATGCTCGCGCTGCGCCACGCGGGGCTGCCCTGGAAGGTGGGGGGCAACATGGCGACCGCTCCGGTGTCGTCGACCACCACGGCCAGCGAGTCGACCTTGCCGTCCTTTTCGACCACGAAGTTCTGCAACTGCTCGCCCAGCGCGACCAGCGACACCAGCACGGTGAGGGTCCCGACCGGCTCGTCGAGGACGTTGAAGATGGGGAGGCTGAAGCCAGCCACGAACTCGTCCTCGGAGAGGTTGGGCCGCAGGAACTCGGGTCGGCTCCGGTTGACGATGATGGTCTGGCCCGCGGGCGCGGCAAACGCCGCGGCGAACCACGGCTCGGCCTCGATGTGTTTCCCCATGAGGGACGCCGGGACGGGCTTGCCGGACCGCGAGAGGGAGTTGGCCGCGACGATTTCGCCCAGGTCGTCGGAGACGAACATCGCCGCGTACTTCCCCTTGGTTCGCACCAACTCGTTGGCGTAGGCCTCGAAGTTCTTGGGGTCCGCGGAGTCGAGGGCCTCGTTGGCGAGGTCGAGCCTCGCCGTGGTCACGGCGTCCGACCACGAGTCGTCGACGGTCTGTTGCAGCGCCCCGGCCAGGCTCTGCGCCCCCTGTCCCAGGTTGGACTGGGAGAGCTCGGTGAGCCCCACTCGGGCCGTCTGGGTCACGAGCAGCCACATGGCCACGAACGCGAGGTTCACCAGGGGCAAGCTGAACAGCAGCAGCTTTCCGCGGAGCCCCAACCGGGGGCCCTCCATCAACATCTGCTTCATACGAAACAATGCTTCCCTCTCGGACCATCGCCTCAGGTCCCCAGCTCGCGAGTTGCCCCGGGCGCGGTCGTTTGGCGGCCGGTGGGGGCACTTTTCTAACACTGAAGACCGGAGTAAGCGCCCTTGGCGTGCAGAAAGTGCGCGAAGCGCCGCCGGAACCCCCATCCGTCCGGTGGACCCGACACTGACCCCCGTCGCGTCGGCTGCGCAGCACCGGGGCGACGTCGCGCGAGTTACCGCGCGGACCGGGTCCCGGTGGCGTAGCACTCGAGCCCCTGCGCGCGCCGCCCGATGAAGCAGGCCGCGAAGGCGCCGACGTCCCCGCGGACGTCCTTGAGCGCAAAGCCTGCGCGCGCGAGGCGGGTCTTGAGTGCGCAGGCGGCGCGTCGGGAACCGTGACGGTCTCCTCGGGGGAGGAGACGTCTTCGTCCGAGGTCTGCTTCGCCGAGGCCTGCAGGGTGATGCGCACGCGCTCGTCGGGGCGGACCATGGTCTCGGAGCCGTCGTCGTGCGCCCACCGGGGCGGGGTGGTGGAGTCGAAGGACCACTCCCGGGCGCTGCCCCAGCCGAAGGTCACTTGCTTCAGCTCACGCGTCGCGCGGCGACCGTCGGCATCGAGCATGAGCTGGCCCTCGAGGTGCGGCGCGGAGAGAGGGGGGCGCCCGAGGTTCTTCAGTTCGAGCATCACGCCGACCCCGGAGTTGGCGCGGGTCCCTTCGGCGAAGTCGACCTCGTCCACCTTGCGCGGCGAGCCGAGGGCGTTGGTGCGCGAGGCCGGGTGGTAGACCTGCACGTCCAGGAGATCCATGGAGATGACCTCGGCCTCGTCGCGCTCGGTCGCTTCCGGGGCTGGCGCCAGGGGCTGCCCGGGAGGCGATGCGGTCCTTCGGTGCTGACCGCGGCGACGAGCTCCAGCCCGGCACCCTGTTCGAGGAAGCGCGCAGTCGCGGTGCGCCCGAATCGGCGCGGCGTTCTGTCGTCTTCAGGATCGCCGCACTTCTGCTGCCCTCGCCCGGAGAGTCCGCATGACCCACGCCCTCGACGTCCACCTGTTGCTCGAGCACCATCGCCTCGAGAGCGCGGTGCCCACGCTGTCTCACGCGGTGCTCCGCCTCGAGGCGACGGGGCGACCCGACCTGAAGCGGCCCCCGCTCGACCTGCTGGCCTGCATCGACGTCTCGGGCTCCATGGAGGGGCGCAAGCTCGAGGAGGTCAAGCGCGCGTTGATCGCCCTGTCGGACGAGTTGAGCGCGAGCGACCGGCTGGGCGTCACCACGTTCCAGGTCGAGGTCTGCCAGGCGCTGCCCCCCACGGCGATGGACGCGGAGGGCAAGGCGAAGCTGCGCGAGGCGGTGCGGCGCCTCGCGGCGGACGGGAGCACCTGCATGTCGGGCGGGCTGTTGGGCGCGGTGTCTGACCTGAAGTCCGCGCCGGCCCCGGCGGCCGAGGCGGTGCGGCGCGTGCTGCTCTTCACCGACGGGCACGCCAACAGTGGCATCGCGGAGAACGACCGGGCCGGGTGGGCGGCGCTGCTCGCCCAGCGCCTCGAGGGCTTCTCGGTGTCGTGGTTCGGCTTCGGCGAAGACCACGACGCCGAGTTCCTCTCGACGCTCGCCGACCAGTCCCGCGGCAACGCCTACGTGGCGAAGGACGCCGACGCCATCACCGACGCCTTCGCGCAGGAACTCGGGGGGTTGCTCGGCGCGCGCGCCATGGAGCTGGAGCTCGAGGTCTTCGTGGCCGGAGGCGCGCTGAAGCTGCTCAACGACGAGCGCAGCGAGCACCGGGGCGACGTGCTGCTCATTCGCGTCGACGAGCTCTCGTGCGAGGAGCGCAAGGACCTCCTGGTGGAGCTCAGCCTGCCCGCGGCCGAAGGCGGGACCTCGCAGCCGGTGAAGTTCGTCGCGCGCTGGCGAGACGTGCTCAGCGGCCAGCTGCAGACCGTGAGCCACGAGGCGACGCTCGCGTTCTCCCGCGACGGCCGCGACGCGGCCCACGCCGAGGTGCGCGAGGTGGTGGCGCTGGTGTTCGCGGCGAACGCCCAGCGGCGCGCCAGGGCCTTCGCCGAGCAGGGCCGGTGGTCCGACGCGGTGGCCGTGATGCAGGAGGCCGTGGTCCGCCTCGAGCAACTCGGCACCGAGAAGGGGCGGGTGCTCGCCGCGCACCTGCGGCGTTTCACCGAGGACTACGGCGACGACCGCAGCTACCTCTCCAGCCGCTCGAGGCTCAAGTCGGCCGAGCGCGCGATGTCGAAGCAGAAGGGCACCGGCTCGGAGCTCGACGGCGTGTACATCAGCGCGCTCAAGCGGCAGGTGCAGGTGCGCTTCAAGAAGTAGCGGCGACTTCGGTCGTCGACGACGACCTGGCCTCGTGCTCGGCGAGCTTCACTTCGGCTTCGCTGAACACGCGGCTCACGCGCTTCATCCGGGTGGTCAGCGCCCGGACCTGCGCGCGGAGCCGGGCGGCGCTCGACTGCTGGGCGGGTTGGCGGCGCTCACGGCGTTGACTGCGCATCGGGTGCTCCTCTCGAGTTGAGGGTCGGAGTGTGGCCGCGTCGCTCTGACACCAGGGGTCACGATGTGACTCAGCTCCGGGGGGTGGCGTCGACGTACCAGGCCTCGTGGGCCGAGAAGACGCTGCAGCGGATGCCGGGGTAGTCGCCGCCGTCGCGCAGCAGGGCGCGCAGGGTCTCGAAGACCTCGTCACCGCCGGGAGGGAACGCATCGGGTTGACGGCAGTCACAGCTGGAGGAGTGCATGCCTGCCTTCGACGCTGAGGGGTGGAGCGGCTGACAGCAAGCGTAGAGCCAGCGAGCGGCGCTACGCCACGCCGAGCTGTTCGATGGCCCGGGCGACCGTCTCGCGATCGGCCCCGTGCCGCCGGGCCACGCGCTTGAGCACCGTCTCCACACGTACGTAGCGCGCGTGGGCCGTCGAAAGCGCGAGGCCCAGGCGCCGCGCCATCTCCGCGAAGCCCAGGGGCCGCAGGGTGAGTACCTGGCGTCCCTCGGGGCCCACCTCGTCGAGGAAGGTCTCCACCACCGCGGCGCTGGTGGCCCCGGCGGCGAGCGTCTCGAGGGCGTTCTTCGAACCCGAGGCGAGCTGCGCGACCTCCTCGTCCGCCGAGGTGTTCACCCCGAAGGCGTAGGCGAGCATCAACGCCGAGGTGAGCGCCGGCACGGTGGCGGCCACGTCCCGCTCCACGAGCTCGGCGCACGCGGAGGCCACCAGCCCGCGCACGAAGCGGCCCGACTTCTCGACCGTCACCGGCAGGCCCGCGGCCACCGGCAGCCCGTCGGCCAGGGCCGCTTTCACCACCTCGCGCAGCGCCCGCTGCACGTCCCACGCGGGGTTGCCGTCGACCGCGAGGTTCTTGAGCATCGAGCGCACGTAGGCGGTGAAGCTCGCGGGCGACATCGCCGCCCACTCGGCCTCCAGCCGCTTCGCGCCGCCCTGGCCCCGCAGCGAGAGCACCTTCACCAGGAACTCCTGCACCAGGTCGTCGACCTCGTCTTCGCCCACCCTGCGCCCGCCGCGCGACGCCCGCAGGGCCTTCGCCGCCAGCCGGCGCAGCGCCCGCGCGGGCAGCACGTCACCCTTCACCCGGCCCTGCACCAGCAACACCAGGCACGACTGCAGCTTCTCTGCGTAGGCAGACATGAGACCCCCGTTCGTTTTGGTGGACAGTGTTCAGCGGCTGTCGAGGGTCACCACGTCGACCCATCAGAGACATCGACGCTTATACAGTTTTAGTGACTCTAAGTCAAGACTGTGGAACTTGATTGGGCTCAACAGCTGGCGTTGGGGGAGGGGATGCCGAAGGGCGTGGCCTGCTGGCCGAGGGTCCGGGCGCGGGTCTCCGACGACGCGGCGGTGGGCTCGTCACCGCGACGGCGGGCGGCCTCGGCGCGCAGCGTCCACGCATCGGCCAGCGAGGGCTCGAGCAGGGTGGTCGACTCGAGCAGCTTCCACGCGGCGTCGAGGCGGCCCGCGGCGAGGTGCACCCGGGCCATGGCGACGTGGCAGCGGGCGTCGGCTTCCCCGGCGTGCACCAGCAGCGCGTAGGCGCGGCCCACGGCGGCGTGCTGCGCGGGCTCCAGGCTCTGGGCGCAGAGGTCCCGACGCAGGGCCGTGGCCGCCTCGACGAAGCGCTCGCAGTGCGCGGGGTGCATCGGGTCGGCGAGGACCGCGGCCGACGCCGCGCGGAAGGACGCCTCGGGGTCGCCGTGGCGCTCCCAGGCCAGGGAGGCGCCCCAGTGGAGGTAGGACGACTCGAGGCCCAGGTCCGCGGCCTTCGCCAGCAGGGCCACGTACGCGTCGCGGGCGGGCTCGAAGTCCTCCGCGTCGAGCAGGCGCTTGGCCGCTTCGACCTCCGTCTTCAGTGCTTCGACCTGCTCTCGGGTGGCGCTCATGGGTCAGCTCTCCTGGTGGTGGGGGGAAATGGCGAAGGGCACGTCGTCCTGGCCGCGCGCCTGGCCCTCGGCTTCGAAGCCGGCGGCGGCGCTGAGGTCGCCTTGCTGGCGGGCGAGGCGGGCGCGCTCGGCCCACACGTCACGCGAGGCGGGGGCGGTGAGGCACAGCGCGTCGACGAGGCTCACCGCGCGCTCGAGCTGGGCGGTCGCGGCGAGGTGCCGGGCCATGAGCAGGTGGGTGGGCACGTCGACGTCGCCGGACTGCTGCAGCAGCGCGTAGAGCTTCGGCACCGACGGGTCGTCGACGTCGACCTCCTGCAGGTGGGCGTGGATGCGGCGCACGATGATGTCGAACGAGCGCTGGGAGTCGGTGCTCAGCGGGTCGAGCGCCAGGGACCTGCGGATGGAGTGGAGCGCCATGTCGTATTCCTCGAGGTGGTCGTGTGAGACAGCGATGGCCCAGTGCACCCAGGCGGAGCGGAGCCCGAGGCTCTCGAGCTGGCGGCCGAGCTCGAGGTAGGCCTCGAGCGCGCGGGGGAAGTCCTGCTGCTGTTGTGCTTCGCCGGCCTCGCGGGCCATGGCGTGAAGCCGGCGCATCCGGGTGTCTGGGAAGGTCCGCATCGGTGTCCTCGGTCGGTAGGGGGTTCAGCCTGGTGACGGCACCGCGCGGTCGCTTTCCGGCGGCCGTACGGAGCTGACGCCCTCCTCGTGCGGACATGACAGCCGCGGTGGACGGGCCCTGACCCCAGGTGACAGGGCACCCTTCGGTTCACGGTCGAGGGCGGCCAGGTCGCCGCCCATCAAAGACCGGGAAGGGGACTGCGGAGGCAGGTCTCCCGCATGCGGAGACCTGCGCTCGAACGGCTCAGCGAATCAGTGCCGGGGCCAGCCGGCGAACAGCACCGCCGTGGGCAGGCCACGGGTGAAGGAGGTCACCGCGACCGACTGGCCGGGCTTGAGCTTGCCCAGGAAGGACTCGATGCCCCCCTCGATGCCGTGCTTGGTGGGGTGCTTCGAGCCGAAGTGATCGTGCAGGTCCTTCGAGGAGAGCACCCAGCACGCGCCGTCCTGCGCCTCGGTGGCCATGGTGTCCACGTCGAGCACGTTGCCGGTGCCGGCCTTGCCCGCCTTGGTGCGGAGCTCGGCGATCGGCGCGTCTCCGGCGATCTCCTTCTGCACGTGGTCGAGGGTCTGCTCGAGGGTGTTGGTCCAGTTGCTCCAGTTGCTCCAGCTCTTCTTGGCGATCATGTGTGGTGCCTCGGTTACGGACGTGAGGGTGACGGACGTGAGGTCGGGGAGCCTACAGCAGGCATTCGGCCGCGCAGGGCTACTTGGAGACCGTGACGTCGAGCGTGCGGTGTGGCCAGGAGCGGGTGCCGTACCAGAACCCACACGTGGTGCGCCCGGGCTTCACCGCCTTGAGCAGCAGCGAGTCGAGCGTCGCGCCCAGGGTGAGCAGCGGCTCGTCGCACTGCATGAGCACGATGGGCAGGTCGAAGCGCAGCTCCGCGGTCTCGCCCATGCGCATCGTGAGCACGTCGGTGACGCCCGCGTCGTCGAGCCAGCCCCCGTCGGCGTGAGACCAGCTCCACTTCGAGGCCGGCGCGGGCGTGGGTTCAGGGGCGACGCCGCCGTCCGCCGCCAACACCGAGAGGATGAGCCACAGCAGCATGGGCCCATCGTCTGCCCTCGCCACCCGGTGCGCAAACTTCGCTACAACGGTTCCCCGTGAGCGACATCGCCGTCGAGGAGCTGGGCCGCCATCGGCGACGCCCCGCTCGCGCCCTGGGAGATGAGCCTCGGGTACCACACGCCGTTCTGGGCGACGCTGGGCGAGGAGCAGCGCCTCGCGCATGATGGCCGCCTGGACCTACCAGTTGCTCGAGCGCCGGGCGCACCGCCACCCGCTCTACGCCGCGATGTACGAGGCGATGCAGCGCGCCACCATCACCTACACCTTCAGCGACCGCATCACGACGGGCCAGGAGCGCGCCATGTCGCACCGCGCGGTGCCGCAGATGAAGGCCCTGCGCGCGCTGGGCCACGAGACCCTGCGGGACCTCGTGGACGCGCACTTCGACGGGGTGACCGGCCTCGAGCACGCGAAGAACGAGTTCATGCCGAAGTTCAACCAGCGGCTGCTCGACCGCGCCGGGCTGTCAGCCGAAGACAAGCAGGTGTGGTTCGAGTTGCTGGTCTCGCTGCAGCGCAACCTGCGCTTCTTCCCCGAGGGCTACGCGCCGGGCACGGCGGTGTCCGAGGCGTTCGAAGAAGACCTTCACTGAGGCGTCAGCGGCAGCGCCCGCCACGCGCCGGGGCTGAGGTCGCCCAGTTCGAAGTCTCCGAAGCGCGTGCGCGCGAGGCTCACCACGTGGAGCCCGTGGGCGGCGAACATGCGGCGCACCTGGTGGTAGCGGCCCTCGCGCACGGTCACCTCGGCGCGGCGGTCCCCCAGCAGCTTCAGGGTGGCGGGCAGGGTGCGCTCGACGGCGTCGCCTTCCTTCAGGTCGATGCCCGCGGCGAAGGCGGCGATGAGCGCGGCTGCCGGTTCGGCGTCGAGCGTGGCGAGGTAGGTCTTGTCCACGTGGTGCCGGGGCGAGGTGAAGCGCTGCACCAGCGCGCCCTGGTCGGTCACCAGCAGGAGCCCCGAGGTGTCCTTGTCGAGCCGGCCCACGGTGGTCACCTTCGGCTCGCGGTGCAGCCAGCGCGGCGGCAGGAGATCGTACACCCGCGGCCCCTCGCTCGAGTCGTGGCTGCACACCAGGCCCACCGGCTTGTGCACCATCACCAGCAGGCCGTCGGGGAAGTCGAGCGGCACGTCGTCGAGGCGCACCAGGCCCGGGGTCACGCGCCGGCTGGCGTCGTCGAGCGGCTGGCCGTCGAGCGTCACGCGCCCCTCGTCACACAGTCCCTGCGCCTCTTTGCGCGAGCAGTACCCCAGGGAGCCCAGCAGTTGATCGAGTCGGCGCACCCTTTGCCCCATACGTCACACGGTCGTCACAGCCAACGCGCGCGGCCTTCGTTACAAGGGCGTCACCGTGTTTGAAGCCGTTCTGCCCGCGAGCGCCGAGGTCTGTTTCAACGAGTTCGTCGACCTGCGCACCGCGCGGCTGTGGTTGCCGGGGCTCAAGAAGGCGCGGGTGGTGCGCAGCGACGACAAGGGCCGCCCGCTCGAGGTGAGCTACGAGTTCGGCGACGTGCTCTCGTACGCGCTGGTCTACGCCTACGACGAGGCGGGGCGGCAGGTGCGCTGGGTGCCGTCGGCGGGGCTGCAGGACGCCGTGTCGGGGACGGCCAGCTTCGAGCCCGAGGCCGAGGGCTGCCACTTCCGCTATTCGCTCGAGAGCCTGCGCGGCCGCTCGCCGAACCACGAGCAGGAGGTCGCCCAGGCCTTCGCGTCGTGGATCCGCTCGCGCCGCATGCGCTGAGCTTCGCTACTTGATGATGGCGAACGTCTGCTGGTTGAGCGCCAGCAACCGGCCGTCTTCCCCCCACAGCTCGCGGTACTCGACGCAGTAGCCGTCTTCGGCCGCGATGAGCTTCGCGCGGTGGAAGAGCGGCGCCTCGGGGTCGAGGCCCTCGAAGCGGGCGAAGGGCTGGAAGGTGAAGGCGATGGTGGCCATGGGCCGCGGCACCGGCTCGAGCAGGTAGATGGTCGGCCAGTACACGTCGATGCAGCCCGCGAGGAAGGCCGCGTCGCGGCGGGTGACGGGCACCTTCGGGCGCAGCCAGCCCTCGGCCTCGGCCACCGTCGCGCCCGAGAAGGGGAAGGCGCCGGTGGGGCGGTACTCGAAGTGCTGCGAGAAGACCGGCCCCATGGGCGGCTCGACGGGCATCACCTCCACCTCGCGCCAGGGAGTGGGGGTGGGCGGCTTCAGCGCCACCCGGTCGCGTTCGGTGGTGCGGGTCTTGCCCAGCACGCCGACGCCGTGGGCCTGCACCTCGCCGCCCTGCACCAGGCGGATGGTGGTGGTGGTCACCGCGCTGCCCTCGCGGAGCCGGGACAGCTCGAGGGTCACCTCGCCGGGCTGCACCGGGCCGAAGAGCTCGGCGGTGAGGCTGCGCAGCGGGCGGTCGGGCGTGGCCAATTCGAGGGCGCGCACCAGGGTGGCGGTGACGAGCCCCCCGAAGAGGCCGCGGCCCACCTGCCAGGTGTCGGGGTAGACGGCCCGCGCGGTGCCCTCGGCCACGAAGGTGGGGGTGCAGAGGACATCGAAGGGGGTCAGCGGGGACGGCAACTGCATGGTGCTTCCCGTTCTAGGGCACGGTGCGAACCACGTGAATGCCGCCGTCGCGGACCTGCCAGACCTCGTAGGGCGCGCTGGGGGCGCCGGCGTCGAGATCGAAGTCGAGGTGACCGGAGGCGCCCTCGACGTTGGTGGGGGTGCCCCTGGCCAGCGCGTCGGAGAGCTCGGCCCACTTGTCCGCCCGCAGGGGGATGGCGGGACCGGTGCTCAGCGAGAGCTTCACCAGGCCTTCGCCCAGCTTCGCGCCGGTGACGCGCGTGCGATCGGGGGTGGCGGCGCCCTCGGCGAACTGCGCGGCGAGCATCACCAGCCACGTCGCGTCGTAGCTGTGCGAGGTGTAGTTCGTGGACTCGGGGTCGGTGCCGTAGCGGGTGCGGAACCCGTCGCGGAAGGTGGGGTACGCGGTGCCGGCGCCCTGGGCGGGTGCGGTGCCCTGCGAGAGGTCGAGCTCCAGGAGCGTGCTCGGCGTGAGCAGCGTCTGTTCCTTCATGGAGTCGGTGAGGTACCAGCGGTGCCCCGAGCCGCGCTTGAGGTTGCCGAAGGTCTTCGCCTTTTCGATGATCGGCACCATGACCGTGGTGTTGCCGATGAGCACCGTGCCCGCCGGGCCGTCGTTCGACACGTCGGTGACCGCCTTGTTCTGCGTCTCGGCGTCGTTGGGGTCGAAGGGGCGCAGCGTGGCGCGGAACCCCCGGGCGATGAGCTGCTCGGCCAGCGGGTTGGCGAAGCCCGCGCCGTAGGTGCCCTTGGCGTGGAGCACGTCGATGAGCACGCCGGCGTCGGGGAAGTCGCGGGCCACCAGGTCGACCACCACGCGCGCCTGGTTCACGTCGGTGGGGGGAATGCGCCAGACGTTGCCGGTCTGGGTGAAGGAGATGGTCAGCTCCGGGCTGGTGGCGTTGGGCGAGATGACCAGGGTGCCGGCGTCGAGCCGCGCGCCGAGCTGGGCCACCTTCTGGGTGGGGCCGCTGCTGGAGACGATGAGCGCCGGCACCTTGAGGTTCTCGATGAACCACGTGGCCTGGAGCTCGAGGCCGCCGCCGTCGATGGTGGCGTCGGTGTCGCACACGAAGAGCCCGAAGAAGCCGCGCGTGGCGTTGAGCCGATCGTTGGCCTCGGAGATGGCCAGCTTGATGGCGTTGGCCGACTGCGTCTCGGAGTCGTCGGGCATGCCGGACGAGGCCTTGATGGGCAGCAGCGCCACGAGGGGAATGCGGGCCGGCTGCTCGAAGGCGCGGGTGGTACCCCCGGCCTCTTCGCGGCGGCACCCGGCGGGCAGCGTGAGGCAGTAGCCCTCGGTGCAGGCCGTCGCCGCGCCGCAGTCGAAGTCGGTCTTGCACTCCTCGAACTTGCCAGCGGTGGTGAAGCTGCAGCTGGCGAGGCCGATCACCACCAGCGCCGCGAGGAAGAGCCCCAGGGCGCGCATCAGAACGTCCCCCCGAGGCTGGCCACGGCGCCGCCGGCGACGGGGGCGAGCACCACCGACACCGACTTCTCGGGCTCGGAGTCCCTGGGGAAGATGATCACCGTGGCGATGGCCGCGGCGACGCCCACCAGCAGCGAGATGTCGGCGACGGCCGCGGTGCCGCGGGTCTCGGCCTCGAGGCGGCGCTTGTCGGCGAGCGTCTCGGCCTTGCGGAAGAGCTCGCGGTTGGTGTTCGCCGCGAGCCCGAAGCCCAGCGCCATGCCCAGGCCGGCCACGGCCACGCCGCCGGTGACCAGGGCCACCACCTTGCGGCCGTTGACGCGCTTCTCTTCGGCGTCCTTGCGCAGCTTCTCCTTCGCTTCGAAGTCGCGGCGCTGCTGGCGGGCCTCGGAGGCCTCGGCGTCGGCCCGGGCTTCGGCCTTGCGGGCGTCGGCCTCCAGGCGCTGCTTCTCGGCGTCGCGCACCTTCTTGTCGGCCTCGCCGCGGGCCACCAGGGTGCGCAGCCGGTCCATCGCGAGGTTGGCCTTCTTCACCAGGTCGGGCTGCGTCTCGTCGGACGGGCTGCCCACGTACTTGCGGTAGTAGTCCAGCGAGAGCTCGAGTTCCGCCGCCTGGTCGTAGGCGCGGGCGATGTTGTAGAGGTACAGGGCGGTGGGCTCGGCCTCGTATGCCTGGCGCAGCGTCTCCGCGGCCTCCTTGTACTTGTTGTCCTTGTAGAGGCGGTCGGCGTCTTTCGCGAGCGCCGAGGCCTTCGGGTTGGCCGCGGGCGCGGACACCGCGAAGAGCAGCGCGAAGAAGAGGGCGAAGCGTCGCATGGGGTCGCCGATGCTAGCCCCAAACCCTGCGACGGCCGAATTCACCGCCCCGTTTCAGTCGAACACCGGGTGCACCCGCAGGCGGCCGGTGAGCACCGCGGTCTCGGCCTTGCCGAAGCGGGCCATGGCCTGGGTGAGCCGGGCGGCGTGCGCGTCGTGGAGCACCCCGGGGGTCCAGACCTGGAGCGAGGTGATCTCCGGGGTGGGCAGGTCTTCGAGCACCGCGAGGCAGCGCTCGGCGAGGTAGCCCGCGTCGGGGATCCACAGGTCGACCGCCAGCCCGCCGCGGACCTGCCGGGTGACGAGCCAGGCGTTGCCCAGTTCCGGCGTCTGCACCGCGAAGCGCGGCGTGGGGAGCCCCTTCGCCAGCTTGAGCCACCCGGGCGCGCGGCCCAGGCACTCGAGGCACAACAGCTCGAGGCCCGGCGGGGTGAGAGGCCTCCACATGGGGGCCATCTGCTGGGGCGGCGCCCACTTCGGCTCGCGGAGCGCGAGGCGGCGCAGCGCGGGGAAGGTCGAGAGCCGGGCGAGCAGCGCGCCCGACGGCGGGGCCTCGAGGCGCAGGTGCAGCGCGGTCAGCGGCGCGTGCGGGCCCATGGCGAGGAACACGTTGGGCAGCAGGCCGCCCACGCCGGTGAGCCACGGCAGGCGGCGCAGCAGCTCGAGCTGGGTGACGGCCTCGGGGCTCTTGCGCCCGGCAGGGTCGAGGCTGGGGGCCGACCCGTTGAAGAACACGCGGCGCACGGTGCGCCAGTCCGGCGAGGCGGCGACGCTGCGCAGCGCCCGGGCCGGGGCCCGCCAGCTGATGACCGCGGTGTCGAGGAAGCCCAGGCGAAAGATGCAGCGCGGCAGGTCGAGGAAGGGCGCGAGGTCGGGGGCCCACTGCGCGCCGTGCTGCTCGGTGAGCGAGGCGAGGCGGGCCCGGGCGAGGCCCTGCTGCTCCACCTCGAGGCCGGGGAGCGCGTTGTCCAGCGAGATGGCCTCGGCGCGGGGCTCGCCCAGGTCGAGCTGCTCGTCGGCCCACACCAGCCGCAGGGCGTCGTCGAAGGGCGCGCGGGCGACGGCAGACATGAAACGGCCCCGGTCCTCCAGCTGCGAGGAACGGGGCCGGGACATCGGCCTTCAGCTCAGGCGCGACAGGAGCTGCTGGCGGATCAGCTCGAGGGTCCTGGGCATGCGCTCGCCGAACTGGTCGAAGAACGTCTTCTGGCTCTCGAGTTCGATCTTCCACTCGTTGTCGTCGATGTGCGTGGCCGCGTCGACGATCTCCGGGGCGATCTCCAGGCCCGAGAGGTCGATGTGGCCCTGCTTGGGCACCCACCCGAAGAGCGTCTCCTGCGCGCCGACCTTGCCGTGCGCGCGGTCGATGATCCACTTGAGCACGCGCATGTTGTCTCCGTAGCCCGGCCAGAGGAACTTGCCGTCGGTGCCCTTGCGGAACCAGTTCACCATGAAGATCTTGGGCGGGTACGGCACGGCCTTCTGCATCTTGAGCCAGTGCGCGAAGTAGTCGGCGACGTTGTAGCCAGTGAAGGGCAGCATCGCCATCGGGTCACGGCGCACGACGCCCGTCGCGCCGGTAGCGGCGGCGGTGGTCTCGGAGGCCATGGTCGAGCCCAGGTACACGCCGTGGGCCCAGTTGAACGACTGCATCACCAGGGGGATGGTGTTCGAGCGGCGGCCACCGAAGATGACGGCGCTGATCGGCACGCCCCGCGGGTCGTTGACGTGCGCCGAGAGGATGGGGTTGTTCGCGGCCGGCGCGGTGAAGCGGGAGTTGGGGTGCGCGGCCTTCTCGGTGCTGCCCTTCTTCCAGGGCTGGCCCTTCCAGTCGGTGAGCTCCTCGGGGACCTCGCCGTCGAGCCCTTCCCACCAGACTTCGCCGTTCTTGGTGACGGCCACGTTGGTGAAGATGGTGTTCTTCGCGATGGTCTTCATCGCGTTGGGGTTCGACTTCATGTTGGTGCCGGGGGCGACGCCGAAGTAGCCGGCCTCGGGGTTCACCGCCCACAGGCGCCCGTCTTCACCCACGCGCAGCCAGGCGATGTCGTCGCCCACGGTGTACACGCGCCAGCCCGCGAAGCGCTTGGGCGGGATCATCATGGCGAAGTTGGTCTTGCCGCAGGCCGAGGGGAAGGCGGCGGCGACGTAGGTCTTGTTCCCGTCGGGGTCTTCCACGCCGAGGATGAGCATGTGCTCGGCCAGCCAGCCCTCGTCACGGCCGAGGTAGCTGCCGATGCGCAGCGCGAGGCACTTCTTGCCCAGCAGCGCGTTGCCGCCGTAGCCCGAGCCGAAGGACCAGATCGTGTTGTCCTGGGGGAAGTGGCAGATGTAGCGGCGCTCGGGGTTGACGTCGCCGGTGCAGTGCAGGCCCCGGTTGAACTCGTTGGAGTCGGCCAGCATGTCCAGGGCCGGCTTGCCCATGCGGGTCATGATGCCCATGTTGAGCGTCACGTAGACCGAGTCGGTCAGCTCGATGCCGATCTTCGAGTGCTCGCTGCCCAGGGGGCCCATCACGTAGGGCACCACGTACATCGTGCGGCCCTTCATCGAGCCCTCGAACAGGCCGCGCAGCTTGAGGTACGCGTCGGCGGGCGCCATCCAGTTGTTGGTCGGGCCGGCCTCGTCCTTGGTGGGGGTGCAGATGAAGGTGAGGTGCTCGACGCGGGCCACGTCGTTGGGGTTGCTGCGGTGGAGGTAGGAACCCGGGTGCTTCTCCTGGTTCAGGGGGATGAGGATCCCCTTGCTGACCGCGTACTCCGTGAGGCGCTTGGTCTCGGCCTCCGAGCCATCGCAGAACACGACCGAGTCGGGCTGGCACAGAGCGGCCATCTCTTCGACCCAGCCAAGGAGATGCTTGTTCGTCGTCAGGTTGGAGGTGAGGGGCATGGTCGGGGTGCTCGCACGGGGCCCGCGATCAACGCAAGCGCGCTCTGCTCATGCGCAGTGTCAGTTCGGCTTGTCGAAGGGGGGGCAGTCGAAGCAAGTTCACGGGGATGTCGCTTTCCTCACTCTGTCTCGAGTGCGGGTTGTGCTGTGACGGGACGCTCTTTCGCCACGTGGGGGTCACCCCCGCGGAACGCGAACAGTTGGTGCCGTTGGGCATCGGTGTGGGCACGAAGCGGCGCCACGACGTGATGTGGCTGCCCTGCGGCAAGCTCGACGGCAAGTGCTGCACCATCTACGAGGCCCGGCCCGGGGGCTGCCGGCGCTTCGTGTGCCACCTGGGCAAGCGCCTCGAGGCGAAGGAGCTTCCGTATGACGAGGCCCTGGGCCACGTGCGCGAGATCCAGGCGCGGGTGGCGGAGCTCGCGGCGTTGATCCACCCGCCGCCGGGCGAGCCGGTGCTGCGCCACGCGCGGGCCTGCATCGACTCCACGACCACGAAGGTCACGCAGGAGCAGCTCGACGCCTTCGCGCGCGTCGAGGCGCTGCGCTACGGGGTCTTCATGCCCCCGCCGGCCTGAGCCGCGTGGAAGGAGCCCCTCCTTGTTGATGGAGTGACGTTCAACACGATGGCGCGCCGTCGGCTCACCGGCCGAATTCGGCTGCCTTGGGCGTGGCCTGCCCGGTGCACTTGCCGGTGCGCGTGTTCAACCGGCATGCGGTGAGAGGCTCGTGGTTGCTGGCGCTGCTGGTGATGGGTGCGTGTGCGCGCACGCAGTCGCTGCCGGTCACGGGCGCGGCGCCCCGGGCAGAGACCGCGGGCGAGACGCTGACCTCGTTCCTCGAGGAGGCCCACGCGGGTCGTTTCGAGACCGCCGCGTCGGCGCTGATGCTCGACTTTCTCCCCGAGGCCCAGCGTCCCACCGAAGGGCCGCGGCTCGCACGGCGGCTCATGTTCCTGCTGGACCGGCACCTGAAGGTCGAGAGCGCGACGCCGCCGGGTGCCGAGGGGACCACCGCGGTGGTGACGGTGGGGGCGCTGCCGCTGGGCCGCCTCGAGGTGCCGGTGGAGTTGGTGCGCTGGCCGCACGAGGGGCAGCCCGCGTGGGTGTTCAGCGCGCGCACCGTGCGCTCCATCGACGCGCTCTTCGACGAGCACGGTTCGACCCTGTGGGAGGTGCTGCCGCAGTTCCTCCTCAGCCGCACCCTGTGGGTGCTCGGGGCGTGGCAGTGGCTGGGGTTGGTGCTGCTGCTGGCAGTGTCCTGGGGCCTGGCCCGGCTGGTGCTCGCGGGCCTGACGCCGCTGTTCACGCGCCTGGCCCGGCGCAGCGCCACCACCCTCGATGATCAGCCCGTGGTGCAGCTGCACCACCCGGTGCGCGCGCTGCTCTTCCTGGCGGGCGTCGCGGTGGGCACCCGGGTGCTCGTCTTCCCCACCGAGGCGCAGTCGCTGGCCGACGCGCTCACGCGCTCCGCCGTGGTGGCCGCGCTGGCCTGGGCCCTGCTGGTGATCAGCCGGTTGGTGGCCAGCGCGCTGCAGGCGCGGGCCTCGCGCGATCGCGACCCGGGCGCGGCCGGCGCCGTGAGGACCAAGCTCTCGGTGCTGCACCGGCTGAGCGACGCGGTGGTGTTGGTGGTGAGCATCGCCCTGCTGCTGCTGCAGTTCCCGGCGGTGCGCAGCATCGGCATGTCGGTGCTGGCCTCGGCCGGCGTGGTGGGCGTGGTGTTCGGGTTGGCGGCCCAGCGCTCCATCTCGAACCTGCTGGCGGGCATCCAGATCGGCATCACCCAGCCGATCCTCATCGGCGATACCGTGGTCGTCGAGGACGAGTTCGGGGTCATCGAGGAGATCCACCTCACCTACGTGGTGGTCAAGGTGTGGGACCTGCGCCGCCTCGTGGTACCGGTGAGCGTCTTCCTCGAGAAGCCCTTCGAGAACTGGTCCCGCGGCTCCACCGAGCTGCTGGGCACCGTCGAGTTGTTCGCCGACTATGGCGTCGACGTGGACGCCGCGCGCGCGGAGCTGGCGCGGGTGGTCGAAGCCGAGCGGGGGAAGTTGTGGAACGGGAAGACGCAGGCCATCCAGGTGACGGCCGCCACGGACAGCAGCGTCACCCTGCGCGTGTTGTTGGGCACCGAAGACGCGGGCCGCAACTGGGACCTGCGGTGCCTGGTGCGCGAGCGCATGGTGGCCTGGCTTCGTGCCCAGCCCGACGCGTTGCCCCGGGTTCGCACCGAGACCGACCTGGCGCCGGGGCTCCTGGCGCACCCGATCCTCGTCGCACGACCCGCCGAGCCCGCCGCCCCGGGCCCCGTCGCTCCCGCCCGCCCGGCCTGAGCACGGCCCGGTCGCGGCCGGAGGCTCAGCGTCCGGCGGGGATGGTGAGCAGCGGCAGGGGCAGCGCCGCGCGCCCGGCCTGCATGTTGAACACCTGGATGAGGAGCATGAAGGTGCTCTTCGCGTCGAGGTCCCCGTCGGCGATGTAGAACCACGTGTCGCGGTGCTTCACCTTCACCGCGGCCCGGGGGGGCTCGCTCGCGCTCCAGTGCACCCGGAAGACGCCGTCGAGCACCCGCTGCCAATCGAACCGCTTGCCGGCGGTGTCGCGGGTCACGGTGACCAGGCCTGCCGCTTCGTCGCCCGGTGGCACCTCCACGCCCTGCGAGAGAAAGAACATCGCGCCCAGCACCGAGCGCAGCCGCACGCGCAGCGCCGCGGGGTCCTTGCGCGTGAAGTCCTCGGTCAGGCGGATGTGCGTCTGGCTGTCGGGGATCTCCAGCAGCTCGTGCACGGTATGGAAGGGGTCCGCCGAGGCCGCGGCATCGTCGAGGTAGAGGATGCCCGTGTCCCCCAGGCCGTCTTCGCGCACCACGCCCATCGAGAGGTGCTCCTCGAGCTGCAGCGCGCGCAGGGCCCGGGTCAGGCTGATGTACCGCGAGGCGTTGGGCGGCAGCTCCGGCGTGGGACCGGTGGCCGTCGGCGCGTTGGTGATCTGGTTGAGCCGGTCGACGGTGAGCTGCAGCACGCGCGAGATGCTCCAGCCCGTCGAGGCCACCATGCTCACCGTCTGCAGCGAGATGGGCGCGACGAGGCGCTTGACGAAGTCGTCCCCGCGCAAGGGCGAGAAGGTGATGGTGGGCGTCACCGACATCGAGCCGCCGGCGTTGGCCGAGGCGCTGGACGTGGCCGCGGGGCCCGCGAACGGCAGTGACGCACCCGCGCCGATGCTCGCGCCGATGGTCTGCTGGGTGGTGAGGCTGGCGACGTCGAGAAAGGCCGGCGTGTCGCGGTAGCGCAGCCGCACGATGTTGAGCAGGAACTGCGTGTCCTGGGTGATCGAGAGCTTCTCGTTGTACGCCGACTGCACCTCGGGGAGCGACTGGGCGCCCAGGGTGGCGCACCCCGTGAAGCCCAGCGTCATCGTCAGCAGCAGGCCGCGTGCGTACATGAAGGGACTCTTCCCACGTCGCGCGCCCCGAGTCGAAGGCACCTTCATCCGGGTACAGCTCCCGACATCCACATGCACTGCATTGGGCCGGGCGCCGGTGTTCAATGGCCCGTTCTGACGTCGAGCCGGTGGAGGCGCAGTGTCCCGAGTCGTCTTCATCGCCCTGCTGTGCACGTGCTCGCCGTCGAAGGTCTCTTCGATCACCGATGAGCTCCGGCACACGTTCCCTGCGCACGTGGAGGCGGTGTTCGAAGGTGACGCGCTCGCGGTGACTTCATCGGGCATCGAGAAGGCGTCGCGCGCAGGCGTGCACTTCTCGTTTCCGTCGGCCCCCGGAGCGCCCCTGCAGGTGCGCGCCCCGACGCTGGGCTTCGCGGTCGACGAGACGGGGCTCCGCGGTGCGCCCGCCCTCGAGGGCAATTCCGTGGTGTGGCCGCGCGAGGCGGGCGTCTCGGTGTGGACGGCGCGCGGCGACGGGTGGGAAGAGTTCCTCTACGTGCCTCGCCACGCCGGCGGCCTCGTCGCGCGCTGGATGCTGAAAGGGGCCACGACGCGCCAGGCGGGTGAAGCGGTCGACGTGCTCGACGCCGACGGTCGCCCGGTGCTCACCGTGCGCGCCCCGGCGGCGTGGGTCGGCGCGCAGCCGGTGCACCCGCGGCTGGTGGCCGAAGGAGCTGCGCTCTCGGCCTGGGTCGACGAGGCTGGCGCGCTGCTGCTCGACCCGACGTGGTCCGCGGTCGGGGCCATGGCCACGGCGCGCACCTGGCACGTGAGTTCGTTGCTGCCGACCGGCGAGGTGCTGGTGGCCGGCGGGTACAGCAGCCTCTCGGCTTCGGCGCCGGGCCTCACGACGGCTGAACTGTATTCGCCTTCGACGGGGCGGTGGACGACGACGGCCAGCCTGACCTCGGGGCGCGGGGACGCCACGGCGACGCTGCTCGACGACGGCACGGTGCTGGTGGCGGGTGGCTACCGGGGCACCGGCAACTTCGCGCTGAGCACCGCCGAGCGCTTCAACCCGGCCACGCGCACCTGGAGCACCCCGGTGCCCATGGCCACGGCCCGCGCGTACCACACGGCGACGCGGCTGCCTGACGGGCGGGTGCTGCTGTCGGGCGGCTGGGACAGCAACGCCTCCATCAACACCTCGGAGCTCTACACGCCGTCGACCGGCGCCTGGACCGCGTCGGGCCCGATGATCGCCGCGCGCAACACCCACGCCTCGGTGCTGCTGCCCAACGGCAAGGTGTTGTCGTGTGGGGGGCGCGACGCCGCCGGCACGTACCTCTCGAGCGCCGAGCTGTGGGACCCCGCCACGGGGCAGTGGACCGCCACCGGCTCGATGGCCAGCGCGCGCCAACGCCAGACCCTCACCGTGCTCACCACCGGCAAGGTGCTGGTCACCGGCGGCAAGTCGAGCAGCGCGACGTGGAACACCGCCGAGCTCTACGACCCCGCCACCGGCACCTGGGCCGCCACGGGGAACATGAGCGCGCGGCGCAACTGGGCCGAGGCCGCGACCTTGCCCGACGGCCGCGTGGCCATCTTCGGCGGCTACGACGGCTCGACCGACCTCGCGAGCGTCGACCTCTACGATCCCGCGACGGGCGTCTTCACCCCGGCCCCGCCGATGCTCGCCACCCGTGACTCCTTCGCGGTGGTGATGCTCCCGGGCGGCCGGGTGCTCATCGCCGGAGGCCAGAACGCGACGGCCCTGGCGAGCAGCGAGCTCTACTCGCCGACCGTGGGCGTGGTCGCGGCCGCGGGCGCGCTCGGTACGGGTCGGGAGCGGGCGGCGTTGACGCTGTTGCCCCCGGGCCAGGCGGTGCTCTCGGGCGGCTTCGCGGCGAGCGCGGTGAGCGCCTCCGAGCAGTACGACCCCGCGGCCCGCGCCTGGGCGCCCACCGGCTCGTTGCTCACCGCCCGCTTCGCGCACACCTCGACGCTGCTGGCTGATGGGCGGCTCCTCGCGGTGGGCGGTACCGGGCCCGCCGCCGCGCCCCTGGCCTCGACTGAGTTCTTCACCAACGGCGCGTGGAGCAACGCCGGGGCGCTCAACACCGCGCGTGCGTCTCACAGCGCCACCCTGTTGCCCAACGGCACCGTGCTCGCGGCCGGTGGTGCCGGGCTCGCGAGCGCCGAGCTGTTCGACCCCGTGTCAGGCGCGTGGACGAACACCGGGGCCATGGCGGCCGCGCGCGCGCAGCACACCGCGACCCTGTTGCTCAACGGGAAGGTGCTCGTCGCCGGAGGCCTGGGCCCGCTGGCGAGCTGCGCGCTCTACGACCCGGCGCTGGGCACGTGGGCGACCACCGGCTCGCTGCTCACCGCCCGCTTCGATCACACCGCGACGCTGCTCCCCGACGGGCGCGTGCTCGTGCTGGGAGGCACCGGCGCCGCGGCCCTCGCGTCGGCCGAGCTCTACGACCCTGTCGCGGGCACCTGGTCGACCGCGGGTGCGCTGCTCAGCGCGCGAGCCCTGCACGCCGCGGCGCTGACCCTCGACGGGCGGGTGCTGGTGGCGGGCGGCGGCCTCTCCACCACGGAGCTCTTCGACGCGGCGCTCTCGGCCTCGGTCGCCGGCCCTAGCCTCGGCGCGGTCCGCGCGCGGCTCTGCCTGGCGCGGCTGCCCAACGGCCAGGTGCTGCTCGCGGGCGGCTCGAGCGGAGCCACCTTCCCCACCGGCACCGAGACCTGGGACCAGGCGCGCGGGGCGTCGAGCGCGTGGACGCCGACCCTGACCTCCACGCTGCCGGATTCGCTCCCCGGGGCGAGCCTCACCGTCGGCGGCACGCTCCTCACCGGGGCCTGGGAAGGCGCGAGCGGACGCCACGACTCGTCGCCGTCGAACTTCCCCGTGGTGGCCGTCAACCGCGAGGACAACGGCGCGCGGAGCCTGCCCACCGTGACCGCGTTCTCCGGCACCTCGGTCACCTTCTCGCTCTCTCCCACCACCCAGCCGGGCCGCTCGTGGGTCAGCGTGAGCGTCAACGGCGTGGCCTCTGCCGAGCTCCCGCTCCTCGTCGGCGCGCCCGCGGGGTTGTTGCCGCTGGGCTCGGCCTGCGCGGTAGGCAGCGCGTGCGGCAGCGGCTTCTGCGCCGACAGCGTGTGTTGCCAGTCTGCGTGCGGCGGCGGCCCCTGCCAGGCGTGCTCGGTGGCGAAGGGCGCCTCGGCCAACGGGACCTGCACGGTGCTCAGCGCGGGCACCACGTGTGCTGCTCCGAGCTGCACGTCGGACGTGGAGACGGTGCGCTCCTGCGACGGGGTGGCGCGCGTCTGCCCGAGCGCCATGACGTCCTGCGCCCCGTTCGTGTGCGGCGCGACGGGCTGCCTGACCACCTGCATGGGCGACCCCGATTGTGCGTCGGGCTTTGCGTGCGTGGTGGGCGCGTGCGTGGTGGCGGTCGACGCGGGCGTGGTCGACGCGGGCGTGGTCGACGCGGGCGTGGTCGACGCGGGCGTGGTCGACGCGGGCGTGGTCGACGCGGGAGCCTTGACCGATGCGGGTGTTCCCGAGGTCGATGCGGGCGTCGATGACGCGGGCCTGGCCGAGGTCGACGCGGGTCCCGGGCCCCGGCGCGTGTTGTCCGTCGGCTGCACCTCGACCGGCCTGGGGCTCGAGGGCGGCCTGCTGCTCGCGGTGCTCTGGCTCCGGGTGGGGCGTCGCGGGCCCCGGGTCGTCAAGGAGGCGGCAGGGGCACGGTGACGGCGCTCAGCTTGGCCTGGTTGTCCTCGAAGGTCGTGGTGGTGGTGACGACGACCTGGCGCGGGCCCAGCGTCGCCGGCGCGCTCGGGAGTTCCTCCACCGTCGACCCGTCTTGCGCGTGGAGCCCGATCGCGTTTTTGGCCACGCGCGCACCGTCGATGCTGCCCGCGCCCTCGGCGAACACCGCGGCGATGCCGGCGCTGCGCTCGAGCGCGCCGCGGGTGAAGACGATGCGCCCGTCGGTGAGCGCCTCGATGGCGTTGCCGTAGCTGCCATCGGGGTCGCTGCGGGTGCCGCGCACCACCGTGTCGGTGACCTCCATGCGGGACTGGAAGGCGAAGAGGCCGACCTGTTGGTTGTCCACGAAGGCCGAGTCGAACACCTGCAACAGCCCGCCGAAGTTCGCGTTGGCGCCGCGGCCGCGAGTTCCGGCGCTGTTGGGCTGCGTCGCGCGCACCGTCACCCGCCGCGCCGAGAGCGTGCTCGCCGGGTCGCTGACCTGGAGCCCCACGGTGTGGTTCTTCGCCACCGTGACGTCGGTGAGGTTCGCCATCGCCCCGTGCTCGACGATGACGCCCTGGCCGTACTCCCCGGCGAGCGTGAGGGCCGTGTCCGCGATCACCGAGCCGCTGACGAGGGCGGTGGCGCCCGCGGTGGTCGCGTACACGCCGGCGGTGGCGTTGCCGACGACGAGGCACTGCTCGAGGTTCACCAGGCCGAGTTGTTGGCTCACCGCGCCCATGCCGTCGTCGGCGGTGGCGTCGGCGAGCACGCAGCGGGTCAGGCTCAAGGTGCCCTGCTCCAGGGCGAGCGCCGCGGCTTCGCTGTGACGACGCACCTCGACGGCGGTGCCGGTCAGTCGCCCCTGCTGTGCGCGCAGCCCGATGCCCCGCACGTCGAAGACGCCGAGGTGATCGACGTTCACCTCGCCCTGGTTCGAGGCGGAGACGGCGGTGCCCACGGTGTCGAGCACCGCGACGTGATCGAGGGTGACGCGCGCCGAGTCCTCGGCGTCGATGCCCGACGAGCGCACGCCGGTCGTGGCCATCACCCCGCGGGCGGTGACGTGGTGGAGCGTGGCTTCGCTCCCCGGGTCTTGCACGTGCACCAGCGCGGCCGGGGAGCCATCGGCGGCGCCCCCGGTCCACGAGAGCGTGGCGCCCTGGAGCACCGTGACGCTCAGCCCGTTGGGCAGGCCGGCGTTGTCGATGCCCAGCGCAGTGCGGCGCACGAGCGTGTCCTGGAGCGTGGCGGCGCTCGGGGCCTGGGTGACGACGAGCCCGGTGGTGTGGCTGTCTTCGATGACCAGGGTGGTCGCGGTGAGGCTGGCGCCGCGCTGTACGCCCACGCCCCAGCCGAGCTTGCCGGTGCTGGCGCGGGGCAGGGTGTTCGAGACGACGGTGCGCATGAGCGTCGCCGAGGTCTGCTCGCGATCGAGGAACAGCCCGGTCTCCCGATTGCCGGTCAACTCGACGTCGGTGAGCGTCACCTGCGCGCCGTACGAGGCGGCGATGCCCTGGCCGAAGGTCTGCGTGGCCGGGTCGGGCCGCGTGTCGCGCACCACCACGTCTTCGAGCACCACGCGCGTGCCCACGTCCAGCGCCTGCACCGCCGAGCGCTGGTTCGCCTCGAGCACCGCGTGGCGCAGCGTGAGGGCCCCGGTGCGCTCGACGCGGGCCGCGAGGATCGACTCGCGCAGCGTGAAGCCCTCGAGGGTGATGCCCTTCGTCCCGTCGACGAAGATCGCGGGGCTCCCGATGAGCTGCACGCGCGCGGCGCAGCGGCCGAGCAGGGTGACGGGCTTCGTGGGGACGAGGGCCTCCCGGTAGGTGCCCGGGGCGACGGCGATGGTGGCGCCCGGCGACGCGGCCGTGAGCGCGGCGGCGATGGTGCTGAAGTGCGTGGCGTCGATCATCCCCGCGGCGAAGGTGGCGTCGACGAAGAGCGTCGCGCTGGCGGGCGGGAAGGGCGCGTCGCAGTCGCCGACCGGGGTGCAGTTGGTCGAGCCGAGGGCCGCGCGCGTGGCGCCGGTGCAGGGGGTCGAGGGCAGGGTGGGCTCGCAGCTCCAACCACTCGTCGCGCGGACGAAGCCGGCCGGGCAGGTGCTCCAGCCGATCGCCGTGCAGCCCTCTCCGGGCACCGCCATGGCGCCCGCCTCGCACGTCGCGACCACCGCCTCGCAGCCCCAGCCTGAGGGGTCGGCCTGGAAGCCCGGGCCGCAGCTCGTCGCGCCCGCCGGGTGGCACGCGCCCAGGGTGTCGAGGAAGGTGCCGGCGCCGCACCCGGAGTCCACCGGGGTGGTGCAGCCTCCATCGCAGGTCTCCGCGGGCGACGTAGGACAGCCAGAGAGCGCGGCGCACAGCGCGAGGGCCACGACGAGGGGGGTCCGCATCAGGGCATCAAACCGATGGTGGCGGCCTGCACGAGGAGCTCGACGCCCGCGTCATCGACGAGGCGCGACTCGACCTGGAGCGGGGCGCTGGCGCCCTGCACCACCACGCGGAAGCGGCCACCGGACATCGTGGGGTTGAGCACCTTCACGTTGAGCCCGCTGGCGTGGGCGATGACCTGCGCGCGGGCGTTGCCCCGGGAGGTGATGTCTTCCAGCGTGGCGTTGGTGGTGCCGGAGAAGAGCCCGATGCCGTCACCGACGTCCTCGGCGTGCGCGATGTCGATGGGCACGCGCACCGCCAGGGTGTCGCGCACCAGCACCTGGCGCACGAGGAGCCCGGCCGACTCGAGCGCGCCGATGCCCACGAGGCTGTTTCCGCTGACCTCTCCACCGGTCACCGACACGGTGATCACCCCCGCGTCGGCCGCCTGGCCCTGGGCCCAGATGCCGCGCCCGAGGTTGTTCTTCACCGCGCACGCGTCGAGCGTCGCCCGCGTGGCCGCGCCGTCGAGGAGCACGCCGATGTTCTCGTTGCCCTCCACGGTCACGCCCTGCATCGTCACCGACGCGCCCTGGCTGGCCACCACCCCGGAGCCGGCGGACAACGACTTGCCCGCGTGCTCGGCGATGCGGCCGCCTTCGATGCGCACCCGCGCGCCCCGGGCTCGCAGCCCCACCGCGCTCTGCGTCAGCTCGCAGTCCGTGAGCACCACCTCGCGCTCGGCGCAGTCGGACTGGGTGCAGGTGGCGGTCAGCGCGTTCTTCTTGCTCTGGGACACGGCGACGCCGATCAACCGCGCGGGGCCGGGCTCGATGGCGATGCCCCCGCCCGCACCAGCGACGATGCGCAGGCCCTGCACCACCGAGCGCGTGCCGCCCCGCACGGTGAGCACCGGGTCTCCGTCGGTGAGGATCACCGTGGCGCGATCGGCCGCCGCGAGGCTCACGTCTTCGGGCAACACGAAGGTGCCCGAGTAGGTGCCGCTGGAGAGGATGACGCAGTCCCCGGGCACCGCCGTGGCCAGCGTCTCCGCGAGCGACACCGGGGGAATCAAGATGTGCTCGCAGGCGAGCCCCTGCGGAAGCAGCGGGGTGGGGGGCGTCAGCGGCCCACACGCCGCGAGGAACAGCAGGGAGGGGACGAGGGCGCGCACGGCCCGCCACTCTGCCACCGCCGCCCTCGCGCCGAAACCTGCGGCGCGCACTCTCGGGGCGAAAGGTGGCGGCGCCGGGGAGGGGACGTGCGGGAGGCGTTCGGCGCGTGCCCGTCAGAGGGGGCACAGCGAGTCCGGCACCACCTCGACGTCGTCGACCGAGAGCACGTCGGGCGTGTAGGTCTCGCTGCACAAGCCATACGCGTTGAGCGCGAAGACCACCGTCATCACGCGCCCGGTCATGCGTGGCTCGAGGCAGATGATCTGCGCCGAGTAGGTCGCGGTCGTCGCCAGCGTCCGGCTGCCGCTCAGATCGTAGGTGACCCTCGCGGTCGAGTTCGGATCGAGCGTCGGCAGCTTGTAGAAAAAACGAAGGGCCGGCCCGCCCGTGGCGCTCGGCTGCGGCACGGTGACCGTCGCGCTCACCAGGTTGCCGCCGCACCGCTGGCCGAGGCTCATGAGCAGCGAGCCATTCCCGGCGCGCGCCAGCGCCGGGTTGCTCGAGGTCCCCGTCGAGATGGTCCCCGCCGGGCACGGGCCGTTGGGGCAGGACTGCAGCATCGACCAGCCATCGCGCAGGGGCTGCTCGAAGCCACCGTTGGCGACGGTCGCGCTGGCCGGGCACGACTGTTCCGAGACCAACTGCACGTCATCGAAGTCTGCCGAGCGAGATTCGACCAGCGAGCAGGAGCCGGGAGTGGAGTCGAGCGCGAACGCGAGGTTGAAGGCCCGGCCCTTGAACCCATCAGGCACGCAGACGACGTAGGTCGCGGGCGTCGGCGAGAGGCTGATGCTGCTCACCGACTTGCCGTCGAGCTTGACGGTGACGCGCGACGACTGGGGACTCGCTGCCAGGAACCGCAGCGCCGGGCGGGCGAGGCTCTGGGCCGTGGGCACCGACATCGGAGTCGAGAGGCTCGGGCCCTGGCAGTACGCCGTCGTCTGGAGGTGGCCCCCGCGGCTGGAGTTCACGAGGCCCGAGGCCGTGCTGGCGATGCCACCTCCGGGAGTCGCGAGCCAGGCCGTGGGCCCCTCGAAATCGCCGTTGCGCAATTCCCCGGGGGCGGCGCAGTTCGTCGAGGGCGCGAAGGCGATGCGATCGACGTCGGCGCTGCCGCCGAGGCTCCGCGAGTTGACCGGCGCACCGGAGATGACGAGCGTGCTCGTCGGCCCGAGGCCGGCCTCACCGACACAGAAGTTTCTGACCCCCGAGCCGGAGGCGATCTCGGCGACCGTGCCGTTGAGCGAGGCGAGCAGGGGCAGGAAGTCGTTGGCGTTGTCGCGGACCACCACCGTGGCTTGCAGGCCCTCGCGCAGCGACGTGGCGGCCAGGGTGAAGGTCTGGCTCAGCTGGAGCTGCGTACCGAGGTGCGGAGCCAGGGTGGCGAAGCCGACGTCGCCGGCCACGTTCGTCGCCGCGCCCGCGGGGTTCATCGTCCAGCCCCCGGCGTCACGGGTCCAGGCATTGGCCGGCGTGTTCTGAAAGCCGGGGTCGAGCGGCCCGCCCACGAAGAGGCAATTGATGCCCCCGTCGGCGAGGCCCGCGTCTTCCGCGAAGCCGCCGACGCACTGGCAGCGCGCCACGCCGCTCGCGTCGTCGCAGAGCGCACGCGTGCCACACGAGAGCGAGGCCGTGGCGCAGGTGGCCGTGCAGGTGCCGTCGCCGTCGTGGTCCTGGGTTCCGGTGTCGCACGTCGTGCAGTCGGCCCCCGCGTAGCCCGCGGCGCAGGTGCACCGAACCTGGCCCGTGGCGTCGGAGCAGGTGCCGTGGCCGCCGCAGCTGGTCGCGCCGCACGCCGCGAGGCACGAGTTGTTGGTGTCATTGTCCTGAAAGCCCGCCTGGCACTGGGCGCAGCTGCGACCGGAGTAGCCCGGGGCGCACTGGCAGGTCGGCGCCCCGCTGGTGACCGCACACGAGCCACCGGCACCGCAGTCGAGCATCGCCGCGGCGCAGGTGGGCTCGCAGGTGCCGTTGCCGTCACCGTCCTGGAAGCCCGTCGCGCAGGCCGTACACATCGCGCCGGTGTACCCGGCGGCGCAGGTGCAGCCCGGCGTGCCGGTGACGTCGCTGCACGCGCCATGGCCCGCACACGTCAGCGCCGCGGTGCTGCACGAGGGTTCGCAGGCGCCGTCGAGGTCGTTGTCCTGGTAACCGGCCGCGCACTGCGCGCAGGTCGTGCCCGCGAAGCCGGCGGGGCACACGCAGGCCGCGACCCCCGAGGTATCGCTGCAGGTGCCGGCGGTACAGGTCAAGGACGCGCACGAGGGCTTGCACTCGCCGTTGCCGTCGTTGTCCTGGGCTCCGAGGGCGCACTGGGCACAGCCCGCGCCGATGTAGCCGGGGAAACAGGCACAGCTCGCGCCGCCGTCGGCCTCGGCGCAGACGCCATGCGCGCCACACACCGGGGCGCTGGTTCCCTGACACGTCGCACCGGCAGGACACGCACACGCGAGGAAGCCGGAGCCGTCGGCGTTGCACTCCTGCGAGCCTGCGGCACCTCCGGGGCAGGCACAGGCTTCTGCCTTGCCGGGCACACAGACGGCATCGGCGTTGGGGCGGCAGGAAGACACGACGAGCGACACAGCGAGCGCCACGAGCAGTCGGGACATGCGTTGGGTTTTGCCCCAGAACCAATCACAGCACAGCAACTCGTTGCGCTGGGGAGACGCTCAGCGCAGCTCGGGGTCGTACGGTTGCCCGAGGGCCGCGGGGGCCACGTTCTTCGCTCCCTGGACCGAGAGCACCACCAGCGTCAGCGCGTACGGCAACGCGAGCAGCACGCCCTTGGGCACCACCTCGAGCAGCTGCGGCGCCGACGACGCGAGGCCGATGCGCAGGGCGTTGCCGAAGGCGAAGAAGGCCGCGGCGCCGGCCGCACCCAGGGGCGTCCACCGGCCGAAGACCATCGCGGCGACGGCCATGAACCCCAGGCCCGAGGGCATGTGGTGCTCGAAGCGGTCGAGGGTGGCGGTGCTCAGCGCGGCGCCTCCGAGCCCGGCGAGCGCGCCCGACAAGAGCACCGCGCCGAAGCGCAGCGGTCCCACGCGCACGCCCATGGCGGCGACGGCCTGCGGCTTCTCGCCGACCGCGCGCAGGCGCAGGCCCCAGGCGGTGTGCTGGATGACGAAGTGCACGACGAAGGGGAGCACCAGCGCCAGCCACGTCAGCGGCGAGTGCCCGAAGACCAGAGGCAACTGGGTGATGGCGGGGGTCGAAGACGGCGAGTTGAAGACCGCCTCGAGCAGGAAGGTGCCCAGGGCGAGCATCACCAGGTTGATGGCCATGCCCGAGACGACCTGGTCGCTGCGCAGTGAGATGGTGAGCCACCCGTGAATGGCGGCGACCCCCGCCCCCGCGAGCATGCCCACGAGCACGCCCAGCGGCGTGGGCATCACCAGCGCGGCGACGGCAGCGGCGAAGGCACCCGCCCGCATCATGCCTTCGATGCCCACGTTCACCACGCCCGCCCGCTCGGAGAGCACGGCGCCGAGGGCCGCGAAGATCAGCGGAGGCGCGGCGTCGAGGATGGAGTTGAGCAGCGCGAGGATCACGGCGTCCCCCTTGTGCGCAGCAGGCGTTCCCACATCAACTTCGCGGCCACCAGCAACAGCGCCAGGCCCTGCATCAGCTCGGGGAAGCTCTTGTGCACGCCGAAGAGCTGCATGCGGGTGCCGCCAGCGCGCAGGCCTCCGAAGAGCGTCGAGACCGCGAGCACTCCCAGCGGGTGACCCTGGCCGATGAGCGCCATGGCGATGCCGTCGAAGCCCCACGGCGCGCCGAGGGTGGCGGGGTACTTGAGCTCGGTGCCCAGGATGAGCACCGCGCCGCCCAGGCCGGCGAAGGCGCCCGCGAGCAGCATCGCCTCGAGGAAGCCGCGATCGACGTCGATGCCCGAGGCCCGCGCCGCGTCCTGCGAGAGCCCGATGGCCTTCCACTCGAAGCCGCGGGTGAAGCGGGTGAGGAAGAGCCAGGTGGCGAGGGCCGCGACGCCCGCGAGCACGAGGCCCAGGTTGAGGCGCGAGCTGTCACCGAGCAGCCGCGGCAGTTCGGCGGTGGCGTGGATCTGATCCGTGCCGGAGATGGAGTTGTCACCCGAGGCCGCCGCGCGCAGGGGACCGATGACCAGCCAGTTGTCGATGAGGCTCACCGCCACCCAGTTCAACATGATGGTGCTGATCACCTCGTGCACGCCGCGCTTGAGCTTGAGGATCGCGGGGAGCAGCGCGTAGAGCGCACCTCCGAGGGCGGCGGCGGCGAGGCACAGGGTGATGTGGAGGAAGCCGGGGGCCTCGAGCTTCGCGCCCACCACCGCGGCCGCCAGCGCCCCGACCGCGAGCTGGCCCTGGGCGCCGATGTTGAAGAGTCCCACCCGGAAGGCCACCGCCACCGAGAGCCCGGTGAAGGTGAGGATCGCCGCCTTGGTGCCTGCTTCTCCGAGCGGCCGGAGGATGGCGGTCGCGGCGCCGGTCTCGAGGAACTTCGGCCAGTCACCGAACGCGCCCCAGAGCATCGCGGTGAAGGCGTCGAGGGCCGTGCCGAAGTCGCGCGTCAGCCCCGCGGCGATGAAGCAGATCAGGATCGCGCTGATCACCGAGAGAATGCTGGGCAGCGCCTTACGCATCGACCACCCCGAGCATGCGCCGGCCGAGGACCCGCTCGTCGAACTGGGCCCGGGTGAATTCGCCCGTGATGCGGCCCGCGTACATCACCAACACGCGATCGCTCAGCTCGAGCACCTCGTCGAGATCGAGGGAGATGAGGAGCACCGCGCAGCCTCGCGCCCGCTGGGTGAAGAGCTGGGCGCGCACCGCGGCGACGGCGGCGATGTCCAGGCCACGCGTGGGTTGCACCACGATGAGCACCTTCGGGTTCGAGTCGAGCTCGCGGCCGACCACGAGCTTCTGCTGGTTGCCACCGGAGAGCCCACCCGCGCGGAGCTGGGGATCTCGCGGGCGCACGTCATTGGTCTCGAGCAGTGACGTGGTCAGCGCGCGGCGACCGGGGAAGTCGATCAGCGGACCCTTCGCGAAGGGGGGCTGGGTGTGGCGTCCGAGGGAGACGTTCTCTTCGACCGTGAGATCGGTGATCAGCGCGCGGCGGAGCCGATCTTCGGGGATGTGCGTCACGCCGTGGGCCCGCGCGAGGTGCGGGGTCCAGCGGGTGATGGGGGCGTGCTCGAAGGTGAGGGTGCCCGAGGTCCAGGGGCGCAGGCCGGTGAGCACTTCGGCGAGCTCGCGCTGGCCGTTGCCGTCGACGCCCGCGATGCCGAGGATCTCGCCGGGGTGCAGGGTGAGGGTGAGATCGTGCAGGCCCTGGGCGGTGAGGTGGGTGAGTTGGAGTGTTCCCTCGCCCTGCGGCAGCGGGGAGAGGGTGGCCGGAGGCCGGGTGAGGGGCTGGTCGGGCACTGCCCCCGACGAGGGCGGCGCTTGATTCGGCCCCTCACCCCGGCCCTCTCCCCGCTCTCGCGAGGAGAGGGAGATCATCAGTTGGGCCAGGTGCTCAGGCGAGGTCTCACCGGGCACGACCTCCGCGACCTTCTTCCCCCGACGCATCACCGCGATGCGCGTGGAGAACGCCATCACTTCCTTGAGCTTGTGGCTGATCAACACCACCGCCAGGCCCTCGTCACTCAAGCGCCGCGTGACCGCGAAGAGCTCGTCCGCTTCCTGCGGGGTCAACACCGCGGTGGGCTCGTCGAGGATCAACGTCTTCACCCCGCGGTGCAGCGCCTTGACGATCTCCACCTTCTGCTGGCTGCCCACCGAGAGCTCGCGAACCACGGCGCCGGTATCCAGCTGGAACCCGAACTTCGCGCACGTGTCGTCGACTTCCTTCCGCGCGCGCACCAGGTCCAGCCGCCCGGCCTTCGTGGGCTCATGCCCCAGCACCACGTTCTCGGTGACGGTGAGCGTGGGCACGAGGGTGAAGTGCTGGTGCACCATGCCCACCCCGCGGGCGAGCGCCTCGGCCGGGGTCTTCACCTTCACCACCTGCCCGTCGAAGCACACCTCGCCCTGGTCGGGTTGGTAGAGCCCGTAGAGCACGTTCATCAGCGACGACTTCCCGGCGCCGTTCTCTCCGATGAGCGCCAGCCGTTCGCCGGGCTTCACCTCGAGAGACACGTCTTCCAGCGCCGCGACGCCGTTGAAGCGCTTGGTGATGTGTCGGAGCTCGATCACCTTCGCGGGACTCTAGAGCGTGGGCGCGGTGAAGGACTCGAGGTCCGTGGTGTTCGACGGCACCTTCACTTCACCCGCGATGATCTTCGCGCGCAGCGCCTCGACCTTCTGCAGCACCGCCGCCTTCTCGGGGATCTCGATGCGCACCGGCGCGTAGGTCACGCCGCCTTCCTTGAGACCCATGGTCTGGTCGCCCGCGGTGAACGCGCCGGCCTTCAAGTCACTGGCCGCCTGCCACACCGCCAGGTCCACGCGCTTCACCATCGAAGTCAGCACCGCCTCGGGGGCGAGGTGCGACTGGTCCGAATCCACGCCGATGGCGAAGACCGCCTTCCCCGCCGCGCGCGCTTCCTTGATCGCCTGGATGACGCCGTTGCCGTCGCTGCCCGCCGCGTGGAACACCACCTCGCAGCCCTTGGAGACGAGGTCCTGGGCGGCCTGCTTGCCCTGGCCCACGTTGTCGAAGCTGCCCGTGTACTGCACCAGCACGGTGGCCTTCGGGTTGGTGGTCTTCACGCCGGCGCGAAAGCCCGCCTCGAACTTCTTGATGAGGGGGATCTCCATGCCACCCACGAAGCCGACCTTCTCCTTGGCCACCAGTCCCGCGAGCGCGCCCACGAGGAAGCTGCCTTCTTCTTCCTTGAAGACCACGGTGCGCACGTTGGGCAGCGCCTGGGGGGCGCCCTTGGCGTCGAGCACCGGCGAGTCGATGAGCAGGAACTTCGAGCCGGGGTTCTGCCGGGCCACCGTCTCCACCGCGTTCTCCAGCATGAAGCCTGTGCCCACGGTGAGGTCCGCGCCCTGGTCGACGATGAGCTGGAGGTTCGGCTGGTAGTCCTCCTGGGCCTTGCTCTGGAGCACGACCGGCTTGATGCCCAGCTCCTTGATGCGCGCCTCGAGCTCCGCGGGCACCGAGGCCTTGCGCTCCTCGGCGGTCAGCGCCACGTACTTCCCGTCGAGCGACTTCTGGTTCGCGGCCCAGGCCTCGAGGCCCCGCAGCGCCGAGTCGTTGAACGACTGGTCTCCACGCCCGCCGACGTCGGTCACCAGGCCCACGGTCAGGCCCTTCGGCGCGGGCTTCGGGGCGTCAGGCGCAGGCCCGTCCTTCTTGCAGGCGGCGAGGGTCAGCGCGGCGACGAGGCAGAGGCGGGCGAGCGTCATGGGCGCGCACCATGCCTCAAGTAGTAGCCGACGTGGGCAGTCGCGCGTACCTTGGCGCCCCCAATGCGTCCCTACGAACTCATCAAGGCCAAACGAGATGGCCAGGTCCTCCAGTCCCCCGACATCCGCGCGTTCATCGATGCGTACACGAAGGGCGACGTCACCGACTACCAGATGAGCGCCATGTGCATGGCCGTGTTCTTCCGTGGGTTGAACGCGGTGGAGTTGGGCGCGTGGACCCGCGCGATGCTCGAGAGCGGCGAGGTGCTCGACCTCTCCGAGACGAAGGGCATCAAGGTCGACAAGCACTCCACCGGCGGCGTGGGTGACAAGGTCTCGCTCTCGTTGGCACCGCTCGCGGCGGCCTGCGGCGTCCCGGTGCCGATGATCTCCGGTCGCGGCCTGGGCCACACCGGCGGCACCCTGGACAAGCTCGAGTCGATCCCCGGGTTCCGCGTGGACCTCTCCGTCGCCGACTACCGCCGCCTGGTGCGCGACGTGGGCTGCTGCCTCATTGGCCAGACCGCCACCCTCGCGCCGGCCGACAAGAAGCTCTACGCGCTGCGCGACGTCACCGCGACGGTCGACTGCATTCCCCTCATCGCCTCGTCGATCATGTCCAAGAAGATGGCCGAGGGCATCGACGCCCTGGTGCTCGACGTGAAGGTCGGCAGCGGCGCGTTCATGAAGACCCTGGACGACGCGCGCACGCTCGCCCGCACGATGATCGGCATCGGCAACGAGATGGGCAAGAAGGTCGTCGCCCTGCTCACCGACATGGACCAGCCGCTGGGCCGCGCCGTGGGCAACTCGCTCGAGGTCATCGAGGCCGTGGAGATGCTGCGTCGCCAGGCGCCCGCCGACTACACCGAGATCACCCTCGCGCTGACCTCCGAGATGCTGGTGCTCGGTGGCAAGGCGAAGGACGACGCCGAGGCCCGCAAGCTCCTCTTCGCCGCGATGGACTCCGGCGCTGCCGAGCGGAAGTTCTGCGAGATCGTCAAGGCCCAGGGCGGTGACCCGGCGGCGATCACCGATCTCTCGAAGCTCCCCCGCGCCCGGACCCTGGTGCCGGTGCTCGCGCCGCAGGACGGCGTGGTGACCGCCATCGCCTCGGAGGCCATCGGGCTCGCGGCGATGATGCTCGGCGCCGGCCGCGCGAAGTCGAGCGACGTCATCGACCCGGCCGTGGGCTTCATGCTCGAGAAGAAGGTCGGCGACACGGTGAAGAAGGGCGAGGCCCTGGTCACCATGCACGTCAACGACGACGCCCGCGTGAAGGAGGTCACCGAGCGGGTGATCGCCGCCTACGCCCTCGGCGCGAAGGCCCCGGCGCAACGGCCGTTGGTCCTCGAACGCATCGGCTGACCCCCTCGCGCGGGGGGCGCTGCCGGGTCGGTCCTGAGCCCCCAACGCACCCTGCGCCGCCACCCACCCCCTGCGCGGACTAGCGCCCGGGGAGGGAAACGCATACGGGGGAACGCATGGAGACCCCCGCCGCCGCCCCCACTGTCACCTTTGAGTCCTTCGGGCTGCGCGCCGAGGTGCTCTCCGCGCTCAAGGCCCTCGGCTACGAGGAGCCCACGCCGATCCAGCGCGAGTGCATTCCCGCGATGATCGCCGGGCGCGACGTGCTCGGCCAGGCCGCCACCGGCACGGGCAAGACCGCCGCCTTCGCGCTGCCCATGCTGCAGCTCGTCGACCAGAAGGACCGCAAGCCCTTCGAGCCCCAGGCCCTCGTGCTGGTGCCCACCCGCGAGCTGGCGATGCAGGTCGCCGAGGCCGTGCAGAAGTACGGCGCCGGCATCGGCGTCACCGCGCTGGCCGTCTATGGCGGGCAGGAGATCTTCAACCAGGTCCGCCCGCTCAAGCGCGGCGTGGACATCGTCATCGCCACCCCGGGGCGCGCGCTCGACCACATCAAGCGCAAGACGCTGCAGCTCAAGAACGTGAAGATCGTCGTCCTCGACGAGGCCGACGAGATGCTCGACATGGGCTTCGAGGAAGACCTCCAGAGCATCTTGAACGAGCTGCCCAAGACGCGGCAGACCGCGCTCTTCTCGGCCACGCTGCCCTCGCGCATCGCGAAGATCGCCGAGAAGCACCTCAAGGACCCGGTGCGCGTGGCCATCGCCGCCCGCGCGCTGGAGGCCGGCACGCTGCCCAGCATCCGCCAGTCCGCCTACGTGGTGCAGCGCAAGCTGAAGGAAGCCGCGTTGATGCGCGTGCTCGAGTGGGAGACCCCCCAGAGCGCCATCATCTTCTGCCGTACCCGCAACGAGGTCGAGGCGCTCACCCACGTGCTGATGCGCTCGGGCTACGAGCCGGCGGCGCTCCACGGTGGCCTGACGCAGGAACAGCGCGACCAGGTGCTCAAGCGCTTCAAGGAAGGCGCCGTGCGCGTGCTGGTGGCCACCGACGTCGCGGCCCGCGGGCTCCACGTCGAGGCCCTCAGCCACGTCATCAACTTCGATCTCCCCACCTCGCCCGAGGTCTACGTGCACCGCATCGGTCGCACCGGCCGCGCGGGCAAGGACGGCGTGGCGATCTCCTTCGTCGACCCCCGCGAGATGCGCCTGCTGGGCAACGTCGAGCGGTTGGTGAAGAAGAAGCTCCCCATCGCCCCCGTGCCCACCCGCGCGCAGCTCGACACCAAGCGCTCGGAGACCGTGGCCGGGATGGTCAAGGAGGCCCTCGAAGACCCGTCCGTCTCCGAGTTCATCGCCCTGGTCACCAAGGCGGCGGAAGGCTCGACGATGGAGGCGGTCGCTGGCGCAGCGATGATGCTGCTGCAGCGCAAGCTCTTCCCCCCGCACGAGACCGACAGCGCCGAGTTCGGCAAGACCGACGACCGCAAGTCGGCGCGGCCCGCGACGCGCGGTGATCGCCCCGAGCGCAGCGACCGCCCGGAGCGCGGTGAGCGGCCCGAGCGTGGCGAGCGAACCGAGCGCGCAGAGCGCCCTGATCGTTCCCGCGGTGGTCGCCCCGGCATGACGGCCCTGACCTTCAGCCTCGGCGCGCGCGCCGGCGTGCGCCCGCAGGATCTCGTGGGCGCCATCGCCAACGAAGCGAACCTCCCCTCGCGCGAGATCGATGGCATTCGCGTCGACGAGTTCACCTCGCGCGTGGAAGTGCCCAGCGAGTCCGTGGAGCGCGTCATCGAGGCGATGCACGCCACGAAGATCCGCGGTCGCAAGGTGAAGGTGGAGGTCGAGCACACGCCGGTCTCGCCGCGCGAGGCCCCCGCGGCCTCCTCGGCCCGCGCCTCCAGCCCCCGGGCGCCCCGCGCGTCGTCGGCCCGGGCCCCGCGCACCCCGCCTCCCGCAGAGCAGGAAGAGCTCTTCGAGGCGCCCGCCCGGGATGATGCCGAGGGCGAGGTCGAGGCCCCCGCGGCCAAGCCGGCCCACGCCGAGAAGCGCGAGTTCGGCGCCTCCAGGCCCCGCTTCGGCGACAAGCCCGCCCACGGCGAGAAGCGCGAGTTCGGCGCCTCCAAGCCCCGCTTCGGTGACAAGCCGGCCTTCGGTGAGAAGCGCGAGTTCGGCGCAGCCAAGCCCCGCTTCGGTGACAAGCCCGCCTTCGGCGAGAAGCGCGAGTTCGGCGCGGCCAAGCCCCGCTTCGGCGAGAAGCCGGCCTTCGGCGCGAGCAAGCCGGCCTTCGGGGAGAAGCCCCGCTTCGGCGCGAGCAAGCCGGCCTTCGGCGACAAGCCCCGCTTCGGTGCGAGCAAGCCTGCCTCCGGTGACAAGCCGGCCTCCGGCGACAAGCCCGCCGCGGGTGGTGACAAGCCCCGCTTCGGCGCCAAGCCCGCGGGCGATCGCAAGCCCGCCTTCGGTGACAAGCCTTCACGGTTCGGCTCGGGCGCGCGCCCGCAGCGGGCCGGTCGCATGGAACCCAAGCGCCGCTGACCACGAGGGATGGCTCTCGAGCGCGTCCTTCTCGTCGTTGACCCCGCCGCCGCGCTGACGCCGATGTTGCGCGCAGCGCGGCGAGTCGTTCCGCAGCCTGCCCACCTGCACGTCGTGGTGCTCGGCGCCCAGGGTGTCGAGGCGTTGACCCCGCGCCACGCGGACGAGCCCATGGCGGCCGTCTTCGAGGCCCTCGGCGTCGGCTCCGTCGAGACCATCTTCGACCCCGCGCAGATCGCCGCCGTCGCGCGCCGCCACGAGTCGCACCTCGTCGTGGTCGGCGCCTGGCCGAACCGCTCACCGCGGTCCCGCGCGCTCACGCTGGTCGAACTCGCCTCCAGCCAGGGCTTCGACGTGCTGTCGGTGGGCGCCCGCTGCAGCGACGCGCCGGGCTCGCCGGGCCGCGTGGGCCTGTCCCTGCAAGTCGGCTCCACCGCCCTGGGCCCCACCACCGCCGTGGTCCGCGCGCTGCCCGGGTTGCGGCACGTCAGCGTGCTGGTGCGGGGCGCCGCGCTCGCCGATCTCGAGCACCTCGAGGCGCCACTGCAGGGGTTGCTCCCGGGGCTCGCCCTCGAGCTGGTGCCCCTGGCCATGGGGCTGAGCGATGGCGCCGAGGCGCTGGAGCGCGAAGCGGTCGCGCGCTCGTTGGAGCTGCTGGTCGTCGCCTCCTCGGAGATGTCCAACGTGCGCCAGGTGCTCACCGGGCTCTCGGCGGCCCACGCGCTGGAAGAGTCGCCGGTGCCGCTGCTCATCCTCCACCGGGGCGAAGAGCCGATCTTCGTCGAGCGGTTGAGCATGAGCGACACGCTGCGCCTGCGGGGCCGTGCCTGCGCCGTGGCCGTGGAGCGCACCAGCGCCATGGGCCGCTCGCCGCTGCTGCGCGACGAGACCTTCGCCCTGGCCGGCAGCGAGGGCACGCTGGGCCACGACGACGGCGTGGTGCAGGTGCCCCCTGAAGACCTGCCGACCGCGGGCGCCAGCTTTGCCTTGAGCGCGGGCGACCAGGTGGCCACCGCGCGCGTGTTGCCGGCGCGGCCGCTGGTGCTCATCGACGCCGCCTTCCCCCTCGAGCAGCTCGTCGACGTGGAGGTCTTTGCCCCCGACCACGCCTGCGTGGTGGTGCGGCTGCGCGCCGACGAGACCCTCGAGGCCCTGCGCGCGCGCTTCGACGCCGCCAACACCTGGGGCGCGCCGCTGGGCGTGCTCGACGCCAGCGCGTGGCTCGATGACGCGGGCGGCTCCGACGTGCCCCAGGCCGTCGACTCCGTGCGCTTCCTGCGCTTGGCCACCCACCTCGTCGCCGGGGGCGCGCGCGTCGCGGCGCTGGTCACCTCCGACGGGCACGCGCTGCAGACCGACCACTTCCTCACGTGGACCGCGTCGTCGCTGCGCACGCGCAACCCGCTGGCGCCCTTGAGCCGGTTGCCGCCCGAGGTGCTCGACGTCGAGGCGCGGTGGCGCTGGCTCACCGGCGCCGCGCTCGTGCCGGGCCACGCCGCGGCCCTCGAACTCGACAACCACCTCGCGCGCACCCGGCTGCTCTCGGCCATCGACGCGGCCCGCACCCGGGTGCACTGGCAGACGTACATCGTGGAAGACGACCCCACGACCACGGCCATCGGCGACGTGCTGCTGCGCGCGGCGAAGCGCGGCGTGACGGTGCGCGTGCTGGTCGACGCGCTCTACAGCCAGCACGAGGCCTTCGGGGTGAAGAACCCGTTCCTCGAGCGCCTCGCCACCACCCCGGGCGTCGAGGTGCGCGGCATCGGCCGCTTCGACGGCCTGCCCAGCCTCGCGGACCTCAAGCGGCGCAACCACCGCAAGCTGGTGCTCGTCGACGGCGCCCACGTCACGGTGAGTGGACGCAACGTCGGCGCGACCTACTACCGCGGCTTCGACGAGGTGCCGCTGACCCGCATGACGGAGTACCGCGACGTGCCGTGGCTCGACGCCAGCCTCGCCCTCGAGGGCCCGCTGGTCGAGACCGCCGAGCGCGCCTTCCTCGACGAGTGGACCCACGCCGGGGGCACCCCGTTCGTGGTGCAGCCGGTCGCGCCACGCGGCGAGCTCGCCTGTCGGCTGGTGATGCACGAGGGCCTGCTCGACGGTCACGCGCTCGAGGCCCAGCTCGAGCTGGCGGAGTCCGCCCGGCACCGCCTGGTGCTGGTGAACACCTTCCCCCTGCTCCTCGAGCTCCAGCGGGCGCTGATCCGCGCGGTGCGCCGGGGCGTACAGGTGCAGTTCCTCTTCGGCAACGTTCGGCCGCGCTGGGGCGAAGACGTGCCCTTCGTGGGGGGCTCGCTGCGGGAGCTCGCCGACGAGCTGGTGCGCTCGCGCCTCGACCCGGTGCTGCGCGCGGGGGCCGAGGGTTACGAGTACGGGTTCCCCCACCCGGACCTGGGCCGCGTCTTTCCCCACGTCCACGCCAAGCTCTACACGCGCGACGACGACCTGGTGGCCGTGGGCAGCGCCAACGTCGACGTCACCTCGGCCTACTGGGAGAGCGAGGCGCTGGTGCTGGTGCACGACGCCGGCTTCGCCGCCAAGACCCTGGCGTCGCTCGACGCGCTGCTCGCCACCTCTCGCAAGGTCGACCTCACCGCGCCGAGCTGGTCCGAGAACGAGGCGCGCCGCGACTGGCTCAGCCGCAACTGGCCCTCGCTCATGAGCTGATCAGTTGGCGATGGTGACCTTCTTGATGCCCTTCTTCTCGAGCCACTTGCCGGCGCGCTCGCGGAGATCTCCCTGGAGCACCAGCGCCGCGTCCTCGATGACGCCGCCGCAGCCCAGGGCCTGCTTGAGCTCCTTGAGCCACACCTCGCGCTCGGCGGTAGGCAGCTCGAGGTGCTCGATGACGGTGACTTCCTTGCCCCGGCGACCGGCACGCTCGAGGCGCACCACTGCGCGGGCCGGCGGCTTCTTCTCGGGGCGCTCGGCCTTCGGCTTGCCCTGGGGCAGCGCCTCGCGCAGGCCACCGAGCGCACCGAAGGGGTTGTTGAACGGCTTTTTCTCGTCACTCACGACGACTCACTCCGCGGGCGGCGGGGGGAGCTTCAGGAACCACGGCGCGTCGGCGTTGCCGCCCGCGAGCACCATGCCCAGGAGGAAGGCGGGCGCCGGCGGGGCCACCTTGCCGTTGAGGATGACCAGCGGCGTCCCCTCGATGTGGTGCAGCCGGGCGTAGGTGATGTCCTCCATCAACCGGGCCTGGGTCTCGGGCGCCTTGACGCAGGCGTTGAGCTCGGACGAGCTGACCCCGTAGCGGGTGGCGATGGCCATCATCATGCCCAGGTCGAGCTGCTGCTGGTTCTGGAACAGCTCGCCGCGCAGCAGGAAGAACTTCGGGTTCTGCTCGGTGCAGATCTGCAGCTTCGCCGCGAAGCAGCGCACGCCGTCCCCCGAGGTGCCCTTGATGTCGGGGTTGCACTCGCCGTCGAGCGGGTAATACCGCGGCTCGAACGACAGCCCTTCCTTCGGGGCCATGCGGTCGAGCTCCCGGGCCAACATCTCGAACTGCGCGCAGTGGCTGCAGAGAATGTCGCTGAACTCGACGATCTTCACCGCGGCGGTGGGCGGGCCCTTGCGCACGTGCACCGGGAACATCGAGGCGTCCTGCACTTCGGACTTCTTCCACTGGTCGCGGGCCCAGGCAGTGGTGAGCTTCTCGCGCTCGGGCAGCCCCGCGATGAGGGCCGCGAAGTCGTTGGGGTCGTGCTCGTTGAGCTGCTTGACCACCCCGTCGTCGCCCTTGGGCGTCTTGTAGCCGGGGTAGAGCAGGCCGAAGTACACGGGCACGGTGATCACCAGCGCCCAGCCCATGCCGGGCACGAGGTCCTTCATGGGGGGAATCGCCGGGCCGCCGATCATCCCCAGGGCGCCGATGGCGAAGCCGATGACCAGCGCGTAGGTGCCCAGGCAGGTGAGGCACACGGCCTTGGCCTGCAGCGCGGCGGTGGCGAAGGTGACGCACGAGAGCACGCCCACGATGGCCGTCAGCTTGAGGGCGCCGGCGAAGGTGTCGCCGTCACCGGTGGCGCGCACGCGCTGGGTGAACATCAGGCTCAGGACCAGCGCCACGATGCCCCACAACAGGCCCATGCCCGCCACGGGAATGCCCAGCAGCTCGTGCAGCTGGTGGCTCAGCGGCGAGTCCCACACCTTGGCGCAGTTGATGGTGTCGTTGATGGCGCAGGCGGGCATGCGGCCGGCGCGCAGCTCGAGCAGCTCGAACCACTGGTAGACGGCGAGGGCCACCAGGGCTGCCGACGTGGAGATCAGGGTCCCCAGCGCGACACTGGATGGGCGGGCAGGCGTTGATGGCGTAGACACGGCTCGGGCTTATACAGAAGTGTCCTCCGAGGTGCGCATGTCTGTGGTCGAAGCAGTGGAGTCGGAATACCGGGCAGCGCACGAGGGTTGCGCGGTGTTCGACGCGAGCGATCGCCAGCAGCTCCGCGTCATCGGTCCCGAGGCGGGGAGCTTCCTCCAGGGCATGGTCACCAACGACGTCGACGGCCTGGCCGTCGGCGGCAGCTGCTACGCGGCGATGCTCACGGTGAAGGGCTCCATGGTCGGCGACGTGCGCATCTTGAAGCGCGCGGGCGACTACGTGGTCGACACCGGGCCGGGCCGCGGTGGGGTCGTCAGAGACTTCCTGGGCAAGTACCTGATCAGCGAAGACGCGGAGATCCTCGAGGCCCCGGAGCTGGCGGTGGTCTCGCTCATCGGCCCGAACGCCCGCGAGGTGGCGGGGCGCTTCGCCGGCGAAGGCGAGCTGGTCTCGTTCCTCGGCGGGGTCGACGTGCTGGTGCCCCGCGCCCAGCTCGAGGCCGTGCGCGCGTCGCTGGCTGGCGTTCCCGTGGTCTCCCCTGGCACCTTCGAGGTGCTGCGCGTCGAGAAGGGCGTGCCCCTCTTCGGCGTCGACATGACCGAGGTGACCATTCCCCTCGAGGCGAACCTCGACCACGCCATCCACTACAAGAAGGGCTGCTACATCGGCCAGGAGGTCATCGCGCGCGCCACCTACCGCGGGCAGATGAACAAGAAGCTGGTGCAGTTGCTGCTGGGCGACGTGAGCCCGGAAGTGAAGGCCGAGCTCAAGGTCGGCGACCGCAAGGTGGGGTGGATCACCTGCGTGGTGAAGAGCCCGAAGCACGGCCAGCACCTGGCCCTGGGCTACGTGCACCGAGACTTCCTCGCGGTGGGCACGAAGTTCGAGTTGGTCGGCGGCGCGGCGACGGTCGCTTAGGCCGTCTCGCCCAGCCAGGCGGCGAAGGCCGCGGTGCCGGCGAGGCCGCGAAGCTGCTTCGCCAACTGTTCGATGGCGATCGACCGGGTGACCTCCAGCAGGCCCAACTCCGCGAGCGTCTCCCGGGTGGTGCGCTTGCCGGCACGCTCGAAGACCTGGGCCGCGAACTGCTGCAGCTGCGCCTCCGAGGCCTCCGAACCCAGCCAGCGCGTGAGCCCCGCGCGCACCGTCTGGGCGCCGCCGGCGATGTCGAGGTTGATGAGCTCGCGGGCCAGCTGCGGCCCGGTCAGCTCCAGCACGCCGTCGAAGAAGGCCAGGCGCAGCTCCGCCGCCTCGTTGGCCCGGCGCGGGTCCGACAGCGCGTCGGCGATCTGCCCGAACACCCCGCCCATGGCGGCGTCCACGAACTCCACGGCGCGCTTCTCGAGCTGCCGCTCCACCTCGCCGCTGACCGCGCCCACCAGGCTGCCCAGCCCTCCGGTGCGCGACTTGACGCTGTCCCCGGCGAACTTCGCCAGCGAGCCCAGGCCCCGGGCCATGCCCGCCATCGGGGCGCTCGCCTTGCGCGCGAAGTCGAGGATCGCGTCGAGCAACAGCTGCCGCACCAGGTTCCGCGTCGGCTCCCGGTCGATGATGGTCAGCACCAGCTTCTTGTCGGGGCTGAAGGGGCGCTCGAGCAGCTCCCGGGCCGCCTGCCGCACGTCGCGGGGCGCGAGGTCCTTGAGCGCCCTGCGCTCGGCCTGGAGCTCGTGGGCCAGCGCCTCCACGCCGCGGTTGAGCACCTTCACCGCGCCGTCGGACGCGAGCCACGCCTGGAGCAGCGAGCGGGCCGACGAGACGAGCACCGCCGGGGTCAGCAGCGCCCCCAGCTCGCCGTCCAACATCGAGTCGATCGACAGCGCGGCCAGTGACTGCGCGCCTTCGCCCTGCAGCCTCTCGATGAGTTTCTGTGGGTCCACGCATACATGCGTACCACACGCATTCCGGCGCGACTTCGCGTAAGTCCGCCGCCATGAACTCAGACACTCGCCTCGTGTGGTGCGACCTCGAGATGACCGGCCTCGACACGGCCACCAACGTGATCATCGAGATGGGCATCATCGTGACCGGCCCTGACTTGAAGCCCATCGCCGAGTGGGAAGCGGCCGTGTGGCAGCCCGCCGAAGCCCTCGAGCGCATGGAGCCCTTCGTCAAGGACATGCACACCAAGAACGGCCTCCTCGAGCGCGTGCGCAAGTCGGACATCTCGCTGCGCATCGCCGAGAAGGAAGCCACCAAGCTCCTGCTGCAGCACTGCGACTACGGGGAAGGCATCTTGTGCGGCAACTCGATCCACACCGACCGCGCCTTCATCAGCCGCTACATGCCCGGCTTCGATCGCGCGCTGCACTACCGCATGGTCGACGTCTCGAGCCTGAAGATCATCACCCGCGCCTGGTACCCCAACGCGCCGGGCCGCTCGAAGGTCGAGCCCTCGCACACCGTGCTCTCCGACCTCCGCGCGTCCATCGGCGAGCTGGCGTACTACCAGCAGACCTTCTTCAAGAAGGTCAGCGAGGTCTGAAGTCGAAGCCCCGTGACGCGGACGCTCTTCATCGGTGACGTGCACGGCTGCAACGACGAGCTCGGCGACCTGCTCGAGGCCGCCGGGTGGACGTCGGAAGACCGGCTCGTCCTGGTGGGCGACCTGGTCGCCAAGGGCCCCGACTCCGCGGGCGTGGTGCAGCGGGCCGTCGAGCTGGGCGCGCTCGCGGTGCTGGGCAACCACGACGCCCACCTCCTCGAGGTGCGTGCGGGGCTCTCCAAGAAGTCGCACCACGCGCAGGTCGCCAGGAGCCTCACCGACGCGCAGTGGAAGTACCTCGACCACCTCCCGCTGTGGCTCGACCTGCCCGAACTCAACACCCTGGTGGTGCACGCGGGCCTGGTGCCCACCGTGGAGCTCAGCCGCCAGCCGCGGCACCTGCTGCTCAACATGCGCTCCCTCGACGCCTCGGGGCACGCCTCGATGCGCGTCGACGGCGGGGTGCCCTGGGCGTCGCGCTGGCCCGGCCCCCGCCACGTGGTCTTCGGCCACGACGCGCTGCGCGGGCTCCAGCAGCACCCCTTCGCCACCGGCCTCGACACCGGCTGCGTGTACGGCAAGCGCCTGACCGGCCTGTGGCTGCCGACCTACGAGCTGGTGTCGGTGCCCGCGCGGCGGGTGTGGCAGCAGCCCGATTCCGGCTAAGAGTCGTCGGTCATGACCACCGCCGAACTCGTCCCCTTCTTCGAAGGCCCCCTGCAGCAGATGCGGGAACTCGAGCGCCAGCTCCACTCTCAGGACATCGAGGCCGAGCTCGCCAAGCCGCCGTCGAAGGCGTGCTGCTCGGGGGGCTGTGGGTGCGGCTCGAAGCTGCAGCTGCTGGTGCGCAAGGACGACGTGCCCCGCGTCGCGCAGCTCATGCAGGCCGAATGGCTCGCGGCCGTCGAGCGAGAGGGCGTGAGCACCCAGGGCCTCGTGCAGCTGCAGACCCCCGTCGCAGAAGGCGCCGAGCCGCCGTGCCCCGCGTGCGGCTTCCTGGGTCCGCTCCAGGCGGGCGCGTGCGGTGACTGTGGCCTGCAGCTCGAGTGACTAGCGGCCCGGCAGTCGCCAGCCCACGTACGCCACCAGTACCCAGGCCGCGACGAGCACCAGCGGCACCGCCGCGACGACGAGCACCCACGAGCTGCGCGTGACCTCGGGGCGGGGCCAGTCGGCGCGGGTGAAGGCGAAGCCGATGCCCCGGCCGCGCACCTCGAGGTTCAACAGCAGGCCCGCGCTCGCGTAGATGATGGGCGAGAGCTTCAGGTTGCCCAGCCAGCGCAGGGTGTACGCGCCGTCGCGCAGCAGCATCGGGCGTCAGTGTGCCGTGACGTTGGTCTCCATGCCCAGCAGCTCGAACTCCCCACTCGCGAAGGCGCCCGTGGGATCTACGTGCCGCCCAGACCCGCAAAAAAACGAACGGCGCCGACTCTCGTCGACGCCGCCGGGTGCTTGGCTGAAGGGGCTTCGCTTACTTCTTGGCGGGCGCCGGCTTCTTCAGCTCGGGCTTCTTCGCCTCTTCCTTCTTCTCTTCGGCCTTCACGGGCTCGGCCGCCTTCTCCGCGTCCTTCACGCCCGCGACCTTCATCTCGTCCTTCTTCTCGATGGCCGCGGCCGGCATGACCTTCTTCTCGTCCTTCTTCTCTTCCTTCTTCACCTCGGCGGCCTTCACGGTCTCCTTGGCTTCGATCTTCTTCTCCGTGGCCGCGGCGGCGGGGGGCGCACCGGCAAAGGCGGCGAGCGAGAAGGTGGCGGCGGCGGCGAGGGCGAGCTTCTTCATGGGTATCTCCAGGGAGTTTTGCCGTCGGAGATCGACAGGCGCGCCTCTGACGACGCACCCTCCACCTGATTCACGCCTCACTTCACGTGGGCGAAAAAAACCTCAGAACAGCTTGAGCCGCAGGGTCTTCGCCCGGGCCTGCACGTCTGAATCGAGGCTCGTCATCTCCTGCGACTTGAGGCGCTGCTCGAGCGAGCGGGGCGCTTTGCCCTTCACCAACCGGCCCTCTTCGGCCAGCAGCTCGAGCTTGGCCAGGGCCTTGTCGACGATGCGGTCCTTCGGGTGGTCGAGCAACGAGTCGAGGAAGAAGGCGTCGTCGGGCAGCTCGTTGGCGGCGACGTACTCCACCGCGCGCTCCGCCCAGGCCTTGCGGTCGGGGGCGTCGGTCACCTTCTGCATGGCGACCTTCAGCTCCTTGCGCTTGCCCTCGGGGTCGAAGGTGGCCGCGAGGCCTTCGGGCAGCGCGCCGCCGCTGAACAGCGAGTCGGCCGCCTTCTTGTACTTCTCGTAGCTCGCGCTGCGCTCGATGCGCTGCTGGCCCGGGTCGTCCTGCCGCGAGTGGTACTTCGACTTGCCACGCTGGGCGTCGAGCTCGCGGAACGACTTGTTACGTTTGCCGGTAAAGCCGCTACTTCCTTCGTCTTCTTTGCGGGGCATCAGCTGCTCCAGAGATGCGCCCGGCCGCGCGAACATGGGGCCGGTGCGACGCCGTAACAGTCGTCGAGTCCATACCCTCGCGTCAAGCGGCGGACTTCCACATCGCCATGGCCGCCCGGGCCACGAGGTCGCGCACCCGCGCCGCTTCCGGCTCCGCCAGGGGGTGGGCCTCGTCGGAGGTGGCCTCGAAGAGGCTCTCGTCCATCCACTCCACCAGCGCTTTGGGCAGGGCGTCCAGGGTGGCCTTCTTCGGCACCATCGACTCGTCGATGGAGTCCACCGTGCGCCCACCCAGCTCCAGCATGGCGAAGACCTCGCCCACCAGGTGCCGCGCCAGGGCGAAGCCCGCGTCTTCCAGGCCCGAGTCGTCGAGCCACGAGACCAGCGCGTCTTGCCGGTTCTCGAAGGCGTGCTCGAAGCGCTGGCGCTCCTTGGGGTAGTCCTCGAAGTGCCGCCAGGCCGCCTCGATGAAGTCGTCGTCGGGGCCCTCGTCGCCGAAGGCCTCGGGCTTCTGCGCCTTCTCGCGCTTGATCTTCACCCCGGCTTCCTGGAGGTCGACCTTCTTGCCGGCGGCGATGAGCTCGTAGAGGCCCAGCAGGTTGCCGAAGAGCGTGGCGGCCTCGTCGGGCGAGCCGAACGTGGGCTCGTCTTCCCACAGGGCCTGGATGACGACGGGCGCGGGCACGCCGTCTTTCACCGCCTTCTGGAACGCCCCGGCCACGTCTTCCACGTCGGCCAGGGAGCCCGACTGGGTGAGCAGCTTCTGCAAAACGGCCTGTCCTTCGAAGGCCCGATCGATGTCGTCACGTCGGCTCATGCGCGGCTCACCTTCTTCCACACCTTGTTGGCGATGAGCAGCACCAGGAGCGCCGCGAGCACCGCGAGATATTTCTTCCCCAGCGACGCCGGCAACTCGGTGCGGGCGAAGCGTTCCCACAGCAACAACACCGTCGCGCCCATACCCCACGCCACCAGCGGGTTCACCTCTCGCTGCAGCGCGCGCTTCCACCCGAACGGCCCCTGGAGCTGACCCACGGCCCCCAGCCTCGGCACCCACCCCGGCACCCGCGCGGCCCACTCGTCGTACTGGGCGCCATAGGTGCGGCGGAGCAGGGCCTCCTCGGCGCGCACGATGAAGGCGTGGCTCAGCAGCCAGTAGCCGAAGCCCAGGGTCCACGCCCAGGGCTCGTGGGCAATGCACAGCAGGCCCACGGTGATGAAGAAGTTGCCCAGGTAGAGCGGGTGGCGCACCACCGCGTAGGGCCCCTCGGTGTTCAGGGCGTGCGACTGCAGGGTCCGCGACTCGGAGCTGGTGCCTTTGGGCACGAAGCCGATGCTCACGAAGCGGATCGCCGCCCCCAGCACGCACAGGGCGAGGCCCAGCCCGTCGAGCGCGGCGTCGACCGCGGCTCCCCCCGGCCCCGGGTACGGGTGCGAGTCCCAGGCCTGACGCATGACGACGTAGATGACCGGCAGGGGCGCGAAGCTCCGAATTCGGAAGAAAACAGCCCCGGCCATGTCCCACGCGCGCGCCACGGGCTCGCTGTACCACGCGCCCAACCCCCGAGAAGTGCCTGCATTTCGCGCGGGCTCGAGCCCTGAATGGCGCCGTTGGCCGGTGACACTCACGGTTGCAATGGAGCTCTCGCTTTACAGTTGGCGAACCCGGGGGGTACAGCGCCCCGCCGTGACCTCTTCCGCAGCCCGCGCTGATGTCGTCGAGCGCGCCCGGTCGGGTGACGTGACCGCCTTTCGCGAGCTCTACTCGCTGCACCAGCGCCAGGTGGCCCGGCAGCTGGCCTTCCTCGTGCCCCGCAGCGACCTGGAAGACGTGCTCCAGGACGTGTTCATCGAGGTCTACAAGAGCATCCGCAGGTTCGAGGGTAAGAGCGCCTTCACCACGTGGCTCTACCGGCTGACCGTGCACGTGGCGATGAAGGCCCGGCGCAAGCAGACCCGCAGCCGCCTCGACATCGTGGAAGACGTGCCCGACCGCGCCGACGAGGGGCCCTCGCCCATGGACGTGGCGCTCTCGGCCGAGCGGCAGGCGCGGGTCGAAGCCCTGCTCGAGAAGCTCTCGCCCAAGAAGCGCGCCGTGCTGGTGATGCACGACCTGCAGGGCGTCGAGGCGCAGCGCATCGCGGAGATCCTCGACACCAACATCCTCACCGTGCGCACCCGGTTGTTCTACGCGCGCCGCGAACTCGAGGTCCTCGCCAAGGACGACCCGGCGCTCGCGGATTTCTTCGGCGGAGGCACCCCATGAAGCACCTCGAGCCCGACGCCCTCGAAGCGGCTGCGCGCGCCCCGGCGACAGGCGACGTCGCGGCGCACCTCGCGTCGTGCGCCGAGTGTCGCGAGCACGTCTCCCGTGCGCAGGGCCGCCAGCGGCTGCTCGCGGGCCTGACCCCGTACACCCTCTCGGACCTCGCGTTTCGTCGCGTGGAGGCGCGCCTCGACGAGGCCGTCGCCGCGGGCGAAGCCGAGCCCTCGTCGTGGCGTTGGCTGGGCTTCGTGGCGGGCGCCGTGGCCGCGGTCGCCGTGGCCTTCTTCTTCGTGTCCAGCGAGCCGGCCCTGCCCGGGGTGGTGGTGAACCTCCCGCGGCCCCAGGTGGCGCTCGGGCAGGCCCCGTTTCACCCGCTCACCGTGCTGCGCGCGGTCGACGCCCAGGCGCGCCTGGGGTCTGAGGCCTGGCGTCCCGTCTCGGCCGGCGACGTGCTGGGGGCCGGGGAGGCCGTCTCTTCGCACGCCATCGCGCTCGCGCCCGCGTCGGACGAGCGCTGGACGTTCTTCGCCGATGGTTCGTTGTCGCTGGGGGGCGCGGCCTCGCTGACCCTGGGCGCCGGGGAGATCCTCGCCAGCGTCGGGTCGCCGGTGGAGGTGCTGGTCTCGTCGCGTCGCCTGCTGAGCACCGACGCGCTCTTCTCCGTCTCGCGGGTCGGCGCCGAGGTGGTGCTGCAGGTGAGCGCGGGCGAGGTCGAGGTGGTCGATTCGCTCACCGCCGAGCGGCGCATGGTGAAGGCGCCCCGCGCGCTGCGCTGGAGCGACGGCTCGGCGCTCAAGGACGGTCGCGATGAGGTGCTGCGTGCGCTGGCCGCGCCGGCCGTGCCCGGCAAGCCGTGGACGCGCTTCGACACCCACGCGCTGCTCGCCGGCACCGACGTCTCGCTCGACGGCCTGAAGCTGGGCAAGGCCCCCTTCGTGGAGCTGGTGACCGCCGGTCGCCGTCGCCTGGGCCTGACGCCGCCGGGGGGGGCGCAGCGCGAGTCATGGCTCGAGCTCATCGGGGGCCAGCCCTACACCGCGAAGGTCGAACTCCCCGCGCTCGAGAACGACGGGCCCGAGCCTGATGCCGCGGCCCTCGATCGCGTGTTGTCGGAGCTCAAGCGGCAGCGCCCGAAGTTGGCGGCCTGCTACGACAAGTGGCTCAAGGCCAACCCTACGGCGCAGGGCGAAGTGACGCTCGAGCTGTTGGTCGGTGCCCAGGGCAGGGTGAAGCGGGCGCGGGTGCTCGACGGCACCATCAGCGCGGCCTCGTCGGAGTGCCTGGTGACGACGGCGAAGTCGCTGGTCCTGCCTCCGCTGGGGGCCGACGCGACGCTCGAAGTGCCCCTGCTGCTGCGCAACCACTGATCTCCCTCGCCCTGCGCCAGCGGGGAGAGGGCCGGGGTGAGGGGCCGTTATCACCGACCACTCACTGGTACGGGTTGCGCTCGTCCAGGTTGAGCGGGTTGTTCTTCTTCACCTTCTTCACGGGAGGCTCGACCTTCGGCGCGACCACGGTGGGCGCCACCAGCTCGACCGGGGTGAGCGTCACGCGCTGGCTGCGGTTCGCATCGAACAGGAGCTGAAACTGCCCGCTCATGAACCCGGGGGCCTCGGCCTGGACGGTGAGGCGCGTCCCCTCGGGGCGCTCCAGCACGCAGGGGTTGCACTCCAGCTTCTCTCCGTCAGCGGTCAACCGCGCGCTCGAGGGCTCCAGCTCCACCGACAGCGAGATCGACTTCGGCGCGACCACCACCGGCGCCACCACCGGCACCTCGACGCGCGGCGGCCACGGGGGCGGGAGCTCCGGCGCCTGCGCGCGCATCAGCACCACCACGCCTGCGACCACCGCCAGCAGCGCCACCACCAGGCCCCCGACGATGAGGGGCGCGGACGAGCGACGTGGCGCCTCGGCCACCGGCGGCAGGTCGGGCGCGGTCACCGCGAGCGGGTTGGGGCCCGTGGCGAGCTCCTTGGTGGCCGCGTCGACGGGGGCCCGGCGCGACACGCTGGGCGCTGACGAGCGCGGGCCGCCGGCTTTCGACGCCGACGCCGGCGCCGGCGTGCCCTTCGCCTCGTCATCGGCCGCGCGGGTGGCGAAGGCGAACAACGCCGCGCCCTCTTCCGGCGCGATCTTCCGCAGGTTGCGGGCCACGGCGTCGGCGTCCTTCGGGCGCAGCGCCCGATCCCTGGCCATCAACGAGTCGACCAGCTCGCACAGCGTGTCGGGCAGCTCCGGCCGGCGGTTCTTCAGCGGCAGGTAGGGCGCGGTGAGCAGCTTGGCGAGCGTCGCCATGTCCGAGTCGGCGTCGTGCATCGGCTTGCCGCTGAGCAGGTGGTAGAGCGTCGCGCCCACCGAGTAGAGGTCGGTCTCCGGCCCCAGGTCGGGCTCGCCGAGCACCTGCTCCGGGGCCATGTACCGGGGCGTGCCCACCGCGGTGCCCGTCAGCGTGAGCCCGGCGCTCTCGCCGAAGCGCGAGATGCCGAAGTCGAGCAGCTTCACGCTGGCCGAGGGCTTGGCGCACAGGAAGATGTTCGCGGGCTTGATGTCACGGTGAATGACGCCGGCGCGGTGCGCGGCGCCCAGGGCGTCCAGCACCGGCGCCATGGCCGCGGTCGCCTGGCCCGGCGAGAAGGGCCCCAGCGCCTTGAACACCGAGCGCAGGGTGGCGCCCTGGAGATGCTCCATGACGATGAAGGGCTCGCCGTTCTCGGTCTCGCCCATGTCGAGCACGTCGACGATGCCCGGGTGGTCGATGACGGCGGCGGCGCGCGCCTCCAGCTCGAAGCGCTTCTTCACGTCTTCGCGCTCGGCGACGTCAGCGCCGAGGAACTTGATGGCCACCCGGCGGCCGACGGCCGTGTTGGTCGCCGCGTACACCGCGCCCACGCCCCCCGTGCCCAACAGGCTCCGGAGAACGTACTTCCCTGCAATGACAGACCCGGGGGCCAGCGGAGGCGGTTGAGGCATCGACGCCGGACAACCTACTCGTTCCAGTGCAGGCGGTCTGGCATTCGTCGCCCGACCAAAGGTGCCCCCCGGGCGCATGGCGTCGACTACATACCGGCCCTCGTGAGCAAGGCACCGAAGCGACCCGCGGGCGTAGCGGCAAAAGCGTGGTGGGACGAAGGCGACCAGGAGTGGGTCTTCGGGCCGCTCGTCGATGGCCAGAAGCACGGTGACTTCACCTTCTGGCGTCCCGACGGCACGAAGTGCAACGAGTGCCTCATGGTGAGGGACGTGGCCGACGGCCCGTTCAAGCGCTTCCACGAGAGCGGCGACGTCAGCCAGGACGGCGCGTTCGTCAAGGGCCAGCTCCACGGCACGCGGCGCTGGTTCTCCACCGACGCCCCGACCACCGAGAACACCCGCCCCGCCGGCGTCAGCCAGCAGGTCTGGCGCAGCGAGATGGACTACGTGCAGGGCCGCGTCGTCGGCGTGCGCCACTTCAACCGCGACGACGAGCGCGTCTCCCCCACCACCGGTGCGCCGTACCCGGAACGGCCCGAGGCCGTCGACGCGGGCGCCGAGTTCGTCGAGCCGAAGGAAGAGTGGCACCGCGGCGACGCCGACGGGGAGACCCAGCAGAAGGTCGGCCGCTGGAAGGTGTGGGCCCGCGATGGCCAGCTCAAGGAAGACGTGCGCTACGTCGCCGACGAGCGCCACGGCGAGGCCACCCTCTTCGTGGTCGGCCCCACGCCCTTCCTCGACCCGGCCGTGGCCCTCGAGCGCGGCGAGTTCTTCGAGGGCCAGCGCACGGGCCGTTGGGAGCTGTGCGACGCGAAGGGCGCGGTGCTCCACGTCGCGGACTACGGAGACACCCGCTCGCTCGAGGTGGCGCGGTTGCCGGCGTACTCCAACGACCCCTGCGTGGACTACGCGCAGCGCGCCCGGCAGCTCGAGGGCGAAGGGAAGATCGTCGAGGCGCTGGTGACCTGGGCGCGTGCCGCGGGCCTGACCCGCGATGCCACCGGGTTCCGGGCGCTGCTCGCCCGGGTGGCGCGGCCGGTGCTCGAGGCGCACGCCGAGCAGCTGGCGCTGGAGGTCGACCGGCCCACGAACTGGCTCGGCTACGAGCTCGTGGAAGGCGCGCAGCCGGCCCTGATCCTCAACCAGATCGGCGTCGCGCTCGACCAGGGCGGCCAGTGCCGCGCGGCCCTCGACTTCACCAACGCCGCCATTCTCCTCGCGCCGGAGCGCAGCGAGTTCCTCTACACGCGCGCCCTCATCTTGATGAGCCTGGGCCTGCGCGACCAGGCCGAGCGGGACGCCAACGAGCTTGCCGCCGAGTCCCCGGATCGCGCCGAGTTCCTCCTGCTCTACCTGCGCGGCCTCTTCCCCGCGTGGCTCTTCACGCCCGCCCTCGAGGCGCTCACCACCAGCGACGAAGACGTGCCCGCGGAGCCGGTGCGCGCGCTTGAGGAAATCCAGGACCTGGCGCGCAAGTACGCCACCCGCCTGCAGCTGGTGCGTGAAGCGCTGCTGGTGCGGCTCTCGCCCCAGAACCCCGCAGTGCCCCCCGACCTCTCCGCGCTGCTGCCTTCGGGGCCGGTCGAGCTCGAGGCCGGGCAGTACGAATACGAAGACGACGACGGCGAACTGCAGAGCGTCGACTTCGACGAGGGGCCCGCGCGCGCCGGTGCCGACGTGCCCACGCTGCTGCGCCTGGCGCGCGCCGACTGGCACGCGCTGACCTGGCTGTGCTGGGCCGCGGGCTCGAGCGAGGTGATGATCCCCGACGAGTTGGCGCCGCCCGCCGACTTCGGCCAGGCCTCAAGCTTGGCGCAGCAGCGCCTGTGGCGCTCGCGAGACCAGCGCGCCTTCAAGGGCCGCAACGCCCAGCAGCACGGCGTCGCGTCGTTCGAGTGGGAAGGCACCGAGATGGCCGAGATTCCCCCGCCCATCGCCGCCATCGCCGAGCAGGACTACGCCGAGATGCAGGCCCTCTTCTCGTGGCTCATCGACGTGAAGCTGAAGACCCCCTGGCAGGACAACCTGAGAGGGAGCTGAGGCCCCATGACCACCGTCACCATCGCTCCACACCTGCAGCGCGCCCTCGAGGCCATGTCGAAGGACATGGCGGTCGAACCGCAGGCCCTCGTCAACCAGGCCGTCTTCGCGTGGCTGCGCATCAACGGTTACGTGTTGCCTGGCGCGCCCGCGCCGGTCGTCGCCGCGCCCGCAGCGGTAGCGCCGCCCGTCGCGCCCGTGGTGGCGCCGGTCGTCGCCGTCACGCCCCCGGTGCCGGTGGTGCCCGTGGTGGTCTCGTCGCCCGTCGCGCCCCCGCCCCCGCCCACCGCGAAGTCCGCGGCGTCGCTCGCGCCGGTGGAGACCGCTCCGGTGGAGCCGAAGGCCAGCTCGCCGTCGGGTGAGCAGCTCGCCGCCGTCGCGCGCATGGCGCAGATCGCCGCCGACCTCGAGAAGCTCACGAGACCCTGGCCGCCCTGGACCAAGGAAGAGGAAGCGGAGCAGGCTCCTGCGCCGGCCGAAGAGGACGAGGAAGAGACCGCCGCTGCGCAGCCCGCCGCGGAAGAGTCGCCTGACGCCCCCGAGGAAGAAGCAGAAGAAGCGACGCCCCCGGCGCCGGTGGCCGAAGAAGAGGACCTCGACGCGAACACCGGGGAGACCGAGGTCGAGCCGCCGGCGGACAGCACCGTGGTGCTCCGCTCGGTGCCCATCGCGCTCTACCTCGAGCGCGAGGGCGAGGCGCCGGTGAAGGTCGCGGTCGAGCGCTTCATCATCGGCCGCGGGCCACAGTGCGACCTGATCATCGACTCGCCGCGCGTCTCGCGAGAGCACGTGGCGCTCACGCGCTCGGGCGTCCAGTACTTCATCGAAGATCTCAACTCGTCCAACGGCACCTGGTTCGGCGAAGAGCGCGTCACCAAGCGCGAACTCGAGAGCGGCGACGTCATCCTCCTCGGCAACGAGGCGGTGACCTTCATCCTCCGCGCCGACTGATCAGGGCGCGGGGGAGGGCAGGGGCTTCTGGTCGTCGCGCAGGGTCCGCACGAAGAGGTCGTGGACCTCGTCGGCGTGCTGGCCCGCGGTCTCTTCCTTCCACCCCGAGGTGTCGATGGGCGGCAGCACCTCGATGTCGAGGGTCATGGGCACGAAGTGAAAGGTGCCCTTTTCCCAGTTCTTGTACGCGCCGTGCACCACCACCGGCACCACCGGGAAGCCGCTGGCGATGGCCAGGTGCACGAAGCCCTTCTTGAAGGGCAACAGCCGCCCGTCCCGGCTCCGCGTGCCCTCGGGCATGATCCAGATGCCCAGCTTGTTCTTCTTCACGAAGCTCGCCGTGTCGCGCAGCAACTCCACCGCGCGCTCCTTGTTGAAGCGGTCGAGCAGCAGGTGCCCCGAGAGCAGCGCCAGCCAGCCGAAGAAGGGCACGCGGACGACCTCCTTCTTGAACACCCCGCAGCCGCCGTAGGGGCACAGCCAGATGCCCACGAAGGCGTCGAGCGTGGAGGTGTGGTTCGAGACGTAGATGGCCGGCATCGACCCGTCGAGGCGCTCCCGGTGATCGACCTTCGGGCTCACCCCGGCGATGGCCGCCACGCTGCGCCCCACCGTCTTGCCGTAGAAGTTGCACAGCTTGATGCGCGCCACGCGCCAGGGCAGCAGGACCAGCAGCACGGCGATGATCACCACGCTGCCCACGGCGATCACGAAGAAGCCCAACAGAAACCGGAGCAGGGAGCCGAGGGTGCCGAACATGGGGGCCACCCTGTATCAGCGACTGTCACCGCACGGTCAGCCCGGCTTCGGCTCTTCGTCGGTGTCCGGGTAATGCGCCTCGAGGCAGTCGGCGCACAGCGCGTGGCTGAACTTCGCCTCCGAGCGGTGCTCGAAGTAGGTCTCGACCTTCTCCCAGATCTGCGACTGGTTGCGGATGCGCTTGCAGTGCATGCAGATGGGGATCATCCCCTGCAGTTCCTGGACGTGCTCGGCCGCCGCCTGGAGTTCCTTGACCTGCGCGCCCAACAGCTGCTCGAGGTTCACGATGCGCTCGCCGACGCGGAGCCGCGCGTGCAATTCGTCGGGGTCGACCGGCTTGGACACGAAGTCGTCCGCGCCCGCGGAGAGCCCCTGCACCACGTCGCTCTTCGCGTTGCGCGCGGTCACCAGCAACATGTAGGTGTAGTTGTCGCGCTTGCTCTCGCGGATCTTGCGGCACACGTCGGGGCCGTCGAGGCCGGGCATGTTCCAGTCGAGCACCACCAGCGAGGGCGCTTGCGGCGACTGCAGCACCTCCCACGCCTTGAGCCCGTCGGCCACCGACACCACCTCGAAGCCGAAGCGGGTCATCTGGGCTTCGAGCAGCCTGCGGGTGACGTTCTCGTCCTCCGCAAGGAGCACCCGCGTTCGCGGAGCCTGTACCAAGGAAGTGGCAGCGACGGTGGCCATGGACTTGATCCGTAGCAAGCGGCGGCTACGAACACCTCAACTCTGCTCAACCCGGGGCCACAGCGCCACCTTCTCTCGGTGAGGGATGCCCCCGACCTCCCCGGTCAGTAGTCTGACTGATGGGAATCAAGGGGTTGGCCGTGGGGGGGGGGGCCGATCAGAGGTCGAGATCGCTGCGGGAGGCGACCACGGCCCGCCAACGGGCCATGGCCCCGGCGCGCTCGGCCTCGGGTCCGTCGGCGAAGTACCCGAAGTTGTCGCCGAAGGTGCGCGAGAGCTCCTCGATGGCCGACAGGCGCAGGTCGAAGTCTTCGGCGTCGAGCGCCTCGACCAGCCACTCGATGCGGCGCAGCTCGCGGGCCCGCGCCCACCAGGCCGTCCACGCGACGGTGTTGGCGCCGAAGCCCGCGCGGGTGATCTCCTTGAGGGCCTCGCTGGCCGACTGCGCGCACAGCTCGTCGTCGCTCGCGGTGAGGTTGATGAGCCCCTCGATCGACGCGCGATCGTGGAGCACGCCCAGCGCCCGGGCCGCGAGGCTGCGGCGCAGCGCATCGGGGGAGGCGAGCTCCAGGCGCAGCGCCGGCAACCGGGACTGGAAGTGGGGCAGCAGCCGCAGCGCCGCCGACGCCGAGCGGGCCGCCGACGAGATGTCGGGCTCGTAGTCGAACAGGCCGCGCAGCACGCCATCGACCACGTCGGGGTAGCGCAGGCTGCCCGCGGTGAGCAGCGCGAGGTACCGCGTGTCGCTGTCTTCGTGATCGAGCAACGGCGCGATGGCCGACGCCCCGGCCTGTCCCAGCCGCGCCAACGCGCCGGGAATGGGGCCCAGCTCGTCCGGCTCCGGCAGATCCACCACCGGCAGCCGCGACCAGCCCGTTGGCCCGGGGAACGCCACGGCCAGGGCCTGCGCCGATGCGTCGGGCGACTTCATCAGCTCCATCATCGCCATGGACCGCTCGGACGGGTCGGGCCCGGTGAGCAGGGTGATCAACCCCTGGAACCAGTCGGCGTCGGCGGGCGCCGGCTGCTCACCCCCGTCCTGCGCGTAGCCCGGGTCAGGCAGCGCCTCGGCGCTCGAGGTGAACTGCTGCTCGACCCGCGGGTTCTGCTTGCGGAAGAGGATCAGCTCGTGGAACGCCGATGGCAGGTCCTGGCAGAAGAGGATGAAGTCGGCGAGGCGCCGCTGCGAGATGGGGCGCGCCCCGCAGTCGCCGTAGATCATCGCCACCAACCGCGACTGCACCTCCACCGGCCACACGAACACGGTGCGAGGCATGCGGCCCAGCAGCGCCAGGTAGTGCTGCGAGAGCGCGTCGGGCGGCAGCGGGCCCACGTAGCTGCCGCGCGTCAGGGCCACCGTGCGGAACACGCTCGCCGCGTCGAGCGGAATGGCGAGCTGCCGAATGCTGCCCGCGTCGCCGTCGCCGCGGGAGTCCCAGCCCACGGCCGCGCCGCGCATCACCGCGAAGGAGCCCACGAACTCGAAGGTGCGGCGCGCGTACTCGAGCACCACGCTCATCAACTGCTCGCGGTCGTTGACCGAAGCGCGCAGCGCCGCCCGGGCCTGCGTGAGGCTCCACTCGGTCGCCGAGGAGGCCTCCAGTCCCGGAGGCGAGGCGAGAATGCCCTGGACCTGCGAGTAGTCGACCGCCGCCGTCGCGCTCTGCGTGGCGTGGTGAGCCTCCACCGGAGCCGCCCAGACCTCGTGTGGTACCTCGAGCGGCGCTTCCATGGGCGGGGCGACCGGTTCGGGCTCGGCCTCCACGACCTGCAGCAGCTGCGCGGGGGCCTGGGTGATGACGGGCACCGGGGCCGGCGAGTGCACCTGCCGCGTGAAGTCGGGCGGCGTGGGCGGCTCGGGCGGCACCACCGGCGGCGCGCCCGGCGACGAGATGACCTCGTTGACGTCGGAGAAGTCGAGCTCGTCGCGCGCCTCGGCGGACTGCGGCGGCTTCGCGGGCGGCGGGGGGGCGGGGCGCGGGGCGAGGGGCGCGACGGCCTTGCGCTCGGCGGGCCGCACCTTCTCGCTGCTGGGCCGCGGCGCCAGGGCCGGCTGCACGAAGACGGGCTCGGGCTTGCGCACCGGCGCGGTCTCCCCCGAGGCGCGCCGCGGCGGCAGCACCCCACCGGGGAACGAGATGCGCGGGGGCGGAGGCGGCGCCGAGGCGACGGGCTCCTTGAACTCGCCGCTGGGGGTGTTGGAGATCTCCTTGGCGAAGTTCTTGTACCCGCTGACATCCATCACGCGGGTGTGGTGGTGCTCTTCGAGCGGGACGCCGGGCGAGCTGGTTTCCTGGGTGTCGGTGTCGGTGCCGTGGCCGTCGCGGGCGAAGCGCGAGTACGCGGTGGGGTCGAGCACCGAGGTCTTGGGGTCGCCGTCTTCTTCCGAGCCCAGCGCGATGGGCTCGTCGATGATCTCGATCTTCGGCCGCGGCTTGGACGGGGCGACGGCCTTCTTGACCTTGGGCCGGTCGAGCAGCAGCGGCTCCTCGACGATGCCCCGGGCGATGCGCTCGCGCACGTCGGTGCTCAACGACTCGGTCTCCCCGCCCGCCAGCACCTCTTCCTTCGGGGGAGGACGCGAGGGGTCGAGCTGCGACAACAGCCGCTGGTAGCGGGGCTCGGCCATCTGCCCGTAGAGCACCTGCTGCCAGTCGCGCACCCGGGCCTCGAGGGCGACCCACAGCTCGAGCTTGCGCCCCAGCAGGAAGCCCACGTCCTTGAGCTGGGTCTGCTGGAGCGGGTAGGCGCAGGCGAGGTGCAGCGCGGTGCCATCGACCGAGAGCGGCACCACGTTGAGCTGCCGCGACATCTTGAAGGGCATCAGCGGCCCGGCCTCGGTGTTCGGCTCGAAGTCGGCGAGGTTGACCAGGCGCACGCCCGCGACGTCGGAGATGGCCTGGAGGATGCCCGCCTCGGACACCGCCCCCATCTCGAGCAGCACGGTGTCGAGGGTCCCGCCGTCACGGCCAAGACGGCGTAGCGCCTCGTCGACGACACGCGCGGGGAGCAGGCCGCGGGCGATGAGATGTTGTGCGAGGCGCTGGGGCATTCTTCAGGCGTCCTGAATCTTCACCACGAACGTGCGCGTCAGCTTGTCATGGAGCGTCTGCCCGTGGCGGTCAAAGAGCGCCAGCCAGAAGCCGGACAGAAAGAGCCCGAAGGACACCAACGAGAGCAGCGCCCGCACCAACGCCCGCATCGGGGCCGGGGCGTGGCCGGTGGTGTCGACGAGGTGAATGCCCAGCAGGCGACGGCCGGGGGTCCTCCCGCTCCACAGGAAGGCGAAGAGCGCGGTGTAGACGAAGGCGAGAATGCCCGCGAGGCCCAGCCCGGGGAGCGCGATGGCGGTCAGTTGCTGCAGCGGGGTGAGGTTCTTGGGCGCGATGACCTGCATGGCCACGAAGAGCAGCCCCAGCACCAGCACGCCGACGAAGAGCAGGTCGGTCAGCCAGGCCCCGGTGCGCCGCCACAGCGAGGCGGGCTCGGCGGTCACCGCGTCGCTCCCCAGGCGCAGCGGCTGCTCGGGCTTCGGCGCGGCCGTCACCGCCGCCACGGCCGGGCGCTCGAGAGCCGCTTGAGGAGGGGACAGCTCCCGGGCGTGGGCGAAGGGGCCGGGGACGCCCGGCTGCGTCACCAGCATCGCCGCCGGGAGCGCGTGGGCGGCGCGCGGCAGGACCAGGGCCGCCGCGGGGCGCTGTGCCGGCATGCTGGGGATGGTGAGCGGCTCGGGCTCGTCGTGCACCGGGAGCGGCTGGGGCGCCGGCTGCGTACGGAGCTGCTGCGCGGGCCGGTTGAGGTTCTCGGCCTGGCCTTCGGGCACCACGCCCCCGTGAGACGGCACGTTCGGCGTCACCTGCGGCATCGCCACGGCGGGCCGCGCCTGGGCGAACTCGACCGGTGAGGGCGGCGCGACGCGAGGGGCCTGGATGGGCGCGGCCCTCGGGTCGGAATCGGGGTGCGGCTGCGCGGTCAGTCCGCTCGACGAGCTGCGCGGGATGTTCAGGGGTGCAGGCTGCGCGGTGAGGCCGCTCGACGAACTGCGCGGAGCGGCCTGTGGCGCGGGAGGAAGCGGGGCGGCGTAGGCCAGGCCGAGGGGCGCGCCGGAGTGAGGGGCGGGCGCGGCGCGTGCGACGGGCTGCGCCGCGGCGGGCTGAGGCGGGTGCGCGGGGTGCGCGATGGTCTGCGCACCGGCGGGCTGAGGCGAGTGCGCGGGGTACGCGACGGTCTGCGCTCCGGCGGGCTCAGGGGCATGCGCGGGGTGCGCGATGGTCTGCGCCGAGGCGGGCGCGGCGACGTGAGGGGCGGGTGCGGTGCGAGCAACGGGCTGCGCTCCGGCGGGCACGGCAGCGTGAGGCACGGGCGCGGCAGCGTGAGGCACGGGCGCGGCAGCGTGAGGCACGGGCGCGGCGGCGTGAGGCATGGGCGCGGCAGCGTGAGGCACGGGCACGGCAGCGTGAGGCACGGGCGCGGCAGCGTGAGGCACGGGCGCGGCGGCGTGAGGCAAGGGCGCGGCAGCGTGAGGCATGGGCGCGGCAGCGTGAGGGGCCGGCGCGGTGCGAGCGACGGACTGCGCTCCGGCAGGCCCGGCGGCGTGAGGGGCCGGCGCGGTTCGTGCGACGGGCTGCGCTCCTGCGGGCGCGGCGGCGTGCGGCGCGGCGGACTGAGGGGCCGGCGCGGCACGAGCC
>CAIVGN010000049.1 GCA_903905455.1 uncultured Archangium sp.
ACCTCACGGCCGTGGTCGCGCTCTCCGCGAACGAGGCGTGGGCCGCCGGCGGCGGGGGGCTGCTCTTTCACTTCGTCGGGGGGAGCTGGGTACCGGTGGAGTCAGGCACCCGCCGCGACTTCTTCGGCGCGGCCGTCAGCCGCGATGCCGCGGGTCACGCCTGGCTGTGGCTGGTGGGCGACTCCGGCACCATCATCCGCCGGCGGCTGCAGTAGCCGGGGCGTGCCGACTCACGGCCCGCGCAGGGTGAGGCTGCCACCGTTGCGCCGGAGCTCGGCGTTCATGTCGTCGCTCGACTGCCACAGCGTCGCCGGCTGCAGGAACCGGGGCGGGCGGGCTCACTGCACGCGCAGGGTGGAGCTGCCACCGTTGCGACGGAGCTCGGCGTTCATGTCGTCGCGGCGCTGCCGCCATGCGTCGACGGCTGCGGGCGGGCTCACTGCACGCGCAGGGTGTAGGTGCCGCCGTTGCGACGGAGCTCGGCATTCATGTCGTCGCGGAACTGCCGCAGCGTCGCCGCGTCACCCACGATGCCCAGGCACCCCGCCGTGCCGCGCGCGCCACCGTCGGGGTGGATGCGGAGCGCCGAGCGATCTCGGCCCGCGCGCGGGTCGTAGAAGCGGTCGCTGCCGGGCCGGCGCGGGTCTTCCATCTGGAAGCTGAAGCCGACGCCGTTGCGGGTGAAGCCCGCGTCCGAGCGGCTGTTGCGGTGCGCCGTGACGCGGTACGTGCCGGTGGGCGTCGAGTACAGGCGGCTGCTGCCGGAGTTGAAGTCGTAGGTGTGGCCGTTGACCGTCACCTTGCCCGTCGCCAGGCCGCGGCCCGAGGGCACGCCGTTCATGCGCGCCACGCCCGCGGCGGCCGTGCCCGTGGCGCCGGCGGCGGGGGTGGTAGCCCGGCGCGTGGGGCTGGCGCCGTTGAGCGTCGAGAAGGTGCGGCGGCCGACCACGCCGTCGGAGCACAAGCCCACCGAGCGCTGGTAGTCGCGCACGGCGCGCTCGGTGCGGGGGCCGAAGCTCCCGTCGGCGCGGCCCACGTCGAAGCCCGAGGCGTTGAGGCGCTCCTGGAGCGCGCGCACCGTCTCGTTGCGATCGCCCCGGCGCACGGTGCCGGTGTTCGAGCCCACGGCGGTGCGCTGGGCGGTGCGGCCCTGGCTGGTGAAGCGGGCCCGGGCGTTCGACGCGGCCGTCCCGCGCTGGGCGAGGCGGCTGGCGCCGCGGTCATAGCTGCTGGCGCTGGCGTGCCCGACCTGGGCGGCGCGGGTCGAGGCACGCGCGCTGCTGGCGGCGGTGCTCGAACGGGTGCTGCTCGGACGCGAGGCCTGGGACCGCGAAGCGCTGATGGGCATGGGGGGTTGTCGCCGCCGGAGGTGGGCCAGTTGCGCGGGGCCTTCAACTTTCCAGAGGCGCACATCGACCCACAGCCGGGACGAAGGGAGGCGTCAGCTCCCGCTGCGCAGGGTCCAGATTTCGCGGCCGGTCTTGAGCACCTTCACGTCGATCTTCATCGAGCTGTTCTCGGCCTCGGCGATGGCGCGCAGCTCGGCGACGTCGGCGGGCGTGCCGTCACAAAAGCCCATCGGCCGGGAGGTCTCGGGCAGCAGCAGCTGCACCTTGAACTCGCCCTTTTCCCACCGGGTCTGCGTCGCGTTGCTGAAGGGGTGAATCACGAGGGTGGGTGTAGCGCACCCAACGCGCTCGAGGGTGACGACCTCGTGCCACGGGACGCTCGAAGCGCAGCGCCGGGGAATCGCGCCGCCCCGGACGAGGCCTCGCGGGGCGCGCCGTCATCACTCGGCGTCCCGGGCGACGACGAGGGGACGGCCGGAGAGCACCTCGGGGGAACTGGCGAGCTGCTCGACCTGGTACGCCGCCATCCCGCGGAACAGCAGGTAGTCGCCGCTCTCGAGCCGCGCCTTGACGAGCTGGCCGGTGTCCCGATCGCGGCGTCCCAGCGCAGAGGCCTGCTCCCGCTGGACGCTGAACACGACGTTCGCCTCCCGGCCACCATCGAGCTGCGTCAGCGCCCGGACGTGCGTCGTGTCATCGGTGAACGCGACCTGGGAGCCTCGCTCGACGCGACCGTAGGAGTTGTCGGCGAGCACGAGCTCGAACGCTCCGTCGCGCAGGATCGCGGGGCAATCGCCACTGGGCGTGTGGCCCACCACCACGCGGTGGATCCCGTTGGCGACGAGGCGTTCCACCACGGCAAGCGGGGGAAGGTGCGGGTTGCCGCGCTCGTCCGTGGGGCGCGCGTAGACGACGCTGCCCTGGTTGAGCTTGTCGGGCCCTTGCGCCTGGTAGGCGATGAGCGCGTCGGGCCGCTGGCCTGCGTCGAACACCGCGAGCTGCTGGCGATAGAACTGCTCGAGCAGCGCGAGCCAGCTCTCCACGTCGCGCGCCGGGCCCAGCGGCGTCTGGAGAAAGTTCTCGCCCGTGACGCCGCCGTGGAGGAACAGCGTCGCCCCCGCGCGGAAGCCGAGCCGGCTCGCGTGGAGGTACTCGCGCAGCTCGCCGCCCGGGGCGAGGTCGGCCAGGTAGCTGTCGACGACGGCCTCGTCGTCGGCTGGCGCCCCTGCGGCACCGAGCTCCGCCGCCCGGAACTCGAACGCGCGGCCTGCCCCCATCGTGTGCTCGAGCGTCCAGCGAAGGAGCTGCGCGCGCGTCGAGGTGGCCGGGGCGCGCCGGTGCGGTCGGCCGCCCAGCTCGGCGACGAGCCGGAGCTTGTTGAGGTCGCGGTTGCCCGCGAGAAGCACGACGCGCTCCCCGTACCGGCGGCGGGCCGCGAGCAGGAGCGAGACGAACCTTCGACCCTGGGCGCCGCGATCGATCGCGTCGCCGCCGAACACGAAGGTGACTCCCTCGGCGAGGCGCAGCTCGCCGTCGACGAGTGACACGTGGGGGTTGCCGGTGGCGAACGAGACCAGCTTGTCCCAGCGACCTTCGACGTCTGTGAGGTAGGCGATCACTCGAGTGGGGGAGACTAGACTGCGCTCACGCCTCGTGGCGGCGCGACGCGGCGTGCACCACGTTCACGGGGCCTCGAGCGTGGCGACGAAGTCCTCGAGGGACTGCCCCAGCGGCTGCGCGCCTTCGTCATCGACGAGGAAGACCTGCTGGGCGCCGTCGACGGCGATGAAGGCCCAGTCCTCGGCGAACTGCTCGCACACGTCGTCCCTGAAGAACGATGCGCGACGCCGAGCCGGGCAGCCCGCTCAGACCTTCAGCGTCACGCCCTCGCGCGCGCCGAAGACCTCGAGCTCCGCGCCGTGAGCGGCGGCGCGCTCCTGGCACTCGAGCACGATGAGGTCGATGTCGCGGTCGCTGTGCATCGGGTCGTGGTGGGTGAGCGCGAGCTGGCGCACCCCGGCCTGCACCGCGAGGTCGACCACGGTGGTGGCGCGGGGGTGGCCCCAGCCGACCTTGGTGCCGTACTCGAGGTCGGTGTACTGCGCGTCGGCGATGAGCAGGTCGGCGCCCTTCACCGCCTGCACCAGGTCTTCGGGCAGCGCGCGCATCGCGTCGGGGTCCCGGGCGATGACGGTGGGGTCGAGCAGCTGCTGGTCGAGCTCGCTGTCGGTGGCGAAGACCACGCTCTTGTCGCCGTGCTCCACGCGGAAGCCCATGCTCCCGCCGGGGTGCTTCTGGCCGAAGCACTTCACGTTGAGCTCGCCGGCCTTCACCTGGGTGCCCGCGAACGAGCGCGCGACGATGTTGGCCCCGAGGTCCGAGAAGCGCACCGGGAAGTAGGCGTTGGCCATCTGCCCCGAGAGCAGCTGGTAGTTCTTGTCGTCGCCCCTGGGGCCGTAGACGTAGAGCGTCGTGGAGTCGACGTAGGCGGGGCCGAAGAAGGGGAACCCCTGGATGTGGTCCCAGTGCGGGTGCGAGAGGAAGAGGTGCACCGTGAGGTCTTTGGGCCGGGTGCGCTGCAGCTGCACGCCCAGCTCGCGCAGGCCGGTGCCCGCGTCGAAGACCAGCAGGGTGTCGCCCAGGCGAACCTCGACGCACGAGGTGTTGCCGCCGTAGCGCCGCGTGCGCGGGCCCGGCGTGGGAATGGAGCCGCGAACGCCCCAGAAGCGCACGAAGAGGTCGCTCACCTCAGGTGCCCTCGCGGTAGTTCAAGGTGATGTCGCCCAGCTGCACCTGGTCGCCGTCGCGCAAGACCGCGGCGTGCACCTTGAGCCCGTTGAGCACGATGCCGTTGCGGCTGCCCAGGTCTTCGATGGTGTACTCGCCGTCGCTGCGGGTCAGCCGCGCGTGCTGCCGGCTCACCTCTTCGCTGTCCAGCGGCAGGGTCGACTTCTCGCCGCGCCCGAGGATCAGCTCGTTGGCGTCGAGCACGAACTTCTGGCCCACGCCCGGGCCCTGCTTGACCTCGAAGGTGTGGGGCCGGGTGACGACCGGCCTGAAGCCCTTGACCCGAACGGCGACCTGCGTGTGGAACTCGTCGAACTCCTGAGTCTCGCGCGGCATGTGTCAGCCAAGCGTATACCGTCGGCGCCAGCCCATGAGCGTCTTCCTCGCCCTCGACCTCGACGAACCCACACGCGCCCAGCTGTGTGCCCTCATCGAGACGCACCGCGGCACGGTCGGGGCGAAGTGGCTGCGGCCCGACAAGCTGCACCTGACGTTGGTGTTCCTGGGCAACGCCACGGCGGATCAGGTGGCCGCGTTCACCCCGAAGCTCGAGGCGCTGGCCACGGGGCTCAGGCCCTTCTCGTTGCGGCTGCAGGGCGCGGGCACCTTCGTCACCGCGCGCGCGCCCTCGGTCTTGTGGCTGGGGGTGCAGGGACAACTGGCCGAGCTCGCGGCGGTGCAGGCGGCGGCCGTGGCCACGCTGGTGGGCCGGGAAGACCGGGTCTACGCGCCCCACGTCACCCTCGCCCGCTCGCAGGTGGCCGGGGCCTTCGAGCCCCTGCGCGCCCAGCTCGAGGGCTTCACCTCACCGGGCTTCGAGGTGAACCACCTCACGCTCTACGAGAGCACGCACCACCACTACCGCGCGCTCAGCCGCCACGCCTTCTAGGCGACCTCGAGCCACTTGAACCACACGGGGTGGTTCTCCTTGTACCAGAGCAGCGCTTCCCTGATCAGCAGCTGGTGGGCGCGGGGCATGAGGTCTTCGTCGATGCCGTCGAAGTGCACGATGAGCCGGTCGCCGTCGTACTCCAGGGCCTGCGAGAGCATGGTCTGCAGCTCGTTGCGGATGCGCCCCGAGTCGCTGACCTTCACCGCGCGGCGCCGGTAGTCGATGCCCGAGATGAAGCGCACCAGCAGCGGGCTGAAGGCCAGCTTCGTCTCGGCCTCGGTCTCGAGCAGGCGGAAGGTGAAGTGGATGGTGGAGCTCGCCGACTGGGTCGCCAGGCGGGCGGTGACGCGGTAGCGGTCGGGCGCGAGCTGCTGCACGCCCTTGGTCCCGGTGTACGGGTCGTCACACATGTAGCCGGTGCAGGCGAGCACCCGCCAGTCGCGGGCGTCGAAGAAGTCCTCGGTGTGCAGCACCCGGGGCTTGAGGGGGATGTTCGAGATGCGCGCGTCTTCGATGGCCCGGGCGTAGGTCTTCACGAGGCCGTCGTCGACCGGGCGCCCCCCGTAGAGCTTCTTGATGTCGTCGGCGAAGCGGGGCGACTCGGGCGAGAGCTTCATCAGCTGGTACTCGTCGCCCAGGGGCAGCTCGAACTTCGGCGAGAGCGGCGCCATGGACACGTCGACCTCGTAGACCGACGAGAGGCTGGCGGCCTGCAGCGCCTCGGCCGTGGCCGCGTAGCCGTCACAGAGGAAGACGTGGTCGGCGCCCTGCGCGTCCTTCCAGCAGCGCACCAGGCAGGTCGGGGCGTAGGTGCCGGAGTCGGTGAACACCGGCAGGCCGCTGGGGGCCAGCCACCCGTCCTCCACGAGGTGCGCGCCCAGGCCCTTCCACTCTTCCCACAGGCGGCTCAGGCGCTGCGCGCGGCTCTTGCCCTGCAGCGTCCACACGTGGATGTTGGCGCGCGGGATGCCCGGGCAGGCGAGCTCGATGGCCTCGACGATCTTTTTTCGCGGCGAGCAGAAGTCGAGGAGCATCGAGGCGCGCTCGGCGGCCTCGGTCACGCGCCTCGGAAGCGTGAGGCACGCCATGTACGCCTCGTAGGGCTTCGTCACGCGCAGCGGCGCGTCGAAGAGGTGGAGGATGGACATGGGGCCGGTGGAGAGCCCTTCGGCGAAGCGCGAGGTGTTCTCGAGGGTGTCCACGGCGGCGCCCCACACCGTGAGCCCGCGCTGGCGCAGCTCGGCCTGGAACTGGGGCCAGCCGAAGCCGGGCTCGTTGAGCAGGCGCCGCACCAGGGCGTCGACGGCGCGCGCGACCTGGGGCCGGGCGTAGACGCGGCCAAAGCCGAGCAACGGGTTGGCGCCCATTTCCGGGGTCTCGCCGGCCTTGGGCATCAGGCCTTCGCCGAGGCTGACCATGATGGCGTGGTTCTCGGGCAGCTCGCGGGTGAGGTACCAGAGGCCCTCGCTCATCACGTAGGCGGAGATGGCGTCGGCGGCCTTCTTGACCTGGTTGTAGACGTGCTTCTCGGCGCCGAGGCCCGCGCCGAACTGGCCGAAGAGCCGCGCCCCGAGGGCCGTGGTGGCGGCCGTCATCGCCAGGCACCGGGCCGTGGAGCGGGTGGTGAAGCTGTGCGCCGAGACCGGGTCTTCCTGGGCGCGTTCGACCTCCACGTCTTCGAGCCACAGGTGGAATCGCCCCAGCACCGGCCGGGTGTCGAAGGCCCACTGCGCTACCTGGTTCCGCCTCGCGAGATCGTGCATCCAAGCCTCCTGAAGAACGGCCCACAGTGTGCGCTTCTCGGCGCGCACACGCGAGAATTGCCTGCGTCGCCTGACGCAGTGCGCGAGCCGCAGGCCCCCCCCCCGCGCCCGGCAGTTATTGCCCTGATCAGGCCGACGAAGGGTTCGAGAAGAGGGACCGGATCGCGGGTCCGCGACGACTCGTTTTTGCGCCTGGGCGATTCGGCTACTGTGAGTCCTGGGGGCGGGTCCACATGCAGCCGTTGTCATTTTTCCACGAGGCGTTCGACGCCGCGCCGGTCGGCATGCTCATCGTCGACGCGCGCGGGTCGATCATCGAGGCCAACCGCCACCTCGAGCGGCTCTTCGGCTACGCGCCGGGGGCGTTGATTTCGCAGCCGGTGGAGTGCCTGGTGGACGGGCTCGCCGAGGCCCACCGGGCGCACCGCGAGCAGTACCAGGCGAAGGCCGAGCCCCGGCCCATGGGCGCAGGGCGAGCGCTCTTCGCCCGCCACCGCGAGGGGCACCGGGTCCCGGTGGAGATCGGCCTGACGCCGCTGCGCACCGCGGCGGGCCAGTACGTGCTCGCGTCGGTCAGCGACCTGTCCGAGCGCCAGCGCGCGCAGCAGCAGCTCGAGGCGTCGGTGGCCGAGAAGGAGATCCTCCTCAAGGAGCTGCACCACCGCGCGAAGAACAACCTCCAGCTCATCGGCAGCCTGCTCGACCTCGCGTCGGCGCGGCCGGGCCCGGAGGTGCTGCGCGAGTGCCGCGACCGCATCAACTCCATCTCGCTGGTGCACGAGAAGCTCTACCAGTCGGGCACCTTCGCGCGCATCGAACTGCGCGACTACCTGCGCACGCTCGGCGAGCAGGTGAGCCACGCCTGGCGGCGCCCCGACGGCCCGCCGGTCGCGCTGCGCCTCGAGGCCGATGATCTCTGGCTCCCGCTCGACCGGGCCATTCCCTGTGGACTGGTGGTCAACGAGCTGTTGATCAACGCCTACAAGCACGCCTTCCCGCCCGGCCATGGCGGCACCATCACCGTGCGCGCCACCGCCCAGGGCTCGAAGGTGCGGCTCTGCGTCGAGGACGACGGCGTGGGCCTTTCCCTGGACGCGCAGCTCAAGCAAGGCCACATCGGGCTCGACCTGGTGCGCGCGCTCACCCGCCAACTCCGCGGCGAACTCGACTCCCTACCGGTGGGCTCCGGGACCCGTGTCTGCCTGACCTTCGAAGGGGCCTCCGCATGATCCAGCTGCACTCCAACACCTCGTCGTCGCGGCGCCTGGTCATCGTGGAAGACGAGGGCATTCTCGCGCTCGACCTGGAGCGGCACCTCTCGGGCGCGGGCTTCGACGTGTGCGGCGTGGCGGCCGACTCGGAAGAGGCGATGCGCCTGGTCGAGCGCGAGCGCCCCGACCTCGTGCTCATGGACATCCATCTCCAGGGCAAGCTCGACGGCGTGGAGACGGCGGCGGCCCTGCGCGAGCGCTTCGACGTGTCGGTGGTGTACCTGACGGCCCACGGTGACGCGACGACCATCGAGCGCGCGCAGCGCACGGACCCCATGGGCTACCTGCTCAAGCCCTTCAAGAAGCCCGATCTCCAGAACGTGGTCACCATCGCCCTGGCGCGCAGCCACAGCGAGCGCCGGCTGCGGCGCCGCGAGCAGGCGCTGAGCACCACGCTCTCGTGCATCGACGAGGCGGTGCTCACCACCGACATCTCGGGGAACATCACGTACATCAACCGCGCGGGGGAAGAGTTGGTGGGCCGGCCGGCGGCGCAGACCGTCCAGCGGTCGCTGCACGACGTGATGCCGCTGCGCTCGGGTGACGGCACCGCGCTCGCCCAGGGCCTGGTGGCCGACGCGCGCACCCACGGCCGGGTGCAGCTGCAGGCCCAGCTCGCGCAGCCCGAAGGGACCCGCACCGTGGTGGGCACGGCGGCGTCGCTCAAGCAGGGCGAGGCCGACTTCGGGGTGGTGGTGGCGCTGCGCGACTTGACCGAGTTGCTCAACGCGCGGCGCCAGCTGGAGTTCGCCGAGCGGCTGAGCGCGCTGGGCACGCTGTCCGCGGGGGTGGCCCACGAGGTGAACAACCCGCTGGCGGTGGTGCTGGCGAACCTCAACTTCGCGCTGGGCAGCGACGGCATCACCGACCCCGAGGTGAAGGAGGCGCTGGGCGAGGCGCACGACGCGGCGAAGCGGGTGGCTCACATCGTGCGCGAGCTGCAGGCCTTCGCCCGGCCGCAGGCGGAGCAGCTGCTGGCCATCGACCCGCGCACCACGCTGAGCTCGGCCCTGAGCTTCACCCGCACGCACTGGCGCCGGGTCTGTGGCGTGGTGCTGGAGCTGGGGGCCCTGCCCCCGGTGCTCGCGGCGCCTACCCGGCTCTCGCAGGTGTTCGTGAACCTGATCATCAACGCGGTGCACGCGATGGAAGAGCACGGCACAGGCCCGCACACCCTGACCTTGACCACCGGCACCAACGAGCGCGGCGAGGCGGTGCTGACGGTGAGCGACACCGGCCCCGGCATTCCCGAGGAACTGCGGCTGCGCGTCTTCGAGCCCTTCTTCACCACCAAGCCCCGCGGCCGGGGCACGGGACTGGGCCTCGCGGTCTCGCGCAACATCCTCGAGAGCTTCGGCGGCAAGCTGTCGATCGCCACCGGGCCCGGCGGTCGCGGCACGTCGTTCTCCATCGTGCTCCCCGCCACCGTGGCGGCCGAGCGACCGGCGGTACCGCGGGTGCTGTGGGTCGGGCCGCAGGGCGCCGAGGGCGAGGCGCTGGTGAAGAGCGGGCGGGCGCGCGCCATCGCCGCCGACGACGAGGCCGGGCTCCGCGCGCTGCTGGGCGAACACACGTCCGAGCTGGTGCTGTTGGCCGTCGGCGCCGACAAGGTACGTGAGCTGCGCGCCCTGCTGCCCGAGTTCGAGGCGAAGGCGCTGCTGGTGGGCGAAGCCGAGCCCCCGGTGGGGGTGATGTGCCTGCGGCAGCCCTTCGACCCGAACGCGCTGGCCACGCTGGTGCGCAGCCACGACGAGTGACGACGATTTCCTGAGCCGTTCGGGTTTCCAATCACCTGGCTGGTGCAGGACGCGGTGGTGCTCGTCGCCACCCTGTTCACCTTGCGCCACGCGCAGCGGCGCGAAACCCGGCCGGGCCAGGCGCTGCTCGAGTTCACGGCCGTCTGCTTCTTGTACGCGGCGGTCTACGAGAACGGCGCGACGTTCGCGGGCCTGTGGGGCATGCTGCAGGACTTCACGCTCGACCCGCTGGCGGTGCGGCAGGTCTTCGAGTCGGAGGGGCGCGCCATCGGCCGGTGGACCTGGTTCCTCGGGCCGCACGACGTGAACATCGCCCACGTGCCGGTCTACAACTTCCCCGGGTGGCTGCTCATCCGCGGGTTGGGGAGCGCCTTCCTCCTGCTCGGCCGCGCGTGGTTCCGGCGCTCGGGGTCCAAGAAGGCGGTGGGCATCGCCTACCCGTTCCTCGCCGCGCTCGCCGGGTTGGTGGTGCTGGTGCTCCCCAGCTCGCAGTTCTTCCGCAGGCTCGCGCCCTTCTTCGGCAAGGGCAGCCGCGGGGAGTGGATCATGCTCGCGGTGCACTTCACCATCGCCGCCGCGCTGCTCACCTTCGCGTGGCGGGGGTGCATGGTGGGCCGCTTCTCGTTGCGCGAGGACTGGCCGGTGTTCGTGCTGCCCGCCCCCTGCCACCTCCTGGATCTCGCGTTCGCGGTGCTGGGCGGGTTCTACGAGGTCCCGGGGATCCAGCTGTTCTTCGGCGCCCTCCACTGCGGGCTGCTCGGGGTCATCTGGTGGCGGGGCGGTTGCTCTGGATGCGGGGCATGGGCTGGAACTGAGCCCAGCGCGGCGTCGCCGTCCATGGGAGGGTGCGCCACGGCGTTGCTTTCGCCGGCGCGTTGAGGAGAATCGCGGCCCGGGCTGGAGCCCTGCGACGGCTTGACGGCGTCAAGATGACTACGGCTCGTCGTCCTCGGCGTCGTCGAAGAACGAGGCGACGAGGAACCCCACGGCCCCGAAAGGCTCAGGCCGAACCCGCTCGTTGGCGGTCACCGCCAGCACGTTGAGGGACCTCCCTTCGGCGTGGCGCATGACCACCAGCGTCCGCTCGGCGGAATGGAGGAGCCAAGAATGCGGCACGCCAGCCTGGTGGTACGCCCGCATCTTCACCACGCGGTCGTGCGCGGCGTTCGAGCCCGAGACGATCTCGCAGATCCAGTCAGGTGGCGAGGTGGTTCACCGGCCCGATGCCGTGGCCCACGTCCGGCGGCGACTGGAGCGCGCGGGTGAGCCACGCCTTCGCCGCGCGCACCGCGTCTTCGAGGGTGAGCCCCCGCGCGAGGCCCGCGGTGATGGCCGCCGAGTAGGTGCAGCCGGTGCCGTGGGTGTGCCTGGTGTCGAGGCGCGGCGCGCGGAAGTGCGTGAGCCGCCCCTCGTGAAACAGCACGTCGATGGACTCGGGCCCGGTGAGGTGCCCGCCCTTCACCAGCACCGCCCGGGGCCCGAGGCGAGACAGGGCCTGGGCCGCAGCCTCGGCCTGGGCGAGGGTCTCCACGGGCACGCCGAGCAACGCGGCGGCCTCCTGGGTGTTGGGGGTCAGCAGCAGCGTCACCGGCAGCAGCCTGGTCACCAGCGCGGCCTGCGCGTCGGCGGCGAGCAGCGCGTGCCCGTGCTTGCTGACCATCACCGGGTCGACCACCAGGGGCGCGTCGAAGCGCAGGCCGGCGATGACCGAGATGACCTCGGCGTTGCCCAGCGCGCCGGTCTTCACTGCGCCGGGCTTGATGTCGGCCAGCACCGCCTCGACCTGCTCGCGCACCAGGGCGCCGGAGAGCACCTCGACCCGCGAGACCGACTGGGTGTTCTGCACGGTCAGCAGGGTGACCGCGGCCATGCCGTACACCCCGTGCTGGTGGAAGGTCTTCAAGTCGGCCTGCAGCCCCGCCCCGCCAGAGGGGTCGCTGCCGGCGATGGTGAGCGCGGTGGGCACGGGGGTTCGGGAGGTCATGGACCCAGGGACCTAGAACATTCCGCGCCCGATTATTGGGCGAGGAATGTGGGCGCGGGGCCCGCGATGACGTAGTCGGCCGTCCGTGACGATGAAGATCTCCGATGGGGTCGTGCTCGCCGGTGGCGAGACAGGTTCAGGCTTCTTTCACCGCCTCTTGAGCGAGGCCATCAGGCGCTTCCCCGAGGCGCTGGAAGACGCGCAGTTGCCGGGCGCGCCGCAGGCCTTCAAGCGCAGCTACGGCGACGCCCTGGCCCGCTTCGAGTCGGCCCGCGTGGCGTCGCGGCAGCGCGTGGAGATCGCCCAGTTCCTGCGGGCCGCGACGCTCACCGAGCTGCGCCTGCGCGCCGGAGAGAAGGAAGAGTCGCTGCTCGAGGCCCTCGGCCGCCACGACGTGCCGGCCCCGAAGACGGTGACCCTCGAGCCGACGAAGGCGCCGGGGTTGAGCGCCGAGCTGCCGCTCGATGGCCGGGTGTACCGGGGCCTCGAGGTGCTCGAGGCGGTCAAGAAGCTCCACGCCGCGCACCACGTGACCGACGCCGCGGCGAAGGCGCTGACGTGGGTGGTGGAGCGCATCGAGGCGGCCGGCGGCGCCCTCGACCTCTCGGCCGAGCGCTTCGTGCTCTTCGGCGCCAGCGCCGAGCTCTCGCCCATCGCGTTGCTGCTGCAGGGCGGCGCGACGGTGCGCTGGGTCGACGTGAAGGCGCCGCAGCTCGAGGCGGGCGCGGGGCGGTTGATCTCCACCGAGGGCGGCGACGACCTGCTGGCGAACCCCGGCGCGGGCATGGCCGCGGTGCGCGCCTTCGCCAGCGAGGGCCCGGTGCACGTGGGGCTCTTCGCCTACGCGCCCGGCGCGAGCCGCGAGCTGCGCCTGGCCGGGGTGATGGACGCCATGGTCGAGGCCCTGGGGCCGAAGGTGGTGAAGTCGGTGTCGCTGTACATCTCGCCCACCTCGCCCGGCGAGACGCAGCCCGAAGACCTCGCGGTGGCCGCCGGTCGCGGGCGCGCGCCCAGGCTGTGGCAGCGCGGGTTCCAGACCGCGGGCCTGCTCAAGGGGCCGGGGCACTTCGGGAACATCGCCCGCGGCGTCATCTCGCTGCAGGGCGCCGGCTACGAGGCGGCGCAGTACCTGACGAAGATCATCAGCGGCGAGGTGCTGGCCACCTCGGGCCTCGGCGGCCAGCCGGTGACCCTCTCGGTGAACGTGGCGGGCATCACCAACACCCGCTCGCTCTCGCACCCGCTGTTCCAGGTCGCGTTCCAGGGCGCGCCGCAGTTCGGGGTGCGCATCTTCGAGCCGGCGACGACGCGGGCCGTCAGCGGGCTGCTGATGCTCCACGACCTGCTCAACCCCGAGGCGCCGGGCGCGGCGGGCAAGAAGTACCCCGCCCCGCGCGACCGGGCCCGGGCGGTGCGCACCGAGCAGGTCCACGGCGGGGTGTACGACCTGCCCTGGCAGTTCGAGTCGGCGGTGAAGACCGCCGCGGTACTGGGCCTGGGCCGTCGCCCCGACCTGCTGCTGCGCCGTGCCCGACCGGCTTGACCGTCGCCGGGCCGTTGATGGATAACGAGCTGGTTAATTAACCAACTCGTTCAATGAAGCCCTCTTCCGCCCAGCTCGACGCCACCTTCTCGGCCCTCGCCGACCCCACGCGCCGGGCGATCCTCGCGCGGCTGGCGAAGGGCGAGCGGTCGGTCAACGAGCTGGCCAGGCCCTTCGCCATGAGCCTCCCGGCCATCTCGCGGCACCTCAAGGTGCTCGAGCGCGCGGGGCTCATCTCGCGCGGGCGCGACGCGCAGTACCGGCCCTGCACGCTCAACCCCAAGCCGCTGCGCGAGGTGTCGGGCTGGGTCGAGCAGTACGCGCGCTTCTGGAACCAGGGCTTCGATCGCCTCGAGACGTACCTCGCCGAACTGCAGGCCCCCAACCGCAAGGACCGCTGACATGACCGCCGCCCCTTCCGACCGTGAACTCGTCGTCACCCGGCTGATCAACGCCCCCCGCGCCCTGGTGTTCCGGGCCTTCACCGACCCGGCGCAGGTGGTGCATTGGTGGGGTCCCTTCGGGTTCCGCAACACCAGCCACGAGATGCGGGTGCAGCCCGGTGGCGTGTGGCGGCTGACGATGCACGGCCCCGACGGCACCGACCACCCCAACGAGAGCCGCTACACCGCGGTGGTGGAAGGCGAGCGCCTCGCGTTCCGCCACGGCACCGGCGCGGAAGACGGCCCCTGGTTCGACACCACCATCACCTTCACCGACGAGGGCGGGCAGACCCGGGTGACCCTGCGCCAGGTGTACGCGACGGCGGCCGAGGCGACCGTGGCGAAGACCTTCGCCCTCGAGGGCGGGAACCAGACCCTCACCCGGCTCGAGGGCTACCTCGCCGTCAGCCGCGCGCTGGCGAGCCCCGCGGTGCTCGAAGGTGTCGAGCCGGGCACCGACGACGTCGACTTTCTCCTCACGCGCACGCTCCAGGCGCCCCGGGACCTCGTCTACCGGGTGATGACCGAGCCCCTGCACCTCGCGAAGTGGTTCGGCCCCGCGGGCATGGAGCTGCGCGTGGTGAGCGCCGACGTGCGGCCCGGCGGCACGCTGCGCTACGCGATGAAGGCGGGCCCGCACGAGATGTTCGGCCGCTTCGTGTACCGCCAGCTGCGCCCCTCCGACCGCATGGTCAACGTGGTGTCCTTCACCGACCCCGAGGGCACGCCGGTGCGCCACCCGATGAGCGCCACCTGGCCGCTGGAGGTGCTGGGCCTCACCTCGTTGACCGAGCGGGCCGGGCAGACGGTGATGTACGGGCGCTCCATCCCCATCCACGCCACCGCCGAGGACCGGGCCACCTTCCGCGCCGGGCACGCGGGCATGGTGCAGGGGTGGAAGGGCACGTGGGATCAGCTCGAGACCTACCTTTCGACCCTCCGCTGAAACGAGCGAAGCGGTGCCCGGGGACCGCGATTAGGCTTGAGGAAGCATGTCGCGCAGTGAGCGGTTCGAGTCCTGGGTCGAACACGCGCCCATCGCGATCTTCGCGGTCGACACCACCGGGCACTACGTCGACGCCAACCCCGCCGCCGTCGCGCTGCTGGGCTACTCGGTGGAAGAGCTCCGGGCGCGCAGCATGGCCGACATCGTCGACCCGCGGCAGCTGACCCGGGCCACCGGGGAGTTCCGCGCGCTGGCGGCCTCGAAGCAGCTCGAGGCGGAGTACCGGCTGCGCCGCAAGGACGGTTCGATGGTCGAGGTCGCGCTGCGGGCCGTGGAGACCGAGCCGGGCATGCTCGTCGCCTTCTGCCAGGACCTCACCGGGCGGCGCACCGCCGAGCGCCGGCTCACCGACCTGGTGCTCACCATGAGCGACTGGGCGTGGGAGGTCGACGCCACCGGCCACTACACCTGGGCCAGCGACGCCGTGGAGCGCATCCTGGGGTACTCGGCCGCCGAGGTGGTGGGGCGCACGCCCTTCGACTTCATGGTCCCCGACGAGGCCGCGCGCGTGGGGAAGGCCTTCGGCGAAGCGGTCGCCGCCCGGGCGCCGCTGGTGGCCCTCGCGAACGTCGGGCGACACCGCGACGGCCGCGTGGTGCACCTCGAGACCACGGGGGTGCCGCTCTTCGACGAGCACGGCGCGTTCTGCGGGTACCGCGGCGCGGATCGCGACGTCACCGAGCGCGTGGCACACCTGCACGAGCTGGTCTCCGCGCGCGACGCCGCCGAGGCCGGCACGCGCACCAAGAACCACTTCCTGGCCACGGTGAGCCACGAGCTGCGCACCCCGCTCAACGGCGTGCTGGGCATGGCGCAGTTGCTGGAGTTCACCACTCTCGACGCCGAGCAGGCCGACTGCCTCGCCACCCTCAAGAGCTCGGCCCTGGGCCTGCTGGGGCTCATCGAAGACCTGCTGGAGTTCACCCGTCTCGAAGCAGGCCGCGTGCCCGCGCTCACCCGGCCCTTTCGGCTGCGCGAGCTGCTCACCGGCCTGGTCGAGGGGCGGCGCCGGTCGCAGCGGGAGGGGGTCGCGGTGTCGTTGGACATCGACGTCACCTGCCCAGACCTGCTCACCGGCGACGATCTCCACCTGCTGCGCGTCTGCGAGCACCTGCTCGACAACGCCCTCAAGTTCACCCGCAAGGGCACGGTGGTGGTCAGCGCCCGGGTGCGCGAGCGCTACGGCAAGGGGCTGCTGCTCGACATCGCGGTGGTGGACACCGGCGTGGGCATGACCGCCGAGACGCGGCAACGCCTCTTCGGCACGCTCTCGCCGGGCGACAGCTCGCCCACCCGCGAGTTCGGTGGCCTGGGACTGGGCTTGACCCTCTGCCAGCGCCTGGCCCGCCTGATGGAAGGCCGCCTCGAGCTCGAGAGCGCCCCGGGCGAGGGCACCGCGGTGCACCTGCTGGTGCCGATGCTGGCCACGGTGACCATCGCGCCGTCGCCGGTGCCGCTGCTGGTGCGCGGCGCGCCGCTCCACGTGCTGCTGGTCGAAGACAACGCCATCAACCGCGCCTACGCCGAGGCGCTGCTGGCCCGGCAGGGCCACCGCGTGAAAGCGGCCGTCGACGGCCTCGAGGCCCTGGAGCACCTGGAGCGGGAGCGCTTCGACCTGGTGTTGATGGACCTCAACATGCCGCGCTGCTCGGGCCTGGAGGCGGTGAAGCGGCTGCGGGAACGCGAGCGCGAGCGGGGCACGCCGCGAAGCCGCGTGCTGGCCGTCACCGCCTGGGCGACGAACGCGCAGCAGCCCGAGTTGCTGGGGCAGGGCTTCGACGGGCTGCTCGAGAAGCCCTTCGACGCGCAGCAGTTCACCCGGGCCATCGAGGCGGTGCTCCTGGGGCGCAGCGCGGCGTGAGGGGGCGCGGGCCGTGGCGCGCCCGCCGCTGCCCCCCACCTGAAAACCGCTTCTGCTACACCGCGCCCATGCGCCTGAGCCCCGTCGTCTTCGCCGCTGCCGTCGCGTTGACCGCCTGCCCCGCGGAGAAGTCCGCGCCGGGTGTCGCGCCCACCACCCAGGCCCCGCCGCCTCCGCCCCCCGCGGCGCGCCGGGGGCAGGTGACGCTGCTCATCACCGGCCACGAGAGCGGCCAGCTGCCCGCGAAGGCCCCCCGGCTGCTCGCGCAGTGGAAGCAGGAAGACGGCTGGCCCGCCGCGCTGGCCCTGTCCACCGGCGACACCTTCTCGGGCGCGGTACTCTCGTCGCACTTCTTCGGCGCCTCCACCGCCGAGGTGATGAAGGCGCTCCAGTACAAGGCCTCGGCCCTGGGCAACCACGACCTCGACCTCGGCTTCGACACGCTGCAGGCGTTCCGCGACCAGTCGGGGCTGACGCTGCTGGCGGCGAACCTGAAGGACAAGCCCGACGCCGACCAGCCCCTCGAGCTGGTGCCCTCGCTGGTGCTGACCCGCGACAACGTGAAGGTCGGCGTGGTGGGCTTCACCAGCGCCAAGACCCTGGCCACCACCGTCTCGGGCCGCGCCTCGGGCCTGGAGTTGGTGCCGCTCGCCCAGGCGGTCGGCCCGGCCCTCGAGAGCCTGAAGAAGGACGCGCCCGACGTGGTGGTGGCGCTCATGGACGACTGCTTCACCGCGCTGCAGCCGGTGCTCCAGGCCCACCCGGAGTGGAAGGTGGACCTGGTGGTCGGCACGCACTGCGAGGGCACCGCCGACGACGTGGGCGGGGCCACGAAGTACTTCTCGGCCGCCGATGATCTCTCGAGCTACGTGTCGGCCTCGGTGGCCGTCGACGCCACCGGCGTGACCGTCACCGCGCGCCGCAAGGACGTGACGAAGGGCGACGACGACGCCGACCTCGCCGCGCTGCGCGCCCGCTGGCAGGCGAAGCTCGACGAAGCACTGGGCCAGAAGATCGGCTTCACCCGGTCGGGGTTCAAGGAAGACGCCACCGCGCTGCGCACCCTCATCGCCACCGCGCTGCGCGACGAGACGAAGGCCGACGCGGCGTTGATCAACCAGAAGGGCGTGCGCGCGGCGCTACCGAAGGGCGCCATCACCCACGCATCCGTGTACGAGCTGATTCCCTTCGAGAACGCGGTGCTCACGGTGAAGGTCAAGGGCGAGGTGCTCACCAAGTTCAAGGCGATGCCCGAGGCGTTCCTGCTCCTGCCCCCGAAGCTCGAGCCCGAGACCGAGTACCTGCTGGCCACCACCGAGTACCTCTACTTCGGCGGCGACGGCCTGGGCCTCGAGTTCGTCGCGCCCCACCCCGAGCTCACCGGCCAGGTGTGGCAGACGCCGGTCATCGCCTGGCTGCGCAAGCAGGACACCAGCGAGAAGAAGCCGCTCGAGAAGCTGCTCAAGTAGCCGATGAAGGTCACCACCTGGAACGTCAACGGCGTCCGGGCCCGGGAGGCGGAGGTCGCCGACTGGCTGCGGCTCGAGAAGCCCGACGTGTTGTGCCTGCAGGAGATCAAGGCCTCGCCCCACCAGGTGCCCGCGAGCCTGCAGGCCCGGGACGGCTACTGGGCCGCGTGGCACGGCGAGGGCGGCTACTCGGGCGTGGCGCTGCTGGTCAGCAAGACCCTCGCCCCGGTGCGGCCGCCCATCACCCACCCGCCCTTCGACGTCGAGCGCCGGGTGGCGGTGGTCAGCCTGGGCGACCTCGAGCTGGCGTCGATCTACGTGCCCAACGGCGGCAAGGACTTCCGCACCAAGGTGCGCTTCCTCGAGGCGCTCGCCGCCTGGGTCGAGGCGCGCCACGCCGCGGGCAAGCAACTGGTGTTGTGCGGCGACTTCAACGTGGCCCGCACCGGGCAGGACGTGCACCCGGAGCTGCGGGACCCGAAGACCATGGGCCAGACCCCGGCCGAGCGCGCGCTGCTCGAGCGGGTACTGGCCCCGGGCCTCACCGACCTGGGCCGGCACTTCGCCCCGGACGACGACGCGCTCTTCACCTGGTGGGCGCCCTGGCGGCAGTGCCGCGAGCGCAACGTCGGCTGGCGCCTGGACCTCGTGCTCAGCAGCCCCGAGGTGACCCGCAAGGCCCGGCGCTGCACCGCGCTGCGCGACTTCGGCACCAGCGACCACGGGCCGGTGACCGCGGTCTTCGAGGGGCCGCTGTTCGACCCCACCAGGCTCGAGGCCGGCGCCGAGCCCGCCCCACCCCGCAAGGCGGCGCCGCAGCTCGACCTGTTCTGATCAGCGACAATGTGGGGGCGTGTAGCGCCCAGGGGCCACATCGTGTCGGGCCCGGCGAGGCCCTACGATGCGCCGCCATGAGTTCCCGACATGTTCTCCTCGACAGCCCCGCCCTCGGTCGCCGTGCCCACGTCTGGTGTTTTGGTGACGTCGGCCGGCCGGTCATCGTCTTCCCGTCGAACGCCGGCGTGGCGCACGAATGGCAACAAGGCGGCATGGTGGACGCGCTGGGGCCGCTGCTCGCCGCCGGGCGCATCAAGCTCTACTGCCCGGAGAGCAACATCTCGCAGACCTTCTCGGGTGAAGGCCCGCTGTCTGAGCGCATGGAGCGGCACCGCCAGTACGAGCACTTCATCCTCGACACGCTGGTCCCCTTCATCCGCAAGGACTGCCGCCAGCCCGACGCGCGCATGGTGGCCACCGGCTGCAGCATGGGCGCGCTGTTCTCGTCGCTCTTCGCGCTGAAGTTCCCCGAGGTCTTCGAGGGGGCGCTGTGCATGTCCGGGCGCTACCGCGGCTCGCAGTACGTGCAGGGCGGCTACTCCGACGAGGTGTACTTCAACGATCCGCTGGCCTTCGTGCCCAACCTCGAGGGCGCGGCGCTCGAGCGCGTGCGGCGCAACACGCACCTCACGCTGGTGGTGGGGCGCGGGCCGTTCGAGGGCAGCTGCCTGCCGGAGACCATCGAGCTGGGCGGCTGGCTGCAGCGCAAGGGCATCCCCTCGCACCTGGGCGTGTGGGGCAAAGACAGTCGCCACGAGTACACGTGGTGGCGTCGGCAGGCCGCGCACTATTTGCCGCAGGTCGCCTGACGAACGTCTTCGAAACCCCGTGGTTTGTTGTTGTTGCGCAGGTGAATTGTTGGTTTGCAGTTCGCCATGATTCGTCGCGCGCTGGGGCTGTGCGTCGTCGTGTTCGTGGGTTGTTCTGGGCTGCCTCCTGAGGGCACCGGGGGTGGCGGGGGCAGCACCGCGTCGGGCGGGGGCACGGGCGGAGGCGCGAGCAACACCGGGGGCGGGACGGCCGGAGGGGCGTGCCGGTTCGGGTTGGCCGACATCTCGGCCGACACCACGCTGAGCGGCGACGTCACCCTCGACTGCGCCGTCATCGTGCGCACCGAGGTGACGTTGACGCTCGCGGCGGGCACGAACCTGCGGGTCGGGGGCACCTTCGACGTCGACGGCAGCCTGAAGGTCGAAGGCACGGCGGCCCTGCCCGTCACCATCTCGCGGGCCGGCGCCACGCCCTGGGGCCCGCTGCTGCTGCGCGACACCTTCGGCACGCGCACCTTCTCGCTCCAGCACGTGACCCTGAGCGGCGCCGGCGACCCGTCCGCCGTCGAGACGTCGGTCACCATGGGCGCGGCGCTGGTGCACCAGGTGCACGACGTCCCGCTGCTGGTGGAGGCGGTGACCATCGACGGCGCGTCGGGCGTCGGGCTGTCCATGGAGAGCGGCCCCTTCGCGGCGGGCTCCACCGGGCTGACCATCAAGAACTCCGGGAGCTACGCGATGTTCGTGAGCACCGAGCACCTCGGCACCATTCCGCAAGGGAGCTACGCGACGAACGCGAAGGCGGCGATCCTCACCGGCACCGGCTGGCGCGCGCCGTACTCGCAGAGCACGCGCATCACCACCGACAGCACCATCCACAAGTTCGACGTGCCGTACGTGGTGGGCACCGGCAAGTACAAGTCAGACATCGTCATCTCGACGGTGCAGGGCGGGCAGCCGACGTTCACCAGCATTCCCCTGGTCACCGTCGAGCCGGGCGTCACCTTCCGCTTCGCGAAGGTGAAGGGCGCGGGGGTCTACCAATCGTTGCTCAACGTCGACAGCGCGCCGGAGAACAGCACCTGGAGGCCGCTCGGTGCGCTGCGGGCCGTGGGCACGGCCGCGGCGCCCATCGTGTTCACCTCCGACGAGGCGACGCCCGCCGCGGGCGACTGGGCCACCATCTCCTTCGAGGAGCTCGACCCCCGCACGCAGCTCGACCACGTGGAGATCGCCTACGCCGGCGCCGACGCCCGGGCGCTGGGCGCCTGTACGACGGGCTCGCCGACGGCCGGCGGCAACTCGCCCGTCGACGGTGACGCCGCGTTCCAGCAGTACATGAACGTGGGCGCCCCCAGCCGGGCGGCGCTGACCAACAGCCTGGTCCACGACAGCGCGGG
>CAIVGN010000050.1 GCA_903905455.1 uncultured Archangium sp.
CCGGGGCGGCGCGTGCCACGGGCTGCGCTCCCACGGGAGGTGCGGCGCGCGCCACAGGCGGTGCACCCGCGGGCGCAGCGGCGTGCGGCGGGGCCCCGTGAGGTGCAGGCGGCGCAGCGATCGGCGTGGCGACGCGAGGCGCCGACGCCGGGCGCGGGGCACCGGCCGGCGGAGCGATCCCCGCGGGCGGGGCGTTCAGCTCGCCGGTCAGACTGCGCGGCGCGGGCGGCCGAGGCGGCGCGACCTGCGGCTGGGCTGCCACCGTGGCGACGCCCGAGGCGGTGCGCGGCGGCGGAGGCGCGACCGCGCGCGTGGGCTGCGTCGGGAGTTCGGCCAGGTTCGGCCGCGGCACCTGCTGCGTCGGCGCGTTGTCGAGCTGCAGCTCATCGAAGGTCGGTCCGCGCGTGCGCCGGTCGAGCGACAGCTCCTTCTGCAGGAGATCCGGCGTCTGGGGAGGCGGGGCGTCGAACGGCTTCTTGGGATCGCTGCTCACCCCCCGATGAGACGCCGAGAGTGCGGGGCCCGCAAGAAAACCCACAGTGTCCTACCTGCTCAGCCGAGTTCGCCCTCCAGGTGCCGGAGCACGCTGAGGGCCGCCAGGGCCGCCGTCTCGGTGCGCAAGATGAGCCGTCCCAGCGTCACCGGCAGGGCGCCCTTCGCGAGCAGCGCGGCCACCTCTTCCCGGGCGAGCCCGCCTTCCGGGCCGATGATCAGCGCCAACGGTCGATCTCCCAGGGAGCCCATGGCCACCGACAAGGGCAGGGCGCGCTCCTCTTCATCGAGCACCAGCAGCGCGGTGCCTTCGGGCAGGGCCTCGATGGCGCGCAGCAGCGGGGCGGGCGGGTACACCTCGGGCACGTCGGCGCGGCCACACTGACGGGCGGCCTCTTCGACGATGCGCTGCCACCTCGCCCGCTTCACCTCTTCCTTCCCGTCGAGCTTCACCACGCTGCGCGCACACGCCGCGGGCACGAAGCCGCTGGCGCCCAGCTCGGTGCCCTTCTGCAGCACCAGCTCGAGCTTGTCGGCCTTGGGCAACCCCTGGACGATGGTGATGGAGCGCGGCAACGGCGCCTGCCGCTCGTTCTCCAGGCGCAGCACCGCGGCCTCGGCGGTCAGCGTCTGCACCCGGCCATCGAAGCGCTTGCCTGCGCCGTCGAAGATCTCCAGCGCGTCACCCACGGCCAGCCGCAGCACCCGCGAGAGGTAGTGCAGCCGCTGCCCGTCGACGGTGAGCTCGCCTGCTGCCGCGTGGGGAACGAGGAGGCGGATCATTCAGCGGCGATCGAACTCGATGCGGATCCACTCACCGTTGATCTCGTCGCTGCCGTGCGTCAGCCCGCAGGCGACGTAGGCGGCGGTCACCTCCGCGGCTTGCGGCACCAGCACGCCGGCGACCACCAGGCGGTGCTTCACCTTGGGCACGATGAGCGGGGCCAGCTCGACCAGGGTGTTGGCCACGATGTTGGCGAGCACCAGGTCGAAGGTGCCCTCGATGTTGGTGAGCGCCTTCGTCGAAAGCTCCACGCCCTCGATGCCGTTCTCCTGCGCGCACTCTTTCGCCAGCTCGACCGAGACCGGGTCGTTGTCCACGCCGACGCAGCGGCCCGCGCCCAGCTTCTTCGCCGCGAAGGCCAGCACGCCGGTGCCGGTGCCGACGTCGAGCACCGAGGCGCCGGCGTGGGCGCCGAGGTAGCCGTCGACGGCCTTGAGGCACAGCGAGGTGGTGGGGTGGTCGCCGGTGCCGAAGGCCATCTTGGGCTCGACGAAGATGCACACCTTGTCCGTGGGGGCCGTCGCCTTTTCCCAGGGCGGCCCGACCCACAGGCGGCCGACGGTGACGCTCTTGATCTGGTTGCGCCACTCGACGCTCCAGTCGCGCTCCACCACGTCTTCCAGCGCGAAGCGGGCGCTGGGCATGGTTTCCGTCAGCTCTTCCTGCGCGGCAACGGCGTCGGCCTGGTCGTCGAAGTAGCCGATGACCATCGCCTCGCCGGGGGCCGGGGCGCGCACCGTGGGCATGGTCTTGTTGGCCGAGTCGCGCACCTCGAGGCCCGAGGCGCCGTGGTCCTGGAGCACGCTCTGGCACAGTTCGCTGTGTTCTTCGGGGACATCGACAGTCAGGGAGTACCAGGCCATGCGGGGCGCTCTATCACGGCTATGCTGCCGCGCTCGTGCGAGCCGTGGCCCCCGTCCTCTTCCTTCTCTGCGCCTGCGTGGGTCCCCCCGCGCCCGACGTCGAGCTTTGCCGTGACGTCATCACCCGCCTGTGTGCCGAGCCGGTGTGCAGCGGGGTCACCGCCAAGCTGAACACCCCTGCCATGGGCTGCGAGGCCGAGCTGCAGCGCCGGTCGGGCTGCGACGTGGCCGAGTTCGCCTTCACCACGCCCACCCGGGATCGCGTGCTCGAGTGCCGGCTCCCGCTGGTGCGCGAGAGCAACCTGGTGGTGGCCCACCCGCCTTGCGAATACGTCGACGAGACGTTCCGCAACTGCCCCGATCTCGTCGGGTTCCTCGGAGGTACGCCGTGAACGCGCTCTTGCTGGTGGTGTTGGCCCAGTTCCCCACCGACGTGTTCGAGAACCAGGGCGCCTTCGAAGCGCTGGAGGACCGGGACGGGGTGAAGGTCAGCCGCCGCGAGGTGAAGGGCAGCGCCTACTGGGAAAACCGCGTGGAGAGCGCCACCACCTTCGCCGTGGCCGACCTCTGCGAGGGCATCTACGAGTGGGGCACGCGGGCCAACGACGGGCCGGGCATCGTGCTGAACAAGCTGCTCACCGACGGCGAAGATCTCCGCGTGGTCTACAACCAGATCTCCAAGCCGGTGGTGGCCAACCGCGACTACGTCTTGACCATCATCCGCGAGCACCGCGACGACGGCTCGTGCCGCATCCGGTTCCGCACCACCAACGAGCTCGCGCCGCCCAAGCCCGCCGGCTTCGTGCGCATGGACAAGCTGTGGGGCGAGTGGATCCTCGAGCCGGTGGCCGCTGGCGGCTCGAAGGTCACCTACACGCTCTTCTCCGACCCCGCCGGCTCGGTGCCCGCCTTCCTGGTGCACGGCGCGGCGCGCGACTCGACCCGCGAGGCGCTGCTGGTGGGCTTCGCGAAGACCCGGCGCCTGGTCGAGGGCCGCAAGTGAAGCGACTGGGCGCATTGGTGCTCCTGCCGCTGCTCGCCGGGTGCACCACCATCGAGAGCAACACCCGCATCGAGCGCGGCCCGCTGCTGCGCACCTTCGAGCGCCCGGTGCTCCTCGAGGGCAGCATCACCGCCGACGTGCGCGCCGACTGGCCCTGGCTCAAGCTCACCGTGGTCAGCAACGACGTGTGCCGCGCGCAGCAGGTCGAAGAGTACGCCGAGGAGCACATCACCGAGCGCACCTCGGCCGCCGTGGGCCCCGCGCTGTCGACGGGCATCGCCAACGTGCTGGCCAGCGCGGTGTTGCTGGGGTCGAGCTTCATCGTCACCTCCACCGCCGACACCAAGCTCATCGACGCCAGCGGCCACTATGGGCCCTCCACGCGCCAGTACCTCCAGGGCGCGAGCATCGTCACCCTGGGCATCGGGCTGCCGTCGCTGGTGGTGGGGCTCATCGGCAAGCTGCGCACCGGCGACGACGTGGTGACCAAGCGAGCAGAGCAGGTGGTGAGCCAGAAGGACGCGCGCTGCAACGAGCGGCCGGCGACGGGCCCGATGACCCTGGTCTCGGCGCAGGGCGTGGCCGTGCCCTTCCAGTCGGTCGACGGGGCGATTGACGTCGACGGCACGAAGCTCGCGGTGGTGCCCGAGGCGCTGCGCTTCGCCGAGCGCGAGGTCGAGCTCACCGAAGAGGCGCGGGCCACCTTCGCCGCGTGGGCCGCCTGCGTGTCGCTCGAGCAGGACAAGGCGAAGACCCTCGAGTCGTTGTCCGAGAGCGGGCTGTTGACCCGGGCCGAGCGGCTGCGCGAGTGCCGGAAGATTCGTGGCGACGCGCTCGCCGAGCCGGTGCGCCTCATCGACGCCGAGCTGGGCCGCCGCCGCGAGACCGGGAGCCCCGCCGCCTGGGCGCCGGGCACCAACGTGTCGAGCTTCGAAGAGGCCGTCTCTGCCTACGCGCCCACCCTGAAGCTGGCGGTCAACTCGAAAGACCTGGCCATCCTCGACACGCCGGAGTCGGCCGAGGGCCGCGCGGTGCTCCTCGAGGGCCTCGTGGGCGAAGGGCTCACCGAGAACATCGGCGTCATCCAGGTGGGAGAGCGCCAGGTGTTCCTCTTCATCCCCCCCAGGAAGTCCTGGGGCGGCACCTTCCCCAACGGCACGCGGGTGGAGGTCGTCGCCCTGCTCTCGGGTCGCCAGACGCTCGGCGAGAAGACGTTGCCGCTGCTGCGCGCGGTGTGGATGCGCACCGCCTGGTGAGCGGCGCGCCGGGGCTCACAGCCGGCCGGTGACGGTCAGCGCCCCGAACAACCAGAAGCGCTGCAGGTCGGCCGGGCCACCGAAGTAGTACGACAGCGGCACCTCGGCGCCGATGGCGAGGTTGCGGATCACCCGGAACTCCACGCCCACCGCGCCGCCGACGCCCACCATGGGGCCGGCGGCCGCGAAGAACACCGGCACCTCCAGCGAGACCAGCGGCCGCACGCGCCCGCTCGCGTTGAAGGGGACCCAGGTGCCGCGGGCCATCACCCCCACGGGAGAGGCGATGACCGCGCCCAGGCCGAGCGAGAAGGCCTCGGAGAAGCTCCAGTCGACGTGCACCACGAAGGCCCCCAGCGGCCGCGGCGACAGGTTCAGGGGCGACAGCTGCCCGCGCACGGTGAGGCCGAAGTGGGTCCCGTCGAGCTCGGTGGAACCCGGCGAGGCGCTGAGGTCACCCTGGGGACCTCCCGCGGCCACCTCCGGCGCTGGTGCAGGGAAGAGCGCGGCGACGGTCGGGGGGATCGCGTCGAGGAAGGCCTCCTCGCTCACGTTCTTCACCCGCTCGGTGTGCCGCACGACCTCGCTGCCCTCGAGCTCGATGACGGTGGTGCTGAGCACCGCCGACCCCCCCAGGCGCGCGACGGAGCCGAAGGTAATCTTGTCGACGCCCAGCGCGTTGCCGATCTCCACCATGCACTGCATGTTGTCGGCGCAGCCGCTGGCGCCGAGCATCTCGCGCTGGCGCTCGAAGCTCAGCCGCGCCGCGACGTCGCGCGACGAGGTCACCTCGAGGTCCTTGTGCGTGGCGAGGGCCGAGGCGATGGCGTCGGTGATCACCCCGGCGAGTTCCTTCTGCACGCCCGGGCCGCACTCGAGGGGCAATACCGCGACCTTGATGCGGCGATGGGGATCCCTCGGAGTGGCCGCCTTCGTCGGCGTGGGCGTGGGGGCGACCGTCGCCGCAGGGGGCGGGGCCTCGACGGGAGGCGCTTCGACCTTCGGAGCGATCTCGGGCGCCGGCGCCGGGACCTGCTTGCCCGCCGCCTTCGTCACCTTGCCGCTCTTCGGCTTCACCGGCTCGGCGCGCGAGGTGAGTGGGAGCATGGTCAGTGCCGCCACCATCACCATGCCCGCCGGGCTGCGCCGGCGAACGGCGAACAGCAGCATCAGCACGCCCGGCCACACGAGGCTCGAGCCCGAGGCTCCGCTCGCACCGCACAGGCAGCCGTAGAGACCCGGAGCGGGCGTCGTCCCGCCGTCAGTCCCGTCACCCGCGTCCGCCGGGTTGGTGGTGCCGGCGTCGGGAGGCGTGCCGGCGTCGGCCATGGACCCGGCGTCGACTTCGACCGACGCATCCAGTTGGCCCGCGTCGACGGTGCCCGCGTCGACGGTGCCTGCGTCGACGGTGCCCGCGTCGACGGTGCCCGCGTCGACGGTGCCCGCGTCGATGGAGCCTGCGTCGGGGACCATGACCATGCCCGCGTCAACCCCCGCGTCGACGGTGCCGGCATCGACCGGCACGCCGACGAAGAGCGGTCGCCCGGGGCCGGTGATGCCGTTGACGTTGGCGCGCAGCCAGTACCAGCCGCTCGGTGCCTGGGGCGGAATGCGGGCGTCGGTGGTGGTGCCGGTCCAGTTCGAGATGGGGGCGAAGAAGCGCTGCTCGTTGCCCTGTCGCTCCATGGTGATGAGGGGGAAGTTGCTCGCCGGGCTGCCTCGCGAGCCGCCCATGCCGATGTGCAGGCCCGCGAAGCCGGTGCCGGTCAACGCGACCGTGGTGCCGGGAGGCGCCGAGGTGACGGAGAGCGGATCGAGCACCGGCACCGAGCCGGGCACGGGGTTGCGACCCTCGTCGAAGCGCTCGACGTTGACCTCGTTGGGGCCGATGGGCGTGCTGCCCCCGGCGATGAGCACCTGGCCGGAGGGCAACAGCGTGGCCGTGCCTCCCTCGTGCCCAGTGACGGTGAGGGCGGGGCTCGTCCACTGGCCCGTCTCGAGGTCGAAGATGTCGAGGGCCCGGACGGCGCCCGTCGCCGCGAGGCCTCCGCCGGCGAGCATCACCTGGTTGTTGGCGAGCACCACCGCGGCGTGCCGGGCGCGGGCGCGGGGCAGGGCCGGCAGCGCGGTCCAGCCCGTCGCGGCTTCCCACACGGCGGCCGAGGTGGTCTCGAGCCCGCTGGGGGTGGTGACCCCGCCGGCGATCAACACCGCGCCGGAGCCGAGCAAGGTCGCGGTGGCGTCGTACACGGGGAAGGGCAGTGGCTGCCCCGGGTTGCTCCACGTGTTGGCCTGGGGGTCGTAGAGCTCGGTGGAGTTGAGCGCCGAGGTGCCCGACTTGCCCGAGGCGACCAGGACGCGCCCGTCGGAGAGCAGCGTGGCGACGTGATTCGAGCGCTGGTTGCCCTGGAAGGTGCCCGCCGGCGACCAGCCCCAGCCGCCGTCGACCGGGCCGTAGCGCTCGGCAGACTTGATGGCCCCGCCGGTCGCGCCCAGTCCGCCGGCCACCACGACCGTGCCGTCGGGGAGGGCGGTGGCGGTGTGAAACGCGCGCGCCGCGGTGAGCGACGGCCCGGGTGACCAGGTCCCTGACGTGGGGTCGTAGAGCTCGACGGTGGCGGTGGCCGCGGCGCCTGTGTTGCCGCCGACGACGAGCACCCGGCCGTCGTGAAGCAGCGTGGCGGTGTGGCCGATGCGGGGGGTGCCCATGGGCAGGCCGGGGAGGGCGCCGCCGTCGAGGTAGAGCTGCACGTTGGTGGTCGGGGTGGCGCCGCTGGCCGCACCGCCGGCGAGCAACACCGCACCGGTGTTGAGCAGGGTGGCGGTCTGGTTCGTGACGCCCTGGGGCAGGGTCCCGCCGTCGATGACGAAGGGCGCGGTGATGTCGATGATGCCCACGCGGGTGGTGCCCGGCTTGTCGATGCCGTTGAAGATGCCGCCGATGATCAGGGTCTTGCCGTTGGGCATGAGCACGGCGTTGGTCTGGAAGAACCAGTCACTGTAGTTCGTGCTCGTGTCGATCAGCGAGAACGTCGTGGCGGTGGGGCTGGTGATGATCCCGCAGCCGGGGTTGGTGTAGTTGGTCTCCTGTCCGCTGCAGCTGACGAAGCTCCCGTTGGCGAGCATGCCCGCGCTGCTGAAGGTGCCGCGGGTGTTGGGCTGCAGCGCCGGTCGTTCGACCCAGCCGGTGCCGAGCGTGTTGCTGGTGACCGGGGCATTGTTGCCACCGCCGTGCAGGATCAGCGTGCCGTCCGCGAAGCGCCCCGCGCCGCCGGCCAGCGAGCGGTAGGCGTTACCCGCTTGCGGCACCATCGCCTCGGTGGCCCAGGTTCCATTGAGCGGGTCATACACCTGGGCCGTGGAGAGGTAGGTCGAGCCCGAGAGGCCGACGGCCAGGAGCACCTGGTAGTCACCGTCGAGGGGACCGATGAGCTGGAAGTTGCCTGCGTTGTGGGGCGAGACGGGCTGCATCGACAGCGGCGTCCACGTGTTGTTCGCCGGGTTGTACTGCTCGACGGTGCCACCCAGCACCAGCGCGTTCCCGTTGGGCAGCAGGGTCATCAGGTGATCGGTGTGGGCGGTCTGGATCGCGAGCGTGCCGGCGTCGAAGCCGTTGACCGCGGGGTCATAGAGCTCGGAGTAGAGAACGCCGGTTCCGCCCGAGAGCAAGGCCTTGCCGTTGCGCAACAGCACGCCGGAGAAGTTCTCTCGGGTGAAGCGCATCGGGTTCGCCGCGGGCGTCCACTTCGCGGTGATCGGGTCGTAGGTCTCCGCGGTGTTGAGCGGCGTCTCCGTGGCGTCGGGGTAGACGAACGTCTGGAGCACGCCACCGGCCGCGAGCACCTTGCCATCGGCCAGCAGCACCAGGGCGAGCTTGCGGCGGGAAACGAGCGTGGACGGGGCGCGTCGCCAGGCAGGGTCGATGAGCGCGCGCTGCCCGGCCGCGTCGACATGCACCTCGAGCACCTGCCCGCGGGCGACGAGGCGCGTGGCCACGAGGCGCTCGGGGCTGACGTACGAGCGCGGCGCGGTGACCTCCAGCCGGCCCTCTCCGCGCTCGTCCTCGACGGTGAAGTGACCGGCTTCCTCCTTGAGCGTCCCCCCTTCGATGGTCCACCGCGCGGCCACGCCGTCGGCGGGAACGTCGGTCAACAGCCACTCTTCCTGTCCCTGGGCCGTCGAGGTCCAGAACGCGGTGGCGCCCGGCGCGTCTTCTCGAACCCGAACCGAGAAGTCCTCGTCACTGAGCACGAAGTGCCCGTCGCCCTGGAGGGCGAGACTGATCGGGCCGCGCGTGGCGCCTGCGAGGATCTGCTCGGCCAGTCCGGGGAACGACGCCCTCAGCTCTTCGGTGGGAGACGGTCGCTTCTGGGCACACGACACCAGCACCAGTACCGCCAGGAGGCTCAGACGCATGGGGCAAGTATCCTTCATTCCCCGGGTCTCTCGAAGGTCATCTCGCGGGCGCATGACTGAACCTCCACGCTGAGGCACGCAGCCCCACGCGCAACGGTCCAGCAGCGACTGGCAGGCGCAGGCCTCGCAGTGGCCGTCCGCGGTGCGCCGTGCGTAAGGTCCGCGCGGTCATGGTGTCGCGCCCCGTTCCACGAGACTCGTCCGAAGAACCCACCGAGAAGCGTGCCGATCGCGCCTCTGCCGGTGCGGAGGACACGGTCGCCTCGGGGCCGCGCGTTTCTTCGACCCCCCTCTCGCTGCTCGACGACCCGAACCCGCGCTTCCGCGAGTCGGCGCTGAGCATGGGCTTCAACGGCGCCACGGCGCTGTGGAGTCGCGGCCGCCGCGGCGAGGGCCTGGCGATGGCCAAGCGGTTCTTCGAGGCCGCGAAGGACTCCTGTGACCAGCCGGAGGTGCGCGCGCTCCGAGCCTGCCTCGCGGCGACCCAGGGCTACGCGTCCCTCCTCGCCTGGGAAGACGACCCCGCGTACCCCGCGTTGCGGGCGCGCTCGGTGACGCTGCAGGCGCTGGTGTTGGAACGCGACGCCGACTCGAGCACCAGCCGCTACGACGCGATGGTGGCGAGCTTCGAGCGCGGGGACTTCGAGGAGGCGCACCGCTTCGCCATCGAGCTGCGCAGCCGCGACGCCGCGGCGTGGGCCACCGAGATGGGCCCCCTCGCCGCCGCGCTGAGCGGTCAGCTCGACGAGGTCGATGCCTGGGCGCCGCTGGTCACCGGGGGCGGGACGGGCTCGCGCGTCGCGCTGGGCCTGCGCGACGCGGCCCGCGGCCGGTACCGGGATGCGGCCCGGACGCTGCGGTCCATCGACGCGCAGAAGCTGTGGTTCGACATCTCGTGGAGCCCACACCCCGCGGTTTCGCTGAAGCTGCCGGCGGCGGCGCAACCCTCGTTCGAGATCTTCCTCGCCGATTTCACCCGGGCCTATGGCGCGGCGGACATGCCCGCCCTCGGGGCCAGCGTGGAGCAGCTCGCGAGCGCCCTCGACGCATTGTGAAGTAAAGCCCAGGCCCATGAGCCCCATCGACGAGCTGGCCACGCTGCTGCGCCCCGCCGGGGGCGGCTTGTTCCTGGTCAGCACCGGCCGCGCCGAGCAGGAGTCGCTGCAGCAGCGGCTCTACGGCGCCTCGACCCCCGCGCAGGTGAAGCAGAAGTTCCTCGACGCGCTGGGCATGCTGGGCACCGCGAAGGGCGTGCTGGTCGGCGTGCCCTCGGACGTCGGCGCGGGCTTCCGGCGCGGGGCGAACCTGGGTCCCCAGGCGATCCGACTCCAGCTGCTCGACGCCGGGGTGGATCTCGCGAGCCGGGGGGTGGTCGATCTCGGCGACGTCTTCGTGGTGCCGCAGTTGTTGTCCGACGACATGCTCAACGAGGCGCAGCTCGAGGCGAGCCGCCGCGCGGTGTACCCCGACGTCGCGCCCGAGGTGCGCCGCACGCTGCCCGTCTCGCCCCTGTCCATCGAGCGCCGCGTCTTCGAGCTCGTCTTCCAGGTGAACCCGCGTCTCAAGCCCTTCGTCATCGGCGGGGATCATTCGACCGCGCTGCCCGTGGTGCAGGCGCTCGACGCGGTGGCCCCGAAGCCGTGGGGCATCGTGCAGCCCGACGCGCACACCGATCTCCTCGAGACGCGGCTGGGCATCCAGCACTGCTTCGCCACCTGGAGCTGGCACGCCAACGAGTTGCTGGGGCGCAAGGGCCGGCTCACCCAGGTGGGCACCCGCGCCTCGGGCCGGGACCGCGCGCACTGGGAAGCGACCCTCGACGTGCGGCAGTTCTGGGCCCACGAGGTGCTGGCCGATCCGCAAGGCCAGCTCGACGCGCTGCTGGCCCACGTGAAAGCGAGCGGGGTGCGCGGCGTGTACTTCAGCAACGACATCGACGGCACCGACGCGAAGTGGGCGGACGCCACGGGCACGCCGGAGCTGGGCGGCCTCGAGCCTGACTGGGTGGTGGAGTTGATTCGCCGGCTGGGGCGCGAAGTGGGGCTGCTGGGCGGCGACGTGATGGAGGTCGCCCCGTCACTCACCCCGACGCCCGACAGCGCGCCCCGCACCGTGGCGCTCGCCGCGCGCTACCTGGTGGAGACCATCGATGCTGCGCTCCCGAAGTGAGTGTGGCAGGGTGCCCGGCTCGATGCGCTTCGCCGTCCTCGCCGCCCTCTCGTCGCTGCTCCTCGTCACCGGTTGCAAGAGCAACTGCCGCCAGTTGTCCGAGAAGCTGTGCGACTGCACCACCAGCACCACCGAGAAGACGTCGTGCCTGCAGTACGCGGCCAGCAAGGAGACGGCGTCGGGTGTCATCGTCACCGCCGCCGACGAGGACCTGTGCGCCTCGTTGCTGACCCAGTGTGACTGCCGCCTCATCGACACGCCCGAAGGCAAGGTGAAGTGCGGCCTGGCCGTGAGCCCCGACGGCGGGTTGTAAGAGCAGGCGCCGTTCCGCCTGCCCTCACCCTGCGACCTGCCTTCAGCCGCGCTGCACCTTGACCAGCAGGCGGCGCAGGTCCTCGTTCACCTTGATGAACTCGGTCTTGCCGCGCTCATCGGAGACCTGCTTCTCGAGCGCCGGCAGTGACTTGCGGGCGCCGGCCATGGCGTCCTTCGAGTCGTCGATGAGCCAGTCCGCGCCCTGGATGATGGCGAGGCGGGTATCGAGGTTCTTCTCCGGGAGGCGCTTCATCAGCTCGTCGATGAGGGCCGCGTTGCCGCTGCGCCCGATCTCGTAGGCCGCGCGCTCACGCACGCCCTCGTCCTTCGCGTCGAGGTGCTTGACCCAGCAGGCGCCGTCGCTCTTGCACTCGGCGGCGGCGACCACGCGGTTCTTGTAGGCGAGGATCTTCTCCTGGTGCTTCTTCACCGAGGCCGCCACGTCCTTGCACTCCTCGTAGCCCTCGTCTTCCTTGCACTCGGCCTCGAAGAGCTTCTGCTCGGCGGCCGCGAACTTGTCGAACGAGCCCGGGTCTTCCCCGAGCATCGCCGCGCCGCGCATGGACTCTTCCCGCGCGCCCCAGGGGCCCTTGCCCGCGGTCTCGACCAGCTTGGCCACCCCGTCCTTGCCGCCGATGCGCGCCAGCGACCACACGTATTCCTTGCGGGCGTTGGCTTCGTTCTCGTCGAGCAGCGCGGCCAGCGGCTTCACGCCTTCCTTGCTGCGCATGCGGCCCAGCGCGTCAGCAGCGCGCATGCGCATGATGAGCTTGATGTCGTCGAAGTCGGACTTGAAGTTCAGGTAGCCGACGATGGTCTTCTCGGAGCGCTTGTCGTGGAGATCGCCGAGCACCTGCACGCCCTTGGCGAGCAGCGCGACGTCCTTGATGTTGTTCTTCGCCGCCCACTCGGTGAGCTCCTTGTCCTTGCCCTCGACGACGGGCACCAGGAGGTCGGCCGCGGGGGTCCCGATCTGGTAGAGGGCGAACGACGACTCCATGTAGAAGCTGATGCCCTTGCGCTCCTTGAACATGGCGCGAATGAGGCCCGGTACCGCGCGGGGGTCGGCCATCTCGCCCAGCGAGACGATGGCCTTCTTGGTGATGAAGGGCTCGATCGCGTCGTCGGTGGCGATGGAATACAGCGCGTCGAACGACTCCTTGGCGCGCAGGTCACCGAGCGACTCGATGGCCGCGATGACCGTGTAGTTGTCCTTGGTCTTGAGCAGCTTGCTCAGGGCCGCCACGCCGCGGGGGTCGTTGATCTTCCCCAGGGCAATGGCGATCTCCTTGTTGAGGTTCTTCGCGTCGGAGTCGCTGGCCGCCGGATCCATCGCCTCAGACAGCGCGTCGACGGACGAGGGCAACTTGGCCTCGCCCAGGATGCGCGCGATGGCCGCCTTCACCTCGGCCTTCTTCTCGTCGCCCAGGCGCTTCTCGAGCATCGGCACCATCGTCGGGCCCATGTGATGCTCGCGCAGCTCGGCCACGGCCTTGAGCTTCTCCTTCTGGCCCTTGGCTCCGCTGATCCGCTTCTCCCAGGTCTCCGGGAGGGCCGGGTCGCTCTTACAGGCCGACGTGAGGAGAGCGATCGAGAGCAGTCCACCAACGACGATTCGACGCATTTGCGAACCCCTTTGACAGGTGCAGCGGGAAAGAACGGGGCGTTCGTAGACTCCCGTCCCCCGAGGGTCAACGACACTCGAGGAATTCTGCAGGGTTGATGTCGGCCGTGAGGTCTGTGTAGGGAAACAGGCAACTCTGTCGGCGAACTGTCGACACTCCCTGCACAGAAGCAGTCAGCGCGGTGTTGATCCGCTAACTTCACGAGCCTCTTTCGCAGCCCACCCTTTGGGGGAATTTCGATGACGGTCAAGATTCAGCGCGGTCGGCAGTTCCTCGCAGGCGATGCCACGGCCCAGCTCTTCGACGACAAGGGCAGGGCCGGCAGCTACCTCAACAAGGCCAGCGACAAGCTCGTGGCGCAGGGCAACACGGTGCTGCTCAAGAAGGGCACCACCACCGTCAAGCTGGCCTCGGCCGAAGACTGGAAGAAGTTCCTCACCGAGAACGCCTCGACCAGGACCCAGACCAGGGACTTCGGGGCGAAGTTCGGCATCACCTTCGAAGACTTCTGCAACCTCGTCGACGACCTCGCGGTCAGCGACGACAAGGGCCTCGCGCTCAACCTCTCGCCTCGCGGCAACCTCGCCAAGGCGCTCTCGCTGGACAAGGTCGAGGGCAACTACGCCTCGAAGATGACGGCCGAGACCACGGTGAAGCTCGGCGGCATCGGCGGCGTGAAGTCGGAAGCGAAGCTCGTGCCCAGCCCGGCCATCGGCCCCGAGGTGCTCGCCAAGCCGCCCGACATGGGGTGGGACCGCAACCGCGTGGAGCAGGAGGCCTGGGCCGACTTCAAGATGGGTGACGGCGCCAGCAAGCTCTTCCACGCCACCAACACCGTCAGCGTGTTCGCCGGCCTGACCGAGCCCAAGTGGGACGACCCGGCGGCCATGGCGCTGGCCGACAAGTTCACCATGCCGATGCACCTGGAGATGACCACCAAGCCGGACGGCACGCGCTCGTCGCAGGACAAGGACGAGATGTTCCGCGAGACCTACTTCGACGACGCCTCCGGGGCGCTCGGGAAGGCCGGCGCCTCGGTGCGCGCCCGCGTGCGCTTCGACGACAAGGAACCCTTCACCGTCACCCGCGTGCTGATCCAGGGCAAGGAAGGCCGCGCGGTCGACGAGGCGGGCAACTCGGCGGTGCACAAGTTCGAGAAGCGCTTCGAGGGCACCTACTCGGCCGACGAGGCCAAGGCCCAGGAGCTGCTGCGCACCGGCAAGGACACCGACGGTGACGTGCTCGGCGTCGCGGCGATCCTCTACAAGACGGCCCAGGACAAGGGCACGCTGCCCCCCGACAAGAACCTCCGCCTCGACCCCAAGAGCATCGTGCTGCAGAAGCGCACGCGCTCGCACATGCAGTTCGAGAGCGTCAGCGACGTGCAGACCAAGCGCACCGCGCTCAAGACCCAGATGGACGCGCTGACCACCGCGGGCACGCCCATCCCCCCCGCCATGCAGAAGTACGCCGACAAGCTCGCCGCCAACGAGAAGTTCCTCACCGAGGCCAGCGACCTGCTGCGCAAGCACGGGCAGTACATGCCCAGCAACACCGACGGGTTCATCATCTCGGCCGATCGCTACTCGGTCTACGACCCCGCTTCCCGCGCCGCCCCGCCCACCGACATCGACGACGAGACCGGCCGCGTGGGTCGTGGGCTCCACCTCGAGGCCGAGTGGGACACCGCCTCGTCGGACCCCTTCGAGAAGGCGCGCAAGACCATCACCGAGAAGCTCGCCGCGACCCCTCCCCCGGCCAACAAGGCGGAGCTCGAGGGCGACCTCGCGAAGCTCAACGACATCAGCAAGACCATCCTCAAGGACGTCGCCACGGCCGTGGACATGATGAAGCTGAAGATGCAGTCCGCCGGGCTCAAGAGCGACGACCGGCACCTGTCGAAGGAAGAGCGCGCCGCGGAGTTCATGCAGCGCCCCGACCGCCCCGTCATCTGGCAGTGAGCTGAACGTCCACGCCGTACGAAGCGCCGGAGCCCACGCTGGCCCCGGCGCTTTTTCGCGTCTTGGGGTACACGCTGACGCGACATGCGCATCGTCTTCATGGGCACTCCTTCGTTCGCGGTGAAGTCACTCGAGGCCTGCCTGCGGTTGGGCGAGGTGGTCGCCGTGGTGACCCAGCCCGACAAGCCCCGGGGGCGCGGCCAGGAGGTGAGCTTCTCCCCGGTCAAGGAACTCGCTGTCGCCCGCGGCATCCCCGTGCTGCAGCCGGTGAAGATCCGCGGCACCGACTTCGCGGAGGTCCTCCGGAAGCTCGAGGCCGACGTCGCGGTGGTGACCGCCTACGGGAAGATCCTCCCCCAGGACGTGCTCGACGCCCCGCGCCGGGGCTGCGTCAACGTGCACGCCTCGCTGCTCCCGCGCTTCCGGGGCGCCGCGCCGATCCAGTGGGCCCTGGCCGCCGGCGACGAGAAGTCGGGCGTGTGCCTGATGCAGATGGATGCGGGCATGGACACCGGGGGCATCATCGACCGGGCGGAGCTGACCATCGGCGCCGACGACACCTCGGCCTCGCTGCACGACACGCTCTCGGACCTGGGCGGCGTGGTGCTCGAGCGCTCGTTGGCCCGGTACGTCGCAGGCGAGTTGCCCGTGGTGCCCCAGCCCACTCAGGGCGTGGTGATGGCGCCGATGATCAAGAAGGAAGACGGCAAGCTCGACTGGTCGAAGCGCGCGGTGGAGCTCGAGCGCCGCCTGCGCGCCTTCACCCCGTGGCCGGGCGCGTTCTGCACCTTCGAGGGCAGCCTGCTCAAGGTGGCGAAGGCGGCCGCGGGGCAGGGCCTGGGCGCGCCGGGCACGGTGCTCGCCGCGTCGGCCGCGGGCGTCGAGGTGGCGTGCGCCGAGGGCTCGTTGCTGCTCCTCTCGCTGCAGCCCGAGGGCAAGCGCGCCATGACGGCCCAGGAGTTCCTCGCGGGCCGCAAGCTCGTCGTGGGCACCACCCCGTTCTCGTGACCGAAGCGGAAGCACTGGAGCAGGCGGTGGCGCGCGCCGAGGCGGAGGTGGCCGAGCTCAAGGCCGCGCTGGCCACCGGCGAGGCGATGCGCCACGCGCTGACCGTCGAGGCGCTGACGAAGGCGCAGGCCGGGCGCGACGCGCTGGTGGCCGCCGAGGCGGAGTTGCTGGCCCAGGCCGCGCTGTTGCGCACCGAGCGTGACGCGTTGCAGGCGAAGGCCGAGCGCCCCGCGGTGCACCTGCCGCTCTTCATCGGTGGGCCGCTGCGCTGGTACCTGCGCACCACCGGCCTGGCGATCTTCCTGGGCAGCGTCGTCGCCGCGAACCGCTACGTGCACAGCCCGGGCCTCGTCCTCGCGCTGTTGGTGGGGATGCCGGTGGCCTTCGTGCTGGTGCTGGTGGCAGGCTCGCTGCGTGAGTCGGGAATTGAGGACGCGCCTCGAGGAAGCCCAGGCCCGGGTGCAGGACCTGCGCAGCTGCCTGCCGACGATGGACGTGTCGAGCCCGCTGCCGGAGGACCTGGCGCGGCTCACGTCGCTGGGCCAGCAGACGACGGCGCTGGAGCTGCGGATGGAGAAGGCCCGTGAGACGCGCGAGCTGCTCTTGCGCGACCGCGATGCCGCCGAGCGCGCCGTGCTGCGCCAGGAACCCCCTCCGGCCGGCGTGGGCTCCGCGCTGCCCGCGATGTTGCTGCTCGGCTTCGGCACCGGCGGGGTGCTCATCCATTCGTGGCTCGATTCTCCGTTCGGTCGCCTCTGGCCGCGCACGGCCGTCGCGTTCGCCTTCGGCGCGAGCTCGCTGTGGTTGCTGCGCAGCGCCTGGCGCATCGGCCGCGTGTCCGGTGCGCGTGGGGCCTGAGCTGTGAGGCGCTGGGGCCTGCTGGTGCTGCTCGCCGCCGGGCGCGTCGGGGCGCAGGAGGACGCGGGCGCCCGCTTCGAGACCACCGTGTCGAGCGCGCCCGCGGAGGTGCCCTCGGAGCGCGCCGCGAGCGAGGTGCGACAGGGTGACCTCGAGCGCCGGCTCCCCCGCCGCGCGCCCGACGCCCTGCGCTTCGAGCCGGGGGTCTTCATTCAACAGACCGCCCACGGCCAGGCCTCGGCCTACCTGCGCGGCCTCACCGGGCAGCAGACGGTGCTGCTCTTCGACGGCGTGCGCCTCAACACCAGCACCTGGCGCCAGGGGCCCAACCAGTACTTCTTCACCCTCGACGCGGCCACCGTCGACGCCATCGAGGTGCTGCGCGGCGGCGCCTCGACGCGCTTCGGCAGCGACGCGTTGGGCGGCGTCATCTCCGCCACGCCCCTCGAGGCGCCGGTCGCGGACGGGCGCTTCCGCTTGAGCCCGGTGCTCACCTTGAAGGGCACCACCGCCGACAGCGAGGCCGGCGGGCGGGTGTCGGTCTCGGGCACGGCGGGGCCGGTGGGCTTCATCGGCGGGGTGGGGCTGCGACGCGTGGGGTTGCTGCAGAGCGCGGGCACGGTGCGCAGCCCGCTGGATGGCCGGCCCCCCGACGTGCCGCGCTTCGCCCCCGACGGAAGAACCCAGCTGGGCACCGGCTTCAACGAGCTCACCGCCGATGGTCGCTTCACGGTGCACCCTTCGGCGAGCCACGAGCTGACGCTCGCCTCGCAGGCCTACCGCCAGTTCGACGCCCCGCGCACCGACCAGTGCCCGCCGGCCTTCGCGCGCAGCGACGAGTGCCTCACGTACAAGGAGCAGTTCCGCACCCTGACCTGGGCGAGCTGGAAGGCGCGCCTCGGGGTGGACGTCGAGACGCTCAAGCTCACCGCCTCGTGGCAGCGGCAACACGAGGTGCGCGAGGGCGCCCGGCCCGCCTCCTTCGTGCTCAACACCGGGCGCGACGTGGTCGACACCTTCGGCGCTGCGTTCACCCTCGGCTCGCGGTCCTTCCTCGTCAGCGACGCGGTGCAGTGGTCGCTGCAGGCCGGCCTCGATTCGTACCTCGACCTCGTCGACTCGCAGGCCTTCGTGTCCTTCACCGACATCGCCGTCACGCGGCAGCAGTCGCGCGGGCAGTACGTGGCGGGAAGCCGTTCGCTCACCGGGGGGCTCTTCGCCGACGCCACGCTGCGGCTCGGGGCGAGGCTCACCGTGCGGGCCGGGGGACGCGTGGGCTGGGCGTCGCTCTCGTCGCCCGGTGACGCCGCGTCGCAGTCACAGCCCATCGCGGCGAGCTGGGCCCCGCTGGCCGGCCACCTCGGCGTGGAGTGGGCCGTGGCGAGCCCCCTGTCGCTGCTGGTCAACGTGGATCGTTCGTTTCGCGCGCCGAACCTCGACGATCTCACCTCGCGGCAGCAGACCGGTCCGGGGTTCCAGTTCGAGAACCCGGCGCTGCGGCCAGAGACCGCGCTCACCGCCGAACTCGGCGCGCGGCTGCGGCTCGACTGGCTCTCGCTCGAGGGCTGGGGTTTCCAGACGTGGCTCGACGGGGCGATGCTCAAGCAGCCGCGCGACGTCGCCGAGTGTCCGCCCTCGAGCGCGGCGTGCGGGGCGTCGTGGTTCCGCTACCAGTTGGTCAACGCCGTGGGGCTCTCCGAGGTGCGCGGCGTCGAAGGCAGCGTGCGGGCGCGGCTCCCTTCGGGGTTCGGGGCGCGGGCCACGGCGGCGTACACCTGGGGGCAGGGACCGGGGCAGGTGCCGTTGAGCCGCATTCCCCCGGCCAACGGGCACCTCGAGCTCTCGTGGCGTCACGACTTCGGCTTCACCGGCGCCGCGGTGCTGCGCTGGGCCGGGCCACAGACGAGACTCGCGCTGGCCGACCTCTCCGATGCCCGCATTCCGCTCGGGGGGACACCGGGCTACGCGGTGGTCGATCTCCGGGCCTCGCTGCGCGTGTCGGCGGTGGTGCTCTCGCTTGTGCTGGAGAACCTCTTCGACAGCCCGTGGCGGGCACATGGCTCGTCGATCAACGGGGCTGGCCGGGGCGTGATGTTCCTCGCCACCTTCCGCCCGCCCTCGCCTTGACGCACGCACGGTCTTATTGCAGAGGGTCGCCCATGCGAGCTCTCGGTGTCCTCTGGGTGGTGTTGCTGTGCGCGTGTCCCGGGCCCTCCCCAGTGCCGACCGATGCGGGCGTCGACGGCGCCGATGCAGGAGGCACCTTCTGCCAGCCTCCACCTGCGTATGCCGAGGTGCTCTCGAGCTGCCTCCCGCTCGCCAGTGACTACACGCCGCGGGTCAGCGCCTCGTCGACGGACGCCTGGCCCGCGTGCATCAGCGACACCAACCTCTTCACGCCCCTCAACCCGAACATCTCGAGCATTGCGCGCGTGACGGCCTTCGAGGAGATCGCTGCGTTGCTGTGGCGCGACGGCGTGCGGCCGTCACCCGACGACTTCGTGAGCGCGCGGGTGGCCTACGCGGTGGACCAGGGCATCGACTCGCGGGTGCAGCGTCGCGAAGACGTGCACGTGGCGGAGGCCCCCATGCCCTGCAGCACCGCCGGCATCCCCGAGCAGTACCCCGAGCGCTGCGCGGGCCCGACCAAGCTCCTGCCGGTGCTCAACGACGCCTTCGCCAAGGGCGCGACGGGCGAGAATCCGCGCGTGCACGCGGCGCGCATCGAGGCGGCGCTCACCTGGTTCTTCTACCTCTCGTCGCTCTCGGAGGTGATGTCGTGCACCACCAAGCCACAGGACTGTGACTCGAGCTGGGCCTACTACGCAGGGGGCACGCCGCGAGCCGCGCCGCTGGGCCTGGGCAAGACGATCCGCGCGCTGGGCGTCGAGACCCACGACCGCGTGTACGACGCGACGCTCGCGGTGCGCTGCTGGCGCAACCTCGACCACGAGACAGGCGTGGCCACCGACCTCGTGCAGCGCGACACCGCGCGGGAGCAGCTCGACCGCGCGTTGTTGCGGGGCGTGGCGCTCATCGTGCGGCAGCGACTGACCGAGCTGGGGTGCACCACCGGCGAGGTGCACGCGGCGAACCTCGCGTTCCTCGAGACCCTGCTCCCCTGGCTCGATCGCGCGGCCCGGGCGCGGGACCCGGTGCAGGCCTCTGCGCTTCAGGGCTGGACCCTCGACGTGCCCGCGGCGCTCGCGGCCCTCGACCGCCTCTTTCCCTGCCCCTGACGAGACCCGCGCATGAAAAGGCCCTCGTCCCGGTGCGGGGCGAGGGCCTTCGCGATTCATGCCGGGGCGCTGCTTACCGCGCGTCGTAGCCGAAGGTGAGCATCGGGGTGACGGTGGTCGCCAGTTCGGTGGTGGTCACGCTGCCGGTGCTGGTGCCGTTGACGGTCTTCTCGCGAACGACGGTGGAGTTGGGGTGGAAGAGGATCAACGCGTCGACGCCCAGGTTGAAGCCGCCGCGGCGGAACGAGGGCGAGCGTGCCTTGCCGAAGCCGAGGCCGAGGCGAAGGTCGATGCCCGGCATGAGCCCGCCGTGCGCGATGGCGATCGCCTCCGCGTTGCCGTTCGAGGAGCCGCTGCCCGAGATGCCGGCGAGGCCACCGTTGGCGATGACCGGACCCGCACCGACGTAGAAGAGGTCGGCCAGCATCACCTCGCCGATGGCGCCGAAGTAGTAATACGAGAGTGCGGTGATGCTCGCGCTGACGCCGGAGACGGTGACGCTGGCCCCGATGCCGAAGCCCGCGGTCGCGCCGACGGTGGCGTAGAGCGAGAACAGGTTGCTGAACTGGTAGCCGACGCGGCCTTCAGCGCCGATGGTGAACGCCGACTGCGGCGCGTGCCAGCCGATGTTGCCGGAGATGCCCCAGCGCACACGCCCGCCGGGATCTTCCATCGGCGCGTCGGCAGGCATCTGGGCAATCGGCTGCGGTTGCGCCGCGTACGGCTGCGGCGCTCCGTAGGGCTGCGGCTGCGGCGCTCCATACGGCTGCGGCGCTCCATACGGCTGCGGCTGGGGAGGCGGAGGCGGCGGGGCAGTTTCTTGAGCGAACGCGCTCGCGGACACGAGGGCGGTCAGCAGCAGGGTCTTGTTCATGGGTGGGGCCTCGACGACGGGGGGAGGGAAGGAATTCGCGCGGGATTGTGCCGAGTCTCGTCAGCGCGTCTACGAAAAGACTCGGCGTTCGTCCTCGACGCGGCGCGCCAGCACCCTTAAACCTTGCGCCTATGTCTTTCCCGGTGCTGGTGCTGCATGGGCCGAACCTTCTGTTGCTCGCCGATGAGGAAATCGATCCACGCCTCGAGGCGCGGGCCGACGAGCTCGGCGTCGAGTTGGTCATCGTGCAGGCCAACGGGGAAGAGGGGCTGCTCAACGCGCTCCACGAGCACGCGGCCGACGTGGAGGCCGTGCTGGTGAACCCCGGGGTCCTCGCCCCGAGCGCCTGGTCGCTCGCCGAGGGGCTCCAGCTGCTGAAGCTCCCGGCCATCGAGGTGCTGCTGCAGAAGCTCGCCCCCGAGCGCGGGCCCTCTTCGCTGACAGGTGTCGTCAAGCAGCAGGTGCACGGGCTGGGCGTTGACGGCTACGTGCGCGCGCTCGAGGCGCTGGTGCCCGGTGACCTGGTGCGCGCCGGCGCCGACGCGCCCGAAGAAGAGGAAGAAGAAGACGCGGCCCCGCGCCGCAAGAGCCTCGGCCGCGCCGCTCCCGCGAAGACGGCGGAGCCTGCGCGCACCGGCAAGAGCATCGGCCGCAAGGTGGCGACGGTGAGCGAGCCGGTGGAGCCCGCGGTGCGCGGCAAGACCATCGGCCGAGGGGCGCCGAAGCAGGCCGCAACGGCGATGTTGCTCGAGTCTCCGTCGGGGCGGCTGACCCGCGCGCAGGTCAAGGGCCGCATCGCCCTGCGCCTCAAGGGCACGCTGGGGCCCGAGGCGCTCGCGCAGTGGGCGCGGGACGCGTGGTCGGGGCTGCAGAAGGGCGCGGCCGTCGAGCCCGGCGCCAAGGACGTCATCGAGAACGTGTTGCTCACCCTGATGGCCGGCGCGAAGGCCAGCGACGCCATCCTCATCGCGCAGATGGCGAAGCTGGATCCATGAAGAAGATTGCTCCGCCCAAGGCCCCGAAGGTCAAGGCCCCGCCCCCGAAGAAGATGCCCGCCACCGCGCGCACCGTCGCCATCCAGGTGCTGGCGCGGGTCGCCGCCACCGACGCCTACTTGAACGTGGTGCTCGACACCGTGCTCGACGAGCAGAAGTTGAAGGACCCGCGCGACGCGGGCCTCGTCACCGAGCTCTGCTACGGCACCACCCGCCGCCGCCTCACCATCGACGCGGTGCTGCGCCTGTTCGCCGACCGTGCCCTCGACACCATCGAAGACCGGGTGCTCGCCGCGCTGCGCCTGGGCGTCTACCAGCTGTTCTTCATGCGCGTGCCCAGGCACGCCGCGGTGGGCGAGACCGTCGACGCGCTCAAGGCCGTGGGCGTGGAGCGCGCCGCGGGCTTCGTCAACGCCATCCTCCGCAAGGCCTCGGCGCTGCCCGAGCTTCCGAAGCCGGAGGGCGACGAGATCGCCGTGCTCGAGTTCGAGACCAGCCACCCCCAGTGGCTCATCAAGCGGTGGATTCGCCAGTTCGGCCCCGAGCGGGCGCGCATCATGCTCGCCGCCGACAACGAGGCCCCCAGCCTCGTGGTGCGCACCAACACCTCCAAGGTGACCCGCGACGAGCTGCTCGCGCAGCTCCTCGAGGCGGGGCTCCAGTGCAAGGCCACCACGCTCTCGCCCCTGGGCATCGTCTTCGAGTCGCCGGGCCGGGTCGAAGAGCTCTACGGCTACGCCGAGGGCCTGTGGCAGGTGCAGGACGAGGCGGCGCAGCTGGTGACGGTGTTCGCCCAGTTGCCGCCCAACGCCCGCGTGCTGGACGCCTGCGCCGCGCCGGGCGGCAAGGCCTGCCACGCCGCGCAGACCAACGACGTGGTGGCGCTCGACCTCTACGCCAACAAGCTGCCGAAGATCGAGAGCGAGGCCAAGCGCCTGCACCTGCGCCAGCGCATGACCCTGGTGAAGGCCGACGCCTCGAAGCCCTTGCCCGAGTCGCTGGGCGAGTTCGACGCGGTGATGGTGGACGCGCCGTGCGCGGGCCTGGGCACGCTGCGCCGGCACCCCGAGCTGCGCTACCGCCGCGAAGAGAAGGACATCGCCGAGCTGGCCGCGCTGCAGCGCGAGATCCTCGAGCAGTGCCAGCTGGTGCTCAAGCCGGGCGGGCTGTTGATCTACGCGGTGTGCAGCACCGACACCGCCGAGGGCCCCGACCAGGTCGAGATGTTCCTGCGCTCGCACCCCGACTTCACGGCCGAGCCGCCCCGCGGCCTGGCCGCGCTGCCCACGTACCAGGGCTACCTGCGCACGCTGCCCGGGCCCGAGGGCCTCGATGGCTTCTTCGCGGCGCGCCTGCGCAAGATGTACTGAGCAGCACCGACTCGTCGTCCCAGGGAGCATGCGCATGCGCGGTTGGCTCGTCATCGGACTGGTGTTCGTGGGTTGTGCCTCGCAGCAGCGCGTCGCCCGGGCGCCCCTGCCTCCGCGCATCGCCGCGCTCGACGAGGTGCTGGCCCGCGCGGAGCAGTCCCCGTGCGTCGCCGGCCTCCACGCCGTGCCCGCGAGCGTGGTGGAGCTCGGCGTCTTCAAGGATGTCCCCTACCAGTCGTTCAGCAACGGCAACGTGGAGCTCAACGCCTACGGCGACCCCGGCGATCTCGTCGGGCTCGAGGCCGGCTCGCGCAACGAAGACCCGGCGCTGCAGCAGTGCCTCATCTCCTTCATCGCCGCCCAGGCGTTGACGGGGGCCGACCAGCAGCGCGTGCTGCGCTTCACGCCCGCGCCGGCGCTCGACGCGCAGCCCGGGCTCACCGTGGAGGTCACGCCGCGCACCGCGCCCGACGCCGCCGACGCCTGGTGGATCTCCCTCGAGCGCCCCGAGTCCATCGCGCAGGCGAAGGCCACCCCCGAGGAGCTGGCCACCGTCTCGCAACCGCAGGCCCAGTGGGCGCCGCCGCCCACCACGTACTACCGGCGCCCGCCGCGGGTGTACGTGCGGTACCCGACCTACCGGGTCCCGGCGCCGCGGGTGTACGTGCCGGGCTTCTCCCGCCGCGCGGGGGTGTACGTCCACGGGGCGATCCGCGCCCGCTGAGCCGAAAGGTGCGTGCTAAACGCGCCCCTCATGCTCGCTCTGCTCGTCGTGATGTTGGCCGCGGCCCCGGTCGCGAAGAAGCCGTACACCGTCCAGGACCAGGTCTCGCTCAAGCGCGTGTCCGGCTTCCGCGTGTCGCCCGACGGCACGAAGGTCGTCTTCGGCCTGCGCACCACCGACCTTGAGGCCAACAAGGGCCGCCTCGACCTGTGGCTGGTGGGCACCGACGGCCAGGGCCTCAAGCAGCTCACCACCCACGAGGGCAACGAGACCGACCCGGTGTGGGCCCCCGACGGCACCGCCCTCTACTTCCTCTCGGCGCGCTCGGGCTCGAACCAGGTGTGGCGGCTGCCGCTCGACGGCGGCGAGGCCGCGCAGGTCACGAGGCTGCCGCTGGACGTCGACGCGTTCCAGCTGACGCGTGACGGCGCCACGCTGGTCTTCGCGGCCGAGGTGTACGTCGACTGCGACACGCTGGAGTGCACCGCCAAGCGCCTGGAAGAGAAGAGCAAGAAGAAGACGACGGCCCAGGTCTACGACTCGCTGATGTTCCGCCACTGGGACACCTGGAAGGACGGTCGCCGCGCGCACCTCTTCGCCCAGAAACTCGGCGGCGGGCCGGTGGTGAACCTGCAGAAGAAGCAGAACGCCGACGCGCCCAGCAAGCCCTTCGGCGGCAGCGAAGACTTCACGCTCGCGCCCGACGGCAAGTCCGTCGTCTACGTGGCCCGCGACGCCGGCCGCGAGGAGGCCTGGAGCACCGACCTCGACCTCTTCTCCGCGCCCCTCGACGGGAAGATGGCGGCCATCAAGCTGACGCTGACCAACCGCGCCACCGACGCCAACCCCGTGTTCTCGCCTGACGGCAAGCAGCTCGCGTACCTCGCCATGAGCCGCCCGAAGTTCGAGGCCGACAAGCAGCGGGTGATGGTGCGCGACCTGGCCACCGGCAAGGACCGCTCGCTGACCGACGCGTGGGATCGCTCGGCCTCGTCGCTGGCCTGGAGCGCCGACGGCAAGACGCTCTTCGTCACCGCCGACGACCTCGGGCAGCACGGCGTCTTCTCCATCGACGTGAGCCGGGGCGAGGTGACGAAGCTGCACAGCGACGGCAACGTGAGCGAGCTGTCCGTGGCGAAGGACGGCCTGGTGGTGGCCCACGACTCGCTGGTCTCGGCCTCCGACCTCTACCTGCTGCCCTTCGACGGTAAGGGGGGCTTGAAGCGCCTCACCGACGTCAACGCCGCGGCCTTCGCCGGCTTCTCGCTGGGCACCCCCGAGCAGTTCAGCTTCAAGGGCGCGCTCGACGACACGGTCTACGGCTACGTGGTCAAGCCCGTCGGCTTCGACCCGAAGAAGAAGTACCCCCTGGCGTTCCTCATTCACGGCGGGCCGCAGGGCAGCTTCGGCAACCACTGGCACTACCGCTGGAACCCCCAGAGCTACGCGGCCCACGGCTACGTGGCGGTGATGATCGACTTCCACGGGTCCACTGGCTACGGGCAGGCCTTCACCGACGCCATCACCGGCGACTGGGGCGGCAAGCCGCTCGAGGACCTGCAGAAGGGCCTTCAGGCGGCGCTCCAGAAGTACCCCTTCATCGACAAGTCGAAGATGTGCGCGCTCGGCGCCAGCTACGGCGGCTTCATGGTCAACTGGATCGCCGGGAACTGGAGCGAGCCCTGGAAGTGCCTCGTCAGCCACGACGGCAACCTCGACGAGCGCTTCGCCTATTTCGACACCGAGGAACTCTGGTTCCCCGAGTGGGAGCACGGCGGCACGCCCTGGGAGAACCCCGCAGGCTACAGCAAGCACAACCCCATCGACCACGTGGCGAAGTGGAAGACCCCGATGCTGGTGGTGCACGGCGGCAAGGACTTCCGCGTGGTCGAAACCCACGGCATGGCCACCTTCACCGCGCTGCAGCGCAAGGGCGTGCCGTCCAGGTTCCTCTACTTCCCCGACGAGAACCACTGGGTGCTCAAGCCGGCGAACTCCATCGTGTGGCACGAGACGGTGCTCGGCTGGCTCGACCAGTGGACGAAGTGAGCTTCGGCGCTTCAGCTCACTCGCGCAGCGGCACTTCGACGCTGAACCCGTCGTAGGCCACGTCGATCGGCCCGCTGAACTCCTGCCTGGCCTGCTCGAGCAGGGGCCGCGGGTCGACGTCGTGGCGGGATGAGAGGTGGGTGAGCACCAGGCGCTTCGCCTTGGCTTCCTGGGCCACCCTGGCGGCCTCGCGGGCGGTGGAGTGCCGGGTCTCGATGGCCCGGGCCTGCTCGTCGTCGCTGAAGGTCGACTCGTGGATGAGCAGGTCGGCCCCGCGCGAGGCCTCGACCATGGCCGCGCAGGGCCGGGTGTCGCCGGAGATGATCACCCGGCGGCCGGGGCGCGTGCTGCCCATCACCTGCTCGGGCTTGATCTCGGTGCCGTCGGGAAGGGTGATGGTCTGGCCCTTCTGCAGCCGCCCGAAGTCGGGGCCCGAGGGCACGCCCAGCAGCCGCGCGGCCTCGGGGTCGAAGCGGCCCGGGCGCACGTCTTCTTCGAGCGCGTAGCCCAGGGCGTTGACCCGGTGGTCGACCCGGATGGCGCGCACGCCGTAGCCCTTGCGGGCGATGATCTCGCCGCCGCGGAGCTCCTGGACGTCCACGGGGAAGGCGAGGCGCTCGACCCCCAGGTGGATCGCCGCGTCGAGGATCTTCCGCGCCGGCGCCGGCCCGTAGAGCGTCAGCGGCTGCTCGCGGCCGCCCATGCCCAGGGTGCGCAGGAACCCGATGATGCCCAGGTAGTGATCGGCGTGAAAGTGCGTGAAGAACACCGCGTCCACCGAGAAGCCGGTGCCGAAGCGGATCATCTGCCGCTGGCTGCCCTCGCCGCAGTCGAAGAGCAGCAGGTCGCTGTCGGCCTTCACCGCGAGGCCCGACACGTTCCGGTGCAACGTCGGCATCGCGGCCGAGGTGCCGAGGAAGGTCAGCCGCAGAATCGACATGCCAGACGAGCTCACGGGCCAGCGCACCTAGCACACCCGCAAGTGAAACGGCCGCCCCCGGTTCCCCTGGGGCGGCCGCTCACACTTCACCAGGCTCGAAGACTCAGGCTTCCGACTTCACGCCGGTCTCGATGCGCATGCCGTAGAACGACCGGTACACGAACACCGTGGAGATGAGGAAGAACACCGTCGCCAGGCCGATGGTCATGGAGTTGGCCTTGAAGATGTAGACGGCCTTGCCATCGATCATCCGGCCCGAGGGGTCGACGACCTTGCCCAGCTCGTACGCCAGCTCGACGGCCAGGAGGCCGAAGAGGGTGGTGAACTTGATGACCGGGTTCAGGGCGACCGACGAGGTGTCCTTGAAGGGGTCGCCGACGGTGTCGCCCACCACGCAGGCCGCGTGGAGGTCGGTGCCCTTGGCCTTGAGCTCGGTCTCGACGAGCTTCTTCGCGTTGTCCCAGGCGCCGCCCGCGTTCGCCATGAAGACGGCCTGGTAGAGGCCGCTGATGGCGATGGAGATGAGGTAGCCGATGAAGAAGTAGGGCTCGACGCAGGCGAAGGCCAGCGTGCTGAAGAAGATCGTGAAGAAGATGTTGATCATGCCGGCCTGCGCGTACTTGGTGCAGATCTCGACGACCTTGCGCGAGTCAGCGACCGACGCCTTCTCGGCGCCCTCGAGCTTGATGTTCTTCTTGATGAACTCCACCGCGCGGTACGCGCCCGTGGACACGGCCTGCATGGACGCGCCGGTGAACCAGTAGATCACCGCGCCGCCGAGGATGAGGCCCAGCAGGAACGGCGCGTGGACCAGCGAGATGTTCTCCAGGCCGACCTGCAGCCCGTTGGTGATCGAGAAGAGGATCGAGAAGATCATCGTGGTGGCGCCGACGACGGCGGTGCCGATGAGCACCGGCTTGGCGGTCGCCTTGAAGGTGTTGCCCGCGCCGTCGTTCTCTTCGAGGAACTGCTTGCCCAGCTCGAAGTTCGGGGTGAACCCGAAGTCCTTCTTGATCTCTTCCGAGACGTTGGGGACCTGCTCGATGAGCGAGAGCTCGTAGACCGACTGCGCGTTGTCCGTCACCGGGCCGTAGGAGTCGACGGCGATGGTCACCGGGCCCATGCCCAGGAAGCCGAAGGCCACCAGGCCGAAGGCGAAGACCGGCGAGGGGTCGATGTTGCCCGCGATGGGGAAGAGCACCTTGAGGCCGAGCGTCGAGACGCCGTAGGCCGCGCCCATGAGGATCACCAGGGTGACGCCCAGCCAGTAGGCCGAGAAGTTACCCGCCACGAGGCCGGAGATGACGTTCAGCGAGGGGCCACCTTCCTTCGACGCCGTCACCACTTCGCGCACGTGGCGCGACTCGGTGGACGTGAAGACCTTGACCAGCTCGGGGATGATCGCGCCGGCGGCCGTGCCGCAGGTGATGATCGTCGAGAGCTTCCACCACATCTCGGAGTCGCCCGCGATGGTGGGGATGAGGAGCTTGGAGGCCACGAAGGTCACGATCACCGAGAGCACCGAGGTGAGGATGACCAGCTGCGTGAGCGGGTGCTCGAAGTTCATCTTGTCGGCCTTGAGGTAGCGGGCCTTGGCGATGGCGTCGTTGACCGCGTACGAGACGAACGAGGTGATGACCATCATCACGCGCATCACGAAGATCCACACCAGCAGCTGCACCTGCACCGCGGGGTCGTTGGCCGCGAGGAGGATGAAGACGATGAGCGCCACGCCGGTCACGCCGTAGGTCTCGAAGCCGTCGGCCGAGGGGCCGACCGAGTCGCCCGCGTTGTCGCCCACGCAGTCGGCGATCACGCCGGGGTTGCGCGCGTCGTCTTCCTTGATCTTGAAGACGATCTTCATCAGGTCGGACCCGATGTCGGCGATCTTGGTGAAGATGCCACCGGCGATGCGGAGCACCGAGGCGCCCAGCGACTCACCGACCGCGAAGCCGATGAAGCACGAACCCGCGAGCTCGCGGGGCACGAAGCAGAGGATGGCGAGCATCAGCAGCAGCTCGGTGCTGATGAGCATCATGCCGATGGACATGCCGGCCTTGAGCGGGATGGCGTAGGTGCCGAAGGGCTTGCCGGTCAGCGAGCTGAAGGCGGCGCGCGAGTTGGCGAAGGTGTTGACGCGGATGCCGTACCAGGCGACGCCGTAGCTGCCGGCGATGCCGACGAGCGAGAACGCGAGGATGATGGCGACGCGCAGGGCGGTCGGCCACTGGGCCGCGGGGCCCTCGACGTGGGCCATGGAGAAGTACACGGCGATGACCGCGCCGATGAACACCCACAGCATCATGATGAACTTGCCCTGGGTGATCAGGTACTGCTTGCAGGTCTCGTAGATCAGCTCGGAGATCTCGAGCATCGCGCGGTGCACCGGCAACGCCTTGAGCTGCATGTACTGCACGAGCCCGAACGCCAGCCCCAGGACCGAGACCACGATGCCCGACATCAGCAGGGCGCGACCGTTGATCCCCAGGAACATCTGGGACTCGAGGTCGGGCAGCGAGAGGTTCGCTTCATTCGCGAACGCGAGAACAGGCGCGAGCAATGCAGCGACGCCCGCAAGTCTTGAGAGTTTCATCGGTTTGGGATCCCTGGAAAGAGAGAGGCGGCGCGCTCGTAGCACACAGCCCCCTACGCGCAACGGTTTCCCCCCCCCGCGTCAGGGCAATGACATCGCGGCGGCGCAGGGGGCTCCTTACCGTTGGGACCATGAGTCACGACGTAGATCAGGTGATCGATACCTTGGCCGGGGTGATCCGCGATTACGGACGCCACGCCTTCGACCTCGAGCGGCAAGACGCGCGCAAGACGCAGACCACCTTCGACCAGTGGGCGCAGCACGTGCTCACCGGCGTCGCCGCCCCCGGCCAGAAGACCACGGGCGGGGCCCGCAACTACGCCGAGCTGCGCCAGCAGTTCCTCTCGCTGCGCAAGCAGGAGCAGACCGAGTTCAGCCAGGGCCAGGACGCCCTGCGCGACGTGGTGTGGATGTTCGTCAGCTCGCTCAACCGCGAGGTGACCGCCGACCGCGCCGAAGACGCCCAGTTGAGCCGCACCCTCTCGGGGGTGACCACGGTGCTGCAGACCGCCGCCCCGGCCGACATCCGCCGCCTCGCGTTCCAGGCCGTCAAGGAGGTGCAGGAGGTGCTCGCCACGCGCCGCGAACGCCAGCAGAAGCAGGTCGCGGATCTCGCCGGCAAGCTCGAGGCCCTGGGCTCGCAGCTGGAGATCGCGCGGCGCGAGTCGACCATCGACGGCCTCACCCAGCTCTACAACCGCAAGGCCTTCGACGAGCAGCTGGCGCGCACCGTCGATCTCGCGGCCCTGCGCGTGGGCGGCGAGGCGCTGCTGATCATCGACATCGATCTCTTCAAGAAGGTCAACGACACCTGGGGGCACCCGGCCGGCGACGCGGTGATCAAGGCCGTGGCCCACGCCTGCGTGCGCGTCTTCAAGCGCAAGGGCGACTTCGTGGCGCGCTACGGCGGCGAAGAACTGGTGGTGCTGGTGCGCGACGTGACCCACGCCGAGGCCATCGCCCTGGGGGATCGCGCCCGCGAGGCCATCGCCGCCACCCGGGTGCTCCACGAAGAGCAGGTGCTCCAGGTGACCGTCTCGGCCGGCGTCGCCAGCTGGGAGCGGGGCGAGAGCGCCGAGCACTGGCTCTCGCGGGCCGACGCCGCCCTCTACCGCGCCAAGAACGGCGGCCGGAACCGCGTCGAAGGGTGACCACCCCGTTCCAGCGGGGCAGTCGCGGGCACTTCCCGTGACGCCGGGCGCCGTCGTGGCAGACTGCGTCCCGGTGAGTTCATGAGCCAGGACGTACGCGTCCTCATCATCGATGCGGACACGGGGCCGGCCCAGAAGATGGGCCTCGCCCTCGACAATGCCGGTTTCCCCGTGACCTGGTGCACCTTCGCGGCCAGCGACGTGGCCGAGAACCTGCGCGACTTCCGCCCCACGATGCTGCTGGTGCACGCGGAGATCTCGTCGTCGCAGCTGGCGGCGCTGCTGGCCCGCCTCGAGTCCACGCCCGTGCCCGTGACCCTGCTGTGCCGCGACGTGGCCGAGGAGCCCTTCGTGCGCACCATGCGCGCCGGCGTGGTGGACCTGCTGCAGGAGCCCTTCAGCGCCCGCCAGCACATCGCGCGGCTGCGCCAGGTGGTGGCCGAGCTCCCGCAGCGCACCGGCGAGCTGAGCGGTCGCGGCGGGGGCCGGGAGATCAGCGAGCTGGTGCAGCACCTGATGCGCACCAGGCGCACCGGCGGCCTCGCCGTCGGCGACGATGGCCGGGCCTTCTTCGTGCGCGGCGTGCTCAAGGCGGCGCGGCTGCGCGACCTGACGATGCAGAGCGCCCTGGCGGCGATGACCCGCGAGACCGGCGCCTGGACCTTCACCGAGGGCGCCGACGGGGCCTCGGGGCTGGTGGACTTCATGGGGGAAGAGGAGCCCTTCGTCGTCACCTACCGCGAGAACGGCGACTCCAAGGTGATGCACGTGCCGACGCAGCCGCCGGCCGAAGACCTGGACACCGGCTCGCCCTTCAGCGTGCTCCAGCAGGCCTTCAAGTCGCCGCCGCCCGGGCCGCCCGCGCACACCCCCACGCCGCAAGACCCCGACGCGCCGCGCACCCCCATCCTCTTCGTGGACGACGACCCGGCCGTGGTCACCATGCTCTCGGGCTACTTCGCGAAGAAGGGCTACCCGGTGGCCACCGCCTCCGACGGCCTGGAGGCGATGAACCTGCTCATCGGGCGCAGCTTCGAGGTGGTGATCGCCGACCTCAACATGCCGCGCCTCGACGGCTGGGGCCTGCTGCGCCTGGTGCGGGAAGACCTGCGTACCCACGAGGTGCCCATGGCCCTCTTCTCGGCCCAGGACAACTACCGCGAGTCGCTGCGGCTGCTGCACGCCGGGGCCCAGGCCTACTTCCCCAAGACGCTGCGGCTCTCGGCGCTGGAGGTGCAGGTGCGCGAGCTGTGCGAGCCCAGGCGGCGCTTCAAGCGGCTCATCGCCACCGACGGGGGCATCGAGTTCGACTTCGGCTCGCTGGGGCCCCAGTGGGTGCTCAAGGCGCTCACCGTCACCGGCTACAGCGGCCAGGTCGACGCGCACGACGGCTGGGCGAACTGGCGCCTGTGGTTCGAGGCCGGGCGCCTGGTGCAGTGCACCGCGCACCTCACCACCGCCGCCCTCTCCGGCGACCGCGCGCTCTCGAGCTACCTCACCTCGAAGCAGGCAAGAGGGTCGCTGACCAAGGGCACCCCCTCGCCCGAGGAGGGCTTCGGCGGCCAGTCCACGGCGCTGAGCCTCGCGCGCCTCGTGCCCTGGCTCAACGACGAGCAGAAGCGGGCCGCCGAGGGCCAGCTCTCCCGCGCCCGCGCCCTGCAGGTCAACGACGAGCTCTACCGGCTCTTCCTCACCGTGGGCCCCCCGGCGTGGCAGCCCATCGTGCGCATGCTCTGCGAGCAGAAGCTGACGCCCGCGGAGGTCATCGCCCGGCTGCAGGTGACCCCCATGGAGGTCGCCGCCGTGGTGAAGGAACTGCTCCGTCGTGGGGTGGCTTCTCTGCAGGCTTGAGGCTAAGGCTGGTCCGTGGCTGCTGACGACGACTCGAGGCTCTCTACCGGCCGCTTCGCGCGGCTCGCCCGGCTGGCGACGATGTCCGCGAAGCTCTCGACCGACGTCGTGGCGCGCGGCGTCCGGCGCTTCACCGGCAAGGAAGACGAGTCGATCCTCGGCGAGGGCGCGGCCGAGAAGCTGGTGGCCACCCTGGGCGAGCTCAAGGGCCTGGCGATGAAGTTAGGCCAGCAGGTGAGCATGGACCCCGACCTGCTCACCCCCGAGGTGCGCGCGGTGGTGGCGCGCCTGCAGAACCAGGCGCCGCCCATGCCGTACACCCAGGTGCGCGAGGTGGTGGTGCAGGAGCTCGGCCGCCCGCCCGGAGAGATCTACGCGCAGTTCGACGAGGTCCCCATCGCCGCGGCGAGCCTGGGCCAGGTGCACCGGGCGGTGACCAGGGACGGCCGCGAGGTCGCGGTGAAGGTGCAGTACCCCGACATCGCCCGCGCGCTGAAGTCGGACCTGGACAACCTCGGCGCCATGGTCAGCGTCTTCGCCGCCTCGACGCGCATGGTGCAGGGCAAGGCCTACTACGCGGAGCTGCGCGACAGCCTGCTCGAGGAGCTCGACTACCGCCAGGAGGCCGGCCGGGCGCTGCAGTTCGAGGCCGCGGCGAAGGCCCTGCCGGACGTGAAGGTGCCGCACTGCCTGCCCGAGCTGACCGGCGAGAAGGTGCTGACGCTCGAGCTGCTCAAGGGGCCCACGCTCAAGGAGTTCCTGCTCCACCTGGACACCCACTCGAACGAGGAGCGCTTCCGCGTCTCGCGGCTCATCACCCGCGCGGTGTGGGGCCCGCTGCTGCTCTCGGGGGTGATCCACGCCGACCCGCACCCCGGCAACTTCATGGTCTTGCCCGACGGGCGCGTGGGGGTGCTCGACTTCGGAGCCATCAAGAAGTTCTCGCCGGCGTGGCTCGACGTGAACCGCGAGCTCTTCACCCGGGTGGTGAAGGAAGAGCCCATCGACGTCATCACGCTGTCCGAGGCCTGCGGCTTTCAGTTCGACGATCGCGAGGCCGGCCGGCCCTTCGTGCGCGAGGTGCTCGACATCGCCACCCGCCCGCCGCGATCGCGCGACTTCGACTTCGGCAAGGCCTTCATCAGCCGTGACATGAGAAACCTCTTCCTGAAGAACGCCACGCGCATCGGCGGCATCAAGCCCCCCAAAGAGTCAGTGCAGTTCTACCGCGCGGTCGGCGGCCTCTCGCAGAATCTCGAGACCATCGGCGCGCGGGGTGACTTCAAGAGTGTCTACGAAGAGATGTTGGCGTTGGTGCCCTGAGCGCTTGAGGCGAGCCCTGTGCGCGTGACGCCCTCGAGGTTCGTCTGGGGTTCGGGCCTGCGGCTCGCGGGCGTGGTGCTCGCGCTGCACCTGGGGTCGCTCGCGTGGTGGGTGGTGCCTTCGGTCAGCGGCCTGGCGCTGCGCGTGCGCGAGGCGTTCTCGGGCATCACCCCGCACCTCGTGGCGCTGCAGGTGCAGGTGGCCCTGGCGCTGGGGGCGCTGGCCTTCGGGGGGGGCGCGGCCGTGGCCCTGGCGATGCTCGCGGTGGGCGCGCGCCGCTCGCGGCGCTGGAGCTTCGGCCTGTCGCTGGGCCTGGTGGCGCTGGGGCTCGGCCGGGAGATCGCCCGCCGGCCCGCGCTCTTCGAAGACCTGCTGTGGCGCCAGGGCTCGCTGCGCGCCCAGGTGCAGGTGTTCCTCGCCGAGCGGGTCGGCTCCCTCGCCATCGACCGGTTGCTGGCGGCGCTGGGCCTCGCGTGGCTGCTGGCAGCGCTGCTGCGACAGCAGGGGCGGGCGCGGTGGGCATGGGCGGGCGTCGCGGTGGTGAGCCTCGGCGCCTTCGCCGGGCCCTCGCTGCGCTGGCCGCGCCGGGTGCACGTCTCGGGCACGCCGATCATCGTGCTCGCCGCCGACTCGCTGCGGCGCGATCACCTCTCGGGCCTGGGCTACCCCGCGGCCACCACGCCCCACCTCGACGCGCTCCTCGCCCGAGGGGCCAGCCCGGCCGAGCTCTTCGTGCCCCTCGCCAGCACCACCGCGTCGTGGACGACGTTCCTCACCGGGCTCTACCCGCACCAGCACGGCGTGCGCGACCTGTTCCCCCGTGCAGACCAGACGCACCTCCACGTGCCCACCGTGCCGCGCGTGCTGCGCGAGGCGGGGTACTCGACGTCGGTGGTCAGCGACTACGCGGGCGAGACCTTCAGCCGCATCGACTTCGGCTTCGAGCACCGCGACGTGCCCCCGGCCACCAGCCTCGAGGTGTTCGCCGACCGCGAGGCCTTCCAGCGGCTGCCCTTCGCGCTGGCGTTCCTCACCGGCGCCTGGGGGCAGCGGCTGTTCCCCGTGGGCAAGTACCTCCCGGTCAACGCCGACCCGAGCGCGCTGACCGACCGCGTGGAAGCCGAGCTGACGCGGCTCGAGGGCGAGGGGAAGCCGTTCTTCCTCGTGGCCTTCTACTCGGTGACGCACCTGCCCTTCGCGGCCCCCATGCCCGACGCCACCCGCTTCACCAGCGCCGCGTACGGCGGGCCCAGCCGCTACGGCTACGAGCTGCAGCAGCTCGGTGACGTCGCGCGCCTCGGCGGCCGCCCGTCGGACGAGGAGATCGCCCAGGTGCGCGGCCTCTACGACGGCAGCCTCTTCGCCTTCGATCGCGAGGTGGGCCGGGTGCTGCAGCGGCTCGACGACGACGGCCTCACCAACCGCGTGGTGGTGGTGATGGGCGACCACGGCGAGAACCTCTTCGAGCCCGGGAGCACCACCGAGCACGGCAAGTGGTTCAAGGGCGGCGCGATGGCCAACCGGACCCTCTTCCTCGTCGATGCCCCGGGCCAGCACCTGGTGACGCCGCCGCGGCTCAGCGGGGTCGAGGTGATGCCCCTGTGGTTGTCGTGGGCAGGGCTCGGCGCGCCGGGGCCCACCTTCGCGCCGGCGCGGCCCTTCTTCGGCGAGACCGCGTTGTGGTTGGGCGGCGCGGCGAGCACGCCTCCGGGGGCGATGGCCTACCCGCCGCTGGTCGACCTGCTGGAGGTCGAGGCCGAGTCGCACGCGCTGGTGCTGCGCGAGCGCTCGGTGGACCAGACGGTGACCGCCAAGCTGCGCGCGGTCACCGAGCCCCCGTGGTTGCTGGTGTACACGCCCATGGCCGAGCGCGCCGGGTTCGAGCTCTTCGACCTCGTCAACGACCCCTGGGCCGAGCGCGACGTCTCGGCCGTGCAGCCCGAGGTGACGACGCGCCTCTCGGGCGAGCTGCTGGGCTGGCTCGAAGAAGACCCGCTGCGCTGGCTCGACGCGAAGCAGCACCTGGTGCGGAGGGCCGAACAATGAACCGCGTCGCCTGGCTGACGCTCGCCCTGGCGCTGGTGGGCCCTGCCTGCCACGAAGCCCGGCCCGTGGCCCCCGTGCCGGCGCGGCTGACCGCGTGGCTGGCGAGCGCGCTCGAGGTGCCGGCGCCGGTGCGGACGCCGCGCGTGCTCCACCTCGACGCCCCCGGCGCGGCCGCGGGTGCGCGCTGGTCGATGACCCAACCCGTGGAGGCGGGCCGCGAGCTGGTGCTCCGCGCGCGCTTGCCGCTGGTGGGCGGCGAGCCGGCGCGACTGCTGGTCTATGCCGCCGCCTCGGGGGTTGCCGACGCCGGGCCCCGGCCGCTCACCGCGCTCCCGGCCGCGGCGCCGCTGGGCGAGTGCCTGCGCCAGTCGACCGGCCCGCGGGAGATCGTCTGCCAGCTGCGCTTCACCGTGCCCGCCCCGGCGACGGCGCTGCTGCTGGTGGCCGAACACGCCGAGCGCGGGGTGTCGTCGGTGGACGTCTTCGAGGCCGAGTTGAACGACTTCCGCGCGGCCGATGGGCCCCGCCTGGCGCCGCTCGTCAAGCGCACCTCGCTCCTCTCGGAGGGCGGGGTGAGCTGGCAGACCGCCCTGAGCGCGAGACCCGGCGGGCGCTACGTGTTCCCGCTCGAGCTGGGGCAAGACGCGCAGCTGGTCTTCTCCACGGGGCACGAGCACGGCAGCGCCGCGGCGCCGGTGCGCTTCGTGGTCCGCCAGGACGAGCGCGTGCTGCTCGACGAGACCGTCGCGCCCGACGGGCGCTGGCACCCGCACCGGCTGACCCTCAGTGGCCTTCCCGGCGCGTCGAGCCGGCTCACGCTCGAGAGCTTCCCGGTGCCGGGCGCCCTGGGACAGGCGCGGGGGCTGTGGGGGGCGCCGCGGGTGGTGAGCCCCACCGACAAGCCCAACGTCTTGCTCATCTCCATCGACGCCCTGCGCCCCGACCACCTCAGCGTCTCGGGGTACCCGCGCGACACCTCTCCGTTCCTCGAGCGCTTCGCCACGGTCTCGACGCGCTTCGACCGGGCGACGGCGCAGGCGGGGCGCACCTGGGAGTCGATGTCGTCGCTGCTCACCGGGCGCTACCCGGCCCACAGCGGCGTGCGCGAGCGCGGCGTGGCGTTGCCCCGCGACGTGCCCACGCTGGCTGACGTGCTCTCCGCCGCCGGCTACGACACCTACGCCGGGGGCGACGTGGCGATGTTCCCCTCGTCGACCTTCGCCACCTTCGACGAGCAGGTGCTGGCGCCCAAGCCGCCGGGCCGCCAGTACACGACGGTGCCGCAGGTCGCGCAGTGGGCCCCGCGGATGAAGCAGGGCGGGGTGTTCGCGTGGCTGCACCTCGAGCACCCGCACTACGAGCTCGTTCCCACCGAGCCGGGGCGCTACGGGGCCGGCCTCGAGGGCCGCTTCAACGAGCGCTACACCATGGCCGACAAGGCGCGCTTCGAGTTCACCGACACGCTCACGCCGGCAGAGCAGCAGCAGGTCATCGCGCTCTACGACGCGTCGATTCGCGACGCCGACCGCGAGGTGGGCCAGGTGCTCGAGGTGCTCGAGAACGCGGGCGCCGCCGACAACACCATCATCATCATCACCGCCGATCACGGCGAGAACCTCGGCGAACACGAGTTCACCCTCGAGCACGAGACCCCGTGGGACGCGGTGCTCCACGTGCCCCTGTTCATCGCCTGGCCGGGTCACCTGCCGGGCGGCCAGGCGGTGGGCACCGGGGTACAGTTGATCGACCTCGCCCCCACGGTGCTTTCGCTGGCGGGGTTGCCACCCGCGCCGGAGCTCGACGGCCGGGACCTGTCGGGCGCGCTGCGCGGTGGGCCGCTCGCGGAGCAGCCGTCGATCGCCGAGTTCCACGCGCAGATGTACTCGGTGTACTTCGGCCGCCAGCACCTGCTGCTCAACCCGCTGGGCGGGCGCATCGTGATGCACGGCCGCGCGCTGACCTTCGAGAAGGAGGCCCTCTTCGCGCTCGACGAAGATCCCCGCGAGCTGCACAACCTCATCGGCGGCGCGCCTCCCGCGGCCCGGGCGTTGGTGGGCCGCGCCGAGCAGGAGCTGCAGCGCTTGAACCAGCTCGCCGAGACCCGGGGCACCGCCGCGCCCGGCCAGGCCGCGCTCGAGGCGCTCCGGCAGGCGGGCTACCTCCAGGATGAGCCGGCCCCGACGGCGGCTGGCGCCCCCTGAGCCTGCACCGCCGACCTCAGGCGTCGCGGGCCCGGGGCGCGAACTCGCCCTTCCAGTTGCGCCACGAGAGCGCCGCCAGCGCCAGCGCGCCGACCGAGGCCACGCCGAAGATCTGCCCCTCGAGGCCGGGCGCGAAGTACGACGCCACCAGGCCCACCGCCATCGGCACCACCGACCAGTAGAAGCCCGAGTGCAGGGTGATGCCGCCGGTGATGCAGATCGCGCCGACGTAGACGAAGTTGTGGAACACCGTCGAGCGGGGGTCCTGGTTGAGGCTCGCCGCCAACAGCCGCTGGACCAGGGCGCCCATGCCCGCCATGCCCACGATGCCCATCAGGCGGCGGTTGAGGCGCGTCGAGAGCAGCGAGCGCCGTCCCAGCCACAGCGCCAGCGAGAAGAAGGTCATCACCACGGCCAGCAGGCTCGAGAGGTACCAGCGGCCGGCGAGCGTGACGTGGAGCGCGGGGAACAGCTGCGGCAGGAAGATGACGATGAAGATTCCCACCGTCGTGGCGAGGAAGGCGAACACCCGCTGCCGGAGGGCGACCGCCGGGTCCATCTCCTGGCTGAGGTGCGCGAAGCGCTGTTGCTGCCGCTGGGCCTCGGCCGCACCCCGCTCGAGCTTCACCAGCGCCTCGTGGAGATCCGCGGGCACCTGCTCCAGTTCGCTGATCAGCGAGCGCGCGGCCACGAGGTTGCCCTGGGCCAGCTCGTAGCGCGCGGTGGCCTCGATGCACCGCGAGAGCCCGCGCCGCGCGGCCTCGTTGTCGGGCCACTCGCGCAGCGCCTGGCTGAAGCCGAAGCGGCACTCCGAGAGCAGCGGGTAGACCTTCTCGTGCGCGGTGGTCTGCAGCGTGGCGATCAGCGCCTGGAGCCGTTCGTCGGCCGCCTTCGCCAGCTGCACCGAGCCCCGGTGGCGCAGGAAGCCGCCGAGGGCCTCGCGGAACTCGAGGGCCGTGGCGTAGCGGCCTGACGGCTCCACGGACATGGCCTTGGCGCAGATGGCGACCAGCTCTTCGGGCGCGGAAGGCGGGGGCGGCGCGGGCTTGCAGTCCCAGGCGGCCTCGAGCACCCCGCGGAGATCGGGGCCGGACCACGGCGGGTTGCCAGTCAGCAGCTCGTAGAGCGTCGCCCCGAGCAGGAAGATGTCCGTGCGCTCGTCCATCTGCGCGTCGTCGCCGGTCACCATCTCCGGGGCCATGTACACCGGGCTGCCCACGAGGCTCGGCTTGCGCTTCTCGCCCGGCTTGACCTTGCGCGTGGCGATGCCCCAGTCGGCCACGTACACCTCGCCAAACTCCCCGATGAGGATGTTGGCGGGCTTGATGTCGCGGTGGAGCACGCCCTTGCGGTGCGCGTAGGCGATGGCGTTGCACACGTGACGCAAGAGCTCGACGTGGGTCTCGATGCGGTCTCCGCCCGACGAGGCGATGCGGTTCCAGGCCGGGTCTTCCGCGTGGCGAATGAGCATGCTCCACGACACGCCGTCGACGCGCTTCATCACCAGCGCCGGGCGGCCCTCGGCGTCGCTGGCCAGCGAGTACACGGGGATGACGCCGGGGTGCTCGAGCGCGCCGGTGGTCTTGGCCTCGTGCAGCAGCGCGTTGATGGTGCCCTTCGAGGCGTTGGTGCGCGGCACCTTCACCGCCACGTCGCGGCCCAGCGAGGCCTGGCGCGCGAGCAGCACCCGGCCCATGCCCCCTTCGCCCAACAGGCCGGTGACCACGAGGTCCCGGTGCAGCAGCTCCTGCCGGGCCTCGGTCTGCCCCGGCGGGGTCAACGAGAGCCGGGGGAGGTCTTCGCGCTCGGTGTCGACCACCGGCAGGCTCGCTTCGCCCGAGCGGATGGTGGCCTCTTCCCAGTCGCGCACCCGGGTGCTGTCGAGGCCCACGGCGGTGCCCGCGTCGGCCGGCAACGAGTCGAGCCCGAGCGAGTTCCACAGCTGGTTGAGGGTCGAGGAATCGCCGCGCATGAAAGTCACCTTACCCACATCGGGCTGAGCCACACTCAGGGTCTGTGAATTGCCCTGCATGCGGGTACTACAACCCCTCGGGCCAGCAGGCGTGTTTTCACTGCGCGCTGCCCCTGCCGATGCCCGCCGGTGACGCCTTCTGCGCGGCCCACCCCGAGGTGCGCGCCACCGGCTCGTGTTCCCGCTGCGGCACCTTCGGCTGCGGCGCCTGCCTCGAGCAGCGCGGCGCCGACTGGCTGTGCCCCCGGTGCCGGGCGCGCGTCTCGGTGCTCCCGTGGGACGAGCGCGAGTCGCTGGGCCTGTGGCGGGCGTGGTGGCGCACCTCGGTGCAGCTGCTCTCGAGTCCCACCCAGACCCTGGGCGGGGCCGCGCCCGACGCCCCGCTCGGCAGCTCCATGCTCTACGCCGCGCTGAGCACCGCCGCCGGCTTCGGGCCGACCCTCTTGATGTACGCGGTCATCTACATTCCCCTGGCGCAGCTGGGCTCGAAGGGCGCCGGCTTCGGGGTGGCCAGCGCCGTGGTGCCGGTGGTGATGGTGGCCTACCTCCTGTTCCTGATGGCCATGCAACTGGCAGGCGTGCTCGTCCTGTCCGGGCTCGATCACCTCGGGCTGATGCTCGCCGGCGCGCAGCCGAAGGCGTACACGGTGACGGTGCGGGCCCACGCGCTGTCCATGGCGCCGTACCTGGTGGGCCTGGTGCCGGTGTGCGGCTTCTACGTCTTCCCGGTGTGGTCGCTGGTGGTGCGGGTCATGGCCAACCTCCACTTTCACCGCACCACGGCGGGCAAGGCCGCGGGGGCGGTGCTCCTGCCGCTGCTGTTGCTGTGCGGCGGGGTGCTGGGGATCTCCGCGGTGGTGTTGTCGCTCACGCTGGGCGCCGCGCGCTGATACGGTCTGCGGCCTCATGTCCAACGAAGTCAACGCCCTGGTCGAAGACATCACCGAGCGCGTGAAGCGCCGCCTCGATTCGCTCCGCGTCGGCAAGGAAGAGCCCTGCACCACGGGCCCCGCGAAGCCCCACGGCGACGCGACCGGCTCGGCGCCCGAGTGCGCGCCGGCCTGCAGCCAGTGCACCAACCACGACACCTGCGGCACCTCGCTGTCGGTGCGCGCCGGCCTGACCTCGCGGGTGACGCCCGACAAGCTGCGCACCAGCCAGGACATCGCCCAGTTCATCGACCACACCCTGCTCAAGCCCGAGGCCACCCGCGAAGAGGTGCTCAAGCTGTGCGAGGAGGCCAAGAAGTACGGCTTCGCCACGGTGTGCGTGAACTCCATCAACGTGGGCACGGCCGCCCGCGCGCTCCACGGCTCGCCGGTGATCGCCATCGCCGTCGTCGGCTTCCCCCTAGGCGCCGGCATCCCCACCGCCAAGGCCTTCGAGACCCGCGAGGCCGTGCGCTGCGGCGCGAAGGAGATCGACACCGTCATCAACATCGGCGCGCTCAAGGGCAAGGACTACGCGCTGGTGCAGAAGGACATCGAGGCGGTGGTCAACGCCGCGAAGCCCTGGCCGGTGAAGGTCATCCTCGAGACCTCGCAGCTGACCAACGAAGAGAAGATCATCGGCTGCGCGCTCTCCAAGGCGGCCGGCGCGGCGTTCGTGAAGACCTCCACCGGCTTCGCGCAGGGCGGGGCGACGGTCGAAGACGTGGCCCTCATGCGCCGCATCGTCGGCGAAGACGTCGGGGTGAAGGCCTCGGGCGGCGTGCGATCGACCGAAGACGCGATGAAGATGATCTCCGCGGGCGCCAACCGCATCGGGGCCTCGGCGTCGATCGCCATCGTCACCGGCGCCAAGTCGAACTCGAAGTACTGAGCATTTCTTCCCGCGTGCCCCCGGTTGCCGTATTCCCGGGAACATGGACCTTGAACGCCTGGCAACCGTCGCCGCCGCGTGGGCCGGCGGCGACCCCGACCCGAAGACCGCAGCTGAAGTTCGCGCGCTGATCGCTGCGAAGGACGTGGCCGCGCTGGAAGACCGCTTCGGCGCGTCGCTCGAGTTCGGCACCGCGGGGCTGCGCGGCGTGCTCGGCGGCGGCACCAACCGCATGAACCTCGCGGTGGTGCGCCGCACCTCGGCCGGCCTCGCGCGCTACCTGAAGGCCCAGGTGCCCGACGTCGCGAAGCGCGGGGTGGTCATCGGCCGTGATGGGCGGCACATGAGCCTCGAGTTCGCCCGCGAGACCGCCCTGGTCTTCGCCGCCGAGGGGGTGCCCGCGCACGTGTTCGCGGGCGTGTCGCCCACCCCGGTCACCGCCTTCGCGCTCACGAGCCTCGGCGCGGCCGCGGCGGTGATGGTGACCGCGAGCCACAACCCCCCCGAGTACAACGGGTACAAGGTGTACTGGGGCAACGGCGCGCAGATCGTCCCCCCGCATGACCTGGGCATCGCGGCGGCCATCGACGCGGTGGGCCCGGCCAACACCGTGGCGCTGCTCGACGAGGCGACCGCCCGGTCGAAGGGGCTGTGGGTCGACGTGCCCGCGGCCGTCGAGCGCCAGTACCTCGACGCCATCCTCGCCCTGCGCCCCACGAAGCAGGCCGGCGATCTTTCCATCGTCTACACCGCGATGCACGGCGTCGGCGGCCGCTGGGTGCTCGCGGCGCTCCAGGAGGCCGGCTTCACCCGCGTGGCCCCGGTGCCGCAGCAGCAGGAGCCCGACGGCGACTTCCCCACGGTGCGCTTCCCCAACCCGGAAGAGAAGGGCGCGATGGACCTGTCGACCGCGCTCGCCGAGCAGCTGCAGGCCGACGTGGTGCTCGCCAACGATCCCGACGCCGATCGCCTCGCGGTGATGGCGCGTGACGCGAAGGGCGCGCTGCGCATGCTCACCGGCAACGAAGTCGGCGTGCTGCTCGGCCACTACATGCTCACCCAGGTCCCCACGCCCCACGCCCTGGTGATCACCACCATCGTCTCGTCGGTGCAGCTCAAGGCCATCGCCGCCGCGAAGGGCGCGCGCTTCGAAGAGACGCTCACCGGGTTCAAGTGGATCGCCAACCGCGCCCTGGAGCTGCTCCCCGAGGGGGCCCGCTTCGTCATGGGGTACGAGGAGGCGCTCGGCTACACGGTGGGCACGGTGGTGCGCGACAAGGACGGCGTCGGCGCGGCGCTGGTGCTGGCCGACATGGCCGCCTGGTGCAAGGCGCGCGGCACCACGCTGCTGGGCTACCTCGAGGAGATCCAGCGCGAGCACGGCCTCTTCGTCGCCTCGCAGTTCAACGCCACGCTCAAGGGCACCAGCGGGGCGGCGCAGATCCGCGCGTTGATGGAGGCCTTCCGGGCGCGGCCCATCGAGCGCATCGGGGCGATGACCATCTCCGCGGCCAACGACTACCAGGCCCAGGTGCGCGTCACCGGCGGCGTCAGCTCGAAGCTCACGCTGCCGAAGTCGAACGTGCTGGCCTGGGAGCTCGCCGGAGGCAGCCGCGTCACGCTGCGGCCGTCGGGCACCGAGCCGAAGATCAAGGTGTACTTCGAGTGGCGCGAGGCGCTGCAGCCGGGCGAGGCAATGGCCACGGCGAAGGCCCGCGCGGCGCAGCAGCTGGGCGCGCTCGAGCAGGCTTTTCTCACGCTGGCCAAGGAACGGGGTCTCCCATGAAGACGGTGCTGACGCTGATCGTGATGCTGGCGGGCGCTGCCTTCGCCGCCGACGAGGTGAAGGCCGAAGACCTCAACGCGGGCCAGGCCTGGAGCGCCATCGGGCCGAAGACCGTGGCCCAGGGCAGCAACGTCATCGAGGGCTCGCTGGGGTACTCGGCGATCTCCGCCAGCTACCTGCGAGGCTTCGTGCCCGGCCTCAACCTGGGCGTGCGCCTGGGCTTCGTCTACGGCGTCGAGGGCATGTTCCGCGAGCCTTCGCCGGGCTTCAAAGGCCAGCTGCTGCTCAAGTGGCGCTTCCTCGAGTCGGGCCGGGTCTCGCTGGGCCTGACCTTCGAGCCCGGGGTGTTCACCTACGGCTCGTACCTCCAGGGCTCGCGCACCGGCCTCTCGCTCCCCATCGGCCTGCGCCTGGGCATCGCGGCGTCGAGCGCGCTCTCGGTGGCGGTGCTCGTCGATCTGCCGATGTGGGTCGAGTTCGGCACCTTCGGCGGCTTCAACTTCCCCATCCTCACCGGCGGTGGCGCCGAGTACTTCCTCACCAGCCAGTTCGCCGTCTTCGCCCGCGCGCGCATCGGACCCACGCTGCGCACCCTGCGTCCCGCCGAGGTGACCTTCGACGCGTCGGTGGGCGTGGCGTACCGCTTCTGATCAGCGGCCGGCTCAATACAGCGACGCGCCGCGCCCCGAGGACCGCAGGGACTCGGTCTTCATCTGCTTGACGGCCTCGCGGCGCATCTCCGGCGCGGCGCTGGGGGCCGACGTCGACAGCCCGTAGATGGCGCTGTTGGTCTTGCGCTCGTCGGCCATGGAGTCCTTGCCGGCGACCGCGTCGGCCTCGAAGAAGATGGCGTCGTTGGCCTGCAGCGAGCGCTGCGCCCCGCCGTAGTCGCCGCGGTCGATGGCCTCGGCGGCCTTCTGGTAGTTCATCGCGGCGCGCGCCTTTCCCGCCACCACCACCGCGCCCTTGTCGCGGTTGCGCAGGGCCAGCGTGCCGTCTTCGGTGACCATCGCCGCCAGCGAGAGCCGCGCGTCGGCCGGCTTCTCGGTGAGCAGGTCGGTGTACGCGAGCTGGAACCCGGCGATGTCCACCGAGCCCGAACGCACCATGGGCGACGCGGTGAGGTGCACCACCAGCTTCTCGACCTGGCGCGCCGAGAAGTCGGGCAGGGTGATGGAGACCGCGTTGCCCACCTGCGACACCGGGCGGCCGTAGACCTCCACGAAGCGCACGCCCTCGGGCAGCGTGAAGCTCAACGACGCGGTGCGCGCCACCATGGTGCCCGCCTGCTCGAGGTCCTTCTGGAAGAGGGTGGCCATGGCCGCCGCGTCGCTGATGAAGCCGTACGAGCCACCGCCCACGTCGGCCAGGCGCTGCATCAGGTCTTCGTTGAAGTCGGCGCCCACGCCCAGCGAGGTCACCGAGATGCCCGAGTCGCGGATGCGGCGCACCACGTTGGCGAGGCCGGTGGCGCTGGTGATGCCCACGGTGGGCTGCCCATCGGACAGCAGCAGCAGGCGGTTGACGCGGAAGTCGGTCCTGGCGCGCTCGATGTGCCGGGCGCCGGCGGCCAGCCCCTCGCCGATGTTGGTGCCGCCCTCGTCGGCGATGTTGGCGATGAAGCGCTTGAGCTTGAGCTTGTTCTCGGGCGTGGCGAAGACGCCGCCCAGGGCCGCGACGTCAGTGCCGTAGTGCACCACCGAGAGGCGATCGTTCTCGTCGAGCAGGTCGACCAGGCGGCTCGCCGCGCGCCGGGCGTTGTCGATCTTCGCGCCCGACATCGAGCCCGAACGATCGATGACCACCGCGAGGTTGACCGGCGCGCGCTTGCTGCCCGGCACGTCGACGGCCGTCACCTCGAGCGTCGCGAAGACGTCGCTGGTGCCGGGCACGAGATAGGGGTGCGAGAGGCGGCCCGTCAGCGACAGCGAGCCGGGGTTCGTCGCGGGGACCGGGGTGGGCGGGGGCGGGGGCGCGTCGACGATGGGCTGCGGCGCCTGGGGGACCGGCGCGGGGCCCGTGACGCGCGGCAGGCCGACGATGACGGCGGTGAGCAGCAGGGCAGCCGCGACAGCGAGGAATCCAGTCGTCCGGTTCATGGTCGACCCTGAAACGCGCCGGGGCCGAAACGGATCTGCGCGGTGGTGCATTCAACGAAAAGCGACCAAGAATCAGCCGGTTCCGATTTCAGCGAGGGTGTTTCGTGAGCGACCGCGACGATTTGGCCAAGACCGTGTCCCGCAGCACGCACGCAGGCTTCGAGATCACCGTCGCCGTCCGCGAGGAGTTGCCCACCCAGCAGGAGGGCCGCTACGCCGTGCCCGACGGCGTCACGGACCCGGAGCTCGCCCGGGGAGGCATGGGGCGGGTGCTCACCCTGGTCGACACGCACCTGCGCCGCGAAGTGGCGGTCAAGGAGCTGCTGCCCGAGCACACCGCCGAGCGCAGCGCCCACGGGCCGATGCTCGAGAACCTCTTCGTGCGCGAGGCCCGGGTGCTGGCGCGGCTCGAGCACCCCGGCGTGGTGCCGGTCTACGAGCTGGGCCGCCGCGGCGACGGCACCCCGTACTACGCGATGCGGCGCATCCGGGGGCGCTCGCTGCAGCACGCCCTCGAGGCCTGCGTGTCGCTCGAGGAGCGGCTCGCGCTGCTCTCGCACTTCATCGACGTGGTGCAGACCGTCGGCTACGCGCACAGCCGCGGCGTGGTGCACCGCGACCTCAAGCCCGAGAACGTGATGGTCAGCCGCTTCGGCGAGACCCAGGTCATCGACTGGGGCCTGGCCATCACCGCGGGCGAGCCCATCGAAGGCGGGGTGCTCGCCGGCACGCCCTCGTACATGGCCCCCGAGCAGGCCTCGGGCACCTCCGTCGACGCGCGCAGCGACGTGTGGGCGCTGGGGGTGATGCTCTTCGAACTCTTGTCCGGGAAGCTCCCGTTCCAGGGCACCAGCGCCTCGCACATCCTCGACGCGGTGCGCACCACGCCCACGCCCCAGGTGAAGCTGCTCGAGCCCCAGGTGCCGCCGGCGTTGGTGGCGGTGCTCGACAAGGCCCTGCAGCGCGACCCTTCGCAGCGTTACCAGGACGCCGGCGCGATGGCCGACGCGCTCGAGGCGGCCCAGCGGGCCCGCGCGCCGAAGCCGGTGGTCCTCTGGGCGGCCCTCGGGGTGCTGGGCGTCGCGGTGCTGGGCCTGGGCTGGTTCGCGCTGGCGCTCTCGGGTCGCACCGACGACGTGCGTCGCGACGCGAGGCTCGCGGTGGTCGACAACCAGCGCGCGTCCGCCGAGGCGCGGGCCGAGAGCGCGCTGGGGGCGCTGCGTGAACGTGACCTGTTCCGCGCCAGCCAGCTGGCGAAGGCCGCGGGAGACCAGCCGCTCGCCCGGGGCATCACCTGGCTCGCCGACGAGCGCGGCGTGCCCGAGGCGTTGTGGTCGGTGAAGGTGGCCGCGGGGTGTTCTTCGCTCGCAGCCGCGGGCACCACCACGGTGTGCGCCACGCTCAACGGGCTCGAGCTCTTCGGCGCCGATGGCGCGCCGCTGGGCGAGCTCTCCACCGGGCCGCGCGGTTGGCAGCACGCGGTGCTCGCGCTCTCGGACACCGAGGTGGTCTCGGGCGGTGACGACCGCGTCCTGCGCTACTGGAGCGTCGCGACCCGGAAGGAGCTGCGTCACGTCGAGGGCTTCTCGGCGCCGATTCGTTCGTTGGCCTTCGACGGCGCGGCGCTCCTCGTGGGCCTCGGCGACGGCGAGGTGATGCGCGTGGGCAGCGAGGGCCCCGTGTCCGAGGTGACGAAGCACCCCCGCGCGGTGACCCATGTCGCGGCGCGGCCCGGGCAGGTGGCCTCGGTGTCCGAGGGGCTGCTGCGCGTGTCGAGCGAGTCGCCGCTGGAGCTCGACCGCCACGTCGGCGCCGTCGCGGCCCTCTCCTCGAAGGCCCTGGTGGTGGGCCTCGAGCGCTCGGTGGTGGTGCTCGAAGACGGCGCGGTGAAGCGGATCTCCGACGGGCATCGCGACGACGTCACGGCGCTCGCGGTGGTGCCCGGGGACGACGCGATGCCCACGCGGCTGGTGAGCGGCAGCGCCGACGGCACGGTGCGCTGGTGGTTCGCCGACGGCTCGCTCGAGGGCCAGCTCTCGGGCTTCGCGCCCGGCGTGCAGGCGCTGACGGCCACCACCGATGGGCGCCTGCTGGTGGCCACGACGCAGCGCCGGCTCGAGGCGTGGCGGTTGCCGCCGCGCGCGCGGCCGCCCGACGCCGCCGGGGTGCCTTCGGCCCACGCCTGGTGGCCCGGGGGCGGGCTCGTCTCGGGCTACCGCGACGGACACCTCCGCCGCCTCGACCCCCAGAGCGGCGAGCTGCGGGAGCTCGAGGCCCGGCACACCGCCCCGGTGCGCGCGGTGGTGCGCGTCGAAGGCCCGGAGGACGCCGACGCGCTGCGGTTCCTCTCGGCGGGCGATGATGGCCGGGTGCTGGCGCAGCGGTGGAACGGCTCGGTGGAGACCCTCGACGCCGTGGCCGGGGCCCGCATGGTGGCGCTCGCCACGAGCCGCGTGGGGGCGCTCGCGGCCTGGGCCGCCGACGACGGCACGCGCGTGGTGTGGAACCTCGCGCTGGGCAAGGAAGTCGCCCGCGAGAAGGACACGCTGCTGCGCTCCCTCGCGTTCTCCGCCGACGGGCGCACGTTGGCCCTGGGCCGCGACGACAAGCACGTGGCCCTGCTCGACGCGCAGACCGGCAAGGAGCTGCGCGTGCTCGGGCCCATCGACGGCGCGGTGACGGCGCTCGCGTTCTCGGCCGACGGCGCCTGGCTCGCCGCCGGCTCGACGGACGGCCGCGTCACGCTCTGGGACCTTCCCGCGGCGAAAGTCGTCCGCACCTGGAACCAGCCGTTGGCGCGCGTGGGCACGCTCGACTTCGACGCCGCCGGCACCCTGCTCGCCGTGGGCAGCGACGACGGGAGCGCGTACCTCTACTCCCCGAAGAGCGGAGCGCTGTTGGGGCAGGTCCCCGTCGACGCCGGCGACGTGCTCCTCGTCGCCTTTACCGGGGAGTCGCTGCTGGTGGTCGGCAGCGATCGCGTCGCGCATTCCCTGCGGCCCTGATCGGTGCGCGTTGTCACGACGCACCTCGTCACGAACTTCCCGCCGCGCCATGGTTAGGGTGAGTGCGTCATGGCCAGCGCGAAACGGATCCTCGTCATTGATGACGCCGACGATGTCCGGCTGCTCGTTCAGCGGCAGCTGAACCACCTCGGTTACGAGACGCGCGGCGCGTCGAACGGGGAGGACGGCCTGGCCGCCATCGACGCCGACCCGCCGGACTTGGTGCTCTGCGACTTGCGCATGCCGCGCCTCGACGGCCTGGGGGTGCTCACGGCGCTCAAGGCGAAGCACCCCGGGCTGCCGGTGATCGTCATCTCCGGAGAAGGCGTGCTCAACGACGCGGTGGCGGCCCTGCGGCTCGGCGCGTGGGACTACATCACCAAGCCCATCGGCGGCATCGCGGTGCTCGAGCACGCGGTGGGCAAGGTGCTCGAGAAGGCCGAGCTCATCCTGGAAAACCAGCACCAGCGCACCAAGCTCGAGCAGCTCTACCGCGAGCTCGCCGAAGACCAGGCCGCGGGGCGCCGGCTCCAGTTGGGGCTGCTGCCGGAGAACGGCGCGCGCCTGGGCACCTTCACCCTGACCCGCGAGCTGCTCCCCTCGACCTACCTGAGCGGCGACTTCCTCGACGTGTTCACCGTCGACGCGCACCGCTGGGGCTTCTACCTCGCCGACGTCGCCGGCCATGGCGTGCCCTCGGCCCTGGTGACCGCGATGCTCCGCACGCTGGTCGAGCGCAAGGTGGCCGAGGCCCGGGAGCGCGACCTGGGCCGCCTCGCGCCGGCGCGCTTCCTGCGCGAGCTCAACGCCGCGCTGCTCAAGCAGGGCCACGAGAAGCACGTCGCGTTGTTCTACGGCCTGGTCGACGAGGGGCGACAGGAGCTGCACTGCGGCAACGCCGGGTGTTTCCCCTGGCCGGTGCTGCTGCAGGGCGGCACGGCGACGGCCATCGAGCTCCCCGGCATGCCCCTGGGGTTGATGCCCACCGCCGACTACGACGAGCGCACCTTCGAGCTGCTCCCCGACGCGAAGCTCGTGGCCTGCACCGACGGGGTGTTCGAGGTCATGGGCGAAGGCACGGTCGACGAGAAGAGCCGCCGCATCGCCGAGGTGGCCAGGACGTGTGACTCGGCCTCCGAGTTGGTGCGCGCGCTGGGGCTCGACGCCGGGCGCCCCCGGCCCGACGACGTGGCGGTGTTGATGCTGAAGCGAGGAGGACGCGATGCGCTACGGACACCATGATCAACTCTCGTGGCTCTGCTTCGACGGAGTCATCCGCTACACCGGGGCGCGCGAGCTCAAGGCCTTCCTCGACCGCGTGGTGCTGCCCGAGATGGGCGACACCATGGTCATCGACCTGCGCGACGTGTCGAGCATCGACAGCACGGGCCTGGGCCTGCTCGCCAGCATCGGCCGCCACAGCCTCTCGCACTTCAGCCGGCGCGCGGTGATCCTCTGCCCCGACGGGCCCGTCACCCAGTGCCTCAAGGCGATGCAATTCGACAAGCTCTTCACCCTGACCGGCGCCCTCGAGCCTCCCGGCGATCTCCCGCTCGCGGACGTGAGCGGCGCGCCGCCCCAGGAGCCGCTCGTCTCAGTGATGCTCGACGCGCACAAGGAGCTCTCTCAGCTCGACGAGGTCAATCGCTCGCGCTTCAGCGACGTGGTCGACGTGCTCGAGCAGGCCGTGGCCCGCCGTCACTCGTGAAGCGCGTCAGCGAACGTCGGCGTACAGGCTGGCGGTGCGACGCGCGGCCTCACCCCAGGTGAACCCCGCGGCCCGGCGCCCGGCGCGCGCAGCCCACGCGGCCCGTTCGTCCGGCCTGGTGAGCCACGACGACAGCTGCTGCGCCAGCCCCCCGACGTCATCGGGCCCGACCTGCCACGCGCCGTCGCCGCAGACCTCCGGCAGCGAGCCCTCGGTGGAGATGATGGTGGGCACGCCCAGGCGCATCGCCTCGAGGGGCGGCAACCCGAAGCCCTCGTAACGGGAGGGGAAGACGAACACGCCGGCGCGCTTCATCAGCGCGTAGAAGACCGGGTCGGCGAGGTAACCCAGGGGGCGCACGTCGATGCCCCGCTCGCGCACCCGCAGCAGCTCCTTCTCGATGCGGCCCGACCCGAACCAGCGCTGGCCGGCGAGCACCAGGGTGACCTTCTGGCCGCCGTCGTAGAGCCGCTCCACCGCGCGCACCACCAGCTCCACGTTCTTCCGCGCGTCGAGGGCGCCGGCGTAGAGCACCCATGGCGACTCGAGGCCCAGGGCATCCAGCCACTTCACCGTGGTCGCGTCGGGCGGCGCCACGCGGTCCACGTGATCGACCCCGTGGTGCACCACGTGGAGCTTGCGCGGGTCGACGTCGAAGCGCTGGAGCACGCTCTCTCGCGCGGTCTCGCTCACGCAGATGACCTGCTGCGCGACCTGCAGGCTCCGCGCGAGCCACAGGCGGAACTGCCAGCGGAACCGGGCGGACACGGTGTCCGGCAGCAGCAGCGGCACCAGGTCGTGCACCGTGAGCACGTAGGGCACGCCGCGGGTGCGCAGCAGGGGCAGGTTGAAGTTCGAGACCGCGTGGAAGAGCGTCGGGGCGCGCGCCTGCAGCCAGTAGGGCAGCTCGCCCAGCGTCCACCCGGTGCGGCTCATCTCGCCGCGGGGCGCCTCGCCGCTCTTGCGGGCGCCCCAGCGGTGCACGTCGAGCCCGGTGGTGACCAGCGCGCGGTGCAGCTCACGCGTGTACAGGCCGATCCCGGTGATGGGTTCGTCCCAGAGAGTGGCGTCGAAGGCGACCGGCACGGCACCGCGGCTCGTAGTCGAAGCACTCCCCTCGCGGAAGCGCCGCCTCACGTCCCCCGCGCGACCCGGCGGCCCGGGGGGGCTTGTCATTCTGCCCCCGCGACGGCATTGATCCGCCCCATGAGCTTCCTCGTGCAGTTCCAGGCCTCGGTCGATGACGGTTTCCAGGTCGACTACGGCAGCCAGCTCTCGCGAGGCGGCCTCTTCATCTCGACGCAGTTGGCCATCGAGCCGAAGGCGACGCTGCACGTGCAGTTCGCGCCCCGGCGCGACGCGCGGCTGGTGAGCGCGTTCTGCCGGGTGAAGGAAGTGACCGCCGGGGGCGTGAGCGCCGAGTTCGTCGGCCTCGACCCCGAGTCGGAGCAGCTCATCATCTCGGCCCTGGCCTGAGCACCGGGGCCCCAAGTTTCCCCGCCGCGAGACGGCCGATGAAGTAAGCGCGGCGCGTGGCAAGGGTTCACCAGCTCATCCCCTGTTTCACGCCGTCCGACGCCATGGGCCAGGCCGCGGTCGCGTGGCAACGCGTGCTCCGTCACCTCGGTCACAACGGCGAGCTCTACGCCGACGAGGTCGCTCCCGCCTGGCGCTCGCTGGTGCGGCCGGCCTCGGAGCTCAAGCCCGCCGCCGACGACTTCGTCCTCTACCACCACGGCATCGCCTCGCCGTTGGCCAGCCGGCTGCTGCACCTGCCGTGTCGCAAGGGCCTGGTGTTCCACAACGTGACGCCCGCGCGATTCTACGAGGGCACGCGGCTGGCGGGGCCTCTCATCGCCGGTCGGGCGCAGCTCGCGGCGATGGCGGACTTCGTCGACGTGTCCATCGGCGTCTCGCAGTTCAACGCGCGCGAGCTCGAGGTGGCCGGGCACCGCCACGTGAAGGTGGTGCCGCTCTTCGTCGAGCCGGAGCGCTTCGTGGGGGCCTGCGCCGATGGGCGCATGAACTCGCGACTCTCTGGCGCCGGGCGGCCGCGCGTGGTGTCGGTCAGCCGGGTGGTGCCGCACAAGCGCATGGAGGACCTCATCGCGCTCCACGAGGAGCTGCGGCGCATCGCCCCGCGCGCGGAGCTGTGGGTGGTCGGCGGCTATGCCCCGGGCAACGCGGCGTTCAAGGCGCTCCAGCGGCGCGCCGACGCGGTCGGGGGCGTCACCTTCCTGGGCCGGGTGAGCCACGCCGAGCTCGTCGCCGCCTACCGCAGCGCCGACGTCTTCGTGTCGATGTCCGAGCACGAGGGTTTCGGGGTGCCGCTGGTGGAGGCGATGGCGGCGGATCTCCCGGTCATCGCGTTCGGCGCCGCCGCGGTGCCCGAGACCATGGGTGGGCGAGGCATCGTGTTCGACGAGAAGCACTTCGCCGCGCTGGCCGAGCTGGTGCACCTGGTGAGCCACGACGCCGAGCTGCGGAGCACGCTCATCGAGGGGCAGCGCCAGCGGGTGGCCGAGCTCTCGTTCGAAGCGACGCGCGACGCGCTCCGGGACGCACTCCCGGTCTCCGTGGGCGAGGGGACGACCACCCGCACCCGCCGCCGCGTGGCCCTCGTGGTCCAGCGCTACGGCGAGCACATCACCGGGGGCGCGGAGTCGCTCGCCCGCCAGGTGGTGCAGCACCTGGCCCCGCACGCAGACGTGGAGGTCCTCACCACCTGCGCGGTCGACCACCTCACCTGGGCCAACGAGCTCCCCGCGGGCACGTCGCGAGACGGCGACCTCACGGTGCATCGCTACCCGGTGCGTCGCCCGCGCCGCATGCGCGAGTTCAACCGGCTCTCCGACGCGCTCTTCAACAAGCCGCTCGACTTCGTGACCGAGACGCACTGGCTGGCCGAGCAGGGCCCCTTCGCGCCCGGGCTGTTCGACGCCATCTCCGCGCGGGCAGCCGACTTCGACGCCTTCCTCTTCTTCACCTACCTCTACGCGCCGACGGCCTGGGGTGTGCCGATGGTGGCGAAGAAGGCGATCGTCATCCCCACGGCGCACGACGAGGCGCCGCTCGCGTTCGGCGCGCTGAAGGACGTCTTCGAGTGTCCCCGCGTGCTGCTCACCAACACCCCCGAGGAGGCCGAGCTCATCGCCTCGCGTTTCCCGAAGGTGGTGCGGCAGCGCGAGGTGGGCGTAGGCATCGAGCCGCTCGAGGGCCAGCCGCAGCGCTTCCGCGAGCACTTCGGGTTGACCACGCCGTACCTGCTCTACGTGGGCCGCATGGAGGCCGGGAAGGGCGTCGACGAGCTGCTGCGTCGCCACCAGGCCCTGGTGCGGCAGTTCCACGACGCGCCGGCGCTGGTGCTCGCGGGCAGCGGAGATCTCAAGCCCACGGGCACGCGGGTCATCTACGTGGGGCGCATCGACGAAGAGGCGAAGTGGGACGCGCTCACCGGCGCGCTCGCGGTGGTGGTGCCCAGCCGCTACGAGAGCCTCTCGCTGTTGACCCTCGAGGCCTTCGCCGTGGGCACCCCGGTCATCGGCAACGCGGCGTCGGACGTGGTGCGAGGGCAGCTCGAGCGCAGCGGCGCGGGCCTGCCCTTCGTGCTCGAAGACGACGCGAGCTTCGGCGAGGCGGTGCGCCGCGTCGGCGACGAGCGCGACATGCTGAGCGCGGCCGGCAAGAAGTTCGCGAAGAAGTACCGCTGGGACGCGGTGGTGCGCGCGTACCTCGAAGAGATCGACCTCATCCGGAGACAGTCATGAAGCTGATGGGCAAGGACATCACGACGGCGAAGGTCATGGCCTTCGTCGGAGACAGGCTCGCGGCGCGTGGGCTCTTCGCGCCGGCCCCAAGCGATCTCACCCCCGAAGGCGTGGCCGCCCGGGTCGACCCGCTCTCGTACAACGTGCAGGCGCTCGAAGAGAACGCCGACGCCACGCGCGGGCTGCCGCTCGAGACGCACCGCGACGGGCTGGCGGGCCGCGCCGTGGTGCTGGCCAAGCAGCTCTTCCGCAAGGCGGGGCAGGTGTTCATCAACGAGGCCCTCGGCCGCCAGGGCGTGTTCAACGGGCACGTGCGCGACTCGTACGCGCAGCTCTCGGCGGAGGTGATCAAGCTCCGGCAGCGCGTCGCCGAACTGGAGCAGCAGAAGGTCGTCGCTGCGCCGCCCGTGCCCTTGCCGGCGCCGGTCCTCGCCAAGCCGCTCCCGCCTCCGCCCCCCGCGCCGAAGCAGCCCGTGGCCGCGAAGGCGCCTGCGAAGGCCGCGCCCGTGGCGAAGAAGCCCACCCGGCCCGTGCCTGCGCCGCCGTCGGCCCCGCGCCCCCCGCCGCGCAACTCGCGCCGCGGGAAGTAATCAGCGCGCAGGCCCGTCAGCGCGGCTCACCGCTTCGCGTCCTGGAGCTCCACCAGCTCGCGTACCGAGGCGTAGTCCGCCTCTCGCGCCGAGACGAAGCCCGAGATGCGCTCCATCGTCCCGCGTGGTTGCTCAGCGGGGGGCCGGTAGCTGAGGACCGCCTCGAGCAGCGCCGCCGCATCCGCCGGGGCCACCCCGGGACCGGCGACGATGCTGTCCTGCGGCGCGTGACCGGTGAGGGCGACCTGGCGAAGCCCCGTGGCCTCGACGCCCTGGGTCACCGCGCTGAGCAGGGCCGCCGAGTACGTCGCGCCTGCCTGGCATCGGCCTTCGAGCACGTCGCGCAACACCTGCAGGTGGTTGCCGCTCGTGACGACGGTGACGTCCTTCGACCAGTCGAGGCCCGCCTTCCGCGCGGCGACCTGGGGAAACAGCATGCCGGTGGTGGACTCCGCGTCAGGCACGCACAGCGACTTCCCCTTGAGGTCGGCGACCGTCGTGATGCCCGACGAGTCGAGGGCGACGAGGACGCCATCGTTGCCGGAGCTGCCCCCGACCAGCTTGAGCGCCAGCGCGTGGATGCGTGGCTCGCGCTTCGCCGTGCGAACGAACAGCGCCGGGGGCATCGCCGCGAATTCGACCCCGCCGTCGAGGAGCTGATCGGCGAGCTCGTGGTAGCTCGCGGTGAACACGAACGAGACGGGACGACCGGTCTGCCGCTCGAGATGCAGCCGCATCGGCTCGATGTCGGTGGACAGCACCTGCTGGTCGAGGGTGGGAGGCCAGCCGACGCGCAGCGCCGGCCCCTCGAGCACCGGATGTCGAAACACGACGAAGCCCGCAGACGCGCCCACGCTCACGGCGAAGACCGCGACCAGCGCCGCCAGCTTCCAGAGTCCCCGCTTCGGGGCCGGAGCCGCGACGACCGGAGCACGCGGCAGCAGCCCCGGAGCGAGCTTGCGGCTGGGAGGGGAGACGCTGGGCAGCGTCTGCGTCACGTGCTTCGTGGTGACGGGCTCGTCGTTGGAGAAGCCATCCCGCTTCACGCGTTCGACCGCCGCCCTCACTGCGGCCTCGTTCGACTTGAGCTGCTCGTCCACCAGGCCGTGCACGTACGCCCCGACCTCGTCGGCCCCGTGTCGGATCCCCGCGTCGTCCGCCGCGGACTCGAGCGCCCGTCGAAGCTCGTCAGCGGTGGCGAAGCGCTCGTCGCGCGCCACGCGGAGCGCCTTCATCACCACTTTCGAGAGCGCGGGTGGAAGGCCCGCGCGCACGCGCCCCGGGTCCTGGCTCTCTCCGCCGGTGATGGCCTGCATGGTGGCCAGTTCGTTCTCGCGCTTGAAGAGCCGGTGGAGCGTGAGCAACTCCCAGGCGACGATGCCGAGCGCGAACACGTCGCAGCGGCGATCGAGCTTCTCCATGAGCACCTGCTCCGGCGCCATGTAGTGCACCTTGCCCTTGAGCGCGCCCGTGCGCGTGGTGTCGGCGCCGTGCTCGGTGGCCTTGGCGATGCCGAAGTCGAGCAGCTTCACGTGACCGCCACCCGTCACCATCAGGTTGTGCGGCGAGATGTCGCGGTGCACCAGCCCGAGCAGCTTCCCCTGCGGGTCCGCCAGCTCGTGCGCCGCGTGCGCGCCGGCACAGGCTTGCGCGATGAGCCCGATGACGACCCCGAGCGGGATCTCCTTCCCTTCGTCGGCCGCCGTCCTGACCAGGTCGCGGAGGCTGACCCCGCTGACGTGCTCCATCGCGATGAACGCCGTGCCGTCGACTTCGCCCAGCTCGTAGACCTGCACGATGTTGGGGTGGTTGAGGCGCGCGACCCAGCGGGCCTCCTGCAGGAACATCTCGCGGAAGTCGGCCTTCTGGGCGAGGTGCGGCAGGGCGCGCTTGATGACCACCACGCGCTCGAAGTCGTGGAGCCCGCGCTCGAGCGCGAGGAAGATCTCCGCCATGCCGCCGACCTCGAGGCGGTGCACCAGCTCGAAGCGGCCGAGGTGCACCCGGGGCGAACTGGAGTCCGACATCGGCGACGAGCCTATTCCCGAACCGCCCCGGGACGGGCGCGTTCCGGTTCTTTCAGCGGGTCACGCCTCGAGCACGCGGAAGCCGGCGGCGTGGTCTCCGGGGTGTGCCGGGAGGCGCGCCTCGGCGGAGGCAGCGGTGCCGCGAGGGTTCCCCGGGACCCGTGCCAGCGCCGCCGACGGACCCGCGTCCCCTGCCGCGCAGTTCGCGCCAGGGGGCGTGCTCAGAGCGTATTGCCCGCCAGCGTCTCGAGCAGTGCGCGCAGCGTCGCGTTGGCTGGCTCGAGCGTGACGGGGTAGGGCCGCGACCAGCCCGTGCTGCCGGTACAGCCCGCGCCGAAGACCAGCGGGGCGGTGCTGTCGCTGGTGGTCACCAGGCCCACGCCATCGAGGGTGCCGTTGGTCTCGCAGCGCGTGGCGTCATTGGCCTGCGAGAGCGCGTCCTTGAGCTGCGGCGTGCGGCGGAAGAGGGACTGCTCGACGCGCATGCGGGCCAAGTCCTGCGACTGGGCTCCGAAGCTCTCGCGGTAGGGCGCGAGGTACAGCCAATCGTACATGTGCCAGTCGTCGAAGAAGCAGTCCCACAGGTCGACGATGCCGTAGCGGGCCTGCGGGTGCCGGCGCCCGGTGCCCTTGAAGTAGCTGTGGTGCCAGGAGATGGTGATCGCCGCGTCGACCATCTGCGAGGCGTCGCCGTTGCCCACCAGCAACACCTTCTCCCAGTTCTCGAAGCGCAGCCACGCCAGCGTGATGTCCTTGCTCCCGAAGATGACCGACATGGCCTCGTCGACGTGTGACGAGTCTCCGTTGTTGCCCGTGGCGCGGAAGGTGACGTGGTCCACCACCACGCGCTCTGAAGGCCCGAGGGTCGGGTCGCCGATGCGCAGCCCATCTTCTGATTGCAGGTTCACGTCGACGATCGCGAGGTTGGTGATGATCACCTCGTCGCTCCCCGCGAGGATGAGGCCGCGGTTGGTCAGCGTGATGGAGTGGCCCCGGCCGTCGATGGTGATGTTCGAGGGCACGAGCAGCGAGCTGAGCAGGGTGATGGTGCCGTCCACCTGGAAACGGACGAGGCGCGGGCCGGGCGGGTTGTTGAGCCCCTCGCGCAGGGAGCCGGGGCCCGAGTCGTTCAGGGTGGTGACGAAGTACTCGTCGTAGCCGGGCTGCCAGCCGCCCTTCGTGGCCGCGCCGAAGCCTTCGATGGGGAAGTCGGGGCCGAGGCCGGCATCGAGTGGCGCGCCTGCGTCGGTGGATGGGCCCGCGTCGAGCATGACGCCTGCGTCGGCGGTCGGGCCTGCGTCGAGCATCGCTCCCGCGTCGAGTGTTGCTCCCGCGTCGAGTGTTGCTCCCGCGTCGAGTGTTGCTCCCGCGTCGAGTGTTGCTCCCGCGTCGAGTGTTGCTCCCGCGTCGGGTGTTGCTCCCGCGTCGGGTGTTGCTCCCGCGTCGGCGGTCGTGCCTGCGTCGGCGGGTGCGCCCGCATCGCCTTCAGGCTCCACCGGGGTGGGCGCTCCGCAGGCGGCGAGAACAAGAGAAAGGGCGAGGGCGATTCGTCGCACCCCCGCCCTCAAGCACATCGGTACGGGCTGCGGCAAATCGGCCCCTCACCCTGGCCCTCTCCCCGCGCGCGGGGAGAGGGAACTCGTCAGACGGTCTCGGTCGCCCCGTGGCACTTCTTGTACTTCTTGCCACTGCCACACGGGCACGGATCGTTCCGGCCGACCTTCGGGCCTTCACGCACGATCGTCTTCGCCTCGGCGGCGATGGGCTCGACCTTGCCCTCTTCGTTGGCGCGACCCTCGATGGCCTGCTTGGCGCGCTGCTCCATCACCCGCTTCAGGCGCTCGGCGTCGGCGTTCGCGTCGCGCGGCTGGGCGCGCATGATCTGCGAGACGAAGGTGCTCTTGATGCTCGCGAGCATGCGAATGAACCCCGAGTACCCTTCCTTCTTGTACTCGACCTTGGGGTCCTTCTGGCCGTACCCGCGCAGGCCGATGCCCTGGCGCAGGTGGTCCATCGCCAGGAGGTGGTCCTTCCACAGCTGGTCGATGGTCGCCAGGTAGCGCAGCTGGCAGAAGCGGTACCAGTCGTCGCCGTATTCCTTCTCGCGGTCCACGAAGAGCTTCTCGGTGCGCTGGTAGATCTGGTCCTGCAGACCCTCGGGCGTGCCGTCGGGCTGGAAGATCATGTCCTGGTTGAAGATCGCCTTCACCTCGGTGGTGAGCGCGGTCAGGTTCCAGGTGGTGGGGTTCTTCGACGGCGCGTAGGTGTCGGTGAGCGCGACGATGGCGTCTTCCACCGCGTCGAGCACCAGCTCGCGGAAGTCCTTCCACGTCACCATCTTCTCGTTGCGCGACTTGACCCGCGTCTTCTTGTCTTCGGTGAACTCGATGAGCGGCACGCCGGCGCCGGCGGCGAGCACCTGGCGACGCAGACCGTAGATGGTCTTGCGCTGCTGGTTCATCACGTCGTCGTACTCGAGCAGGTTCTTGCGGATGTCGAAGTTGTGACCCTCGACCCGCTTCTGCGCGTTCTCGATGGCGCGCGAGAGCAACGAGTGCTCGATGACCTCGTCCTCCTTCATGCCCATGGTCTCCATGAGCCCGGTGATGCGGTCCCCACCGAAGATGCGCATCAGGTCGTCTTCGAGCGACAGGTAGAACCGGCTGCCACCCGGGTCACCCTGGCGGCCGGCGCGGCCCCGCAGCTGGTTGTCGATGCGCCGCGACTCGTGGCGCTCGGTGCCGAGGATGAAGAGGCCGCCCAGGCGCCGAACCTCTTCGCGCTCGGCCTCGCACTGCGCCTTGAACTTCTTGTACGCCGCCTCATACGTCGCGTCGTACTGGGCCTTCGCCGCGAGGTACGCCTGCTGCGCGGGCTCGTCCACCGCCGCGTCGCCGGTCAGCGCGGGCTCGGGGGGCGCTGCGCCCACTTCGCCCTTGGCGAGGTTCTCCGCGTTGCCGCCGAGCAGGATGTCGGTGCCGCGGCCGGCCATGTTGGTGGAGATGGTGACCGCGCCCTTGCGGCCCGCCTGCGCAATGATGTCGGCCTCGCGCGTGTGGTTCTTCGCGTTGAGCACCTCGTGGGGCACGCCGGCCGCCTTGAGGAACTTGGCGAAGACCTCCGACTTGTTGATCGACACCGTGCCCACGAGCACCGGCTGGCCCGAGGCGTGGAGCTTCTTCAACTCCTCGGCGGCGGCCTCGAACTTCGCCTTCTCGGTCTTGTAGACCGCGTCGTCGATGTCCTTGCGCACCATGGGCTTGTTGGTGGGCACGACGCGAACGTCGAGGTTGTAGATCTTCGCGAACTCCTCGGCCTCGGTGTCGGCGGTGCCGGTCATGCCCGCGAGCTTCGAGTACATGCGGAAGTAGTTCTGGAACGAGACCGTGGCGAGCGTCTGGTTCTCGTTCTCGACGGTCACGCCTTCCTTGGCCTCGATGGCCTGGTGCAGGCCGTCGGACCAGCGGCGGCCCGGCATGATGCGGCCGGTGTGCTCGTCGACGATCAGCACCTCGCCGTCCTTCACCACGTAGTCGCGGTCGCGCTTGTAGAGGGTGTGCGCGCGCAGGGCCTGCTCCACGTGGTGCAGCGTCTCGAGCTGCTCGGGGGCGTAGAGGTTGCCGATCTTCAGGCGCTGCTGGAGCTTCTCGATGCCCGCGTCGGTGAGCATCACCGAGCGCGACTTCTCGTCGAGCTGGTAGTCCTGCTCGGGCACCAGGCCGTAGATCACCTGGTCGACCACGCCGTACAGCTCGGTGCTGTCCTCGGTGGGGCCGGAGATGATCAGCGGGGTGCGCGCCTCGTCGATGAGGATCGAGTCGGTCTCGTCGACGATGGCGAAGTTGAGCTCGCGCTGCACGTAGTCCTCGAGCCTGAACTTCATGTTGTCGCGCAGGTAGTCGAAGCCGAACTCGTTGTTCTGCCCGTAGGTGATGTCCGAGTGGTACGCGTCCTGGCGCTGCTTGTCGGTCAGGTCGTGGAGGATGCAGCCGGTGTTCATCCCCATGAACTTGTAGACGCGGCCCATCCACTCCGCGTCGCGCTTGGCGAGGTAGTCGTTGACGGTGACCACGTGCACGCCGCGGCCCGAGAGCGCGTTCAAGTACGTGGGCAGCGTCGCGGTGAGCGTCTTGCCTTCGCCGGTGCGCATCTCGGCGATGCAGCCCTGGTGCAGGAACATGCCGCCGATCAGCTGCACGTCGTAGTGGCGCTGGCCCAGCACGCGGCGGCCGGCCTCGCGGGTGAGCGCGAAGGCCTCGTAGAGCACGTCGTCGAGCGACTTGCCGTTGCCCACCTCGCCCTTGAGGCGCACGGTCTCCCGCGCGAAGTCTTCGTCCTTGAGGGCACGCATGCGCGTCTCGAGCTCGTTGATGCGCGCCACCTTGGGCAGCGACTTCTTGAGCTCACGATCGTTCTTGGTGCCGATGATCTTCTTGAGAACAAACTCGATCATGGGGGTCCTTCTTTCGGAAAGCTGGGCCGATTGCCACAGCAGAGTTGAACGTCAAAACGGGCGCGGGCCCTCGACGGGCCGTGCTGGGGAAAACCACGAAGGGACCTGCGGTTTGCTCAGGTCGCCTGGCGGCGCTGGTGCTGCACGAAGCGCAACGCGCGCGCGCTCGAGCCTTCGGGGCTCGCGGGCTCGACGACGTCACTGCGTGAAGACCACCGGTGCGTGCCGGCCAGGCTCGGCGCCACCATCGCGCTCGACGCCGTGCTCGCCACGCTGTGCCGCACCGCGCTGCTGACCACCGAGTACCCACCCGACGGCAGCTCCACGCGCGCGACCAGGCTCTGTGCCACGAGCACAGGGAGGCCGAACGCCAGGAGCAACAGCACGCGCATGCGGGGCGCACCATGACACAGCTTGCGCGCACGTCACGCTTCACCCGCCCAGACGGAGAGTTTGGCTCAGCCCCGCCGCGCCGGCCCCACGTCCCCGGGACTGCGCCTCGCCACGCGGCACACCTCGTGCGATACGCGGCCCATGAAGAAGGGCAACCAGCGAAAGCACGAGACCCGCGACTCGTGGCACGTGTCCCCCGAGCAGAAGCGCCCGCCGCCGCCCAAGGTCGAGCCGCCCAAGCGCATCAAGGTGCCGCCCATGCCCGCGGTGACCATCGTGCCCGAGCCCGGCCGCTGGCTGTGGACCTGCCGCGCCGGCTTCGAGGCCCAGCTCTGGGAAGAGCTCGCGTGGGGCAAGAAGAACCCCTTCCTCCTCGGGCCGGGCCTGGTGTCGTCCGACCCGTTCACCGGCGAGAACCCGCTGCCCCAGCCGCCCACCTTCGCGCGCATGGGCTTCATGATCAGCGACGTGGTGCGCACCCCCGCCGACGCCGCGGCCTCGCTGCCCGACGAGCCCACCAAGGTGCAGGTCTGGGTGCCCGACACCGACGTGGCCAACGCCCGCTCCGGTGAGGCCGCTGCGTGGGAAGACACCATCGCCGCCATCCGCGCCGAAGAGGGCCTGGTCGACCCCGAGACCCCGTGGAAGGCGAGCGAGGCCGGTGGGTGGCTGGGCCAGGTGTGCCTCATCGGCCCCGGCGTGGCCGTGGTCGGCCGGGTGCGCGCCCGCGACGCGATCTCCCTGAGCGCCGGTGGCCGGGCCCGCATGAAGCGCACCCAGGACGCCCCGTCGCGCGCCGCCATGAAGCTCGACGAGGCCATCGACTGGTACAACGTCACGCCCGGCAAGGGCGACCTGTGCGTCGATCTCGGCAGCGCCCCCGGCGGCTGGACGCGTCGCCTCGTCGAGCGTGGCGCCCGCGTGTGGAGCGTGGACCCGGCCAGCCTCTCGCCCGACGTCCTCAAGCTCCCCCGGGTGAAGCACTTCCAGGAGAGCGCCTTCGACTTCACCCCCGAGCACCCCGTCGACTGGCTGTTCTGCGACATGGCCTGGCGGCCCCTCGAGGTGGCTCAGCTGCTCGGCAAGTGGTGCCGCAAGGGCTACGCCGCGCAGCTCATCGCCAACATCAAGCTGCCCATGAAGGACAAGCTGCCCACGCTCTTCCGCGTGCGGCACACCCTGGTCGAGGCCGGGTGGAAGCAGGTGCGCATGCGCCAGCTCTACCATGACCGCGACGAGATCACGGTGACCGCCCGAAGGGTGTGAAGGCCCTTGAAGTCGGCGCGCCTTCAGGGTGCAGTCCGGCCAATGTTCAGCCCCCTGCTCCTGCTCGTGCTCGCCGCGGACCCCACCCCCGGCCTGGCGGTGATGGACTTCGCCGTCGAAGGTGCGCCCCCGGAGATCGGCGCCGCCACGTCGGGCCTCGTGGCCCACGAGCTCGAGCGGCTGCAGCTCTTCCGCGTCACCACCGCCGAGACCACCCGCGTCATCCTCGGAGTCGAGCGGCAGCGGCAGCTGCTGGGCTGTGACAACTGCTCGGGCGGCAGCCTGGGCGAGCTGACCAGCTTCGAGTACCTGGTGACCGGCAAGCTGCTGCGCACCGGGCCGGCCAAGGAGCCGAAGTACAACCTCATGCTCACCCTGATGAAGGTCGGCAGCGCCTCGCCGCTCTCGTCGGTGCGCGTCGAGGCGAAGGGCGAAGAGAAGCTCCTGCAGGAAGTGCCGCCGGCCACGCTCAAGCTGGTGGGCAAGCTGCTCGAGGGGCGCCAGGGCTCGATGGTGGTCGCCTCGTCCGAGGTCGGCGCCGCGGTGAAGATCGACGACACCCAGGTGGGCACCACGCCGCTGCAGGCCCGCGTACCCGTCGCCGCCGGCCCCCACCTGCTCACCGTCGAGAAAGACGGCTTCTCGCAGGTGCGCAAGGAAGTCCGCGTCAGCGCCGACCAGGTGTCCGACGAGTTCGTGCGCCTCGTGCCCAGCCCCGACATGGCCGAGCAGTACGAGGCCCGGGCCGCCCGCTTCCGCGCCCTGGCGTGGACGGCCACCGGCCTGGGCGTGGCGGGCCTCGCGGCCTTCGTCACCGGCACCGTGGTGGCCAACCAGAAGTACGGCGACCCGCAGACGGTCAACACCTTCGCCTGGCACCGCAAGTTCGTCTCCGAGGGCATCGAGGCCGACCTCGGCTGCGACACCTCCAGCTCCACCACCCCGTTGCCCTGCGATCACCGCGGCAGCGCCGGCGCGCTCAAGGCGGAGATCGAGACCTTCCAGACCATCTCGTGGATTGGCCTGGCCGCCGCCGGCGCCGGGGCCATCGGCGCCACGGTGCTCTTCGTGGTGGGTGACTCCCCCGGCCGCTACGAGGCCTACCGCCAGAAGACCGGCGTGGTCTCCATGTCGCTGACCCCCGCCCCCGGCGGCGTGGTGTTGACCGGCGCTTTCTGACCCGTTTGGGCCCACGTCGGTAGGGCGCGACACGGGTCGCGCATGTGGTAGGGCGAGGGCCGGCCGGCCCATGATCAGGAACCTCACCGAGCTCTACCAGTACCGGGCGCTGCTCTTCGCCCTCTCCACGCGCGAGCTGAAGGCCCGCTACCGTGCGTCCGTGCTCGGCTTCCTGTGGACCTTCCTCAACCCCACCCTGAACATGCTGGTCTACGTGCTGGTCTTCGGCGTGCTGATGAAGAGCAACGTGAAGCACTACGCGTACTACCTCTTCACCGGCCTGCTCCCGTGGATCTACTTCTCCACCTCGGTGATGGGCGGCACGTCGTCGGTCAGCGATCGCCGTGACCTGCTGACCAAGGTGCGCTTCCCGGCGCAGGTGCTCCCGGCGACGGTGGTGCTCACCAACCTCCTGAACTTCCTGCTCTCGCTGCCGCTGCTGCTCGGCCTGGGCCTGGTCTTCGGGGTGATGCCCACCTGGCACGTGATCTTCCTGGTGCCGGTGCTCATCGTGCAGACCTTCTTCACCCTGGCGCTGACCTACTTCTTCGCCGCGCTCAACGTGGCCTTCCGCGACCTGCAGCACATCGTGGGCAACTTGATCCAGATGATGTTCTTCCTCACGCCGGTGCTGTGGGACCTCAAGTCGGTGCCCGCCATCGGCTCGCTGACCAGGGAAGAATCACAGAGCCTGGTGATGACCTTCAACCCCATGGCCTCGGTCATCTCGGCCTGGCGCGACATCTTCTACGAGCAGACGGTGCCCAACTGGCAGCCGCTGGGGACCGTGGCCGTGTTGTCGCTGGTCGTGATGTACATCTCCGCGGGCGTCTTCGAGCGCCGGCGCGAGGAGTTCGCGGAGCTCGTATGACGCCTCCTTCCGGCGACGCCATCGTCATCGACAACGTCTTCAAGTCCTTCAAGAAGACCTCGAAGCGCAACGAGTACACGACCTTCAAGTCGGAGCTGGTGCGGCTGCTCACCTTCCAGCGCCGCCTCGTCGAGCCCTCGACGCACATCCAGGCGCTCAAGGGCGTCGACCTCACCATCAAGAAGGGCTCGACGGTCGGCATCATCGGCCGCAACGGCTCGGGCAAGAGCACGCTGCTCAAGCTGATGACCGGCATCTACACGCCGACCAGCGGCCGCATCGACGTGCACGGCCGGGTCAGCGCGCTGCTCGAGCTGGGTGCCGGCTTCCACCCCGACTTCACCGGCCGCGAGAACATCCTCATCAACGGCATCATCCTGGGCATGAGCCGCAACGAGGTGAAGGCCCGGGTCCCCGACATCATCGAGTTCGCCGAGCTGGGCGACTTCATCGACGAGCCGGTGCGCACCTACTCCAGCGGCATGTTCATGCGCCTGGCCTTCGCGGTGGCCACCCACGTCGACCCCGAGGTGCTGATCATCGACGAGATCCTCTCGGTCGGTGACGAGCACTTCAGCCGCCGCAGCAACGCGAAGATGAACGAGTTCCGCAGGAGCGGGAAGACCATCGTGCTCGTGACCCACGACCTGGGCACCGTGCAGAACTGGTGCGACACCGCCGCGTGGATCGACGGCGGGCGCATTCGCATGCACGGCCGCGCCGAAGACGTGGTGCGCGAGTACCGCCGCGCCGTCGCCGCCGCCGAGGCCGAGGGTGAGAAGACGGGCCACTCCGCGCTCTCCCAGCCGGGCCTCGCGCTGCCCCAGACCGGCCACGTGGTCGAAGAGACGCCGGCCCTGGCGAGCATCACCGCGGTGCGCCTCAAGGACGAGACCGGCGCCACGCTGCCCGCGTTCCTCCCCGAGGCGCCGCTGACCGTGGAGGTCGACTGGGCGCTGCGCCAGCCGGCCAGCCTGCACTTCAACGTCGATCTCCTCAGCGCCGATGGGCGCCTGGTGTTCAGCACCAACTGGGCGGGCGGCGCCTGCAGCGGCGCGGGCACCGTGAAGATCGACCTCGCGCGCCTGGGCCTGGGCGGCGGCGTCTACGAGCTGCAGGCCTCGGCCGCCGGTGACGGTGAGCTGGTGAAGAACGTCTTCCGGCAACCGCTGCACGTCGTCGCTTCCGAAGGCGTGGGCATCGTCCGTCCCCAGTTGCGCTGGAGTCGCTGAGTGAACGTCAAGGGTCAGTGGGTGTGGATCACCGGGGCCTCGTCGGGCCTGGGCCTCGAGCTGGCGAAGCAGCTGGCGCAGCAGGGCGCCAACCTCGTCATCACCGCGCGGCGCGCCGATCGCCTCGAGGCGCTGGCGAAGGAACTGTCCGTGGGAGGCGTGGAGGTGCGCGCGCTGGCCGCCGACATGAGCCGCCACGCCGACGTCGAGCGCCTCCTGGTCGAGGTCAAGAAGCTCCCCCTGGTGGCGGTGGTGCTCAACGCGGGCGTCACCCACTTCGGGCACCACCACGAGATGGAGTGGGCCTCCTTCGAGGCGATGCTCCACACCAACGTCATCGGCACCACGCGCGTGACCAGCGAGCTGGTGCGCCACTACCAGGCGACCGGCGCCAGCCTGCGCATCATGCTGGTGACCTCCATGGCGGGGTTGATGCCCGTGCCGTTCCAGGCGGCCTACTCGGGCACCAAGGCCTTCCTCACCGCCTTCGGCACCGCCCTGGCCCACGAGCTCAAGGGCACCAACATCAGCGTCACCGTCTTCGCCCCCGGCGGCATCGCCACCGAGATGACCTCGGGCGATCGCTTCGAGTCGCTGCGCGGCTGGCTCGCCCCGGTGGGGGACGTGGCCCAGGAAGCGCGCAGCGCGCTCGCCGCCCGGCAGCCGCTGCACGTGCAGGGCTTCGTCAACCGCCTGGGCCTGTTCGCCTTCCGCTTCCTCCCCCGCAACCTGGTGATGGGCCAGCTCGGCCGCCAGTACCGCAAGGCCCTGAGCGACGCGGCCTCGAAGCCCAGGTCATGAGCGCCCCGCAGGTCGTCGGAGATCTGCGCACCCTCGTCACCCGCCGCGCCGGCCTGAAGCGGAAGGTCGCGTTGCTGGCCGCCGACGCGGGGCTGCAGTCCGCGCTCGAGCAGAACGGGTGCACCGTGCTGGTCGACCCGGCCTCGACCGACGAGCTCCAGGCGTTCTCGCCCCAGGTGGTGGTGGCCTTCGACGGGCTGCTCGCGGAAGGCGCGCCGGGCCTCGTGTCGCTCGCCCGCGCGGTGCCCACCGGCGAGCTCGTCTTCTCCTTCGCCAACGCCAGCGCGGCCTCGGCGTTGATCCACGCGCTGCTGGGCACCACGCCGGGGCCCGCGTCCACCGAGCGCGACGTGCGCCAGTGGCTGCGCGAGGCCGGCTACGTGGTGAAGTCGCGCGACGTGGTGGTGACGCCGCACGTGCCCTCGGGGCTGTGTGTCGAGACCGAGACCGCGCTGCGGCAGTTGCTCGAGCAGTTGAACCCCGAGGCCGGCGCCGACCGCCTGCTCTTCGTCGCCCAGCGCGGCGTCGAGGCCACGCCTCCGTCCCGCGAGCCGGGGCTGACCTCGGTCATCCTCTCCGCCGGTGACGATCTCCCGGCCCTCGAGGGCACGCTGCGCTCGCTCACCGGCCAGCTCCAGCGGCCCCTGGAGCTGGTGGTGGTCTCGTCGCTGCCCGAGGTCACCCTCGACGAGGTGGCGCGCACCGCGAAGGGCAGGGCGGGGCTCACCCTGGTGCTGGTACCCGACGCGCCGACCGACGCCCTGTCGCGCACCAACTTCGGCCTGACCTGCGCCCGCGGGCAGTACGTGTGCTGTCTCGAGGCCGGGGAGCTGCTCGACCGCTCGCACCTCTCGAACCTCGTCACCCGGCTCGCCACTGGCACCGAGGCCTGGGCACTGTCGGCGCCGCCCGTCGATCTGGGCCTGCGCTTCGAGCTGCGCACCTGGCTGCTGGCGGGCGCGGTGCAACGCGGCCGCTACGTCATCGATCGCGAGCGCGTCGGCGCCTTCCCGCTGCAGTTCGCCGAGGGCCTGGCGCTGGGCGAGGCGATGTTCTTCTGCCGGCTCGCGGCGCTCTTCGCCCCCAGTTGGGTGCGCGACGCCTGCAGCCTCGACTCGCCCCGCGTGGTGCCTTCGACGCCGGCGGCGCTGCGCGAGGCCATGGCGGCTCGCACGCTGCGCACCCTGGGCGACCTGGGCGACGCGCTGCAGGAACCCGAGGCGGTGCAGCTGGGCGCGCTGCTCGAAGACCGGCTGAGCACGAAGAACCCGACGGCGGGGCGGCTCTTCGGCCAGGCCCGCGAGCTGGTGGCCCGGGTGAAGCACGCCGCGCTCAAGGCCCGGGAAGACGCGAAGGAAGAACTCGACCGGCGCTGAAGGCGGCTACTTCTTCAGCTCGCGGGGAATGAGATCGAGGGGCTCCATCTGCATCAAGGTGGAGGCCACCCACAGCCCCAGCAGCGCCAGTCCGGCGACCAGGGCCAACGTGGCCATCACGTCGAGCCGCAGCCGGGTGACGCGGCCCCGGGCCTGGCGAACCTCGATGGTCTGGGCGCCGACCTGCAACGTCAGCGAGTCGCCGGCGCCTAAGGTGAGGGTGAAGGTGTCGCCGCTCTCCTTGACCAGGCCGCGCTCGATGAGCTGCCCCAGGGACACCGCGGCGTCCCCCTTGAGGCTGCCGGTGCCCGCCACGCCGGTGGAGAAGCGCACCGCGAGGCCGGCCTCGACGCACGCGAAGTGCAGGCGTGCCCCGTTGCCGATGACGAAGTCGTCGTCCTTGCCTTCGCCTAAGGACAGCGACTTACGGCCGCGGCCATCGATGACCTCGGCCTCGAGGCTGCGATCGCCCCAGCGCATGCGCACTTCCCACGCGTTCGACGGTGCTGCGGTGGTCTTCACGCGCGTCTTCTAACAGCTCACGAGCGCGGCGCAGGCTGCTGTGCGCGCCGCTCCTCGAGCTGCCTGGCGGTCACCGCGGTCAACACCGCCTGCATCTGGTCCACCGGCGTCTCGGGCGTGATGTGCATGAAGCCGGCGGTGGTCTTCGCCGTGGCCGCGAACTCGGTGGCCAGGTTGTAGCCGAGGTAGTTGCACAGGTAGGCGCTGCGGTCGGGCTCGTAGGCCTGGTCGCTCTGGCTGGTGCCCACCACGCGGGCGTCGCCGAAGGGCTTGAGGGCCGCGTCGATGACGGCCACCGGGAGATCGGTGGTCAGCTCCTGGGCCCCGCCGCGGCGCACCTCGCGCTCGGCCATGGGCTTGTCGTCGCCGTCGTTGGCCGCGCCGAGGTGGTTCTCGGGGCGCTCCTCGACCTGCGCCTTCCAGTGGCTGACGCCCATGGAGAGGATGACGTCGGGCGGCGCGCTGCGCATCTCGGCCACGAAGGCGTCGACGGCGGCGGTGGTGACGTCGAGCCGCCGGTACTCGACGATGCCGCCCTTCACCCCGGCCTCCGAGAGCTTCTGCGCCATGTTCGCCGACGGGTTGTCGGTGATGCCCATGAACGCGCCGTAGCCGGTGACCACCACCTTGAGCGGCACCTCGCCGGGCTTCAGGTTCAGCGCCTCGGGCTTGTAGAGCATGAGGTGCGCCGCCTGGTCGCTGGCCACCGCGGCCTGGCCCTTGAACGAGGCGCCGTCGTAGGGCTGCACGTCGCCCTTGAGCAGCACCCCGGTCACCTGCGCGGGCAGCTGGGCCCTCACCTTCTCGAGCACCTGGGCGGCGGTCTCACCCTTCTTGACCGGCACCGACAGGCTCTGGCCCTCGATGGCCACCTTCACCAGCCCGTCGGCCTTCGCCGTGCCCTTCATCGAGAAGCAGTTGTCGAAGAGCCCCAGCTTCGCCGAGAGGCCGGGCACGCCGACGGTGTAGTTGGCGTAGCGACCCTTCACCGACGCCAGCCCACCTGCCTCGACGTTGACCCACGCGTTCTTCTGGCCCATCGCCGAGAGGTGCTGGAGCAGGCGCTGCTTCGCCGGGTCGCCGAAGGTGTCCGCCATCTTCACCAGCTCGGCCCGCTCCGAGGCGTCGAGGCCCCAGCCGCTGCGCGCCTTGAGGACGATCTGATCGACCTCCGCGGCGTCGACTTTTCCATCCTTGCGGGCCTGCGTGAGGGCGGCGCGAATGCCTTTGACGGTCATGGGCGCAGTATCGGCTGATCTGCCCCCCCGTTCCCAGTCGCGCACGAAGAAGGTCCGCGGCGGGCCAATGTGCATTAGTTTCCGGCGCCGATGAGCGAGTTGCTTCAAGTCTGGGTTCGGAACGACAAGGGCCAGGTGTACGGGCCTCTCACGCCTCCCAGTGTCGAGTTGCTCATCGACAACGGCATCATCGGCGGTCGGCTGCAGGTCTCGACCAACGGCGAGAACTACGTCTTCCCCGGTCGCGTGCCCGGCCTGCGGATGATCTTCCCCCGCGAGACCTGGGGCGACACCGTCATCCCCGGCGAGCAGCTCGACGCCGAGTGGGGCAAGGTCGTGCTCCCCGCGTCGCTGCCCGGCCAGGGCGGCGCGCCCGTCTCGGGACCTTCGGGCGCCGCTCCCGGCGGCCCGGTGTCGGCGGGACCGACGGCCGGCCCCGGGGTTCGCGCGGCCATGGCGGGTCCCGGCGCGCGAGGCCCGGCGCCGGGCCCCGGCATCCGGCAGCAGCAAGGCCAGCGCCCCCCCGGTCCTCCCCAGCTCGGTGGCCCGGTGCGCGCCTCGTCGCCCTCGATGGCCGCCATGCCGCGCCCGGGTCCCTCGGTGGGCGACTTCATGAACCCGCCCTCCGCGGTGCCGCGCTCGTCGCCGTCGGTCTCGCAGTTCATCAACGCCCCCGACGCGGCGATGCGCTCGTCCGCCGCGGTCGTGGTGCCGGCGACGCCCGACCCGGTGACCCCGCCGGCGCCGACCGTCGACTTCGCCGAGTCTGACGTCGCCTCGGCGACCTCGGCGTCGCGCCCGGCCTCCTCCGGCTCGGGGATTCGCGCCGTGGCGCAGGCTGCGCCCATCACCGACGGCCGCATGCCCACCGAGGGCTCGCTCACCGACTCGTCGGCCCAGCAGCTCTACTACCTGGCCGCCGCCGGCGACCTGACCGGGTTGCTCACGGTCAAGATCTCCGACCGCGAGCTGGTGGTGCACTTCAAGCGGGGCGCCCCGGAGTACCTCGACTCCACGCACCCCGAAGACTCGCTCGACGTCTTCCTCGTCAACCAGCGCCTCGCGACCCAGGCCCAGGTCGACCAGGCCAACGCCCAGAGCGCGCGCTTCGGGGGCGACCTGTTGCCGGCGCTCTTCGGCTTGGGGCTCGTCAACCCCAACGCCGTCTTCCAGCACCTCGGGCAGCGCGCCGCGCAGCTGCTCTTCCGCGTGCTGACCGCCGAGCAGGGCACCTTCAGCTTCGACTACGAGGAGCTGCCCGCCGCGCGCTCGATGCCGCTGGGCAATCGCTGGGCGGTGTACCTCGAGGCGCTGCGGCGCGTCCCCGGCTCGGATCTCCGGCGGCGCCTGCAGGGCGAGTTCGAGCTGCCGGTGATGAAGGCGCCGGGCCGCGTGCCTCAGAGCGAGCTGCGCCTCAACCCCCAGGAGACCCGCGCCACCCTCTACTTCGACGGGGTGCGCTCGCTGGGGCAGCTGGTGCGTGACCTGCCGGCCGAGGCCGACG
>CAIVGN010000051.1 GCA_903905455.1 uncultured Archangium sp.
CCCCGCCCCCGAGGCCGGCCGCCCCCGTCGCGGCCCGCCCGGCCGTGTCGATCACCGCGGCCCCCGCGCAGAAGCGCGTCGAGCGCGAAGATCGCACCGTGGTGATGCCCGCCTCGGGCACGTTGCCCCCGGCCCAGGGCGACGACGACGTCGACTTCACGTCCATCGTGGACAACCTCGGCGAGTCCTGAAGGGGCTGCCCCGGGGTCGGACTTTTCAGTATAGGGACCGCTCCATTTCCGTCGGTGGAGTTCCCATGCGCGCGCTACCCCTCGTCCTCGCTCTCGTCGCCCTCGTCGGCTGCGAGAAGACCCGCGTCACGACCATCCGGGACGCGGGGCCGGTGTGCGGCGAAGCGGAGCATCTCGTCAACGGCGAGTGTCGCTTCGTGTGCACCCGCGACGGCGACTGCCTTTCAGGCCAGCGCTGCAACCTGCTGGTGGGCGCCTGCGAGCCGAAGGCCCCGCCGGTGGACGCCGGTCCCCAGCTCATTCCGTGCACCGAGGGCGCGGTGCGCTGCGCCACCGACAGCACCTCGGTCGAGCGCTGCAACGCCAGCGGCCTGTTCGTCACCGCCGAGCAGTGCGTGCAGCCCGAGGGCTACTGCCAGAACGAGCGCTGCCTGCGCTGCCGGCCAGGCGCGGCGCGCTGCGCGGCCGGCGGGCGCACCGCCGAGATCTGCCTCGATGATGGGAGCGACTTCCGCCAGGTGACCTGCGCCGCGGCCGCCAGCTGCGTCGGGGGGGCCTGCGTGTCGTGCACCCTGGGCGAGCGCCGCTGCAGCGCCGATGGCAAGACCCTCGAGGAGTGTCAGAAGCTCCCGCGCGAGGATCTCTCGACGGGCTTCGTGGCCGCCGGCGACAACTTCGACGGGGCCTGCGTGACGCAGGTCTGCGAGCAGGGCACCAATGGGCCGCAGTGCAAGGTGCCGGCGTGCCTGCCGGGCGCGCAGCGCTGCGGCACCCCGGCCACCCAGCAGGTGTGCGGGGCGACGGGCGCCTGGGCCGACGTGGCCTGCAGCTCGCTGCCGAACATGGGCCCCACGGCGGAGTGCCTCAACGGGGCGTGCATCGACGAGTGCGGTGACGCGGTGCGCGCGCGCAGCTACTTCGGCTGCGAGTACTGGACGGCGGTGCCCGACAACTCCGTGGACCTGCTCTTCAAGGGCGGCGCGGTCTCGGGCCAGGGCACGGCCGACAGCGACTTCGTGCTGGTGGTCACCAACCAGTCGTCGGTCGCGGCGAACGTCGAGGTGTGGCGGTACTTCGGTGGCGCCGCGGTGCGGGTCAAGGCCGTCACCGTGCCTGGGCGCACCGACCCGGCGACCAGGGGCCTGCTCAAGGTCCCCGTGCCGTGGCAGTCGATCACCCCGTCGACGGCCGGCGCCGGAACCTCGAACACGGGCCGCGCCCGCTACGCGTACAAGCTGACCTCCACGCGCCCGGTCACGGTGTACCAGTTCAACCCCGTCGACGCGGTCAAGGTGACGACGAAGAGCTGCACCACGCTGGGGCCCGGCGACTGCGCCTGCAACGAGTACAGCGACTACGACTCACTCTCCTGCTTCATCGACGGGTCGACGGCCGGCACCTGCGTGCAGTCGGGAGCGAACAAGCGCTGCTCGTACGGCACCTACAGCAACGACGCCTCGCTGCTGCTGCCTGCGCACATCCTGGGCACCAGCTACGTGGCGGTCACCCCCGGTCACTCGCACATCAACAAGCCCCCGAACCAGACGCCGCTGCCCTCGCAGATGATGATCGTCGCGCCCCAGGACAACACGGTGGTGACGGTCAAGGCCGCGGGCGTGACCCAGGCCTCGGTGACCGGCACGGCCGTCGCGGCGATGGCGGTGGGCGAGACGCGGGCCTTCACCCTGCAGAGCTACGAGGTGTTGCAGCTCTCGTCGGCCACCGCGGGCGCCGACCTGACCCCCGACTGCACCGCCTTGACGGGCGGCGGGAGCTGGTGCCGCAAGGGCAACGATCTCACCGGCTCGATCATCACCTCCGACAAGCCGGTGGCGCTCTTCGGCGGCAGCGCCTGCCTCCAGGTGCCGTGGAACCGCGCCGCCTGCGACCACGTGGAGGAGCAGATCTTCCCCTTCAACACCTGGGGCAAGAACTTCGTCGCCCTGCCCAGCCACCCGCTGCGGCTCAACAACGACACCTTCTCCACCAACCCGCCGCCCGATCACTTCAAGATCGTCGCGGGCGCGGCAACCACCCTGACCATTACCCCGCCCCCGGCGGCGACCGACGTGGTGGTCCCCCTCAACTGCACCAGCGGCAACCTGCAGACGAACACCTGCGCGCTGGCCGGCGGTTCGTTCGTGGAGTTCAAGTCGACGCGGGCCTTCACGGTCACCGCCACCAACCCCATCGCGGTGGCGCAGTTCTTCCCCGGCCAGGGAACGCTGACCGGCGCGGCGACCGACCCGCAGCAGGGCGACCCCTCGATGGTGCTCTTGCCGCCCATCGAGCAGTGGCGCAGCCGCTACACCGTGCTCGCCTCGACGGGCCTCAAGGACAACTACCTGGGCCTGACCATCGACTCGTCGAAGGTGCAGGCGGTGCGCGTCGACGGCGTGGTGGTCACCGGCTTCAGCACCATTCCCGGCACCCTCTTCCAGACCAAGAACCACCCCGTGGGCACGGGCACGCACACCGTCGAGGTCACGCCCCAGGCCGGCCAGCAGGTGCTCCCGGGCGCGGGCGTCACCGTGCACGGCTACGACGCCTACGTGAGCTACGGCTACACCGGCGGGCTCGACCTGACGACCATCGTCACCGGCATCAACCCCGGCGGGTGACACCAGGCCACCTCACCGGGTAGACGACGCGCGTACGCCTGTCGCCGGCCCCTGTGAGGAACCCCTGATGTCCCTGCGAATCGCCGTCACCGTCTCTGCCCTCGCCGCGCTGCTCACCGGCTGCGCTCCCACGCTGTGCGACCGCTCGAGCCAGGCGGCCAGCAAGAAGAAGGGCGACTGCGGCGACGTCGTCTCGCCGCTGCTCGGCGCGATGTGCAGCAACAACCTCAAGTCCTGCAGCGACGCCGACCAGCAGTTGCTCGACACGGTGATCACCTGCACCGAGCAACTCCCCACCTGCAGCGCCACCGCGAAGGACGCGTGGAAGCTCCAGCAGGAAGGCTGCACCGGCCAGCTCGCGGCGCTCTCGCGGCCCTGCCTCGACGCCTTCTTCGCCAACGCGCTGCCCTTCGATGCCGGCGTGCCTGACGCGGGCCCCCAGCCGATGGTCGACGGTGGCAACGGCGTGACCCTGTTGGGCGTGGCCAACGCCGACACCGTGGCCCTGGCCTGGGACACGCGCCGCCTGGCGACCGTCGAGAAGTGGCTGCTGGTGGAGACCGATGCCCTGGGCGCCAACCGCGTCGAGCGCGAGTTCACCCCCGGCGCGTCGATCAACCTCACCATCCCCGACGCGGGCATGAGCGGGCGGCGCTACTTCGTGGTGGCCCTCAACGCCGCCGGCGAGGTGCTCATCGGCCAGCCGGAAGCCCAGGCCATGACGCGCGACGCGGGCGTGGAGTGCCTGAGCAACAACGAGTGCACCGTGGCGCGGGTCTGCGACCTGGGCCAGTGCAAGTCGCAGACGTGCGTCTCGGGCAGCGCCAACACCTGCCCCAACTCGTACCAGTGCTTCGCGCCGGGCATCTGCCAGCGCACCAGCGACGACGGGGGCGTGTTCATGCCCGGTGGCCAGACGCGCGACGCGGGCACCCAGCCGCTGCCGATGATCTCCAACGAGGTGGGCCTCACCCCGCGCCCGCCGTCGATCACCCCGCTCACCGCCGTGGGTTCGGTGGCCGCAAGGCGCCCCGACGTCGCCGCCTGGGACACCGCGCGCGTGACCCTGGCCCTCGAGCAGGAAGGCCAGCTCATCGCCCACCCCAGCTCGGCGCGAGGCCTGGACTTCACCGAGGAGGCCACCACCAGCTTCGGCCTCGACACCACCGGCTCGCGCGTTCACCTCACCGTCAACCCCGACAACCAGGCGCTCTACGCCTGCTACGTGGTGGGGCGCGGCGTGCGCGTGCAGAAGAGCGACGATCGCGGCCGCACCTGGGGCCGCGTGGCCACCACCTTCGAGCCGCCGCTGCCTGACGACGGCGGCGTGGGCGAGATCATCCGCGACTGCGACATCGCGCCCTGGAAGAACGGCGGCGCGCTGCTGGTGACGGCCGAGACCGAGGCGCTGATCGTCCGCGAGCTGACCCCGAGCCTCGACGTCGCCCTGCGCACGCCGGCCTTCACCTCCATCAGCCCCGACGCGGGCGTGACCGCGGTCTTCGCCCCGTCGCACCCGGCCATCGCCACCCACCCCGGCAACGGCGTGGTGCACGTGACCTTCACCGGGACCCGGCTCTTGACCGGCGGTGCGTCGGACACCGAGCCCTACGGCGTGTCGCGCGAGGGCGCCGGCGCCTTCACCGCGGCCTCGCGCATGACGCCCAGCGCCCAGGCCAGCGCCCTGCCCGAAGACTGGACCACGGTCGCCATTCACCCGAAGACCGGCCGCGCGGTCGGGGCCTTCACCACGGTGCTCACCGGCTCGCAGGCCAGCACGGTGTTCGTCTCGCTCTACAGCACCGTGTCGCGCGCCTGGGGCACCGGCTCGCACCTCAACGTGTTCCTGGTCGACCAGAACACCAGCGTGGTGTTGCCGCAGAAGCCGGTGTCCGAGACCTGGTTCGCCTTCTCGCCGCAGTTCGCGCCGCTGCCCGACGGGACCTTCGCCTTCAGCTTCGTGGCCGGGCCGCGCAACAGCATGGGCGTGGGCGACTACCGCCAGTACCTGGTGCCCTTCGATCTCGACCGCACGCCGGCCACCACCAACGGCAAGGGCTGGTTCGTGCTCCCGACGCTGAAGGTGTCCGACACCCGCGTGCTCGACCCCCGCGGCTCGACCTCGGCCCCCCAGCCGCCGGTGAGCGCGCTGACGGCCGACGGCCAGATCTCGGTCTACGGGGTGTTCATCGAGGGCGCGGGCCAGTCAGGCGATCTCGAAGGCCCGGCCCAGTACTTCCACTGGCCGTGAGGGCGAAGGTCAGTGCAGGCCGCGGCGGGCGCTCGACCAGACGTCGCGGAAGCTGACGGTCGCCAGCGCCCGGGCCAGCCGACGCCCCCCCGGGCCCTGCTCGAGCTGCATCTGGTGGGCGACGGTGCGCGCGAGGATGAAGGCCGCCAGGACCAGCAGGCCGCCGGGCACCACCACCAACAGCACCAGGGTCATCGTTCGCAACATGGTCTCGTGTCCCACCCTGACCCGCGAGGGTCAGGCCGAGTGCACTGCAGCCCACGTGCCTGCCTTCGCGCACCCGCGTTGCGCCGTGCTTCCGGCCGGTTCCGCCGCGCGGCCCCCTGAGTCGGTCGTGCCTTGCGGGTGGTTCGCGGCACCTGCGCCACAGCGCCGGTGTGACGCTCGTGTCAGAGCGGCGACGGCTGACGCGGCTGGCCGAAGCCGGTAAGAGCGCGGGCCATGAGCACCTTCGCCGACATCACCGACGCGTCGCAGCGACTGGCCGGCGTGGGCTACCTGCCCTCGCGGGACATCTCGACGGCCGCGTTCCTCATGGACCGGCTCGAGAAGCCGGTGCTGATCGAAGGCCCGGCGGGGGTGGGCAAGACCGAGTTCGCGCGGGCCCTGGCGTCGTCGCTGGGGCGAGAGCTGATCCGGCTCCAGTGTTACGAGGGGCTGGACGAGTCGAAGGCGCTCTACGAGTGGGAGTACGCCAAGCAGCTGCTCTACACCCAGCTGCTCAAGGACAAGATCGGCGAGCTGATGACGGGCGCGACCTCGATCAAGGAAGCCGCCGACCGCGTGGCCTCTTCTGACGCGGTGTTCTTCTCAGAGCGGTTCCTGCTGCCCCGGCCCATCTTGAAGGCGCTGCTGAGCGAGAAGCCCGCGGTGCTCCTCATCGACGAGGTGGACAAGGCCGACCCGGAGTTCGAGGCCTTCCTCCTCGAGGTGCTGGCGGAGAACGCGGTCACCGTGCCCGAGCTGGGCACCATCAAGGCCCGGCACATTCCGCGCGTGGTGTTGACGTCGAACAACGCCCGCGAGCTGTCCGACGCGCTCAAGCGGCGCTGCCTGCACCTGTACATCGACTACCCCACCCGGGAGCGCGAGCTGTCCATCGTCCGTTCGCGGCTGCCGGGGGTGCCCGAGAAGCTCGCCGAGCAGGTGGTCAACGCGGTGGCCAAGCTGCGGAAGATGGAGCTCAAGAAGGCGCCCTCGATCTCCGAGACGCTCGACTGGGCCCAGGCCCTGGTGCTGCTCAACGCCGACACGCTGTCGGCGGAGCTGGTCGCCCAGACCTTGAACCTGGTGCTCAAGCACGAGGCGGACGTGGAACGGGCCAGGCCCCAGCTCCACGCCCTCGCCGCGCAGGGCTGATTACTCGGCGGCCGGCGCCGCTTCGGCCGGCTTCTCGATCTTGTCGAACCAGCCCTTGTAGCCGAGCTTCACCGAGTCCCTGGTGAAGGTCTCGCCGCGCTTCTTGTCGACGACGAAGAGCTTCCCGTCCTTCTTTCCGAGGAGGTAGGCGGAGGTCTCGCCGTTGGCCATGCCCTTGTCGGCGACCTGGTAGTTGTCCTCGGTGGTCTCGACGACGATGGTGCCCAGGGCCCCGAGCGAGGCAGCGCCCACCTTGAACTCCTTGAGCACGTAGTTTTCCTTCTCGTGGAACCACGGGGCCATGGGGTGATCTTCCTTGCCCATGCGCTTCTTGCGCTCGGCGATGGCCTCGATGGTCTTCGGGTGCAGCAGCTTCTTCGCGTCGGCCCACTTCCTGGCCTTCACCGCGGTGAGGTACCTGGTGAGCAGCTCCTTGGCCTCCTTCGCCTCGGGGGCGTCGCTCTCGGCGGCCGCCGCCGTGGTGGGCGTGCCCGCGGGGCCCTCGGTGCCCTGCGCGAAGGCAAGGGAAGACAGGAGGACGGACGCGAGGAGCAGGCGTGGGGACATGGGGAGACTCCGAGCAAGAAGAGGCCAGACGGCGACTACGACTTACCACTTACCCGCACATTCAGAGGTCGCCTAGGCTCCGACCACTTTGTCGCGCTCAGAAACCGTAAACGTCCTCATCGTCGACGACGACCGCAGCGTGCAGCGTGTCCTGGCCGATGCGCTCACCAAGCAGGGCTTCGTGGTCACCGTGGAGCGCGACGGAGAGTGGGCGCTGCAGACCTTCGCCAAGAAGCCCTTCGACATCGTGCTGCTCGACCTGCTGCTGCCGGCGCTCAGCGGCTACGAGGTGGCCAGGAAGATCCGCGCCCTGCCCCGGGGCAAGCGGGTGCCGCTCATCATGATCTCCGGCGTGTACAAGAACCCGGTGCACCAGCGCGAAGCGGTGGAAAAGCACGGGGCCTTCGCGCTGCTCGAGAAGCCCCTGGACCTGAAGCTGCTGCGCGGCACGATGATGGACGCCCTGGGCGATCGCTACCCGAAGGCCGCCGCGCCCCAGCCGCCGCCCCCGCCGATCGAAGAAGACGACGTGACCGGCGAGTTCATGGCCGACACCGCCCAGCGCGAGGAGGCCGAGGACGTCGAGCGCCAGCTGCCCGAGGCGGCCCCCACGCCCCCGCCCCCTCCGGTGATCGAAGGCCCGACCGTGCGCGTGGCGCGGCCCACCCGCCGCGAGACGAGCCGCATTCCGAAGCAGCAGCCGCCCCCGCCGCCGGTCGAAGAGCCGGACGAGCAGGAAGCCCCCGCGGCGCCGGCCCCGAAGCGGGAGCCCGAGGCCCCGTGGGCGAACATCAAGGACAAGTCGTTCGCCCAGATCGTCGCTGATGCCTACCGCACGCGGTTCGGCGGCGCGGTGCGGCTGCGGCGCGGCACGGTGAAGAAGATCGTCTATTTCCGCGAGGGCACGCCCGAGCTGGTGAAGTCGAACCTGCTCATCGAGTGCCTCGGCCGGGTGCTGGTCAAGGAGAAGATGATCTCCGAGGCCGAGTGCGAAGAGTCGCTGCGCCGCATGAAGGGCAGCAAGCGCCAGCAGGGCACGGTGCTCATCGAGATGGGCTGCATCAGCCCGCACAACCTCCAGCACTCGCTGGTGCTGCAGCTCCAGCACAAGATCTACGACGCCTTCAGCTGGGACGACGGCGAGTACCAGTTCATCCCCGACGCGCCGCTGCCGTCCGAGCCGTTGTCCATCGGCATGACCTGCGCGCAGCTCATCTTCGAGGGCGTCAAGCGCACCTACGACGAGAAGCGCCTCGCCCGGGCCTTCCACGGGCGCGACCAGCAGTACGTGCACCCCGCCCAGGACCCGCTCTACGCGTTGCAGGACGCGGGCCTCGGCGCCGAAGACCAGGAACTGCTGCTGCTCGCCGACGGGCACAAGACGCTCGCCACCTTGCGCGCGCTCGAGGTGCTCCCCCCCTTCGAGACCGATCGCTTCTTCTTCGCCATGAAGTGCGCGCAGATGGTGTCGTTCAAGAAGGACCACGCCGAGGGCAAGCCCCGGTTGTCGTTCTCGGAGATGGCCGCGGCAGTGAAGGCCGAGAAGCCGCCGCCGATGCCGCCCCCGTTGCCGTCGATGCCGCCGCCCATGCCTCCGCCGCTGCCGGCCCACAAGCGCCCGCCCCCGCCGCCGACCGAGCCGCCGCTCGACCTGCCCTGGAGCGACGCCAAGCTCGCGCAGCCCATGGCCCGCCTCGATCTCCCGCCGCCCGGGGCCTCCCCCTCGGCGAGCGTGGGCATCCGCGAAAAGGCGCCCGCCCCGGTGTTCGCAAGGTCGGCCGGCTCGCTGTTGCCCGAGCTCTCGGAGGTGGTGAGCCTGCCCCGGGTGACGGGCCAGGAGAGCGTGCAGCGCGAGAAGCTGGTCGCGAAGATCTCCGCCATGCGCAAGCTCGACTACTTCGAGATCCTCGGGGTGAAGCAGAGCGCCACGCGCGAGGAGATCAAGCGCGCGTACTTCGCGCTCGCCAAGGAATACCACCCCGACAAGCACTTCTCGTCGGCGAGCGCCGAGACCCGGGCGGTGGCGCAGCAGATCTACGATCTCATCTCCAGCGCCCACGACACCCTGACCGACCCCAACGAGCGAAAGCGCTACGTCGCCGAGCTGGCCAACGGCGAGAAGCGCCCCGAAGACGCCGACGTGGGCAAGATCCTCGCGGCCGAGGGCAAGTTCCAGCGCGGCGAAGACCTGATGCGCAACCGGCAGTACGCCGAGGCGCACAAGCTCTTCCGCGAGGCGATCACCCTCTACCCGGAAGAAGGCGAGTTCCACGCGTGGGAAGGCTGGGCGCTCTTCCAGGCCGACCCGAACCAGGCCGAAGACGCGATGCGCGCCATCGAGCAAGCCGTGACGCTCAACCCCAAGCTCGACAAGAGCTACCTGTTCCTGGGCTACATCCACAAGGCGACGGGGCGGCCGGATCGCGCCGAGCGCCAGTTCGAGAAGGCCATCCAGGCGAACCCTGACTGCACCGAGGCGTTGCGCGAGCTGCGCCTGCTGGGCAAACAGAAGCGGTGAGGCTCAAGGAACGCTTCGAGATCACCCGGCCCCTCGAGGAGATGGAGCTGGCGCTGGTGCGCGCGGCCATCGCGGACCCGAAGCTCCTCGACGCCCACGAAGAGGCGGTGCTGCGGACCGCGCTCTCGCTGGCGCGCCTCTACAAGGTGAACCACGAAGGTCGCGACGTCGGGGTGGGCGCGTTCCTCCAGCCCTTCCGCGAAGATCTCACGCGACGCCTGGGCCCCGTGCTCCTGCCCGCGAAGGGGCCCATTCAGCGCTCGGCGCTGCTCCCCCACCTGCGCGATCTCAAGGAACGGACGATCAACACCCGCGACCAGCTGGTGCGGCGCTTCGCGAACCGGCTGCCCTTCGAGGCCATCGACCGCGAGCTGCGCCACAAGGCCCTGGTGCTGGTGATGGGCGGCGGCGGGGGCACGGCCTACGTGTACCTGGGCGTGATGTCGTTGCTCGACGAGTACGGGCTGCAGCCGAAGTTGCTGGTGGGCACCTCGATGGGCAGCATCCTCGCGCTGTTCCGCAGCCGCATGGTGCGCTTCGAGCAGGACGAGGTGGTGGGCATCGTGCGCTCGCTGTCGTGGCGGAAGTTGTTCCGCACCCTGTCGACCGAGAACCGCTACGGCGTACCCGCGGCGCTGCGGCTGTACCTGCGCAGTGGCCTGGGCCGGTACTTCGGGGTCGACAGCCGAGGCAACGATGGGCCGAAGCTCTCCGAGCTGCCGGTGAAGACGATCATCGCGGTCAGCGGCATTCGCGCCGGCAAGCTGCCCCACCCGCTCGAGTTCTACGAGAAGCTGATCTCGCTCTCGCCGCGCTGGCTGCTCAACCCGCTCATCCTGCCCCGGTGGTTCTCGGCCATCGCCGAGTTCACCGCGCGGCCCGACATCCTCACCCGGGTGCACCTGGGCGCCGACGAGGGCACCGAGCAGTTCGACGCCCTCGACGCGGCCGGGTTCTCGAGCGCGCTGCCGGGCATCATTCACTACGACGTGTTCCGCAACGACCCGCGCATGCACTCGCTGCTCAACCAGTACATGGGCGACCACGGCATCGCGCGCTTCATCGACGGGGGCCTGGTGGACAACCTGCCGGCCCGGGCGGCCTGGCGCGCGGTGCACAAGGGCGAGATCGGCACGCGCAACGCGTTCATCCTCGCGCTCAACGGGTTCTCGATGAAGCTCACCACCCCGCTGTGGCTGGGCCTCGAGCGCCTCGCCGAGCTCAACGTCTCGAAGAACCGGCCCTTCGCCCACCTGGTGCACGACTTCCGCAAGACCCTGGGGCCGCTGGTGATCGTCCCCACGGTGGAGCAACTGCTCGACGCGGTGCAGATCGGCCGCAGCGCGCTCGCGTGGGACATGCAGGTCATCGCGCGGGTGATGGCGCCCCTGCCGCAGCTCGCGCCGCCCCCGTAGCGCGATCGACCATGGTGCTGCCGGTGTTCCCCGTGCTGCTGGCGCTCGTGCTCTTGGCGACCCCCGGTTCGTCGGAGGACCTCTTCGACCAGGGTCGCAAGGAGCTCAAGCTGGGGCAGCTCGAGGCGGCGCTCCGGTCGTTCGAGCAGAGCTACGCGCTGCAGCCCACGCTGGGCACCTTGCTCAACCTCGCCGACTGCCACGATCGCCTGAAGCATGCCCCGCAGGCCTGGCGGCTCTTCACCGACGCGAAGGACTGGGCCTGGCGGGACGAAGAGCCCGAGCGGTTCGCCGCGGCCACGGCGCGCCTCGCGGCGCTCGAGCCCCAGCTCGCCCGCCTGACCGTGCGCTGCGAGGCGCCCGCCAGCGCGATCCACGTGAGCGTGGGCACACGAACGGTGGCCTGTGACGAAGAGCTGGTGCTCGCCCCGGGCCCCGGCACCGTGGAGGCCCGAGGCCCGTCCCGGATTCCCGTGCGCGTGACCCTGGAGCTCACCGCCGGCGCGCGGCACGTCGTGGTGCTGCCCCGGCTCGAGCTCGAGCCGACACCCACGCCGGCGGCCGCGCCACGAGCGACGGTCGCGCCGACCGCGCCCGACCCCGGCGTCCCTACGCTGGGCGCGCGCCGCGGCCTGTTGATCGGCGGCGGCGCGTTGTCCCTCGTGTCGGTGGCGGCGCTCGCGGCCAGCATCACCGTGTGGAACCGCTACGCCCAGAACCTGGTCAACCCCACGGAGGCCAACGCCGTGGACGCGGGGCTGGCGCGCGCCATGGTCCAGGGGGTGTACCCCGCGGCCTGGGTGGGCCTGGGCCTGGGCCTCGCGGCGGTGATCACCAGCGCCGTCTGGTCGCTCCTGCCCGCGCCCGAGCCGGTGCACGTGGCCTTCACCTGGGCCTCGGGGCCCGGGGTGTCGGCCCGGCTCGACTGGTAGCCGCGACCAGGACAGCACGTAGACGGCCCCCGCCCCCACCGCCATGTCGTTGGACTGGTCACCACCCGCGTTCCGCGCCGAGCTGCCTTCGTCGCGCGCGGAGACGGCCAGCGTGGATCCGTCCCCCGAGAGCACGAGCTCGTCGCCGAAGTTGTCCTCGAGGCCGGTATTGCTCGCCTTGACGTAGGCCTCGGCAGCCCAGGCTTCCGAGACCGGCCGGCGCCACACGAAGGCCGCGCCGGCGTTGCTCACCGAGTCGTCGATGCCCTCGGCGCTGTTCACCCCGCGTGCCGCGCCGTCTTCATGCGCGGCCCCCACGGCGAGGCGCAGCGCATCGCCCGAGAGCGCGACCGCACCGCCGAAGCGATCGTCGACGTCCGGGGCCGTCGAGAGGATCGGGGTGTCGAAGGCCCACGCCGCGCCGGAGCGTCGGAAGACGTAGACCGCGCCGACGCTCGCCCTGAAGGGAGCCCCGACCACCACCGTGTCGCCGTCGTCCGAGAGCGAGAGGCTCGACCCGAAGGCGTCGCCCACGTCGGCGTCGAAGCTCTTGAGGTAGGCCTGCTGCGACCAGGCGCCGCCCGCGTCGCGGCCGAAGACGTAGGCCGCGCCCGACTTCCCGAAGAGGTTGTCGAGTCCATCACCGTCGACGGTGTTCGCGCTGCTGTCTTCGCCGCTGGCCCCCACGGCCACGGTGGCACCGTCGCGCGAGACGGCCAGCGAGACGCCGAACCCGTCGCCGGCTTCGTGGTTGGACGCCTGGAGCGTCGTCGCCAGCGCCCAGGCACCGGAGACCTCGCGGAACACGAAGACCGCGCCCGCGTTGTTCTCCCGGCCGAGGGCCGCGGTGGCCAGGGTGGCGCCGTCTCCCGAGAGCGCGACGGTGAAGCCCAGCAGGTGGCCTACGCCCGGGTCAGGCTCCTTGAAATAGGCGACCTGCGACCAGGACCCGGTCGGCCCGCGGGCGAAGAGGTAGACCGCGCCGGCGTTGGGGCACCCGTTGTTGGCCGGCGCACCACAACTGCTCTCGAGCGGGGCCCCCACGGAGAGTCGGGCGCCGTCGGCCGAGAGCGCCAACGCGTCGCCGAAGCCATCGCCGGGGCCCGTGTTCGAGGCCTTGAGGTAGGCGACCTGGGTCAGCGTGCTCGAGAGGAGGACGCCGGCGTCGGGCGGATGGAGCGCGGCCGGGGCGCGACCACCGCCCGCGCTGCCTCCGGCGCCAGCGCTGGAGCCACCACAGCCCCCGAGCGCGCCCGCGGCCTGGAAGACGGGGGCCTCGTCGCCGGGCGCTGCTGCGCGGTCGGGCAACTCGAGGCAGGCCGCGACGCTGAGCGCCGCGACGAGGGCGAGCGCTCGGCGGCCCGTCAGCGCCCCCCGGGACTCGCGGGCCGCGCCGCCATCAGCGAGAGCAGGCGCGCCGCCACGTCGGGCTTGAGCGCGCCCAGCAGCACGCCGCGCTCGGCCGGCGCGAACTGGCTGAGCAGCGCCGCGGCGAGGTTCGGGTCGGCGCGCTGCACGACGGCGATGGCGGCCTCGGGCTTCATCGACCTCACGGTGCGGGCCAGCACGTCGAGCTCCTGGGCTCGGGGCCTCGACCAGGGTCGCGGTGGCCGGGAAAGGGCCGAGACGGGTTCGGGAGGCGCGCGACCTTCGAGGCGCGCCACTTCGGCCCGCAGGCCCCGCAGTGCGCCGTCGATCGCGGCCTTCACCTCGAGCAACTCCCGACGCTCGGCCGCCACGGCCTGGCGCTCCAGGTCCAGCTGGGCACGCTCCGTGCGCAACAGGCGCACCTCCCGGCTCCAGCCCGGGGAGGGCATCGGCGCGGGCGTCGCCGGCGGCGTCGTCACGCTGCTCGTGCGCGGCGGGTGAAGCGCGCCGTAGACGCCGTAGACCAGATCCACCTCCGCCCCGGCTGTCGGGGAGGGCGCATGGGGCGCGCCGGCGAGGCAGAGGGCAAGAAGGGTCGCGATCACGGGACGCTCGTGGCGGCCCACCACAGCATCGACCGTGCCGTGCCAGGGGCCGCGCCCAGCGCGCGCGAAGTCCGTGAGATCAGCGGCTTCTCGCGGGGACTCCGTCACGGAGGTGACGTGAGGCGTGGCTGGTTTGCGGGTTGAATTGACCCGCTCACAGTGCGAAACGCGAGCGCATGAGCGCGTCCTCGACGTCGAACGCGGTGGTGAAGGCCGACCAGGTGTGGATGGACGGGAAGCTGATCCCCTGGGGTGACGCGACGGTGCACGTGATGACCCACGCGCTGCACTACGGCCTGGGCGTCTTCGAGGGCATCCGCGCGTACCGGGCGAAGAACGGCAAGCTGGCCATCTTCCGCCTGCGCGAGCACATCCGCCGGTTCCTCGACTCGGCGCACATCATCCTCCTCAAGATGCCGTACACCGAGGACCAGCTCGTCCAGGCCTGCATCGACGTGCTCGAGGTGCAAGACGCGAAGTTCCCCAACGGCGCCTACCTGCGGCCGGTGGCCTTCATGGGCGACGGCGCGATGGGCCTGGGCGCCCAGAACGAGACCCGCGTCGCGGTGACCGCGTGGGAATGGGGGAGCTACCTGGGCGAGAAGGGCATGAAGGAAGGCATTCGCGCCAAGGTCTCGAGCTACACCCGCATGCACGTCAACGTGAACATGGTGCGGGGCAAGATCTCCGGCCAGTACGTCAACTCGATCCTCGCCAAGCGCGAGGCGGTGATGGCCGGCTACGACGAGGCGATCCTCCTCGACATCTCGGGCTTCGTGGCCGAGGCCTCGGGCGAGAACATCTTCTGCGCGGGCCGCCACGGCGTGGTGCGCACCCCCTCGCTCTCGTCGCCCATCTTGCGCGGCATCACCCGCGACACGGTGATCGAGCTGCTACGCGACCAGGGCCGCCCGGTGGAAGAGGTCTCGTTCACGCGCGACGCGCTCTACATCGCCGCGGAGGTCTTCTTCACCGGCACCGCCGCCGAGGTCACCCCGGTGCGCGAGGTGGACAACCGGCAGGTCGGCGAGGGCACGCCCGGCGAGATCACCCGCTCCATCCAGGAGCTCTACTACCGCGTCGTTCGCGGCCACGAGCCGCGCTACGAGCACTGGCTGACCTACGTCTGAGCTACGCTCCCGCGTTCCCATGACGAACCGCCGCACCAGCGTCTTCGAGGCGAACGCCACGCAGGAAACGCCCAACCCGTTCAACCTCGAGAACCCGAAGATCCTCGAGCTGGCCCCGCCCGAGCCGAAGTCGCTCGAGGACACCGGCCTGAAGATGGGCCTGCTGTCCGACCTGGCGCTCAAGTTCTTCTACTACCAGGGCATGGCCACCGGGGCCGAGGTGGCCGACCAGCTGCGGCTGCCGTGGACCGGCGTCGTCGAGCAGGTGATCGACTTCCTCGCCACCGAGAAGCTGGTCGACATGCGCGGCGGCAAGGGCTTTGGCCGCGTGTCGGTGGACTTCCAGCTCACCGACAAGGGCCGGGAGTACGCCCGCGACGCGCTGGGGCGCACCACCTACGTGGGGCCGGCGCCGGTGCCCATCGAGCAGTACAGCTCGCTCATCCAGCAGCAGACGCGCGAGACGCCCACGGTCAGCAAGAAGCAGCTCGAGCTGGCCCTCAGCCACCTCGTGGTGCCCGAGACCATCGTCGACAAGCTGGGGCCGGCGGTGAACTCGGGGCGCTCGCTGTTCCTCTTCGGGCCCCCGGGCAACGGCAAGACGTCGCTGGCCGAGGCCATCAGCGCGATGTTCGGCGGCGAGGCCTTCATTCCCCACTGCCTGGAGATCGATGGGCAGATCGTCAAGGTCTTCGATCGCCTGGTGCACCACCCGATGTCGCTCGAGCTGGGCCGCGACGCCTCGGGCCGGCGCCAGAGCTTCGAGATGGACCACCGCTGGGAGGTCTGCCGGCGCCCGGCGGTGATCGTCGGCGGCGAGCTCACCCTCGAGACTCTCGACCTCATCTATTCGGAGACCGCGCGCTTCTACGAGGCGCCGTTCCAGGTGAAGGCCAACGGCGGCATGTTGCTCATCGACGACTTCGGTCGCCAGAAGGTGCACCCCACCGATCTCCTCAACCGCTGGATCGTGCCCCTGGAGAAGCGCGTCGACTTCCTGACCCTGCACACCGGCAAGAAGTTCGAGATCCCCTTCGACCAGCTGATCGTCTTCTCGACGAACCTCGACCCCAAGGAACTGGTCGACGAGGCCTTCCTGCGGCGCATCAAGTACAAGATCGAGGTCGGCAACCCGGACGAGGCGCAGTACCGCACCATCTTCCGCCGGGTGTGCGAGGCCGCGGGCATCCCCTACGTCGACCAGGCCGTCAGCTACCTGCTCGAGCACACCTACAAGGAACGCGGGCTCTCGCTGCGCAGCTGCCACCCCCGGGACCTGGTGATGCTGGTCAAGGACGCCGCCCGCTACCGGGGCCAGCCGCCGTCCCTCTCCCGGGAACTGCTCGACCTGGCCGTCGAGGTGTTCCTCGTCGACGTGTGACCGTCTTTCTTTACCGCGGGTCCCACAGGCCTAGACTGCACCTCCATCTTGGTTTCCTCGCCCAGCCAGCCGCCCATCCAGGGCTACAAGGTACGCCCCGCCCGACGCGGTGACGCGAGCCCCATCGTGGCGCTGCTCGCGGAGTTCGGCCTGTCCGCCGACCCCAACACGGTGACCTGGATCATCAGCCACCCCGAGATGGAGCTGCTGGTGGCCGCCGATCAGCTCGACAAGGTGATCGGCTTCATCACCCTGAGCCACCGCCCGGTGCTCAAGACCGGCGGCCGCGCGGCGACCATCGACGAGCTCAACGTGGCCCCGGCCTGGCGGCGCAAGGGCGTGGGCCGCGAGCTGCTGCGCCGGGTCGTCGAGCGCGCCAAGGTGCTGTCGGTCAAGCGCCTCGAGCTGCAGACCTACGGCGCGGTGAACGGCGATCTGAGCGCGTTCTTCCGGGCCTGCGGCTTCGAGCAGGCCGAGAGCGCCGTCTTCCGCCTCAAGTGAGCGGCGCACCGCGCGCGGCCAGGGCCCGGGCCACGCGCTCGAGCTGTGCGCGCACCGCCGGCTTCAGGTTCACGAAGCGCACGCCCACGGCCTCGCCGCGCACCCACGAGACGACGCCCTCGAGCTCGAAGAGTTCGCCCTCGATGCTCAGCGACATCGAGAGCGCCTCGCCCACGGGGTACGCCGTGGACGAGCGCAGGCACAGCCCGCCCGACGAGAAGTTCACCGAGAAGGCGTTGAACGCCCTCGCCGCGTCGGTCGCGCGAGAGAAGCGCACGTCGAAGTGCGCGCCATACCGGGGGTCGATTCGTCGTTCGCTCGCGAGGCTCATCGTCGAAAGGCACTGTACCCAAAACCAGATGGCGTAAGGTTTCGCGCCGTGGAACTCGAACTGACGGGATTCGGGGAATTCGAGGGCGTGGAGCTGCTGCAGAAGCTCCACCTCTTCCAGAAGCTCACCTTCGACGAGACGACGCGCCTCGGCGGCCTCATCCAGTACCTGGATGTGCCGGCGGGGACCATCGTCATCGAACAGAACGCGCTGGGCGACGCGCTCTACGTGATCGGCAAGGGCGAGGTGATCGTCTCGCGCGACGCCGACCTGAACGGCACCCACGAGGCGAACGAGGAGATCGGAAGGCTCCGCGAGGGCGAGCTCTTCGGCGAGATGTCACTCATCGACGACGTGCTCACCAGCGCGCGCATCACCACCGCGGGCCCCTGCCGGCTGCTCAAGCTGCCGCGGGCCGGCTTCGAGGCCCTGCTGGGCAGCGACGACAAGCTGGCCGTGAAGGTCTACCGATCGTTCATTCGCACCATGGCCGAGCGCCTGCGCCGCACCAACGCGCAGCTCGCCAAGGCGCAGGTCTTCGTTCGCTAAAACGAGAAAAGGGAACCCACCGCTCATGGAACTCGCGACCTTCAATCAGTTCCTCACGGCCGCCGTGAAGAACGGCGCCTCCGACGTGCACTTCAAGGTGGGCGCCTCGCCCGCGCTGCGCGTCAACGGCCAGCTGCTGCCGGTGAAGGTGCCGGCGCTGCAGCCTGAAGACACCGTTCGCATCGCCAGGCACCTGCTCGCCCAGGGCCTCTACAAGGGCTCCATCGAAGAGTTGCAGGACTGGGACACCAGCTACCCGCTCGAGGGCGTGGGCCGGTTCCGCGCGAACATCTTCCGCAACAAGGGGCACCTCGGGGCGGTGATGCGCTCGATCCCCCTGGTGATCCCCGACTTCGCGAAGCTGGGGTTGCCCAAGGTGCTGGAAAAGATCAGCCAGGAAGACCGCGGCCTGATCCTCGTCACCGGCGTCACCGGCTCGGGCAAGTCGTCGACCCTCGCGGCGATGGTCAATTACATCAACCAGCACTACCGCAAGAACATCGTGACGATCGAAGACCCGATCGAGTTCGTGCACGAAGACAAGTTCTCGCGGCTCATGCAGCGCGAGATCGGCCCCGACACCCCGAGCTTCGGCAAGGCGCTGCGCGCGGCCATGCGCCAGGACCCGGACGTGATCCTCGTCGGCGAGATGCGCGACGCCGAGACCATCGAGATCGCCATCAAGGCCGCCGAGACCGGCCACCTCGTGCTCTCCACGGTGCACACCCAGGACGCCTACCGCACCATCAACCGCATCATCGGCGTGTTCCCCCCCGAGGCGCAGACCGGCGTGCGCAACCGCCTCTCCGAGAACTTGAAGGGCAGCATCTCGCAGCGCCTCCTGCCGCATGCCTCGGGCAAGGGCCGCGTGGTGGCCGCGGAGATCATGGTCTCCAACATCTCGGTGGTGGAGTTCATCAAGGACCCCAACCGCACCCACGAGATCAAAGACTTCCTCGAGCGGAGCCACGACATCCTCGGCACCCAGAGCTTCGATCAGCACCTGGTGCAGCTGCTACGCGCCGGCCAGATCACCGCTGAGGTCGCCAAGGAAGCCTCGAGCAACCCCAGCGACTTCGAGCGCGCGCTGGCCTTCGAGTAGCCGCGACTACGAGTGGGCGCGGCGCTCCGGGGCCCGTGCCCGCGGCGCCGGCAGGGTCGGCACGCTGACCTGGGGCCGCGGGGCCACGACCGGCGCCGCCACCACCTGGGCCTCGGTGCGGAACACCGCGACCGACGCAGAGAGCGCGTTGGCCTGCTCTTCCATGGACTTGGCGGCGGCGGCGGCTTCTTCCACGAGCGCGGCGTTCTGGTGGGTCACCTTGTCCATCTGCATCACCGCGGTGTTCACCTGCTCGATGCCGGAGCTCTGCTCGGCCGAGGCCGAGGTGATCTCGGACATGATCGCCGCCACCCGGCGCACCGACCTGACGATCTCCTCCATCGTCGCGCCCGCGTTGGCCACCAGCTTCGAGCCCGTGTCCACGCGCTCGGCCGAGGCGCCGATGAGCACCTTGATCTCCTTGGCCGCGGCCGCGGTGCGCTGAGCGAGCCCGCGCACCTCGGAGGCGACGACCGCGAAGCCACGGCCCTGCTCCCCTGCCCGCGCGGCCTCGACGGCGGCGTTGAGCGCGAGGAGGTTGGTCTGGAAGGCGATGCCGTCGATGACCGAGATGATGTCGACGATCTTGGAGCTGCTGTCGGCGATCTCCCGCATCACCCCCACCACCTCGCCCACCGCGGTGCCGCCCTTGACCGCGACCTGGCTCGCCGTCTCGGCCAACTGGTTGGCCTGGGAGGCGCTCTCGTTGTTGGCCTTCACCGTGGAGGTCAGCTCTTCCATGCTCGCGGCGGTCTCCTGGAGGCTCGAGGCCTGCTGCTCGGTGCGCTCGGCGAGGTCGGCGTTGCCCATGGAGATCTCCTGGGCCGCCATGTTGATGGCCTCGGTGGACTCGCGGATTTCCCCGACGATGGTGGTCAACTGCTGCGCGGTCGAGTTGCAGTCGGTGCGGATGCGATCGAAGGCGCCCTCGTAGGCCCCGGTCATGCGGGCCGTGAGATCACCACCGGCGAGCTGCCCCATCATGGTGCTCACGTCGTCGAGGCCGGATTGGCAGGTGTCCATCAGGCGGTTGAGACCGGCGACCATCTCGCGGAACGAGAACTCGAAGGCGCCCGCGTTGCCCCGGGCCTCGAAGTTGCCGTGCGCCGCGGCGGTCACCAGCCCCTGGATCTCGGAGTTGATGCTCAGCAGCTGGTGCTTCACCCCGTTGATCGCGGCGGTGATCGCGGCCTTCTCGCCGGGCAGCTCGGCCATCTCGGCGCTGAGGTTGCCGCGCGAGTATTCGCGCACCAGTTCGACGACGCGCTGGTTGAGGGCGAGGTGTGAGCCCACGAGTTCGTTGAGCTTGGTGGCCAGCGAACCGAAGGCGCCGGGGAACTGGGCGGAGTCGAGGCGATGCGAGGTCGCACCGAGATCGTGCTGTCGGCTCATTTCGATCTGCGCCGCGGCGAAGGCCTGGACCTGGCGCATCACCTGGTTGACCGAGTCACCGATCTCCCCGAGTTCGTCGCGGGTCGCGAGGTCGACGGGGATGTCGAGATTGCCCTGCGCGAGCCGCGCCGCGCCGGCCTTGATCGCCGCCAGTGAACTGCGCACGCCCTTGAGGAAGCCGAAGTAGAGGTAGGCCACCGCTGCCAGCACGAAGGCGAGGCCGGCGACGATCTCATTGCGGGCGCTGACCGCGCCGTGGATGCGGGCCACGAGCACCTCGTCGAGCCCGCCCAGGGACTGCTCCGCCAGCACGAAGACCTCCTCGGTCGCCCGGAGGGCGTCGGCCTGCAGGTCGCGGGGGTCGACCTTCGGCTGCCCGGGGACCAGCAACTGCGTGGTGACCGTGGTCCGGAAGTGGCGCATCGCCGCGAAGGCCTTCTCCTGGGTGGGGCCCAGCTGGGCCTTCATCGCCGGGCGGTAGGCGTACACCTTGCCGAGGTCGCCGGTGACGTTCGCGTCGTCCATGGACAGCAGGCGCTCCAGCACCACCATCGACGTCTTGTCTTCGGCCGAGAGCTTCCCGCTTTCGGCGGCGTCCACCGCGAAGCGCCGCAAGTCGGCGAGGTTCTCGACGAGGCCCGGCACGCGGAACACCGCGGCGTCCATCAGGTAGTAGCTGTCGAGATCGGGGTCGAGCGAGAGCCCCGATCCGTCGGCGGCGGTCGCCGCGAAGGTCCCCAGGCCGTCGATGACCAGGTCGTGGGCCTTGTAGGCATCGACCGCCGACAACGAACGAATCGACTGCTTGAGGGTCAGCCAGTCACTCTTGATCTTGAGGTAGCTCTCGCGCGTCGCGAACTCGACGCCGTAGTCCTTGTCGAGCGCGTCGAGCCGCGCGAATGAGAAGTCGATCTTCACCCCGAGCTCGGTGAGGGCCGCGTCGCTGTGATCCACCAGGAACTGGCGGTGGGCATCGCGATGAAAGGTCAGCTGCTTGAGCACGTCCCTGATGGGACGAACCATGTCGACGCCGGTGCGCTCGCGGCGCGCGCTCTCGACTTCCGCGCCGTACTTCCTGAAGAGCAGCGTCGTGACCCCGGCGATCGGCACGAGGAACAGCACCCCGATCACCGCGATCTTCTTCGCGAAGCTCAGGCGGTTCATGACCGCGGAAGCAGGCCTGAAGACGGTCTGTGCGAAGCTCATGTGGTTTTCCCCGGTGGCGCCGTGCAGCGGTGTGCAGCCAAATGCCTAGCGATGCGCCGTGCAGGATGCGCGCGCACCTGCGGCGCCGAGTTCCTGACGGGCCCGGCGTTTCTGGCCTGTGAACTGGAATTTCCGCTGCGCATGAATCGGGTCCTCTGCGTGTTCGCCGTGATGAGTGCCGGAGCGATGGGTCAGACCACGGTGGTGAAGACCGACGACACCCCGAGCGGCGAGAAGTCGTTCTGGCAACGGCTGCAGGACACCGGCCTCGTCGACGCCTTCGGTGGCGCGCACCTGCAGAACGCCGACGCAACGACTCCCGGCAAACGTTGCTGTACTCGCGTTGTCTGCTCTTTGGGTACGCCGCACCCTTCACCCACACCGGCTTCCGGGTCACCGCGCCGATCACCGACGCGTGGACGGTGCAGGCCGGCGTCAACCAGGGCTGGGACGTGATCCTCGACAACAACGCCGCCAAGAGCTTCTACCTCTCGAACACCCTGACGCCCTCGAGCGCCCGCGTCACCATCAACCAGCACTTCCAGGTGCGCACCGAGGACCGGCATGACCAGCTCTCCGGCCGCGCGGTGACCCCCCAAGACACCGTCAGCCTGGCGCTGGTGGCCGGCATCTAGGCCATTAGAAACACTGCGGTCCCCCTGGGCGCCTGAGGGCGCCCTCTTCATGTCCCGAGTCGGTCGTGACCAGCGAGGTCTGAACGCACTACACCCAGGGGGGTCGGCACACGTCACCGGCATGGCGCTTCCGTACAACGGCGAACACCTACGTGTGGCCCCCCCCTTGCTCAGGTGGGTCCGCGATGAGCGCCACCGTCATGATCGTCGATGACTCCGTGACCCTGCGAAGGCTGCTTCGCAAGGAACTCGAAGGCTCCGGGTACCGGGTGGTGGAGGCACCAGATGGCAACACGGCGCTGCAGCAACTGGCGACCGAGCCCATCCAGCTGGTGATTACCGACCTCAACATGGATCCCATGAATGGCTTCGAGCTGGTGAGGCGCATTCGCGAGACCCGCCCTCGCGAGAGCCTGCCCGTGCTCTTCCTCACCACCGAGGCCGGGGACGATCTCAAGATCAAGGGCAAGAGCGTGGGGGCCAACGGCTGGCTGGTGAAGCCGCTGGTGCCGCCGCGCCTGCACGCCGCGCTCACGCACCTGCTGTCGAAAGTGAGCCCCGCGTGATCGACGTCGACCCCGAGAGCCTCGCCGTCTTCCTCGAAGAAGCCGACGAGCTGATCGCCGACTTCGAGCAATGCCTGCTGTTGCTCGAGACGCTCCCCGACGACCGCGAGGTGATCAACCGCGCCTTCCGGGCCGCGCACACCATCAAGGGTGGCGCCGGGATGCTCGCGCTCAACCCGCTCGCCGCCTTCACCCACGAGCTCGAGACGTTGCTCGACGAACTCCGCGACAAGCAGCTGCTCTGCACGCAGGCGATCATCGAGGCGATGCTGGCCTCGTCGGACATCATCAAGGCCCACCTCGACCTCATCCGCGACGGGCGCTCCGAGAAGACGTCGGGCCAGGACGCCGTGCTCGGTCGCATCTGGAAGGTGCGCGCGGAAGGCGACATGCCGCCCGAGGCGCCCCCGGCCCCCAGCGCGGTGGTGCTCGCGCCGGGCCTCCAGGCCGTCTGCGTTGCGTCGACGCCGACACCGGTCTTTCAGCCGATGGTCTCCGTGACGCCGGTGCCGGCCGAGGCCCCCGCAGCCCTCGAGGCGAGCGCGCCGGCGGCCGAGGGCCACCGCAACGAGGCCGGCTCGGCCTCCATCCGCGTCTCCATCGAGAAGGTCGACCAGTTGGTCAACCTCGTCGGCGAGCTGTCGATCACCCAGGCGATGATCGGCGAGCTCGTCCAGGATTACTCGCCGGGCAAGCTGCTGACGCTGCAGGAATCGGTCGCCCAGCTCGAGCGCCACTGCCGCGACCTGCAGCAGCGCGTGCTGAACATTCGCATGGTGCCGGTCAAGGGCGTCTTCGAGCGCTTCAACCGCGTGGTGCGCGACGTCGCGGCCCAGGCAGGCAAGCAGGTCTCGCTGGAGATCCACGGCGAGGAGACCGAGCTCGACAAGACGGTGGTCGAGAAGATCGCCGACCCCCTCACCCACCTGGTGCGCAACGCCGTCGACCACGGCCTCGAGCCCACCGAGGCGCGGCTGAGCGCGGGCAAGCCGGCCAAGGGGTTGCTCAAGCTCTCGGCGTACCAGAAGGGCGCCAACATCTTCATCGAGGTCCAGGACGACGGTCGCGGGCTCGACCGCGCGCGCATTCTCCAGAAGGGCCGCGAGCGCGGGCTGGTGCCCGAGGGCCGCGAGCCCACCGACGACCAGGTGTGGGACCTCATCTTCCAGCCCGGGTTCTCCACCGCCGAGAAGGTGACCAACCTCTCGGGCCGCGGCGTGGGCATGGACGTCGTGCGCCGCAACATCGACGACCTCCAGGGCAAGGTTTCGATCACCACCGCCGCGGGCCAGGGCACGACCTTCCGCATCCAGCTCCCGCTGACCCTGGCGATGATGGACGGCCTGGTGGTCCGCGTGGGCAAGCAGGTCTTCCTGCTGCCCATGGTCGCGGTGATCAGCTCGTTCCGCCCCACCGCCAAGCAACTGGGCCGCGTCGACTCGACCGAGGTGGTCGAGGTGCGCGGGGTCTACGTGCCCGTGGTGCGGCTCTACGAGGTGCTGGCCCTCAAGCAGCGCGTGACCGAGCCCACCAACGCCATCATCGTGGTGATCGACGACGGGAGCCGCACCTTCGGCTTGATGGTCGACGAGCTCATGGGGCAACTGCAGGTGGTGGTGAAGAGCCTCGAGGCCAACTACGGCCGCGTGAAGGGCGTCGCCGGCGCCACCATTCTCGGTGATGGCCAGGTCGCGCTGATCCTCGACGCGCCGTCGCTGCTGGGTCTCACCCGGGACCGGGGTGGTCACTTCACCGCCGCGCCGGGCCCTCTCGTCATTCCAAACCTGGAGCGCGCATGAACCAGTGCCTGACCTTCCGCATGGGAGCTGAGCTGTACGGGGTGGACATCCACAACGTGCAGGAGATCAAGGGCTACGCGCCGTCGACCCCGCTGCCCAACTCGCCCGACTACTTCCGCGGCGTGATGAACCTGCGCGGCATCATCGTGCCGGTCGTCGACCTGCGCGCCCGCTTCGGCATGCCCGCGATCGAACCGACGCGGGTCAACGTGATCATCGTGGTCGTCGCCAGCGGCCGCGTCACCGGGCTGCTCGTGGACGCCGTCGCCGACGTGGCCGAACTGCGCGAGAGCGACATTCAAGCCACGCCCGACGTGTGCGGCGCCGCGCCCCCCGACTTCGTCCAGGGCGTCGCGCGCATGGGTGACCAACTGCTGATCCTGCTCAACACCGACCGCATCGTCGCGGCCGCGGCCTGACTCCGGAGGGGAGCTCCGCCATGAAGAAGAACCTGCCTGTCACCGACCGTGAAGTTCGCCTCAACCCCGGGGAATCGATCGTGAGTTGGACCGATCTCAAGGGGAAGATCACCCGCGTCAACGACGCCTTCCTGCGCGTCAGCGGGTTCCAGGAAAACGAGCTCATGGGGCAGCCCCACAACGTGGTGCGCCACCCCGACATGCCCCTGGCCGCCTTCGCGGACATGTGGGCCCACCTCCAGAGCGACCGCCCGTGGACCGGCATCGTCAAGAACCGCTGCAAGAACGGAGACTTCTACTGGGTGTCGGCCCAGGTCTCGCCCATGCGCACCGACGGCGTCACCACCGGCTTCATGTCGGTACGCAACGCCCCGTCGGCCGAGCAGGTGAAGCAAGCCGAAGCCCTGTACCGAACCATGAACGCGGAGGGGCCGTCGAACGGCTCCGAGGGAAAGCCAATGAAGTCGAAGTTCCAGTTGTCGATTCGCGCCCGGTTGCTCTCGATGGTGCTGGTGATGATGGCCATCCTGGTCGGCCTGGGCGCCGCGATGCTCACCATGTGGGCCCACGCGGACGCCCTGGTGGAGCACATCCAGGCCAGCGACGAGGCCAGCAGCGATCTCGAGCAGGCCTTCTCGCACATGGAGGACAACCTGGCCCAGTTGGCCATGGCCCAGCTCCACGACCCGCGCAGCCCCTCGGCGGCGCTCCACGCGTCGCACCCCGTCACCAAGCATCTCGAGGCCATCGAGGCGAACATCGCCGAGACCGAGCACCACCTCGGCGACGCGAAGAAGGGCTTCGACATCACCGAGATCGACACCGCGCGCGGCCATTGGCGCGATGAGGTGCTGGTGCCGATGCAGGCCGCCCTGGCCGAAGGCCGCTACCTCGACGCCGAGAAGCTCTTCGCCGAGAAGGCCAACCCCCTGCACAAGGAACTGATGCGGGTCAGCGACAAGCGCAGCATCGAGATCCGCGCGCAGATGCAGGCCGAAGTCGAACGCACCCAGTCGGCGTGGAAGGTCGCCATGACCGCGCTGGGGGTGCTGTCCGCCTTCTTCCTGGCCTGCGCCGCGGCCATCAGCGGGTTCACCTTCCGCGCGATCATGCTGCCGCTGGCCGAGGCGAAGCGCGTGTTCGCGCGCCTCGGCGAAGGCCGCTACGACAACGAGATCAAGATCGCCCGCCGCGACGAACTGGGGCTGGTGCTCGAAGAGCTCAAGACCATGCAGACCCGGCTGGCCATCGAGATGACCGACACCAAGCACATCGCCAACGAGTCGCTGCGGGTCAAGAACGCGCTCGACACGGCTTCGTCGGGCACGATGATCACCGACCCCAACGGGCGCATCATCTACGCCAACAGCTCGGTGATGACGATCCTCAAGAAGGCGGAAGCGGAGATCCGCGAGGCGCTCCCCGGCTTCGATGCCACCAGGGTCGTCGGCACCAACATCGACGCCTTCCACAAGAACCCCCACCACCAGCAGTCGCTCATCGCCAGCCTCAAGACCACCCACAAGGTGGTCATCGTGCTGGGCTCCCGCAGCTTCCAGCTGTTGCTCAACCCGGTGACCAACGCGACCGGTGAGCGCCTCGGGGCCTGCGCCGAGTGGCTCGACATCACCGAGGAGCTCAAGGTGCAGAAGGAACTGGCCGACCTCGTGGCTGCCGCGGCCGCCGGCGACTTCAGCGCGCGCCTCGACGTCAAGGGCAAGGCGGGCTTCATGCTGCAGATGGCCGAGGGCCTCAACGGCCTGCTCACCCCGCTCGAAGCGGCGATGAACGACCTGGTGCGCGTGCTGGCCGCCATGGCCAAGGGCGACCTCAGCCAGGCGGTCGAGGCCGATTACGTGGGCACGCTGGGCAGGCTCAAGGAAGACGTCAACGGCACCTCGGCGGTGCTGCGGAAGATCACCGGCGACATCCGCGACACCACCGAGGGCATCAGCCAGGCCGCCAGCGAGATCGCCCAGGGCACCAACGACCTCGCCTCGCGCACCGAGCAGCAGGCCGCCGCCCCCGAAGAGACCGCCAGCACGATGGAAGAAATGACCGCCACCGTGAAGCAGAACGCGGACAACGCGCGGCAGGCCTCGCAGCTCGCCAGCAACTCCCGCGAGGTCGCCGAGCGCGGCGGCGCGGTGGTGCAGAGCACGGTCAGCGCCATGGCCGAGATCGAGCGCTCGTCGACCAAGATCGCCGAGATCATCGACGTCATCGACGAGATCGCCTTCCAGACCAACCTCCTCGCCCTCAACGCCGCCGTCGAGGCAGCGCGCGCCGGGGAACAGGGCCGAGGCTTCGCGGTGGTCGCCGCCGAGGTGCGCGGGTTGGCCCAGCGCTCGTCGAAGGCAGCCCAGGAGATCAAGGGCTTCATCAACGAGTCGGTCTCGCGGGTGAAGGAGGGTTCGAAGCTGGTTGGTGAGTCGGGGAAGATGCTCGGCGACATCGTCTCGTCGGTGAACAAGGTCTCGGACATCGTCGCCGAGATCAGCGCCGCCTCGCAGGAACAGAGCAACGGCATCGACCAGGTCAACACCGCGGTCGCGCAGATGGACAAGTTCACCCAGCAGAACGCGTCCATGGTCGAGCAGGCCGCGAGCAACGCCGCCTCGATGTCCGAGCAGGCCACCGAGATGCAGACGATGGTCGCCTTCTTCCAGTCCGATGGCGGGCGCTTCGAGCACCTGCCGTCGGTCGCCGCCCCGGAACCCCGCCGGGCGATCGCCAGGGCCGCCCCGGCTCCCGCCGCGCATGCGCCGGCCCCTGCGCCGCGCCGCACCGCCCCACCGCCTGAGCCGCGCCGCA
>CAIVGN010000052.1 GCA_903905455.1 uncultured Archangium sp.
CGAGATGCCCAGGTCGTGGGCGCGGCCGACCGCGGTGAGGGCCGAGCGCAGCGCGTGGGCCTCGAGCTCGAAGAACTGGCCCAGCAAGGTGAGGTGCGCCTGGGTCTCGTCGGCGTGCCGGCGCGCCGCGGGGCGCTCGACGAGGGCCAACACCAGTTGCGAGAGCAAGGTGCGCGCGTCGCCACGGAAGAAGCCGTCGAGCAGCTCCACCCAGCGGGTGCCCAGGCGCCGGTAGCGCACCACGCGCGAGAACTTCACCCGCGGCAGGTCCTTGAGGCGCGAGGCCGGCTCGCGGTGCCCCACGAAGTCGAGCAACTCGGTCAACGCCTCGAAGGCCGCGCGCACCAGGCGGCGGTCCCGGAACGCGCCGTAGAAGACGAAGCCGTCGAACGCGGCCGGCGAGGTGGTGCAGCAGAGGTCGACGTCGGTCTCGTGCACCCGCACCCCGACGCAGGGGTAGAGGAAGGTGAAGGCCCCGGCGACGTTGTGCGGCGGCCGCAACGACTGGATGAGCTGGTTCTCGAGCAGCAGCGCCTCGAGCTCCGTGGCGCAGGGCCGCAGCCGCACCGAGGCCGCGTCGCGCACGATGGCGCGCATCTTGGCGTGCACCTTCTTGCGCGAGGCGCGGCGGTACTGGCCCAGCCGCAGCTTGAGGTTCTTCGCCTTGCCCACGTAGAGCGTGCGCCCCGCCGCATCGAGCATCTCGTAGACGCCGGGCGTCTTCGGGACCTCGTCGAGGAAGGTGGAGCCGAACCTGGCGTCGAAGTGGCGGGACACGGGGGTGGGCACTGTACCGCTTCGGTGCGTCGCCTCACCCGGACCCGAGGCCCGCGAAGGCGCGGGAAGACTGCGGGTTTCCCGGCGTCGTGCGGTAGCGTCTGACCCATGCGAGCGCTCGTAGGGTTGGTTTTTCTGGCGTGGTTTGGCGGCTGTGCGGCGTCGAGGGTCGAGATGGTGTCTTCGCTGACTCCGGTCGACGCGAGCCGGCCCTTCTTCGTGTACCGGCCGGTGAAGGGGACGGCGTGCGGGAAGGAAGCGGCGGCCGGGGCCATGGAGGACCTGTTCCGCGTTTCGGGGAGCGCGCACGGCTTCGTGGCGGCGGTCATCGAGCAGGAGCAGGGCGGCGACCACTGCGTGAGCATCACCGCGCGGCCCATCACCTACGGGTGCACCGCCGCCGAGCCGCTGAAGATCGACGAGGGCAAGCCGATGCACGTGGTGCCCGGCCCGACCGCGTGTGCCGAGACGCCTGACGTGTGCACGCCCGAGTGCACGCGCTACGCGGGCGCCCTGGGCGGGGGCGACTTCGAGACCAAGGCGTTCCGCGAGCGCTGCATCTCGCGCTGCCGCAACAACGACGCGCCGTTCCTGACGTGCGCGCGCGCCGCGACCACCGCGAGCGACGTGCGCCGCTGCGACGCGCTCTGACGCCCGCCGCCCCCTTCCGCCCTTCCACGCCCGACTGAAAAGAGACAGGTCAGCCATGCCCGTTCCCCAGTTCGTCACCGCCCTCAAGACGCTGCAGCAGAGCCCCAGCCCCGCGAACGCCGAGGCCCTCGTGGCCCTGGTGCGCCAGGAGCCGGACATCGTCAACCAGGCCAAGCCCACGCTGGTGCTCGACCCGGTGTTCGCGCCCACCTACCGCGTGGCGCACCCCGGCGTGGGCTACCAGCACCACAACACCAACATGCCGATGCCGCGCAACATCGTGCACCCCACCAACCTCGACCAACTGCTGGCGGTGGTGCAGGACGCGGGCAACCGGCGCCGCGGGCTCAAGGCCATGGGCAACGGCTGGGGCTTCGCCAACGCGGCCTTCACGCCCGACTGGCTGGTGGAGTGCGACCTGCTCAACGACGTGCTCCCGCTGGAGGCCGACCTCTTCTTGAGCACCGCGCCACCGGCCGATTCGCTGGTGCGCTTCGAGGCGGGCATCACCATCGAGAAGTTGAACGCGGCGCTGGCGACGCAGGGCCGCACGCTGTTGCAGCAGCCGGGCTTCGGCGGGCTCTCGTACATGGGCTGCGCGTCGGTGGGCGGCCACGGGTCGGGCCTGTCCATCCAGGGCATGTCGTCGCAGATCGAAGCGCTCGAGCTGGTGACGCTCGACGACCAGAACCGGGCCCGGGTGCTGCGCATCGAGCGCACCGCGGGGCTCAGTGACCGCGTGAAGTGGCGCCAGCGCTACCCCGACGCGCGCTTCGACCTGGCGCAGGACGACGGCCTGTTTCACGCGGCGCGCTGCGGCCAGGGAAACCTGGGCATCATCTTCGCGGTCACGGTGCGCACCCAGCCGGCCTTCTTCCTCGAGGAGACGCGCATCCTCACCACCTGGGGCCAGGGCTGGCCCGACGTGCAGCAGTGGCTGGTGGACCCGGCGATCCACTCGGTGCACGTGTGGATCAACCCGTACCTGGTCAACGGCAAGACCGACCCCACGGTCCTCATCACCCGGCTCTCGAAGACCACGGCCACCAAGCCCTCGGGGATGCGCGGCCTGGGCGTGCTGCTGGGCGGCATGAACCCCTTCACCGAGCTGGTGCGGCTGCTGGTGTCCGTGGCGCCGCAGGCGATCCCGTACCTGATGGACACCGCGCTCTCGAGCTGCGTGGCGACCAACGTGGTGATGCCCTCGACCGAGGCGCTCGACTTCGGCGCGCCGAACACCATTCCCGTGCACGCCGCGAGCCTCGGCTACGACGCCGCGCGCACCGCCGAGGTGTTCCCTGCGCTCATCGCCGAGCTCAACGAATGGACCAGGAGCAACCAGTGGGTGAGCTCGCCCATCGGCATGCGCTGGGTGAAGGGCTCGCAGGACTACCTGTCGCCGCAGTACGGGCGCGACACGGTGATGCTCGAGGTGCCGATCATGAAGGGCACGCCCAACGCCGTCGACACCCTGACCCGCTACGCGAACTACATGATGGACCGCTGGGCCGCCCGCCCCCATTGGGGTCAGCAAAACCCCATCACCCGTACGCGCTTTACGTACGTGTATGGCGATGCTGTCGGGAAGTTCATTCCCAGCTACCGCGCTTTGAACCCCAACGGGCTCTTCGATGGCCCGCTCTCGTTGCAATTGGGGCTAAGAGAGATCGCGAATGGGAAGTAGCGAAGAGCTGTGGAAGGACCGTTTCGTCTTCCCCTCGTTGTTCGAGGGGCTGAAGAAGGGCATCGGCGAGCGTTTCACCCCCGACATCAAGGCGAAGCTGAAGGTGGCGGGGCTCGATCTCGACGACCTGCCGCCGGCGATTCCCGCGCTGCAGATGGGCCGGCTGCTGCGCATCATCGGTGAAGGGGTCTGGCCGGAGAAGAGCCACGAGGAGCAGCTGCGGCTGCTGGGGCTCTTCGCGATTCGCGGGTGGCGCAGCGGGCTGCTGGGCTCGGCGTCGTCGAAGATGCTCCAGCTCGTGGGCCCGAAGGGCACGCTGACGCGGCTCGATCGGGTGTTCGCCACCACCAACAACTTCAGCAAGGCCACCACCACCTTCGTGAGCGACACCGAGGCGTTGATCACCATCAACGACGTGCAGGACATGCCCACGTACTGGTGCGGCATCTTCGACGCGGGCCTCGAGCTGCTGGGGCTGGTGGGCACGGTGACCATCGAGGCGCAGCGGGCGCCCGAGGTCACGCTGCGCATCAGCTGGAAGTAGCGCGCCGCGCAGCAGCTACTGAAGGCCAGCAGCCAGACCCGCCGGGCCCGCGCGGGGTGCGCGAGGACGAACGGGGGCAACCGCGCCATGATGCGGCGCATGTCATTCATTGCCAGGGCCGACGAAGACAAGGGCGACCTGTTCGCGTGGTGGGACGGCAGCGAGCTCACGGCGGACACCCAGTTCCAGTGCAACATGAACGAGGCGATCCTCGTGCTCGACGCCAACGGGGAAGAGACCGTGGCGACGCTCGGGCCGGGGCGCCACGCGCTGCCCGCGGAGCTCAAGCGCTTCGTCGACGGGGGCGAGGTCATCGTCATCTTCATCACCACGTCGGCGCTGCAGCTCGAGGCCGAGGGCGTGCTGGAAGAACACGAGGACCAGCCGTGGGTGGAGATCGCCGCCACCTTCACCGTGCGCGACGCCGCGAAGGCGCTGGAGCTGTTGCCGCACCTCGACGACGACGAGACGCCGGAAGACTGGCTGTCGGAGGAGCTGGTCATCGGCGCGGCCCGGGTGGCGGCGGAGCACGGCGGCGACCTCGCGGCCCTGCGCGCGGCGAGCAGCAGCTTCAAAGGTCAGCTCGAGGCGCTGGCCAACGAAGACCTCGCGGCCTTCGGGCTCTCGGCACGGGTCACCAGCGTCGAGTTCAGCGAGTCGGAAGACGAGTGACGCGGTTCACAGCCCCGCGTCGAGCGAGAGCATGAAGGACCGGTCAGGGGTCTCACGGCGCGAGCGACTCGAGCTCCGCGAGCACGCGCTCGAGGCCGTCGAGGGTGTCCACGAGGACTTCGGGGGGCTGGCCCTCGAGCGAAGCGTTGGGCGCCTTCACCCAGGCGCGCGCCGCGGCTTCGCTGCCCAGCACCCGCTTGGCCACGTGCAGCAGCTTGTCGCGTCGCAGTCGCAGCACCGGCAGTCCGCAGCCCATGGCACCTCTTAGCAGGCCGACCGGGGGGCGACGTAGAGTGGCCCGATGAGCACCGAAGAAGAGGCGGCGGCGACGGAGACCCCCTACGCGCTGGCGAAGCGGCTGCACGCCCAGGGCGTGGTGAGCACGGAGGTCGAGCGGGCGCTGCGGGCTTTGGGCCTCGACGAAGAAGAGGCGCGCATCGCGGCGAGGGCGGGCCGGGGCGAAGCGGGGCTGGCGCCGGCGGTGCTCGACGCGCCGCTGGAGCGTGAGCCCGAGCTCCCGGCCGCGCCCCCCAGCGAGGCGCCCGCGCACCCCTGCCCCGCCCACCTCGAGTGGCCGGTGGTGGCGACCTGTGGCCGCTGCGGCAAGTTCATCTGCGCGCGGTGCCTGACCGAGGCCGGGTTCCTGCGCGTGCCCGACTCGAAGCAGTGCCCGGCCTGCGAGGTGCGGGCGCCGCAGCTGCAGGGCATCAGCGGGTGGCTGGTGTTGCCGGCGCTACACGTCGCGGTGGTGGCGCCGCTCTCGAGTCTCGCGGGCATCGGGCAGGACGCGATGGCCCTGCCCAAGATCAGCGCCGCGTGGATGCCGCCGGTGCTGGTGGAGTTGCTCTTCAACGCCGCGTATCTCTCGTTCTCGATCTACGCGGCCATCGCCTTCTTCCAGAAGAAGCAGCGCGCGGTGAACCTGATGGTGGGCTTCTACGCGCTGGTGATGATCTCCGCGGTGCTCTCGGTGGGGCTCGGGGAGTGGATCGGGAGCCTCACGGGCAACAAGGTGACCGGAGGAGAGGGCGGCGTGCAGGTGGGCCGGGCCTTCGGGTCGAGCCTGATCTGGATCGCGTACTTCCTGCAGTCCAAGCGGGTGAAGGCGACCTTCGTCGTACCGTGACGACCCGCGGGCCCGCGCTGTGCGATGGTGGCCGGCGTGATGTGGACGCTGATCGCAAGCGTGCTCCTCGCCCAGGCGGGCGCGACCGAAGCGGCGGACGAGCCGGATGGTGGAGCGCTCACGGTCGATGCGGGGCCAGCCTTCGCGGTGCGCTTCGAGGGAAACCTGGTGATGCCCGACGCGGTGTACGCCGCGGTGCTCGACGTGCCCCCGGGCGCGCTCGCCGACGCTGAGGTGGGCGCCCGGGTGGCCACGCGGCTCGAGGCGTTCCTGCTGCGCAGCGGCTACGAGCTGGCCCAGGTGACGGTCACGCTCGAGGGCGGTGGCCTCCTGGTGCACATCGACGAGGGCCAGCTGGAGAAGGTGGTGTTCCGCGGCCGCTTCACCCTGCCGATGCTGCGCTTCAAGCTGGCGCTCGATCTCCCGAAGGACGTCTTCAACCGGCCGCACCTCGAGGACGAAGTGGCGCGGCGCGCGCAGGCCCTGGGCATCGAGGCGCCGAAGTGGGAGCTGGTCGAGACCCGGGGCGTGAAGCACGACGGCGCGCAGCTCGAGGAGACGTCGTCGCTGGTGCTCGCGGGAAGGTCCCTCATTCGCCGCGTGCAACGCTTCGAGCTGCACTTCACCTTCGGCGAGCCCGCCTGGAGCACCGGGGTGGGCCTCGACGTGCGCACCAGTTGGATGGACGGCCTCGAGCTGGGCCTCAACTACCAGGCGCGCTCGGTGGCGCTGCGCGACGACCGCTGGCGCTTCGCCATCACCGGCGGCATCGGCCTGCGCAACGACCTGCCGCGCAACAACGTCTACGTGTTCCCCTCGCGCGTGGCCGCGGACATCCTCTGGTACTCGGGGCCCTTCGACGCGCAGGGCAAGACGCGCGGGCTGTTGCAGGCGCACGGCGAGGGCTTCTTCCGCCAGCGGCGCGACTTCGGCCTCGAGAACTACTCGGCCCTGCGCACCGAGTTCTCGGCGAACCTGGTCTCGCGCCCGCACCCGATGCTCTCGGTGGAGGCCGGCGTGGGGGTGCAGTACTTCCTGGTCGGAGCGCTGGTGCCGGGGGAAGGCGAGGTGATGCCGCTGCCGGCGTACGCGCTGGGGCCGCCCTCCAGCAACGACGAGCCCACGCGGCTGCGGGCCTTCGGAGGCGCACGCGTGGAGCTGACCTTCTTCGACGGCGGCTCGCGGTGGGACCGCCGCCACGCGCTCTCGCTCGAGGGCCGGGTCTCGGGGAACATCACCCGCTTCGACCTGCCGCTCTTCCTCGAGGCGCGGCTCAAGTACCAGCTGGTCATCCCCTTCGGGTGGCACGACCTGTGGTTCCGGGTGAAGGGCACGTGGATGAGCGGAGACGTGCTCTTCCCCTTCGAAGAGGTGATGGGCGAGCACCTGCCCGCGGTCTTCGGAGACCTCTGGCTGCGCAAGGCGGCGGGCCTGCGCGTCGAGTACCGCTACAGCCTGGCGCGCGACATCGTGAAGGTGGGGGTGTTCGCCAACGGCCTGGCCTTCGCCGAGGAGCACCGGGACACGGGCCGCGAGACGCTGCGCTTCGGCATCGGCGGCGGCCCCACCGCGCACCTGCTCATCGAGGGCTTCTTCCAGCTCGACTTCTTCCTGAACTTCGCCGCGCTCTCCAACGGGCGCTTCAGCACCGGGCTGCTGGTGTGGCTCAACAAGGTGTTCTGAGCCGGGGCGCTTTCAGAGGAGGTCGACGGTCAGCACCAGGCGGCGCGCGGTGCCCGGCGGGCTGCGATGCACCAGGGGCCGCACCCCTTCCCACGCGGTGCCCTTGAACCAGCCGACGGCGCCCGGGGGGAGCTGCTGCACCACCGAGGTCTCGCTCACGTTGTAGAGCGGGCCCAGGGTCCACTGGGTGCCTTCGCCGGCGAGCGTGGTGAGGATGCGGCAGTGCAGGCGGTTCAGGTGGAACGAGGGGCACAGCGGGCTCTGGGTCAACGCCACGCGCACGCCCACCTGCTCCACTTCGAAGAGCGAGGCCTGCAG
>CAIVGN010000053.1 GCA_903905455.1 uncultured Archangium sp.
ACCCGCTGCTTCAAGATGCTGCTGCTTCAGCGCCCCGCGTCGCCGTCCACGAAAACCGTCGAGGGCCGACGGTGGATCAACCACGGCCGACCGTTCCTGAAAATTGAGGCCTTGCCCCATTCGACTCTGGATCCCGTCTAGCCCGCGCGGCAGATGAGCGCTCCCCCTTCCCCGGGGGGAAAGGAAGGGATTGGGGCGATCCCCGGCACCCAAACCCTGAGACGACCTGTGCCGATCGCAGGAGACGCAATCCCCCCATCGAAGCCTCACCTTCCCCAACGCTCTGCTACGAGCCACCCCATGCAACTCCCGCCACAGAGCCCGTCCCTCGAGGGCCAGTTCGACGCCCGCCCGGCCGGCGCCCCTTCCGCCACCCGCGTGCCGCTGATCATCGCCGCCGCCGGCGCCCTGCTCGGCTCGTTCTTCTCCGCCCTGAGCACCAGCGACTTCATGCAGCACCTCGATCGCCAGGTGCACGCCATCCACTGCTCCTTCATCCCCGGCGCGGCCAAGGAGCTCGGCGAGAGCGGCTGCAAGACGGTGATGATGAGCCCCTACAGCTCGTTCTTCCGCGAGAGCGTGTGGGGCGGCGTGCCGGTCGCGCTCTGGGCCCTGGCCACCTTCGCCTTCCTCACCTACCGCGCCGTGCTGCTCGCCTGGCGCGGCAAGCCCACGCGCACCGAGACCGGGTTCCTCCTGCTGGCCTCCGCGCTCCCGCTGGTGATGACCCTCATCTACGGCTTCCTCTCGGTCGCCAAGGTCGGCGCCACCTGCAAGGTCTGCATCGGCATCTACGTCGCCAGCACGGTGGTCTTCGTGGGCGCCCTGCTCGCCCACCTCAAGAACGCCGCGACTGAAGACTTCACGCCCTCGCGCGGCCCCTTCGTCGGCGGCTTCTTCGAGGGCGTGGCCTTCGTCGCGCTGCTCAGCGTCACCTACCTCGGCTTCACCCCCACGCCCGACGCGAAGAAGACCCTCGCCGGCTGCGGCACCCTCGTCAGCGCCGACGACCCCAACGCGGTGATGCTCCCCCTGCCCTCGGGCGACGGAGAACCCGCCATCGAGGTGCTCGACCCGCTGTGCCCCGCCTGCAAGGCCTTCGACGAACGCCTGCGCGCCAGCAGCCTGAGCAGCCGCCTCAACCTCAAGGCCGTGCTCTTCCCCCTCGACAACACCTGCAACTGGATGGTCACCGAAGCGCTCCACCCCGGCGCCTGCGCGGTGAGCGAGGCCATGCTCTGCGCCGGTGGCCTCGGCGCCGGCCCCCGCGACGAGAAGGCGACGCACGAGGTGCTCGCCTGGGCCTTCAAGAACCAGGAAGCCCTGCGAGAGCTCGCGAAGACCAACGAAGCGGGCCTGCGCGCGAAGATCGAAACCACCTTCCCCAAGGTGAAGGGCTGCCTCGGAGGCGCGCAGGTGAAGAACAAGCTCACCAAGAGCCTGCGCTGGGCCGTGGGCAACGCCATCCCCGTACTCACCCCGCAGCTCTTCGTCGGCAACGCCCGCATGTGCGACGAAGACACCGACCTCGGCCTCGAGTTCACCCTCACCCAGATGCTCTCCAAGCAGGGCAAGGCCGCGCGCGCGCAGGTGAAGCCCCCGCCCAAGCACGCCCCCGGAGGTACGCCATGAACGGCAGCTCGCAACGGCTGACCCTGTTGATCCTCGCCCTCGCCATCCCCACGGTGATGGTCGCCGCGTGGGCCCGGGCCGCCCAGACCCGCCTGAAGGAGACCACCAGCGCCCCCAGCGACGTCGCCATCGCCAGCATGAGCGACGACACCTACTGCACGCCCCGGCTCAAGACGATCATCCGCCGGGTCGCCGGCGCGTGCGGGCTCATCGACGGCGCCGGTGGCCGCGGGTGCCAGCCCATGCAGGCCAAGTCCGTCGCCGCGCTCTCCGGCGACGAGTTCAACGCCCTCTTCACCCCGCTCGAGAAGCGCGCCCACATCATCCAGTTCGACGCCAGCAAGGCCGAGCTCGACCCCGACGCCGCCGCCGCCATCGAGAAGGCCTGGAGCGACCAGCGCGGCGCGAGCTTCTTCTTCGTCGTCTCGCGCGCCAGCACCGACGGCGCCTCGGAGACCAACGAGGCCCTCAGCCGCGACCGCGCCAAGGCCGTGCTCACCCACCTGCAAGAAAAGTTCAAGGACGACGACCTCAAGAACGAGGTCGGCCTGTTGTGGCTCGGCGAGCAGTACGCCCAGCTCGGCGATGACTTCTGCACGTGGAGCCGCTCGCGCACCGGCGCCTGCACCGCCATGGAGATCAACCGCAGCGCCTTCGTCGCCTGGATCGACTGTGCGATCTGAGCTCGCCCTCGCCGTGTTCACCCTCGGCCTCCTGGGCTGCGACGAGAAGCCCGACGGCCCCGCACCCCAGCGCTTCGCCTCGGTGAAGAAGAACACCCAGGCCAGCGCCACCGCCTTCTGTGACCAGAGCTACCCGGCCACCGGCGCGGGCACCAAGCGCTTCGTCCCACCCGAGCTGCGCCCCTTCGGTCCCGCGAGCCCCGCCACGAAGACGCCCGGGTGGACCTGGCTCAACATCTGGGCCACCTGGTGCAAGCCGTGCGTGGAAGAGATGGGCATGCTCAACCGCTGGCACGACGCGCTGACCCGCGAATCGTTGCCGGTGCGCTTCGAGCTGCTGAGCATCGACGAGCCCACCGAGCAGCCCGCCCTCGAGGCGTGGAGCACGAAGAACCTCCCCGGCCGCATCGAGTGGGTCCGCTCGCAGGCCGACTTCGGCACCCTCCTCGACTCGCTGGGCGTCGAGCGCAACGCGTCGATCCCCATTCACGTGCTCATCGACCCCAGGGGCCTGGTGCGCTGCGTGCGCGTCGGCGCCATCCACGAGCAGAACTACGGCGCGGTTCGCGACCTCATCGCCGAAGGCCACTAAAACGCCACCGCCCGGGCGCCGGGCGCGCGTAGCCTACGGCTCCATGCGCACCAAAGCCGCAGTCGCCTACGAAGCAGGGAAGCCGCTGGTCATCGAAGACGTGGAACTCGACGGGCCCCGCGAAGGCGAGGTGCTGGTGGAGATCAAAGCCACCGGCGTCTGTCACACCGACGAGTTCACCCGCAGCGGCGGCGACCCCGAGGGCCTCTTCCCCGTCATCCTCGGGCACGAAGGCGCGGGCATCGTGGTCGACGTGGGGCCGGGCGTGACCTCGCTCAAGAAGGGCGACCACGTCATCCCGCTCTACACGCCCGAGTGCCGCGGCTGTAAGTCCTGCCTGAGCCGCAAGACGAACCTGTGCACCGCCATCCGCGCCACCCAGGGCAAGGGCGTGATGCCTGACGGCACCAGCCGCTTCTCCATCGGCAAGACGAAGATCCACCACTACATGGGGTGCTCCACCTTCGCGAACCACACGGTGCTCCCGGAGATCGCGCTGGCCAAGGTGCGCTCCGACGCCCCCTTCGACAAGATTTGTTACATCGGCTGCGGCGTCACCACGGGCCTGGGCGCAGTGCTCTACACGGCGAAGGTCGAGGCGGGCGCCAACGCGGTGGTCTTCGGCCTGGGCGGCATCGGCCTCAACGTGGTGCAGGGCCTGAAGATGGTGGGCGCGGACAAGATCATCGGCGTGGACCTCAACCCCGCGCGCGAGACTCTGGCGCGCAGCCTGGGCCTCACCCACTTCGTCAACCCGAAGGACGTGAAGGGCGACCTCGTCGCGCACCTCATCGAGCTCACCGGCGGCGGCGCGGACTACAGCTTCGAGTGCGTGGGCAACGTGCAGCTCATGCGACAGGCCCTCGAGTGCTGCCACCGCGGCTGGGGCGTCAGCGTGGTCATCGGCGTCGCCGGCGCCGGCCAGGAGATCTCCACCCGCCCCTTCCAGCTCGTCACCGGGCGCGTGTGGAAGGGCTCGGCCTTCGGCGGCGCGCGCGGCCGCACCGACGTCCCGCGCATCGTCGACTGGTACATGGACGGGAAGATCAACATCGACTCCCTGGTCACCCACAAGCTGCCGCTCGCGCGCATCAACGAGGCCTTCGACCTGATGCACGCGGGCACGTCGATCCGCACGGTGATCGAGTTTTGAGCGCCTTCACCACGCGCAGCGAGCAACACGCCTTCGGCGGCGTGCAGGGCTTCTACGAGCACCCCAGCGAGACCTGCGCGGGGCCCATGCGCTTCTCCGTCTTCCAGCCCCCCGCGGCCCTGCGGGGCGAGCGCGTGCCGGTGCTCTACTTCCTCGCCGGGCTGACCTGCACCGAGGAGACCTTCGTCACCAAGGCCGGCGCCCAGCGCGTGGCCGCCGAGCTCGGCCTCGCCCTCGTCACCTGCGACACCAGCCCGCGGGCGACCCGGATTCCCGGCGACGACACCGCGTGGGACTTTGGCCAGGGCGCGGGCTTCTACCTCGACGCCACCACCACCCCGTGGGCCGCCTCGTACCGCATGGCGAGCTACGTCACCGACGAGCTGCGCACGATCGTGGAAGCGAACTTCCCCATCGCCGACGGCGCGCGCGGAATCTTCGGTCACTCCATGGGAGGCCACGGCGCGCTGGTGCTCGCGCTGCGCCAGCCCGGCCTCTACCGCAGCGTCTCGGCCTTCGCGCCCATCGTCGCCCCCAGCCAGGTGCCGTGGGGCCAGAAGGCGTTCACCGGCTACCTCGGCAAGGACCGCGAGGACTGGGCCGCGTGGGACACCGTGGAGCTGCTGCGCACCACCGCCCGCATCCCCGGCCGCGTGCTCGTGGACCAGGGGCTCAGCGACAAGTTCCTCGAGCGGGAGCTCCAGCCCGAGCTGCTCGAGGCGGCGTGCAGCGCGGCCGGCCAGGCGCTCGAGCTGCGCCGGCACCCCGGCTACGACCACAGCTACTACTTCATCGCCACGTTCATCGAGGACCACCTGCGCCACCACGCGCGCGCGTTCTGAAGCGCCCCGCCTCAGTCCACCTTGCCCTGCAACACCTCGCGCAGCGCGACGAAGGTGACCGGCTTGGTGAGCACCGAGTTCATGCCCACCCGGCGACACGCCGCGAGCTCCTCGGGCATGGCTGACGCGGTCAGCGCCACGATGGGCGTGCGCCCCACGTCTCCGCTGAGCGCCCGGATGCGCTCGGTCGCCTCGAAGCCGTCCATCTCCGGCATGTGACAGTCCATCAGCACCATGGCGTGCGCGTGGTGTTGCACCGCGGCGAGCGCCTCCCTGCCGTTGACCGCGCCCTCGGCACGAAAGCCCGCCTTCTCCACCAGGCTCATGGCCACCTTGAGGTTGATGGGGTTGTCGTCCACCACCAGCACCGGCAGGCGCGCGAGACCCAGCGTCGCGACCTCGAGCGGGAACTCGCCCGACGGCCCCTCGGCCTCGTCGAAGGCCACCTCGAAGCTGAACCGGCTGCCCTCGCCCAGGCGCGAGGTGACCACCACCCGGCTCCCCATCAAGGCCACCAACTCCGCCGACAACGCCAGGCCCAGGCCCGTGCCGCCGAAGCGCCGCGTGGTCGACGAGTCTCCCTGCTCGAAGGCGTTGAAGAGCCGCGGCAGCACTTCCGGGGGAATGCCCACCCCGGTGTCGGTCACGGTGAACCGGCAGCGCACCCGCGTGGGGTCGGGAAGCCGCACGATCTCGAGGTGCACTTCGCCCGCGTGGGTGAACTTCACCGCGTTGCTCGCGAGGTTGGTGAGCACCTGGCTCAGGCGGCGCCCGTCACCGCGCAGCCGGGCGCCGACGTCGGGGGCCTTGGTGACGTGGAAGGCGACGCCCTTGCCCGCCGCCGCCGGGGCCATCAGCGCCTGCACGTCGGCGAGCACCGTGTCGAGGTTGAAGTCGGCCTCCTCGAGCTGGAGCTTGCCGGCCTCCATCTTCGAGACGTCGAGCAGGTCGTTGATCAACGCCACCAGCGACCGGCCGCTGCGTTGAATGATGCGCAACTGCTCGCGGTGCGTGGGCGAGAGCTGGTCCTGGAGCAGCACCTCGGTCATGCCCAGCACCCCGTTCATCGGCGTGCGGATCTCGTGGCTGATGTTCGCGAGGAAGGCGGTGCGCGCCCGGTC
>CAIVGN010000054.1 GCA_903905455.1 uncultured Archangium sp.
CGCCGGTGCTCAGGGGCGAGCGACTCGGGCACCACGAAGAGGCCGTAGGTGGCGTTGGCGAAGGTGAGGCAGGCGGCGACCACGAAGGGAAAGCGGATCCCCGCCAGGGTCGCCGAGCCGGTGAAGGTGGCGAGGGCCGAGGGGAGCGGCAACTCGACGGTGCCCAGGAAGGCCGAGAGCAGGGGACCGGCGACGAAGCCCAGGCCGAAGGCCATGCCGATGAGGCCGAAGTTCTGCGCGCGCTTCTCCGGCGGGCTGACGTCGGCGATGTACGCGGCGGCGGTGCCGATGGACGAGCCGCACAGGCCCGCCACGAGGCGGCCCACGAAGAACCACGAGAGCGACGGCGCGAAGGCCAGCAGCACGTAGTCGAAGCCCGAGCCGAAGAGCGAGATGAGCAACACCGGCCGGCGCCCGAAACGATCCGAGAGGCTGCCCATGATGGGCGAGAAGACGAACTGCATCGCAGCGTAGGCCGCGGCCAGGGCGCCCACGTAGAAGGCGCCTTCCGTGGGGTCGTTGCCCACGAAGCCCTCGACGAGCCGGGGGAGGATCGGCACGACCAGCCCGATGCCCAGGATGTCGAGGAACAGGGTGACGACGATGAACCCGAGCCCGGCCTTGCGTGACGACGCCATGAAAGAGGGGGCCTACTTCACTTCCCACTTGAACGTCTCATTGACCGTCATGTCGCCCGTGGGGAAGTGCACCGTCTGGCGGCGATGGAGGGGCAGCCCGGTGAGATCGGAGATGCACACCGACGCCTCGCCCATGGTGCGCCCGCTGACCTGGATGCCGAAGTCGACCCGGCGGCACGACTCGTTGCTCACGTTGTCGCTGTGCCCGTCAGTGACCCCGGTGAGCTTCACCCAGTCGGCGAAGCCACCGTCGGCGTGATCCACCGGCTGATCGAGGGCCAGCTGCACCAGGTTGTGGAGCAGGCCCATGCGAAACACGCCCAGGGCCACCGCTTCGCGCAGCTTGGCGGCGGGAGGATCGCGGTGTGACGAGACCTCCGGCCCGCGGGTCAGGGTGCGGGTGGTGCCGGCGGCGTCGCGCGAGTCGACGAGCAGCTGCACGGCGGCCGACTTGTAGTTGCCCTCGGCCTGGAGGTGCAGTGCGTTGCCCTCGTAGAACCGCAGCGTGCCCAGCATCTTCGAGGCGTTCTCTCCCTTGGCTTCGATCTCGAAGGTGCCCGACACGTTGCGCGCGGTGAGGAGCACGTTCTCGCAAAAGGCCACGCGCTCCTCGGCCGTGAGCTTCTCGGGCATCGGGCGGGGGCCTGCGGCGCAGCCGGCGAAGACCATCAACGCCAGCGCGCGGTTCAAGGGGCCACCACCATCGCGGTCGACAGCGTCTTGAGGAGCCGCTCGGCCTCGTGGGCGGTGGGCGCCCTGGGGTCCAGGTCGCGGGCCCGCTCCAGCGCGGTGCGGGCCATGGGGTGCTCGCCCTTGAGCTTGAGGGCGATGCCCAGGTTCAAGTGCACCGCGGGGCTCTCGGTGTCCATGTCGGCGGCCTCGCGGAACAGGGCGAGGGCCTCGTCGAGATCGCCCGAGAGCAGGGCCTCCTTGCCCAGCACCAGCTTCTTCTCGGAGTCGTTGACCAGCTCGACGTCGATCACCGCGCGCCCGGCGAGGGTGAAGACCAGCACCCGCAACAGGCCGGCCCAGTAGAACGTCGCGCCTTCCACGGCGACCACGGCGGCGAGGGGGATGTCGGGCAGCAGTTGCTTGCCGCGGAACTTGAAGCGCACCTTGGTGTAGCGGCCCTTCTTGGCCAGGGTGACGACCTGTTCCTTGAGCTTGTTGAGGGACGCTTCGATCTTCCGCGGGTCGATCTCGAAGGGCAGGGTGGGCGACGACGGTTCCGCCTCCACTACCGCTTTCTTCGTTTTCGCCGGCTTGGTCGTCGATTTCGACCGCTTCGGGGCTCCGCCCTTCTTCGTGGCCATGGAAGGTACGGTAGCATCCGCCCCGCCATGACGATGTACACAGAGTCACTGAGGGCTTTTCTCAAGCCTGTCCTTCCCTACCTCGACGACGACGCCGTCTCGGAGATCATGATCAATGGTCCCACGGACATCTGGATCGAGAAGAAGGGCAAGCTGACGAAGGTGGACGCGGTCTTCTCGGAAGAAGGCCTGCTGGGCGCCGCGCGCAACATGGCCCAGTTCGTCGGCCGCATGCTCACCGAGGAGCGCCCGCGCCTCGACGCGCGCCTCCCGGACGGCAGCCGCATTCACGTGGTGCTCCCGCCGATCGCGCGCAAGGGCACCACGATCTCCATCCGCAAGTTCTTCAAGGACAAGCTCACCCCCCAGAGCCTGGTGAACTTCGGGTCGCTCACCACGCCGATGATTCGCCTCATCGAGGCGGCGGTCATGGTGAAGCTGAACATGCTGGTGTCCGGCGGCACGGGCTCGGGCAAGACCACGCTGCTCAACATCCTCTCGTCGCTCATCCCCGACGAAGAGCGCATCCTCACCATCGAAGACTCGGCCGAGCTCCAGCTGCAGCAGAGCCACCTGGTGCCCTTCGAGTCGCGGCCCCCCGACAAGTTCGGCAAGGGCGAGGTGACCATGGGTCACCTGCTGATGTCGGCCCTGCGCTTGCGGCCCGACCGCATCGTCGTCGGCGAAGTGCGCGGCGGCGAGGCCTTCGACTTGATGCAGGCGATGAACACCGGTCACGGCGGCTCGATGGCCACGGTGCACGCCAACACGCCCACCGACTCGCTGCGCCGCCTCGAGTCGTTGTGCCTGATGAGCGGGGTCGAGCTGCCCATGGTCGCGGTGCGCGCGCAGGTGGCCTCAGCCATCAACTTCGTCGTGTGCTGCGAGCGCCTGCAGGACGGCAGTCGAAAGACCATCGCCGTCTCGGAGGTGCAGCCCCTCAACGAGAAGGGCGACTACCGGACCCAGGACCTGTGGCTGTTCATTCCCGTCACCAAGGACGAAGACGGGCGCATCCTCGGGTACCACGCGCCGACGGGCATCCTCCCTTCGTTCCTCGCCAAGGCCCGCGCCTACGGCTTCGAAGACCTGACCGACGAGTTCTTCGACCCGCGCACCTACGGCTTGCCGCCGCCGCCGATGATCCACGGCCTGGGCGAGAGCGTGAGCACGCACTGGGCTCCGTCGCTCAAGTACCGCGAGGAGCACATGCCCGACCCGCCGTCGGTGCACGACGAGGCGAAGGCCTTCGAGCACAAGCTCAAGGCCGAGGCGAAGGCGAAGAACGCCGAGAAGAACAAGGTGCAGGTGCAGGTTCCTGCGGGGCCCACGCCGGGCGCGCGGCCGGCCCAGGCGCCGTCACGGCCCGTGGTGGCGGCGCAGCCTGCGCGTCCCCCGGTCACGGCCGCGAGCCGTGATGACGTGACGCCGCCGCCCACGCGCAACCCGTTGCTGGCGCGCAAGCCGCTGCCCGAGTCGTCACGCGAGACCGGTGACGAGGAGCCCGCCCAGGAAGAGGCGAGCGTCGAGGTGAGCGACCAGGCGGTCGACGAGCACTCGACGACCATCAAGCCCAACCCGCTCAACGCGCCCCGCAAGCCGGCGCCGGCGGTGGGTGTGAGGCCGCCGCTGCGACCGCCGCCCAAGCGCTGACTCCCTCGCCCTGCGAAGCGGGGAGAGGGCGGGGGTGAGGGGCCGAACTGGGCACCCTCGCCCGTGGCGCTACCATCCGGCCCCGAGCCGCACGAACTCCGCGCCAGCCCCGGCCCCGACGTCAGCCGCTCACGTGAAGCGCAGGGCAGAGACGTTGATGTCGCCACACTCCGCGAGCGGGATGGTCCGGCCTTCGTCGAGCGCGTCGACGAGCGACCACCCTCGCGAGCCGAAGGTCATCGCGATGGGGTGAACGACCCGCGCCGACTTCCCCGTCGCGCGAATGCGCACCCGTCGACGCTCGCGAATCGCGGTGGCCAGCGCCTCGACGCGCGGGTCGGGTGGGGGCGTGCGCGCCGCACCGACGCGGAACTGGGCCCGGGCCCTGAGCGCCGTCTCTCGCACGCCATCGGGGAGCGACTCGAGCAGCTTCGCCCGCGCCCGGATCGCCGCGTCTCCGAGCCCCAGGTCAGCGAGCATGGGCAGCGGTTGCCCGAGCATCACCCCGAGCGCCTCGGCCTCGTCCTTCGACAGGCCGGTCAAGCGCGTGCGGTAATTGAAGCCCAGTTCGATGCCCCCGCGCGCGCCGCGAAGGACGACCACCGGGAGGCCCGCCTCGGTCAGCGCGTCCACGTCGCGCAGCACCGTCCGCTTCGCGACCTCGAGCTCGGACGCAAGTTGGCGGGTCGTCAGCCGCCCCCGGTTCTGGAGCAAGAGCAGCATCTGGAGCAGCCGTGACGCGCGCATCGGGACCCCGGAAAATAGGTGACAGAAGATGTCACCTTTGGGCGCGCATAAAGGAGTTCATGAAGACCTTCCACGTGTCCCGCCACATCCCCGCCGCGCCCGATCGCGTCTGGGCCGTCCTCACCAATGCCTCGCGCCTCGCCAGCGGACCGCTGGGCATCACGAAGCTGGCCGGCACGATCGCGGTCGGGGAGAAGCTGAAGCTGTGGACCGAGGCGACGGGCACCCGCGCCTTCGCGCTCACCGTGAAGACCTTCGAGCCTTCGCAGCGCATGGTCTGGCAGGGGGGGCTCCCGCTGGGCCTCTTCACCGGCACCCGGACGTTCACCCTGGCGCCGAAGGACGGCGGCGTTCAGTTCGAGATGACGGAGACGTTCTCTGGCTTGATGTCGGGGCTCATCGAGAAGTCCATCCCGGACCTCGGCCCCTCGTTCGAGAAGTTCGCCACGGGCCTCGCGGCCCTTTCCCAGGAGAAGTGACCCATGTGCGCAGCGAAGAAGGCGCCGGCCCAGAAGCCGGCAGCAGCGAAGAAGAGCGGCCGCGTGAGCTACGGCAGCGGTACCGCCGACGATCCGTGGCTGTTGAAGACGCCGTCCCTGAGCTCCGAGTACCAGGCCTGGCGTGACGAAGCGGCCGGCGCGCTGATCGTGCAGGTCGGCAGCACCAAGCTCTCGTACCAGCTGCGCGGCATCGAAGACCTCGCGGCGATGCTGGGGGCGCGCGGTGACTGGGTGGCGCTCGGGAACGCCGACGAGGGCAAGCCGACGGCCGAGGGTTCCATCGAAGACTGGGCGCGCTCCGCGAAGAACCCGGTGAAGGGCTACTACGGCCTGCGCAAGGGCTACCGCGGCCGCTTCGCGAACTACGTGACGCCGGTGCTCGAGTTGTTGGGCCTGGCTGAGCTCGAGCACGGGCCGAAGAACAACCGGGCCCGCGCTGCGCAGGGTTGAGTGGTCGAGGCGCACGGCGACCAGGGGGGGACGGGCTCGTTCCCCTTCGTCGAGTGCAGAGGTGGCGGCCATCGCCTCGGCACTGGTACGGTCAACCCTTCCACGTGACGCTCTTCAAAAAATGGTTCGGCTCGGCGCGCGAAAAGAACGAGCTCAGCCTTCGGGACGTGGCGGACTCGCTCGGGGTCGAAGACGCCCGGGTTTCGTTCGACGGTCGTCGCACCGGAACCCTCGAGGGGCACTTCCTGGGCTGCGCGCTGTTTCTCCAATATGGGGAGGGTCGGGTCTCCAGGTGCACGCTCACGCACGTTGAACTGCCGCAGTGCTTCGACCTCGAGCTCGACCCGGAGAAGAAGAACCGCAAGGTCGTCGCCCTCGCGGACGCCTTCGATTCGCCGTGGGGGGTCGGTGACGCCGTGCACCTCGGCGGGGGGGTGTTGTGTGCACGCTCGGGCATCCCCGCCTATCGCCACCTGCCTGCGGGCCTGCGCGATCGCCTGCTCGCGGAAATGTCCGCGAGCAACCTCGTCCGTATCCACGCGCGTCGCACCGAACTCGAACTCCAGTTCAGCGCCGATGACGACCGTCGCACTTCGCCGGCGCAGCTCGTGAGCGGCCTCTCGTTCTCGATGGAAGTCTGCAAATCACGCGGTCTCCAGCGAACGACGGAGCCACGCCAGGCGTCGATGACACCGCTGGAAGCTGCGACCGCGTTCGCCAGCCAGGCGCAGGGGGCCAAGGTCGAGGACCTCAGCGGGGAAGGCCTCCTGGGGATCTGGGCTCGCGTCACCTTCACCTACCGCGACCTTCCCCTGCGGCTGACGTTCCACCGCTTCGACGTGAGCACGTGCAACGTGTGGCTCGAGACTCGGGCCGAAGGGAAGCGGGGCTCCTTCGGGCTCATGCAGTGGGGCGGGGAAGAGGCCGAGACGTCCGACCAGAGATTCTTCGTCTCGAAAGCGAGCTACCTCGAGAGCGAACGCGTGGGCGCGGAGGCCGCCCGGATCTTCTCGCTACCGGCGGAATTCCAGGCCCGGCTGGTGACGCTCGCCGAGACGAATCGCGCGGTGGTCCTCGATGAAGGGGTCCTCTCGCTTCACCTCTGCGACCTCGCCGACTTCATCGACCGGAGGCGAACGCAAGGGGGCGGCGAGGCGTATCCCCTCGAACTGGGCGTCGAGCTTGGCCAGATCGCCGAGGCGCTCCCCGTGCAGTCGAAAGCCCAGGCGACCCTGGCCGAATCACGCGCCTGCCACTTCTGCGACACGCGGTACGTCTTCTCGCCACAGACCCCCCAGTGCGTGCGCTGCGGGGCTCCGCCGGGGGCCCCGAACGTTCGCAAGGAGCGAGCCATCATGGACTCGCCCGAGCGCCGGAAACTCGGCGAGGCGCGGATTGCCCCCTTGCGGCGGTTCGCGGCGGACGTGTCGCGGCTGGCGACGGGCGCGGTCGTTCGAGAGGAGGCCCAAGAAGATCGGATCGTCGTCCTGTTCGACCTGCACGGTGCGGGCGTTTCCGTCGTGCTCTCCTGGAGCGGCTTCTCGGTGGAAACGAGGGTCGCTGGCCTCGGTGGCAGCCTCGATCTCGGGGCCTTTGAGGACGAGGACGATGGCTCGAAGGCGGACGAATGGGCCCGGTCGGCGCGGCCCCTCTTCGTCTCGAAGCACTGCCGCTTCCAGAGTGACCACTCCGACGAAGAGCTGGAACGGTTCGTGTCACTCCCGCCGAAGGTGCGGTCGCAGCTCGTCGCCCTTTGCGAGCGCTACCAGGGCGGCGCCACGCTGGAAGACGAGCGCTTCGAACTCCACCTCGGCCTGGACCACCGCCACGAAAACGGAGACGCGCTGTACGCGCATGCCTGCGAGGTCGTGGAGATCGCCCGAGCGTTCCCCCCCGAGTGGGACCGCAAGGCACCCGTGCGATCGCGGGCCCACGAGTGCGCGCACTGCCAGTCCGTCGTGTTCCTTCCTGAGCAGGGGACGTCGTGCGTGCGGTGTGGCGCGCCCGTCTGAACGGCAGTTCAGGCGCGCAAGGTGAGCGCCCCGAGCTTGAGCCGCACTTCCGCGAGCTCCGCCGCCGGGTCCGAGTCCCAGGTGATGCCTCCACCAACGCCGTAGCGCCAGCCGGTCTCGAGCTTCTCCGCGGTGCGGATCAGCAGCGCGAACCGCGAGGCTCCCTCGCGCTCGAGCCCCAGCGTGCCGCAGTACGCGCCGCGCGCTGACGTCTCGAGCTGCGAGATGATCGACAGCGCAGCCTCGCGCGGAGCCCCGGTCACCGAGCCTCCCGGGTGGACCACGCGCAAGACCTCTTCGATGGAACAGCCCGCGCGCAGCGTGCCCTCGACGTCGGCCACCGCCTGCAGCACGTAGGGCAGTTCGATGAACCGCCGCTCGTTGGTCACGTGCACCGAGCCCGGCTCGCAGAGGCGGTGGAGATCATCGCGCAGCAGGTCGGTGATCATCGCCAGCTCGGCGCGGTCCTTCTCGCTCCCTTCGAGCCACGCGCGCTCCGTGGGCCCCGCCGTGCCCTTCATCGGCTCGACGTGCACGTGACGGCCGTCGGTCTCGACCAGCAACTCGGGGCTCGCGGACACGAATTCCCCGAGGTGCGGCGACTTCACCCAGGCGGCGAAGCGGGGCACCGTGTTGCGGCAGAGCCAGGTGAGCAGCGCGGGCCCGCTGGGCGTGGTGAGCGCGGCGCGCAGCGTGAGGTTCACCTGGTACACGTCCCCCGCGGCGATGCGCTGGCGGATGGTGGTGATGCCGTCGAGGAAGCCGCGGTCGTCCAGTTCGACCGTCGGGGCTTCCAGCGGGAGATCGAAGACCGGCGTGATCGCGGAGATGCGACCGGTGAAGCGGGTCAGCGCGCCTTCGGCAGACGCGAAGTGCAGGGGACCCGTGGGGGCGGGATGCAGGTCTTCGACCAGCGTCCAGGTGTTGGTGCCCGAGTACGCCGGCGCCAGGAGCGCGAGGTTCGTGTGGGTCGCGAGGGTGGAGAGTGGGGTTTCGGTGGGTTCCGGGTTGGGGTTGGGAGCGGCGTCGTGCTCGGGTCGGCCCCTCACCCTGGCCCTCTCCCCGCTCGCGCAGGGAGAGGGGAGGAGGGTGGCGAGGAGCTCGCGGCCCCTCGGCGTACCGAAAGAATCGGGGTGGAATTGCACGCCCACCATCGGGAGGGACTCGTGCGCGATGGCCATCACCGTGCCGTCTTCCAGCGAGGCCACCACGCGCAGCGGCGAGGGGACGTCGATGAGAGAGAGCGAGTGGTAGCGCATCACCTCCATCGGGCCCTGGAGACCGCGGAAGTCCGCGAAGTGCGCCACCGCCCGCTTTCCGTGCGCGGGCGTCGAGCGCCGGAGTGTCGCCCCGAAGGCCAGCCCCAGCGCCTGGTGCCCCAGGCAAACCCCCAGGAACGGGAGCCCCCGCCGGGCCACCTCGCGCACCAGGTCGACCAGTCCCGCACGCTCGGGGTCGGTCGGCCCGGGCCCCATCACCACCACCTCGAACCCGTCCAGGTTCGCCTTGTCCGGACGGACGATCTCCACCTCGCGCCGCTCGAAGGGCAGCGCGTCGATCACGTTCCAGGAGAACGAGTCGTGGTTCTCGATGAACAGCACCCGGGGCACGAAGGTGACGTACCCCGGGGTCGCCGGTTTGCCCACACCCGTCAGGGTCGGCTACAGGGTGAGACCTTCGCGGGGAGTCTCGATGAATCGCAGTCTGCAGGTGTGCGCCATGGCGCTGGTCGTCATGTCGTGTGGCAAAGAGAGTCGCCTCGCCCCGGTCGTCGACGCGGGTCTTCCACGCACGACCACCGTGTGCCTGGACAACGACGGCGACGGCTTCCCCGGCACCGGCGACTGCACCTTGCAGGCGATGGTCGACTGCAACGACAACGACCCGCTCGCCTTCCCCGGCGCGCTCGAGCTGTGCAACGGCATCGACGACTCGTGCAACGGGCAGATCGACGAAGGGCTCCCGGTCATCGGCTACTACCGCGACTTCGACGGCGACGGCGTGGGCTCGACCAAGACCGGCGAGGGCTGCAAGGGGCCGCCCCCGGGCGAAGTGACCCAGTCGGGCGACTGCGACGACAGCAACACCTCCATCCGTCCGGGCCAGGCCGAGACCTGCAACGGCATCGACGACGACTGCGACGGCACCCGCGACAACGGGCTCCCCTTCCAGGACTTCTTCGTCGACGCCGATGGTGACGGTTACGGCGCCTCGGCCATCGCGCCCGTGTCCGCGTGCCAGACGTCCGTGCCCGGCCGCGTGAGCAACCCCGGCGACTGCAACGACGCCGACGCGAACGTGAAGCCCGGCGCCGTCGAGGTCTGCAACAAGATCGACGACAACTGCGACGGCCAGCTCGACAACGGCATCGCGTTCACCGCCTACTACCCCGACCTCGACGGGGACGGCTTCGGTGACGCCCTGGCCCAGGCCGAGAGCGGCTGCGCGCCCATCGCCGGCAAGGTGGTCAACAACGCCGACTGCAACGACGCCAGCGCGACGGTGAAGCCCGGGGCGGTGGAGACGTGCAACGGCTCCGACGACGACTGCGATCACCAGGTCGACGAGGGGCTGACCTTCGCCACCTACTACCCCGACGTCGACGGCGATGGCTTCGGCGCCTCGGGGGTCTCGCCCCAGTCTTCCTGCGTGCCCGTGCCCGGCAAGGTGACCAACGCCGGCGACTGCAACGACGCCTCGGCGCAGATCAAGCCCACGGCCAGCGAGACCTGCAACGGGGTCGACGACAACTGCTCGGGCGCGGCCGACGAGGGCCTGAGCTTCTCGTCGTACTACCCCGACGCGGACGGCGACGGCTTCGGCGCGGTGGGTTCGAGCGCCCAGTCAGCGTGCGCGCCGGTCGCCGGCCGGGTGACGAACAACCAGGACTGCAACGACGCGAGCGCCGCGGTGAAGCCCACGGCCGCCGAGACCTGCAACGGTCTCGACGACAACTGCAGCGGCGCGGCTGACGAGGGCCTGACCTTCGTCGACTACTACCCCGACGTCGACGGCGACTCGTACGGCTCGTCGACCGCCTCGGCCCAGAGCAGCTGCGCGCCGGTCGCCGGTCGCGTCACCTCGCACACCGACTGCAACGACGGCAACGCGGCCATCAACCCCGGCCGCACCGAGACCTGCAACGGCCTCGACGACAACTGCAGCGGCGCCGCCGACGAGGGCCTCACCACCCAGAGCTACTACGTGGACCTCGACGCCGACGGCTACGGCGCGGTGGGCTCGCTGGCCCAGGCGTCGTGCGGCCCGGTGAGCGGGCGCGTGGCGAACAACACCGACTGCAACGACGGCAACAGCACCGTGCACCCCGGCGCGGCCGAGCTGTGCAACGGCATCGACGACAACTGCGTGGGCGGCATCGACGAGAACGTGCTCACCCAGAACTACTACGTCGACTCCGATGGCGACGGGTACGGCGCGACGGGCTCGGTGCCCCAGGCCTCGTGCAGCGTCATCGCCGGCCGCGTCACCAACAACCTCGACTGCAACGATCTCAACTCGGCCATCAAGCCCACCGCCACCGAGGTGTGCAACGGCCTCGACGACAACTGCAGCCTCACCACCGACGAGGGCCTGTCCTTCCTCACGTACTACCCGGACGTCGACGGTGACGGCTACGGCGCGGCCACCGGAAGCCCCCAGTCGGCCTGCGCGGCGGTCAGCGGCAAGGTGACCAACAACTCCGACTGCAACGACGCGAACATCAACGTGCACCCCGGCGTGGCCGAGCTGTGCAACGGCATCGACGACGACTGCACCGCGGGCATCGACAACGGGCTTCCGACCCAGAGCTACTACACCGACGCGGACACCGACGGCTTCGGGGCCATCGCGTCTGCGGCCATCGTCTCGTGCACCGTGGTCGCCGGGCGCGTCACCAACCGCACCGACTGCAACGACGCCAACTCGGCCATCAAGCCCACGGCCGCAGAGCTGTGCAACGGCGTCGACGACAACTGCGCCGGCGGCATCGACGAGGGCAACCCCGGCGGCGGTGGCGCGTGCAGCACCGGGCAGTCGGGCGTGTGCGCGGCGGGCACCTTGACCTGCCAGGCGTCCGCGGTGAGCTGCGTGCGCAACGTCGCGCCCAGCACCGAGACCTGCAACGGCCTCGACGACAACTGCAGCGGCACCACCGACGAGGGCTTCACCGGCCTCGGCGCGGCGTGCAGCGCGGGGCAGGGCGTGTGCCTGCGAGACGGGGTCAACGTGTGCAACGCCGGCGGCACCGCGGTGGTGTGCAGCGTGACGGCCGGCAGCCCCACGGCCGCGGCCTGCGACGGCCTCGACAACGACTGCGACGGCGTCGTCGACGAGCCGCTGCTGACCTCCACCACCACCGTGAGCACCACGGCGTTCCAGGACATCGAAGTGAAGCCCTACTACTACTCGGCCGGAAGCTGCGCGGGCGGGGTCAACGGGGCGGGCACCGACGTGCAGGCGGGCGGCGCGTTGCTCATGGGCGGCGCCACCACCGGCCTCACGCTCCAGCGCGTGGACAGCGCCGGGCTGCCCTCGGGCGCGAGCACCTCGTTCACCTCGCTCAAGTACAGCGACGTGGACTTCGCCCAGGCCGGCGACGGGTTCATCGTGGCCGGGGTGTGGGACTACAACAACTCGGAGATCGACCTCTATTACGTGGACTCCACGGGGGCCTCGCGCGGGGTGCGGTACACGCAGTTCGTCGGCGCCACCAACCAGACCATCGACTCCCTCCGCGTGGTGCGCGGCAACGGCAAGCGCGCGGTGGTGGTGTGGCGCGAGAACGGCACCGGCATCCGCATGGCCCAGGTCGAGGCCTGCTACACCGGCAGCGCCTGGGAGATCCTCCAGCCGGGCTGCGCCTCGAGCCCGTTCACGGCGCTGACGTCGGTCACCATCGCGCCTTCGACGACCGCGCGACCCGGCGTGGGCGCCGACTCCGCGCACCTCGACTGGACGGCCTCGCAGACCTGCGTGGCGGCCTCCACGCAGCGCCGCATCGCCATCTCGTACCTGTCCACGGACCTCACCCTCAAGTTCTTCCGGGTCAACGAGGACGCCTCGGCCAAGGAAGTGGAGACCGCGGCCTACACCGTGTCCGCGCCCCGCGTGCTCACCGAGCCTGACGTCACGTTCTTCCGCGACGGCGCGGCGGCCGACCAGTTCTTCGTGGCCTACGTGACGCGCGACTCTGGCGCGACGTTGCCCCAGGCGGACCTCAACTACTGGATGACCAACGACCCCACCTGGCACTACGCGTACCTCGACTACGCCACGGACAACGGCGTCGCCTCCATTCTCCGGCCGCGCACCAGCGCCACGGCCACCGGCCTCTGGATGTCCGCCGTGCGCTACGTGCCCGACGCCTCGGGTTTCAAGAAGCAGGTGATGACCCGGGTGAGCGATCTCCTCGGCAACCGCACGCCCTACGGCTCGACGGCCGAGGTGCCGGTCACGTCGGGGGCCTGTGGCGCCGACCCGGCCTGCCGCCCCGGCGACAAGAGCGCCTTCACCAACTGGGCGCCGTTCTCGAAGCTCTACTACGCGGGCAGCGGCTCGACGCCCGCCGGCAGCTTCGCCAGCACGCTGTCGTGCAACTGACATGAGACTCCTCGTCGTCGATTCGTTCGCGGCCGAAGCCAGGGCCCTGCGGTCCCACTTCGACGCGCGCTTCGCTGATCC
>CAIVGN010000055.1 GCA_903905455.1 uncultured Archangium sp.
CGCGAAGTCACCCCACGTGGCCTTCGACCGGGCGCAAGGGGCCGGCGGCATGGCCTCTTCGGACGCCGGGGTGTGGCTGGCCCAGCCGGGGCTGACGCTGACGGCCGACGGGTTCGTGATGGACCTCGCCGACGAGCACGCTACCTTCGAGCGGGCGAAGACCGAGTTCCAGGAGGCCCGGTGACCCGCTGGGTCGCCCGTGCCTCGTTGCGCGACGGTGACGGGCTTGTGAGGCTTCGAGCATGAACGTCTCGGCCTTCAGCAGCGCCATCGGTGGGCTTCAGGCTGCAGAGTCCCAGGTCAGCCGGGCCGCCCAGGAAACCTACGACGCGACGGTGCCCACGGACTCCATCACCCTCTCCAGCGCGCAGCCCGACCTGGTCGACGCCACCACCGACCGCATCACCGGTGAGGCCATGTACCGGGCGAACATCAAGGTGCTGCAGACCGCGGACCAGATGTCGAACGTGCTGCTCGACCTGATCACCCGCGGCTGACGCCGACGAATGGCTGCACTCCGGGTCGGCGAGCGGGGTCAGGGGGGCGTCACCACCTTCCACTCCCCAGGGGTTCCCATGATCCGCACCGTGCTGCAGGCCGTCGTGTTCGTCTCGCTGTTCGCCTTCCCCGCGGCCGCCGCCGACTACAAGTGCAGCAACGGGCGCGTCGAGAAGAGCGGCAGCACCCAGTACGCCTACAAGGAATCGTCGAGCGAGATCGTGGTCGAGAAGGGCGGCTCGACCAAGGGCAAGGCCGTCAAGCGCGGCTCCAAGTGGTACGTGGAGATCGGCGGCAGCACCCAGGCCACGTTCGAGAACGGGAAGATCGAGAAGGGCGGCTCGAGCTGGTCGACGGCGAGCGACGCGCAGCGCACCTACGACTGCAACGCTGACGTGGCCATGACCCTGTGGGTGCTGGCCCAGAAGGGCGCGCTCTGAGAGACACGTTCGTTGAGGTGCGCCGAGGGGCGGTGTAGGAGCATCGCCCTCTCGTGAAGTCCTTCGCCCCGGTAGCCATCGCCATCGTGGTGCTCGCGTCGCTCCAGGTCTTGACCTCGGGCAGCCAGTACTTCGTGTACCTCTCGCTGCTGGTCGGCGTGAACGTGGTGCTGGCCGTGAGCCTCAACGTCATCAACGGCATGACGGGGCAGTTCAGCATCGGGCACGCGGGCTTCATGGCGGTGGGCGCCTTCAGCTCGGCCCTGATGTCCCAGACGCTCAACGAGTACCGGCTGGGGTTCCTGCCCGAGGCGGTGGAGCACCAACTGTTCTTCGTGATCTCCCTGGTGGTGGGCGGGGTGCTCGCGGGCGGCTTCGGCTTCCTCGTGGGCTTGCCCAGCCTGCGCCTGCGCGGCGACTACCTGGCCATCGTCACCCTGGGCTTCGGGGAGATCATCCTCGTGGTGGTGCGCAACACGCCGACGCTCGGGGGCGCCCTGGGCCTGTCGGGCACGCCGCAGCACACCAGCTTCTTCATGGTGTGGTTCACGGTGTTCATCGTGGTGCTCTTCGCGCGCCGGCTGCTGGCCTCGCCGCACGGCCGCAACCTGGTGGCCATTCGTGAAGACGAGGTGGCCGCCGAGGCCATGGGCGTGGACACCACCTCGTACAAGGTGCGCTCCTTCGTGGTCTCGAGCTTCTTCGCCGGGGTCGCGGGCGGGCTGTTCTCGCACTTCCAGAGCATCATCACGCCCGGGGACAGCTTCAGCTTCGTCAAGTCCATGGAGATCGTGGTGATGATCGTCGCCGGCGGCCTGGGCAGCACCACGGGCGCGGTGGTGGCGGCGGTGGTGCTCACCCTGCTGCCCGAGGCCATGCGCGCGCTGTTCATCACCATCGGCGGGGACAACGCCTCGCTCGCCCAGAGCATCGACCAGCTGCGCAAGCCCATCTTCGGGGTGCTGCTGGTGGTGATGATGCTCACCCGGCCGCAGGGCCTCTTCGGCACCCACGAGATCTGGGACCTGCTCAAGCGCAAGAAGGGCGCAGCGTCGTGAGCGAGCCCCTGCTGCACGCCAGGAAGGTCTCGATTCGTTTCGGGGGGCTCAAGGCCCTCTCGGAGTTCGACCTCGAGATCCACAAGGGCGACCTGAAGGGGCTCATCGGGCCCAACGGCGCGGGCAAGACCACCGCCTTCAACGTACTCACCGGCGTGTACCTCCCCAGCGAGGGCGAGATCTTCGTCGGCGGGCAGAAGGTCAATGGGCGGCGGCCGCACCAGATCAACCGCCTGGGCCTGGCGCGCACCTTCCAGAACATCCGGCTCTTCAAGCAGCTCACCGTGCTCGACAACGTGCGCATCGCGGTGCTCGCCGACCGCACGCCGCTGTTCGACCGCCCCCGGGTCGAGGCCCTGCGCCGCGGCAACGGGCCGTCGAGGGCGCTGGGTTCGGTGATGGACGCGCTCGACAACTACCGCGACTGGTGGCGCGCCCTGCTGCGCACGCCCGCGTACCTGCGCGAGGAAGAGGGCATCGAGCAGCGCGCCCGCGAGCTGCTGGAGGTGATGGGGCTCTCGCACCGCGTCGACGAGCTGGCGAAGAACCTCCCCTACGGCGAGCAGCGGCGCCTGGAGATCTCCCGCGCGCTCGGGACCCGGCCCCGGGTGCTGCTCCTCGACGAGCCCGCGGCGGGCATGAATACCCGCGAGAAGGCCGACCTGATGGTGCTCATCCGCGAGCTGCGCAGCCGCTTCGAGCTGGGCATCCTGGTCATCGAGCACGACATGAAGCTGGTGATGGGCATCTGCGAACACCTCACGGTGCTCGACCACGGCGAGACCATCTCCCGCGGCGAGCCAGCGGCGGTGCGCGCGGATCCCAAGGTCATCGAGGCGTACCTCGGGGAGGCCCCGGCCCATGGCTGAACCACGACGACTCGGTGAACGCGCCCCCTGCGAGCCCCTGCTCGACGTCAACGGCCTCGAGGTCAGCTACGGGGCCATCAAGGCGCTCAAGGGCATCTCGCTGTCGGTGGGCAAGGGCGAGGCGGTGGCCCTCATCGGCGCGAACGGAGCGGGCAAGACCAGCACGCTGCGCGCGGTGTCGGGCATGATCAAGCCGGGCTCCGGGGTGATCACCCTGCGCGGCGAGAGCGTCGGCGGCCTCAAGTCCCACGAGATGGTGCCCCGCGGCCTGGCCCACGCGCCCGAGGGCCGCGGGGTGTTCCCCAACTTGACGGTGCAGGAGAACCTCGACCTGGGCGCCTACCTGCGCCGCGACAAGGACGGCATCGCCGCCGACCTGAAGAAGGTGTTCGGCTTCTTCCCCCGCCTCGAGGAGCGCCGGCTGCAGATGGCGGGCACGCTCTCGGGCGGCGAGCAGCAGATGCTGGCCATCTCGCGGGCGCTCATGTCGCGGCCCACGCTGCTGCTGCTCGACGAGCCCTCGCTGGGCCTCGCGCCGCAGGTCACCCAGGTCATCTTCCGCATCCTGAGAGACATCAACGCCCAGGGCACCTCGGTGCTGCTGGTCGAGCAGAACGCCCACCTCGCGTTGAGCCTCGCGCAGTGGGCCTACGTGCTGGAGACCGGCGAGGTGGCCATGGAAGGCACCGGCCAGGCGCTGCTGGCGAGCGAAGACATCCGCAAGGCGTACCTCGGCGAGTAGTCAGGCCGGGGGCTTGAGCGCCGCCAGCAACGCGTCGCGCACCGCGTCGTTGCTGAAGGGCTTGGCGATGATGTCGGTGGCGTCCTTGAGCGCGTCGGGCTCGTTGACGAAGCCCGAGAGAATGAACACCGGCAACGTCGCCCACTTCGCGCGAATGCGGCGCAGCACCTCGTCGCCGCGCATCTCGGGCATGGAGAGGTCGACGAAGCAGGCGTCCACGTCACCCCGGGTCTCGAGCAGCGCCAGCCCTGCGGGCCCGTCCTGCGCCTCGAAGACCTCGATCCCCAGGCGCTCGAGCAGCCGCCGCAGCGAGCGCCGCACCATGGGCTCGTCGTCGACCAGCAGCACCCGCTTTCCGGTCAGTGGGCGTGCCGGGGCGGAAGGGGGCGGTGACTCGGGCACGATTCGCTCCGTGGCAACGGTGGGCATGCAGACGGTGAAGCAGCTGCCTTCACCGAGCTTCGAGGTCCAGGTGAGCTCGCCTTCGAACTCTCGCACGATCCCCAGCGCCGCGGCGACGCCGAGGCCCGTGCCGCGGCCCGGCTCGCGGGTGGTGAAGAAGGGTTCGCCCAGGTGGCGCATGGTCTGCTCGGACATGCCGGTGCCGGTGTCGGTGACCGCGAGGCAGGCCTTCGCACCGACGCGGGCCAGGGCGACGTGCAGCGCGGGGTAGGTGGCCTGTTCCATCGCGTCGCGCGCGTTGAGGCACAGCGTGAGCAGCACCTGCTGCAGCTCGGTGCGCCGGGCGCGCACCAGCACCGGGGTCGAGGGCAGCGAGGCGGTGATGGAGGTGCGCTTGTCGAAGGTGCGGCGGCACAGCGCGAGCACGTCGTTGACCAGGGCGGCGCCGTCGACGGTCTCGAGGGCGGTGGGGGCGTCGCGGCGCACCAGGCGGGTGAGCTGCTTGACCAGCTCGCTGGCGTTCTGGGCCGCGCGCCAGGCGTCGTCGAGGTCGCCCTTCATCGGCTCGGGGGCGTCGGTGCGCAGCCGTTCGAGGTTGGGCACGATCGCCGAGAGGATGTTGTTGAAGTTGTGGGCCACGCCCGCGGCGAGCAGGCCGAGGCTCTCTTGCCGGTGCCCCTCGCGCAGCCGCTCCGCGAGTTCGTGCTGGGCGGTCACCTCCAGCAGCAGCCCGTAGACCACCTGGCCGTCCGGTGACTGGCGCGGAGACGAGAAGCGCAGCCGGGCCCAGCGCCAGGGCCCGCCGGGGGGGCCGACGCGGAGCTCCTCGTCGAGCACGCCGCCGTCCTTCGGGCTTCGCGCGCGCACGGCCCGGACGCGGGTCAGGTCCTCGGGGTGAAAGCGGCGCCAGAAGGCCTGGGCGTCGCGCATCACCTCCGAGGCGGGCAGGCCGACGATCTCCTGGATGCCCGGGCCGACGTAGGTGAAGACCTCTTCGCCCGTGCGGCGCGTCAGCTGCTCGAAGACCACGCCGGGCACGGCCTCGGTCATCAACTGGAAGCGCGCGCGCTCGTCCTTGAGCGCCTCGATGGCGCCGCGCTCCTCGGTCACGTCGGCGAAGGTGGCCACCACGCCGCTGAGCACCCCGCCGGCCGAGAAGCGGATCGGGTCTGCGTTGACGCGCACCCACAGCTTGTGACCGGCGCGGTGCACGAGCTGAAGGAGCCGCCCGCGGCACGGTTCCCCGGTGCGCAGCGCGACGGCCGTGGGGTACGCGCTGCCAGCGAGCGGCGCGCCGTGTGCGTCGAACGATTCCCAGGGCGTGGGTTGCTCTGGCGCGGGGTGTCGCGAACGCTTGAAGTATGCGGCGCCCAGCATCGCTTCGGCAGCGTGGTTGTAGGTCAGCACCTGGCCCTCGGCGCCGAGCACCAGCACGCCTTCGGCCATCACGTTGATCACCGAGCGGTAGTTGGTGTCGCTCAGGCGCAGGGCGTGGTCGGCGGCGCTCAGCGCCTCGATGCGATCGGTGATGTCACTGAAGGTGGTGACGACCTCGCTCACCTCGCCGGTCGCCGAGAGGCGGGGCCAGGCGGTCACCTGCAGCCACACCCGCCGGTCGCTCCCGGTGCGGCGCACGCCGAGCACCATGTCGCGCACGATGCGCTTCTCGCGCAGCGCGATGGGCACCGGGTGCTGGTCACCGGGGCAGGGCGTGCCGTCGGCGCGCACGGCGTCCCACGCGGTGTCGTAGCTCGAGGTCTGGAGTGGGGCCGTGCCACCCAGGCCCAGGAGCCGCCGGGCGAAGCCGTTGGCGTAGATCATCTGCGTCGTCGCGTCCTGCACGACGATGCCCACTTCGATGCTCTCCACCACCCCCGAGAAGTCCACGAGCGGCAGCGTACTGGTGCCGTCAGCGATCGCCAGCCGTTGTCTGTTCTGGGCTCGGCGGGGCCACCAGCACGCCCGAGTGGCGTCCGTAGGTGACGGTGTAGGTCTGCTCGGCGCAGAGCGCGGGCCAGGGGTTGTAGAGCACGTACTCGACGAAGCGACCGCTGGGCAGGCGCAGCGAATAGCCCGAGCGCCGCGACTTGAGGGGGCGGGCGCCGCGGCCCTCGAGCGCCTGGCCGCGCACCGCGTCGGCGAGGCCCAGGCCCGCGGCCCAGGCGACCGAGAGCGCGGCGATGACCAGGAAGCCGGCCCCGCTGAGCCGCGCCAGCAGGTGCCAGTGCCAGCGGCTCCACGCACCCTGGGCGAGGAAGAGGAACAGCGCCGAGAGCGAGAGGAGGAGCCCGGCCTTCGCGGCGAGCGCGAGGCGGAAGCGAGGCGCGATGCGGATCATGGCAGCGGGAGGTGGACCCACTGGGCCGGGTCCTGGCCCCGGTCGAAGACCACCACCAGTTGCTTGCCATCGGGGCTCAGGCTCAGGCCCTCAGGCTTGAGGCCCAGGAAGCGGTGCAGGAGCACGGGCTTGCCGTCGGGCGCGTCGAGGCGCCACACCGCGCCGCCGCCGTCGGGCTTGCCGGACTTGGGCGCGTTGGCCGCCAAGACCAGCCGGCCGTCGGGGAGGAAGAGGAGATCGGTCACCCCCTCGGGCACGGACACCTGGTCGGGCCCCGGCACCTCGAGCTTCGGCCTCGACCACACCACCGGGGCCGCGGGGGCGCCCTTGAAGACCGCGGCGATGTCGGGGATGCGCACGATGGCTGCGCGCCCGGTGTCGTCGAGCGGCGCCTTGAGGCCCACGAAGAGCGCGCCTTCGCGAAAGGCGAGCGCCTCGACGTCGAGCTCGTCGTCGTGGCCGGTGACCAGGGTGTCGAGGGGCAGGGTCGAGAGATCGAAGCGCCCCTTCACCGAGAGCCGCTCGCCGTCCAGCGCCAGCCACAACAACTGCCGGCGCGCGGGCTTCGACTTCCCGTTGCGGGAACGGGAATGGGAGGTGGTGAGGAAGAACGTGCCCGGCGGCCCGGGGGTGATGCTCTCGCCGTCATCGAGCGACTCGAGGCCCTCGAGCACCCTCGGCGCGGGGTCGAAGTGGCCCTCGGCGTCGAAGGTGTAGAGCCACGGCGCGTGCCAGCTGGGCGTGTCGAGCAGCCCGGTGTCGTCGCTCACCGTGAGGTACCTCGAGAGTGACGGCACCCAGGTCAGGCCGCTCAACTCGGGGGGGCACGACTTCGCGGTCAGCGCCCCGGGCACGCTCAGCTCGACGGGGGTCGCGGCCAACAGGGTGAGCGCCAGGAGCCACATGCTCAGACCTCCGTGGGGTCGCGGCCGACGAAGGTGTCGAGGCTCAAGCCCTGGGCCAGCGCGGCGTGGGCGGGCGTGCCCAGCGTACCGAGCAGGTCTTCGGGGCCGTGCACGAAGCGGCGGGCGAGAGCGGCCATGCGGGCCTTCGCCTCGTCGAGGCGCGCGCGAGAGACCCGGCCCGACTCCACCGCGGCGACCAGCGCCCCGATGGCGCGGCGCTGCACGCCGGGGTGGTGGCACACGAGGAAGCAGTCGACGCCGGCGATGACGCCGTCGACCACCGCGCGCTCCACCGAGAAGTGCTCGCTGATGGCCTTCATCTCCAGATCGTCGCTGACCACCACGCCCTGGAAGCCGAGCTCCTTTCGCAAGAGGCCGTCCATCACCGGGGTGCTCATGGTGGCGGGCACGCCGGGATCGAGGGCGTCGAAGATGACGTGCGCGGTCATCACCGAGGCGAGGCCGGCCTTCGCGTAGGCGGCGAAGGGCAGCAGCTCGACCCGGCGCAGGCGCTCGAGCGCGTGGGGCAACGAGGGCAGCTGGAGGTGCGAGTCCTGCGAGGTGTCGCCGTGCCCGGGGAAGTGCTTGGCGCACGAGCCCACGCCGCCGGCCTCGAGCCCGCGCGCCAGGGCCACGCCGAGCCGCGCCACCTCGGCCGGGTCGCGGTGGAACGAGCGATCGCCGATGACCGGGTTCGCGGGGTTGGTGTCCACGTCGAGCACCGGGGCGAAGTCGACGTCGAAGCCGAGCGCGCGCACCTCGAGGGCGAGCAGGCGGCCGGCGCGCTCCACCAGGGCGGCGTCACCGGTCAGGCCCAGCTGGCGCATCGGGGGCAGCGAGGTGAAGGGCGCGCCCCGCAGCCTCGCCACGCGCCCGCCTTCCTGGTCGATCGACGCCAGCAGCGGTCGCGCGGCGTGGGCCTTGAGCGAGCGCACCAGCTGGGCGACCTGGGCCGCCGACTCGACGTTGCGCTTGAAGAGGATGACGCCGCCCACGCCCTCGTCGATGAGCTGCAGGACCTCGCGATCGGGGACGGTACCGGGGAAGCCGATGACGAAGAGGCTGGCGCACTCACGAAAGAGACTCATGGAGCGGGGGTTGTACGGCTGCGTTATGAGCACGGCAAATGATGCGCTCGTTGCTGGTCGTTTCGTTGCTCCTCGTCGGCTGCCCGACCCCCCATCACGCGCAGCACGGCTTCGATGACGCCGACGCCTGGGCGGCCCGCTTCGAAGACCCCAACCGTGACGCCTGGCAGAAGCCCGAGGAGGTGCTCTCGACGTTGGCGCTGACGCCCGACGCGACGGTGGCCGACATCGGCTCGGCGACGGGCTACTTCCCGGTGCGCTTCGCCAAGGCGGTGCCCCGGGGCCACGTGTACGGCATGGACATCGAGAGCTCGATGGTCGAGTTCCTCAACAAGCGCGCCGACCGCGAAGCGCTGACCAACTTGAGCTCGCACCTCGCCGAGTTCGCCGACGCGAAGATCCCCGCGCCGGTGGACCTCATCGTGATGGTCAACACGTACCACCACATCGAGCAGCGCCCGGCGTACTTCACCAGGCTGGCGGGCTCGCTCAAGCCCGGGGGGCGGTTGGCGATCATCGACTTCACCACGGCCTCGAAGATGGGCCCCGTCGCCGAGGCGAAGGTGTCCCAGGCGCAGGTCGAGGCCGAGCTCAAGGAAGCGGGCTACACGCTGGCCAGCTCCCCCTCGTTTCTGCCCGAGCAGTTCTTCCTCGTCTTCACCCGCCCGTGAGCATGGAGAGCCAGTGGTCGCTGGGCGATGCCGAGGCGACGCACCGCGAGTTCCCGCGCACCTTCTCGATCCCCCGAGGGGCCGTGCGCCGGGCGTTGCCCGCGGGGTGCCGGGTGAAGCTCGTCTTCCGCTTGAAGAAGCCGGTCCCTGGAGGCCCCCGGGCCGAGCGGCTGTGGTGCCGCGTGCTGGAGCAGCAGGGCGAGACCTACGTGGGCGAACTGCTCGACCGGCCCGAGTCACTCACCGATCTCGCTCCGGGCTCGCGGGTGCGCTTCGAGGCGCGGCACGTCGCCGCGGTCACCTGGGCCGAAGCGCGCCCCATGCGCCCGCTGGTGGGCGCGGACCTGGGCGTACTGCGCGATGGGCTGCAGCCCGCGTGGCTGGCGCGCGTGGATCCGGTCGATGGCCAGGACAGCGGGTGGCGCGTGTTCTCCGCGCCCGTTCCCGGGGCGCGGGTGCGCGCGGTGACGGCGACGCGCTTGTTCGAGGCCTGGCCGCCGCTGGACACGGTGCTCGACGGCGCGACCTCCGGCGTGTGGAGCTGGAGCGAGGACGCGCTCGAGTTCGTCACCGCGCCCGCGCTCCCCGAAGCGCTGCAGCAGGCGCTCTCAGGTGGGCTGGGGCGACTGCACCGCGAGCCCGCACCGCCCGAGCACCAGGCGGTCGTCTCCCGCGCCGTGCTCGATCGCTTCCCCTTGCGCGCCGAGCGCCTGCCGCCCTCGAAGGCGCGCGAGGCAGACAGCGGCTGGTGCTTCTTCGTGGGCGATGAGACCGCCGCGCAGCTCGACGACGCGAACACCTTCACCGCCGTCGCGCTGGGCCGCTTGATGGTGCTCTACCCGGTCCTCGAGCGACTCACCGGCGAGCCTGGGGAATACGCCTGGGAATGGGACGACGCGCTGGGGGACTACCGCCGCTCGGAGTGAGGCGCAGGGGTGGGGGCGAGCCTCACGAGTCGCCGAATACCCCGGAGGGTGGGACTTTTTCTCACCCATTTCGTGTTTCATCCGGCCGGGGCTCCTGAAGCACAATGCCCGGATGCCCTCACGCTTGTTCGTCTCCAAACTGCTCCTCGCGGCGTGCTCTTTGTTGGTGTTGGCCGGTTGTACGAAGGAGCGCCCGGCGTGGCCCGCGGGACAGGCGGAGGTCGACACCATCAAGGTGAAGGAGGGCGTCGTCACGGTGCCCGCGGCCCTCACCAACGCGGCGAAGGTGGCGAAGAACCAGCTCTCGTTCCCCGCGTCGATGGCGAGCGACGTGATGGCGAAGTGGCCGACCGGCGCGGTGATGGTGGGCCAGCCCGCGGCTGACGTCGAAGGCCGGCGCACCAACCCCTTCGGCTTCCTGCGCAAGGTGACGGGCGTGCGCGTGGAGGGCGACGCAGTCATCGTCGATACCGAGCCGGCGCTCCTCGAAGATGCGGTGACCGGCGACTACCACCACGAATTCGACGTGGCCTCGACGCAGCCGCTGGTGCTGCCCGACGACATCGACCTCTCGGCCTACGACGTGCCGGTGACGCTGACGGAAGGCACGGCCTTCCCCGCGGGGCTGGGGGCGGGCGTGACGCAGCAGCCGCTCGAGGTGCCCAGCACGGGGCTGACGCTGTTTGGCAAGCAGCGGCAGGGACTGACGGCGGGCGGCCCGACGCTGGCCATCCCGGAGATTCCGATTGCGTTGATGTCCTACAACAAGAAGTGGAACACCCCGGAGAACCGGCCCGGCGTGGGCATCAACCTCTCGGGCTCGGTGAAGGTCACGCCGCTGGTGTCGATGAGCCCGCGCCTCACCCTCGACGTGAGCGTGGGCATCCGGGGGCTCAGCCACTTCGAATTCTCGGTAGGCGGAGACCTGAAGGTGGGGGCGCGGTACGACATCAACTACGCGGCGGTGCCGGAGCCGGCGACGAGCCTCGTCGAGGCGGCCAGCATCAACGAACTGCTGGCGCGCTCGCCCATCAAGCTCAACGCGCCGCCGGTGGAGCTGGGGAAGCCCACGGAGACGGTGGTGGGCAGCATCGGGCCGGTGCCGGTGGTGCAGAAGACGGGCGCGTACCTGGTGTGCGAGCTCAACTTCAAGGGCGCGGTGCACGTGAAGGGTGAAGTCAGCGCGCGCATCAGCCCGCGCATGGGCGTGCAGTACGACCGCGACGACGGGTGGACGCCCATCGCGGAGTTTCCGCTCGTGACGCCGACGGTGACGGGAGACGTCATCAGCGGTCGAGGGGGCCTGGAGCTCGACTGCGGGGTGGTGGTGCGCGTGGACTTGCTCGTCGCGGACGCGGCCGGGCCGTACGCGCAAATCCGCCGGGACGTCGTGGCGCACGCCGAGTACGCGGAGGTGTGCCCGGCGCTCTCGACCGACAGGGCGCTGAAGAGCCACGTGGGCGACTCGAAGCTGACGATGGGCCTCAAGAGTTACGACGCGCTGCAGGTGGGCGTGGAGCTGGACATCGCCCACGTCATCTCGATTGGGAAGGGGCCGTACGACGTGCTGCGGCGCAACTACCCGGCCGATGGCTCGGACCTCATGTCGAAGACGCGGACGGGCGTGCGCGAGGGTAATGGCCGGCTGGGCGTGGGGGTGTGGTGCGTGGTGCCGTGCGACGACAGGGTGAAGGGCGGCTCCGAGTCGGACGTGGACTGCGGCGGGATCTGCGGCAAGTGCAGCGGCGGGAAGACGTGCGGAGTGCCGGCGGACTGTCTCTCGGGGGCCTGCGACGCGGACGGCACTTGCGCCGCTTCGCGCTGCGAGGACCACCTGAAGAATGACGAGGAGACGGACATCGACTGCGGCGGGCCCACCTGCCGCGCGTGTCCCTACTACCTGCCGGCCGTCGACGGTTCGCTGCGCCCGGTCACGTGCGCGCTCGACCGCGATTGCGAGCTGGGTTTCTGCAGCGCCGACGCGGTGACGCCGAAGACGTGCACCGTCAACCTCTGCCGCGACGGCAAGGTGAGCGGGAGCGAGCCCTCCATCGACTGCGGCGCCTCCGACGGGTGCACCAGCCTGTGCAGCACCGGCTCTCGCTGCAACACGGCGGCGGACTGCTCGAGCCACGCGTGCAACATCATGTCGGGACTGTGCGTGGCCACCACCTGCCTTGACGGCGTCAGGAATGGCGACGAAGGCGACGTGGACTGCGGCGGGAGTTGCCCCACCAAGTGCGCCACCGGCCAGCTGTGTGGCTACAACCAGCGCGGCGACGCCGACTGCGCCAGCGGGGTGTGCCGCACGCCGCCCTTGAGCAGCGCCGACGGCCTGTGCGTGGCCACGACGTGTGAGGACCGCCGCGTCGACGGCAACGAGGTGGGCCTGGACTGCGGTGGCTCCTGTGCCGCGCGCTGCCCCATCGGCGAGACGTGCAGCGCCACCCCGGACTGCGTGGCCGGCGCGCTGTGCAACGTGAAGTCGCGCCGCTGCGCGCTCCCGGGCTGCGACGACAACGTCAAGAATGGCCAGGAATCGAGCGTCGACTGCGGAGGCCCCTCCTGTCTCAAGTGCGCCATCTCCAAGGCGTGCAACGCCAACGCGGACTGCGTCACCAACACCTGCAGCAACGGCAAGTGCGTGGGCGGCCCCTGTGAGAATGGCGTCAAGGACACCGGCGAGGCCGACGTGGACTGCGGCGGCTCCTGCACCTTGCCGTGCGCCACGGGCCTTGCGTGCGCGGTGGCGCGCGACTGCGCCTCCAACCTCTGCGTGGGCAACACGTGCATCTCCGACGCCTGCCGAGACCGCGTGCGCAACGGCGGTGAGACGGACGCCGACTGCGGCGGCACCACCTGCATCGCGCGCTGTACGGCGGGGCAGACGTGCAGCGTCAACGCCGACTGCAGCTCGAGCCTGTGCAACACCACCACGCGCACCTGCGTGGCCGATGCCTGCCACGACGGCCTGCTGACGGCGGCCACCGAGTCGGACATCGACTGCGGCGGTTCCTGCGCGACGAAGTGCGAGGTCAACCGGGTGTGCACGGCGGGCGGCGACTGCGTCAGCGGCGTGTGCAACGCCACCACCGGCCGCTGCGTGCCCAACGGGTGCTTCGACGGTGTGAAGAATGGCAGCGAGACGGACCTCGACTGCGGCGGCAACTGCGACCCGAAGTGCGCCGTCAACAAGACGTGCGCGGCGGGCACCGACTGCCAGAGCGGCGCGTGCATCGCGATGACCAGCACCTGCGCGGCGGACCAGTGCAGCGACGGGCGCATCAACGGCAACGAGACGGCGGTGGACTGCGGTGGCCAGTGCGCGACGAAGTGCGCGGTGGGCGGCGGCTGCCTCAGTGGGGCCGACTGCGCCAACCCGCAGGGCATGGTGGGGCTGCCGGGCTTCTGCAGCGTCTCCACCCGCACCTGCGCGGCGATCTCCTGCGCCGACGGCACGAAGGACGGCGATGAGACGGGCGTCGACTGCGGCGGCAGCTGCGGCAAGTGCGCGGTGGGCGGCGGTTGCGCTACGGGCACCGACTGCACCAGCACCTTCTGCAACGTCACCACCCACGTCTGCGCGGCGGACCAGTGCGGCGACGGCTTGAAGAACGGCACGGAGACGGACATCGACTGCGGCGGCGACACCTGCGGCGGGTGCGCGGACAACAAGGCCTGCGTCAATCCGTGGGACTGTGGCAGCGGCTACTGCGGCACCACCAACCTCTGCATCCCCGCGTACCCGCGCAGTTGCGCAGAGCTGTACCTGGTCCAGTACCTGCGCACGGACGGGGTCTACATCATCGATCCCGACGGCCCCCGCACCCGCGTGACGGGCGCCGACAAGGGCGCCAATCCCCCGATGGCGACGTACTGCAAGATGGCCGACGACCCCAACGGGACGCCGGGCGGGTGGACGCCGGTCTATTACGCCAACACGCAGGGCAACGTGACCGCCCCGTACCTGACCCTCACGCGCCGCAACAACGCGAGCCCCTGGGATCGCACCTGTGCCGTGGGGAGCACCTGCCCCGGGGCAGGTGACAGTTGCCGTGAAGACAATGGCGGCGGCGCGTGCACTACCGGCGCCTGCCACTGTGTCGGCGCCTCGGTGGCTGACCCCTTCGTGGCTCCGGGCCTGCGCGGCAATCCCATCAACTACTCGGTGCAGACGGGTGACGCGCGCGACGCGGAGTCGTTCAGCTACCGCCTCGCAAGCTCGAGTACGCCGACCATCGGTTACCGCGGCTACGGCTCGCCCTCCTCGGTGTCGCAGCTGCGGGTGACCGCGTACCGCAACGGGGTGCAGGTCTTCGACAGCCAGCTCCAGACCACCCTGGGTCCGTCGACGGGCTGGGACGGGTATGGGCAGGTCGTGGTGGAGAACCTCAGCGTCAACAACACGTTTGACCTGGTCAGCAACGTGGGCTGGTGCCAGCTCCCGGTCAACGGCTCGGGTCTCAACCCCGAGGCCATCCCCTGGGGGTGGCCGAACGTGCCGGCGTACCCCTACAACGACGATGTCACGCCCTCGGTCCGCGGCGCCGAGGGCGGGTGCCGGCGCTTCGGAAAGAACCTCTCGACCAGCGTCGGCCTGGGAGGGGGCCTGCCGACGGGCGTCACGGTCGACTGGGCCCACCGCTGGATCCCCGGGGGCGTCAACGGTGGCACGGCCGCGGCGACTCCCTACGTGGGGTTGTGGCTCGCCCGCTACGGTACGGACAACTCGTCGTACACGTGGCCGGCGTACCCCATTCCGCCCAAGTACGGCGCCTTCCGGGGAGAGATGGGATACATCGGCATCTGCAACGGCATGACGTCGACGACCGACGTCACCGCCCGTCGGACGCAGTGCAGCCCGTACCAGCACCCGTTCTACAACTCCGCCGGCCAGTACCAGCCCATCACGTTCGGCACCGGCGAGCTGACCGGCGACGTCACGAAGGGCTCCAACTTCGGCAGCTGGCAGCCCGGCATGGTCATCGTCATCTGGGCTCGTTACTGATGCGCGCGCTCCTGGGTTGGACGTCGATGCTGGTGTTGCTGTGCGGCTGTTCGCAGTTCTCGAAGGACGGCGCGAGCTGCCCTGACACCGCGTGCTCGTCGCACGGGGTGTGCACCTACCAGGACACGTACCCGAGCTGCGCGTGCGCGGAGGGCTACGACGGCGTGGTGTGCTCGCGCTGCGCCCAGGGGTTTCATCGCGCGACCGACGACAGTTGCGTGGCCGACGAGGTCTGCACGCCGGGCGCGTGTGGTGCCAACGGCGCCTGCCAGGTGGAAGAGGGCCGCGTGGTGTGCGCGTGCACGCTGGGCTTCACCGGGGCCACCTGCACCGAGTGTCGCGCCGGCTACCACCGCACGACGGAAGGCAGCTGCGAGCTGGACCTCACCTGCCTGCCGTCGTCGTGTGCCGACGCGGGCGCGTGCAGCGAGGACGCGGGCCGGGTGACGTGTCAGTGCCCGGCGGACCGCACCGGCGCGTACTGCGAGCAGCGCATCGGCTCCTGCGCCATGGGGGACCCGTGCAGCGCCCATGGCCGCTGCGTCGACACCTCGGGCCTGGTGCGTTGCGTGTGCCAGCCGGGCTACGGCGGTCCGACCTGCGAGACCTGCTACCCGGGCTACGCGGCCACCGACGCGGGCTGCGTGGCGGGCGAGGCGTGCACCGCCTCCACCTGTTCCTTCGTAGGCACGTGTACCGCCGACGGAGGCCTCACCGACTGCGCCTGCAACGCCGGCTACACCGGCGGGCACTGCGAGCGCTGCACCACGGGCTTCCACCGCAGCAGCGACTTCCGCTGCGTGGCCGATGAAGACTGCACGGCCCACAACCGCTGCTCCTCGGGCGGCACCTGCCGGGTCGAAGCGGGCGCCACCGTGTGCGACTGTCTTCCGGGCTTCGCTGGCGTGACGTGCAGCGAGTGCTACCCGGGATACCACGCGCAAGTGGGCGCCGATGGGGGGGCCGACTGTGCGCTGGACACCACCTGCCGCGCCGATACCTGCCGCTTCCACGGGCAGTGCAGCGACGACGCGGGCGTGGCGCAGTGCCAGTGCGCGACGGGCTTCAGCGGCTCGAATTGCCAGACCAACATCGATGACTGCGTCAACTCGGCCTGCAACGGCCGCCAGTGCATCGACCTCATCAACTCCAATGTCTGCCTGTGTGACGGCGGCGTTTACGCCCAGGTGTGTCCATGAAGCGCGTCGTGAAGTTGGCTGCAGGCGTGGTGGTGTGGCTCGCGTCGTGCGCGGCCCCACCGAGTTCCACCGCGTGCCCCGTGGGGTACTGCGCGAGCCACGGCGCGTGCACCGAAGTCAACGCCTTGCCCTCGTGTGCCTGTGACGTCGGGTATGACGGCCTCAACTGCTCCACCTGCGTCAGCGGCTTTCATCGCATCGGGCTGGCCACCTGCGCTCCCGACGAGACGTGTGAAGCGACGACGTGTGGCGCGCATGGCACCTGCAACACGGTGGCTGGCGTGGTGCAGTGCGAGTGTGCGCAGGGCTACGACGGGCCGCGCTGCGACGTCTGCTACGGCGCCTTCCTCGACGTGAGCGACGCGGGACTCATCGCGAGTGACGCAGGCCTGGTGCGCGCGGGCCCGGCGGAGTGCATCGCCCCGGCGCGCTGCACGGGCGGCACCTGCCCCCTCAACTTCACGTGTGATGACAGCACCGGCACCGTCTCGTGCGCGTGCACCTCGGCGGACTGCACCGCGTGCACTCCCACCACCTGCGGAGGCCACGGGACGTGTGACGAGCCCAACGGTCGCACGCGCTGCACCTGCGCCCCCGGCTACCAGGGCGCGGCGTGTGACACCTGCTACTTCGGGTACCACGACGATGGCGCGGGGAGCTGCGTGCAGAATGAGCGCTGCACTGCGACGAGCTGCGGCCAGGGTGGCGCGTGCGCCGTCGTCGCCGGGGTCGCCGCGTGCACCTGCGCCGCGGGCTTCGAGGGCACCCACTGCGAGGCGTGCTCCACGGGGTACCACCGCACCAGCACGGGGAGCTGCGACGTCGACCAGGCGTGCGCTTCGAACTCGTGCCCGACGAGCGCGAGCTGCGTCATCTCCGGAGGCGTCGTGACGTGTCCCTGTCGCACGGGCTACGCGGGCTCGGGCTGCGGCCAGTGCTACCCCGGCTTCCACTCCGTCGACGCGGGCGTGGGCGGTGATTCGTGCCTCTTCGACCAGCACTGCGAGCCCACCAGTTGCGGACGCGGCACCTGCGAGGACGCGACGGGGACGGTGGTGTGCACCAACTGCCCCACGGGCTTCACCGGCGCGCACTGCGAGGTGAACATCGACGACTGCGGCACGGCGTGCGCGCAGGGCCAGTGCGTCGACCTCGTCGCCAGCCGCATCTGCCTGTGCTCCGACGGCACCTACGGGCAGAGCTGTTTGCAGGGCCCCGGACTCACCAGCATCGTGCCGGCTTTCGGCCCGCGCGCCGGCGGCAACAGCATCACCCTCAATGGCACCGGCTTCGTCTCGGGCCTGACGGTCACCATCGGCGGCGTGTCGGCGAGCGTGACGGGCTTCACCGCGACGACGGTGACGCTCGTCGTGCCGGCCTCGATGACGCTGGGTCCCACCGAGGTGGTGGTGCGCGCCCCCAACGGGCAGCTCGCGCGCGGTACCTATGCCTACGCGCCGCAAGCCTTCCTCTACACGGGCGTGATGCAGAGCTTCACCGTTCCGGCGGGCGTCACGTCCCTCAACGTCTCGGTGTGGGGTGCCGCGGGAGGGGCAGGCGACTCGACGGCGGTGCTGGGTGGTGCGGGTGGCTACAGCACCGGCACGCTCTCCGTCGATGCGGGCCAGGTGCTCTCGATTCTCGTCGGGCAGGGTGGCGCGCGTTTCGTTTCGGCCGCTGATGCCGGCGCCGGTGCGGGGGGCGGCTTGTCGGGCATCTTCCTCCCCAGTGCTGATGGTGGCGTGTCGCAGGCCGCGGCGCTGATTCTCGCGGGCGGCGGCGGCGGTGGTGGGCTGTACGCCAGCGTGGCGACGGGCTCGTCCGGCGGCAATGGCGGTGGCCTGTTTGGCGGCGACGGCGCGGCCACGGGCACCACCTCCTTCGCGGCGCGAGGCCTGGGTGGCAGCGTGCAGGGCGGCGGCATCGGCGGCTGCTCGACGGCGGGCACCATGGCCCAGTGCGGCCAGACGGGGCTCGCGCTGCAGGGGGGCGGCGGCGGCGTGGCGATGCTCACCGACGCGCGCGTGGGGGCGACCTTCGGCGGCGGTGGTGGCGTGGGTCCGTCCTCGACGTCGATGGCCGGTGGCGGAGGTGGCGGCTACTTCGGCGGTGGTGGCGGCGCCAACGAGACGCCCCAGGGCGGCGGTGGCGGCGCTGGGTTTCTCGCGGCCGGCGTCATCAATGGAGCCACGGCACGCGCCTCGTCGCCCGGTGTCCCGCAGGGGCAGGGCGCGCTGGGCTACGTGAGTGGCGTGGGCGTCGGAGGCAACGTGACGGCCAGTACCTCGGGCGGCCCGGGACTGGTGCTCATCGGCTGGTGAGCGGACGCCTCGCGTCGGAGGCGAGGCCTTCGTAGCCGGAGCAGCGGACAGACGCGGGCTGTGCCGCGCGCTCCCCCCCGAAGCCAATCGCACCGTCCCCGCTTCCCCGGGCCGTCGGGCTGAACCCAGGTCGAACCGCGTGCCCGTGGGCGAAGCCGCGGAGGCTGTCCCTCGAGGCGGGAGAAGAGCAGGCTCGTCGCGCACCTGAGAGGGGGCCGCATGACGAGTTCAGTCGCTGGGCTGGAAGTCTCGAACCAGGAGGGGCCTTCGCCCGCATCGCTCCCGATGGAGTTGGTGGAGCGCAAGGGCCTGGGCCACCCCGATTCTCTGTGTGACGCGCTGGCCGAGAACCTGAGCCGGTCCCTGTCGCGCGCGTACCTCGAGCGCTTCGGCGTCATCCTTCACCACAACGTGGACAAGGCGCTGCTTCGCGGGGGCGCGGCGCGGGCGGCGTTCCGGGGCGGGGAAGTCCTCGAGCCCATCGAGATCTACCTCGCGGGCCGCGCCACCCTCGAGGTGAAGGGGGCGCGCATCCCGGTCGACGAGCTGGCGGTGGAGGGGAGCCGGCAGTGGCTGCGCGAGCACCTCCGCTTCCTCGACGTCGACCGGGACGTGCGGATCATCTCCCTCGTCCGGCCGACCTCGGCTGACTTGTCCTCGCTCTTCTCGAGGAAGGGCCCGGTGCCCCTGGCCAACGACACCTCGCTGGGCGTGGGCTTCGCGCCGCTCGATGACCTGGAGCGCACGGTGCTCGCGGTGGAGCAGCGCCTCAACAGCGCAGAGACGAAGGCGCGCCAGCCGGAGATCGGCGAAGACCTCAAGGTGATGGGCGTGCGCCGCGGGGACCGCACGTCGTTGACGGTGGCCTGCGCGATGGTGGGCCGCTTCATCGACGACGCGGACGACTACCGGCGCCAGAAGGAGCAGGTGCGCCGGCTCGCCCTCGAGGCGTGCGCCGGGCCCGTGGAGGTGCACGTGAACACCGCCGACGGCGAGACGGCCGACAGCCTCTACCTCACGGTGACGGGGCTCTCGGCGGAAGCCGGAGACGATGGCCAGGTGGGGCGCGGGAACCGGGTGAACGGGTTGATCACCCCCTACCGGCCGATGACCCTCGAGGCGGCCGCGGGGAAGAACCCCCTCACCCACGTGGGCAAGCTCTACAACCTCGTGGCGCACCGAATCGCGCGGGCGCTGGTGGCCGAGGTGCCGGGCGTGCGCGAGGCCAGCTGCTACCTGGTCAGCCGCATCGGCAGTCCCATCACCCAGCCCGAGGTGATGGACGTGAAGGTGCGCCTCGAGGACCCCGCGCAGCTGGCGGCGCTGCGCCCTCTCATCAGCGAAGTGGCGCGCGCGAACCTGGCGACGGTGACCACGCTGTGGCGCGAACCACAGCAGGTGTACTGACGGTCGGGTGGTGCTTCAGGGCCCGAAGTGGCGCGTGGTGCCCAGTTCGCCGCTCAGGTAGCCGAAGAGGTACTCGCGGCCCGAGTCGGTGGCGCGGTCGCTGACGTGCGCGGTCTGCGCGCCGGCCTCGAGCTTCGCCGAGAGGGTCTTGTCGCGGTTGATGGTGATGTCCGAGCCGCTGCCGGCGTACTTCTCGGCGAGCTCCAGCACGTTCGAGCCGCTCATGCGCAGGCAGCCGTGCGACGCCGCGTGGCCGAGGTCCGCCTCTTCGGAGGCGGGGATGCCGTGGATGTACTGGGAGTACGCGCCCAGGGAGAGCTTGGTGAGGCCCATGGGGTTGTCGATGCCCGGGGGAATGGGCTTGGCGTTCGCCGCCCAGCCGCTGTTCGGCGGGTTCCACGGCTTGCGGGTCATCACGTCGGTGACCTTGAACTTGCTGCCCTGGGTGGGGAACTCGGCGCGGCCCGGCGAGGTGAGGTAGCGCGCGGTGACCTCGTCGTTCTTGCCCAGCACGTAGAGGCGCGTCTTCTTCGGGTCGGAGATGTCGGCCACGATGTGGAACGCCCCGCGCTTCGAGTCGTCACCGACGGTCTGCGCCTTGAGCCCGGCGATCTGCGTCGCGCAGGCCTTGTCGAGGGCCTTCAGCGTCGCCGCGTCCAGGGTGCCCGAGGCCACCACGCCAGACTTGGTCTGAAACGCCTTGAGGGCCCCTTCTGTGCCAGGGCCAAAGTTGCCGTCGATGCCGCCGCGCTTGGCGATGAAGCCCAGCGAGAAGAGCGCCGCCTGGGCCGTCTTCATCGCCTCGCTCTTGGTGCCCTTGGCGATGGCCGGCAGCGCGCCCGTGGCCACCTTGCTCAGGGTGGGATCGTTCTTGAACGCCGTGCAGCCCAGCGGGCCGGTCGCGCCGGTGGTCGAAGGGGTGACGGGGCCTACGGGTCGGGTCGTGACGGAGGGCATGGCGGGGCACTCTAGGGGAGTGCACGGGGCCCGATCAATTCGCCCCCTTCAGTAAGGCTGGCCGAAGCCGAGCACCGAGCTGAGGCTGCGGGTGCGGCGCCAGACGCCTTCCTGGCCCGTCTGCGGGTTGGTGGTGTTGCCCTCGATGGTGCCGATGCTGCCGTCGGCGTTGACCCTCTCGACGATGCCGATGTGGTCGGCCGTGCGGTCGCCATCCCAATCGAAGAGCACGAGGTCGCCGGGCTGGGGGTTCGACTTGCCCTTCCAGTTGCCGTCGGCCTTGAGCTGGTTGACGACGCTGGGGCAGTAGGGGTCGTTCATCGAGCCGCCGGCCTGCTGCGTCACCCAGCTGGTGAAGTCGGCGCACCAGGCCTCGGCGCCGCGGCCGAAGGCGTTGGGGTACTTGAGGGCCTCGCCGCGGTTGTCGCCTGACTCGGTGGTGCCGATCTCGCCGCGGGCGGCGTCGAGCACGCGGGCGCGGAGATCGCCGTTGCTCGGAGGGGCCGGGGGCGCGACGACGGCGCCTTCCAGGGCGCGCCAGGTGCCGGCCCCGACCACGCCGTCGGCCTGCAGGCCCTTGGCGCGCTGAAAGCGGACGACGGCGGCGCGGGTGTTGGCGCCGAAGCTCCCGTCGACCCCGCCGACGTCGAAGCCGTGGCGCACCAGGGCGTTCTGCAGCTTCTCGACGTCGGCGCCGAAGTCACCGGTGCGCAGCTCGGGCGCGGCGCCCGCGGGGGTCGGGGCCGGGGCGTTCGCGCGCAGGGCCTGCCAGGTGCTGGGGCCGACCACGCCGTCGACGCCCAGGCCACGCGAGGCCTGGAAGCGCCGGACCGCCGCGGTGGTCATCGGGCCGAAGTCGCCGTCGATGGGGCCGGTGGGCACGCCCGCGCGCTTGAGGAGGTTCTGCAACTCGGTCACCGAGGCCCCGAAGTCACCGTTCGAGAGCTGCGGCGAGGCGGAAGCGGTGGTGGCGAGGCGGGGGGTTCCAGTCAGGCGGGCGGCGGAGATGGGCATGGGGTCCTCCAGGGGGGCCTACGAGTTCATTGTCGGATTTTGCAATTCCCGAGTTTCTTCAAGAGGTTAGATGTAGTGTTTTTGACAGTGCCCACATTGTGGGTCTGGACTGCCGGCGCACCGGTTTTGTGGAGAAGTGTTGGTGCAGGGGCGCTCCAGGCGGGGGCCCATTACGTTGCCGCGGTTCATGAGCGACGAGCGCGCAGCCACCGAAGCCAGTTTCCGCGACATCCCCGTGCTGCTCTTCGCGCGAGGGGTGGCGCTGTTGTCGGTGATGACGAGCCTCATCGTCGGCCTGCACTGGTACCTGGGTGACCGGCTGATCCGCGACGCGCTGGTGCCCGAGCCCTTCGCCACGGTGCTGTGGGTGGTGCTGTGGGCGGCCTTCGCGTCGATCTTCGGAGGCTTCCTGGGCGGGCGCCTGTTGCCCCGTCCGGCGGCGCGGGTGCTGCAGTGGCTGGGCTTCGTGTGGATGGGCTCGTTCGGCCTGCTGCTGGTGGGCACCGCGGTGACCGACCTCGCGCTCTTCGTCGCCGGCAAGGTGACGGTGCTCGATGCGGGCTGGCCGACGTGGCGCGCGCTGGGCGTGTTCGGCGTGGTGGTGCCGGCGCTGCTCTACGGGTTCTCGGTCTCGCGGCGGCCGGAGACCCGGCGCATCACCGTGGACATCCCCGGCCTCGACCCGTCACTCGACGGCTTTCGCATCGCGCAGATCAGCGACGTGCACATCGGCGAGACGCTGGGCCGGGACTTCGCGCAGAAGGTGGCGGACCAGGTCAACGCGCTCAAGCCGGATCTCGTGGCGGTGACGGGCGATCTCATCGACGGCTCGGTGGCGAAGCTGCACGAGGAGGTCGCGCCGCTGGGCACCATGCGGGCGAAGCACGGCGTGTTCTACGTGACGGGAAACCACGAGTACTACCACGGTGGTTCCGCGTGGGAGGCCGAGGGCCGGCGCCTGGGCTGGACGGTGCTGCACAACGAGCACCGCGTGGTGGGCGAGGGGAAGTTGGTCATCGGCGGCGTGACCGACGTGGAGGGCGCGCGGTTCTCCGAAGCCCATGCGCCCCGCGTCGACCTCGCGTTCGCGCAGGCGCCGGAAGGCATCCCCCGCGTGCTGCTCTCGCACCAGCCGAAGTTCGCCCGCGTGGCGAAGGACTCGAAGGTGTCGTTGATGCTCTCGGGGCACACCCACGGCGGGCAGATCTTCCCCTTCATGTTCTTCGTGAAGCTGCAGCAGCCGGTCATCGGCGGCTTCGCGACGATCCACGGCGTGCCGACGTACACCAGCAACGGGACCGGCTACTGGGGGCCCCCGTTCCGCATCGGGCCGCGCGGCGAGGTGACCGAGATCACCCTGCGGCGCGCACATCCCTGAACTCGGGCTACCGCTGACAGGCGTAGTGGGCCTGGCAGACCCCGGACGGGCAATCCATGTCCACCGTGCAGCTCAATTCGCAGGTGTACGCGTCGCCGCAGTGCTGGCCGCTGGGACAATTGTCGATGCCGTCGGGCGCCAGCGTCTGCGGCAGGCAGGCCGCGCAGTGGGAGTCCCAGAGGTGGGTCCCATGAACGCAGCGCGGGGTGGCGCCTGAGCACTGCGCATCGCTGCCGCAGGCGCCGGGGCAGCGCTCGGGTTTCGAGCAGTCCAGCACGCAGAAGTTGTCCTGGCAGGTCGTGAAGTCGGGGCAGTGCGCGTCAACGGCGCAGGCCACGCACCGGCCCTGGGGGGCACACTTCGGGGCCGCGGCGTTCGTGCAGTCCTGATCGGTCGAACACCCGGTGCTCGGCGCCGCGGTGCTGCAGGCCCACAGCAAGGAACTCAACACCACCACGACCACCCCGCCCGTTGTCCGCATGTGCGACCTCATGCGCTGCAGGACCTGGGGTGTCAATCCGGGCGCAGCCACGTGAGCCACACCCAGACCGCCGGCGCGTTCACCACCAGCGCGTCGATGCGGTCGAGCACGCCACCGTGGCCGGGGAGCAGCTGGCCCGCGTCCTTCACCTGCCGCGAGCGCTTGAGCAGCGACTTCATCAGGTCGCCCAGGGGGCCGAGCGTCGCGGTGACGAGGGCGATGACGGCCACGTCGCGCCAGGTGAAGACCTCCGGCCACACCAAGCGCGCGGCGATCGAGAACCCCACCGAGCCCAGCACCCCGGAGAAGAGCCCTTCCCACGTCTTGCCCGGGCTGACCTTCGGGGCGAGCTTGTGCCGGCCCAGCGCCTTGCCTCCGAAGAAGGCCATGACGTCGTTGCCGAAGGTCGCGGCGACCACGGTCAGCACCCACGCCGCGCCACCCGGCGCCTCGCGCAGCGACGCCAACGCGAAGGGCCCCAGCGCGCAGAACACCACGCCCTGCACGATCATCGGCGCCCGCATCGCGCCGCCCTCGACGTCTCCGTCGAGCACGTGCGAGCTCCACGCCCACGCCGAGGTCGCCACCAGCGACGCGAGCGCCAGCCCCGTCGCGGAGCTCGGCGCTCCGTGCGGCAACAGCGGCAGCGTGGCGGCCACCACCAGCGGCAGGGTGGTGTGCAGCGAGAGGGGACCCACGGACAGCCGGTAGAACTCGAAGGTCGCCAGGCCGGTGGCGGCCGAGAAGAGCAGGGCGCAGGGCCACCCACCGGTGAGCAGCACCCCGATGACCGGGGGCAACAGCACCACGGCCGTCACCACCCGCTGCAGGAGGTTCTTCGCTCCGGGGCTCACGTGGCTACGCTACTCCTCGCCACGACAGCCGACACGGGGATGCCGAGAACTCAGTCCACGAGCAGCTTGCAGCCGCGCATGTCCTTGATGATCTCCGTCGCGATGCGCTGGCCGAGCGACTGCCCGTCGATGGTGAAGTTGAGGTCGAAGGAGTCGCCCTTCTGGCCCTGGACGTGGATGCCGTCATCGAGGGTGAGCACGCCCTTCTTCACGTCGGCGCGATCGGCGACCTTCACCTTGCCGCCCACCACCATCACCGCGCCCTGCACCGTCGCGCCCTGCTCGATGGTCACCGTGCCATTGGTGACGAAGACCGTCTTCACCACCGCGCCCTTCTTCACCGTGACGTTGCCGTCGACCACCAGCACGTCCTTCACTTTCTTCCCGGGTTCCACGGTGAGGTCCTTGCCGCGGGCGACGAGGTCGTCCGGGTCGTGCTGCTCGAGGGTGCAATCCACGCGGGGCTTCGAGGCGGAACCACCATCGCCCGCGAAGGCCGGGAACGAGAGAGCAACGATCATCAGGGCTGCGCGCATGGACCCCAGCACGAAGCGCCGGCGATTCGATTGCGCCACCCCGTGCCGGGACCGAATAGCGTCGGTGCCTCGTGTCCTCCGCGCTCGACGATGCCTGGGAACTCGCGCTCAGCGCGCCGCGCCGCGAGCTGGGCCCGTGGCGGGTGCTCGCCGACATGCTGCTGGGCGAAGGTGACCCCCGCGGGGAGTGGATGCAGCTCGAGCTCGACGCCGAGCAGGCTCCGTTGAAGGGGCTGGCGCGCGGGCGGCTGGTCCGGCTGCGCGAGGAGCTGCTGCCGCAACTGCTCCCGCTGGGCGTCGTGCCCACCAAGGTCGAGGTGCACCGGGGCGTGCTCGTGGGCTGCGTGGTGATCGCCAGCCAGGCCCGCACCCCCAACGATGTTCGCTGGCAGACGGTGCGCCGGCTCGCCTTCTCGCCCGAGCGCCAGCCCCCGTCGATCCAGTCGTGGCAGCGGACCCCGCTGGGCGGCCCCCACCTGCGGCGCCTCGTGTCCCTGGTCGACATCGAGCAGGAAGCCATGGAGGTGCTCGCCTCTGGCCCCGCGATTCCGTCGCTGGAGTCCCTGGGCCTGCTCGGCCACGTGGGGCGTCCACCGGGTGGGGGCCCTGCGCCGTGGGCGCGCTGGTGGAGCCTCGTCCTGCCCCGGCACCCGAAGCTGCGCGAGGTGCACCTCGGGTGGAGCGGCCTGCAGTCGGTGACGGAGGCGCGCCTGGAGGGGGTGCGCACCGCGGCCCTCACGCGCGTGCTCGTCTCGGCGGGGCCCGACGATCTCCGTGGCCTCCATACCTGGGCCGTCGCCGCGCGGCCCGACTGGGAGTTCGTCGCGGAGTTCCGTGACCCTCGCCTCGCGGGCGCGTCGGTGGTGCTCGGGCAGTCCGTGCTCGTGCTGCGCTGCAGTCCCGCGCAGGCCGAGCGCGCCGAGGAGCAAATCCGCTCGAGCTGGCGGGGGCGGGTGGATGTGCCGGAGCTGCGACACGAGCCGCTCGCCGCCCCGTGATGAACGCGCCGCCTTGATCAGCCGCTGGGGTTCTCGAGCGCAGGTGCTGGGGTGGCCGGCTTGCGCCGCAGCGCGCCCCACGACAAGCCCACGGTCAGCACCACGGTGATCACCCCCAGCGCGGCCCAGGTGCGCGTGGGGCCGTCCTGCAGGCTCCACCAGCCGGCATCGGCGCCGACCCACACCAGCGCTGCCAGCAGCAGGGACATCAGGACCACGCCGAGGCTGCCGAGTGTCTTGAAGGTGGCCCGCAAGAGCACCACCCACGCGATGAGCAGCAGCACGCTCACCAGCGCGAACAGCCCATCGACCGACGAGGGCAGTCGCAGCTTCGCGTAGTGAAAGTACGAGTACCCCGTCGGGTTGAAGCTCGTGAGCACCAGCAGCGCCGGGAGCACCAGGCGCACCACCACCCCGGGCGCGCCCATGTCAGCGGAGGAGGTTCGAGAACACCGACTCGATGGTGCTCGCCGCGGGGGCCGCCGCCTCACCCGCCACCGGCGCGGCCGCGGCGCCGCCGAAGAGCGACATCACTTTGGGCAGCACCGTCGAGACCACCATCTGCGCCATGGGCAGCGCGAGGCCGGTCTTCTGCGCGACGAATTGCGACACCGGGCCCACCAGCCCCGCCATCGGGTTCGCCGGGGCCGCGCCCGCCGCAGGGGCGCCTCCACCGAACGCCCCGAGCATCGCGCCCAGGCCGCCACCGCCACCACCGAGCAGGCCGCCCGCGAGGCTCGCGAGATCGAGACCGCCCGCATTCCCGTGCTCCGCGGCCCCTTCCGCGGTCGCCGTCACCGCGTGCGTCGCCTGCTGTTCCGTCAGCCCCTTCGCCTGCAGTTGCTGCAGCAGCGCGCCGCCATCAGACGACTTCAGGAACTGCCCAACGAGTTCGTTCAACATGGTGGCGACCTCCAACGAGTGGGACGGCCTGGCTCCACCAAGCACACGGCAGGCCAGCGCGCGCCCTGCGAGCGTCCCCAGCACCGGTGCGTCGAACTGCGACGGGTGCCGCGTTTTGCGACGTTCTTCAGGGGTGCTGCGCGAGCCAGGCGACGGTGCGCTCGGCGAGGTAGGCGCCGCGATCTTCCTGCACGAAGTGGCCACCCCAGAAGCGCTCGTGAGGCTGGCCCTTCGCCCCCGGCACGTGATGCTGCAGCGGAACGTCGGCCCGTCCGAGGATGGGGTCGTTCTTCCCGAAGAGGGTGAGGAAGGGCTTGTCCCACTTCCCCAGCGCCGCCCAGGCAGCGCGGTTGGCCGGCACCGCGGGGTCGTGCGCGTCGGTCGGTACGAGGGCGGGAAAGATGCGCGCCCCGGCAAGGTATTCGCGCGAAGGAAACGGCGCGTCGTAGGCCGCGCGCTCGGCCACGCTCGGTTTGACCACGCAGCCCGAGGCGACGATGCGCCCGATGGGGAACACCGGCGAGTACCGCGCAAACGCGCGCCACAGCCGGAACGCCCGGTTCGGCTTCGCCATGGCCGTGGGCAGGTACCCGTTGGCGATGATCAGCCTCGCGAAGCGCTCGCCTTCCTCGGCCGCCAACCGCAGGCCGACCAGCGAGCCCCAGTCCTGCGCGAAGAGCGTCAGGCCGGTGAGCCCCAGCCCGCTGATCAGCGACCTCGCCCAGCCGACGTGCCGGGCGTAGGTGTACTCCGCGGGGTCGACCGGCTTGTCCGAGCGCCCGAAGCCGATGAGGTCCGGCGCGACGGCCCGCAGCCCGGCCTTCACCAGCACGGGGATCATCTTGCGGTACAGGTAGCTCCACGTGGGCTCGCCGTGCAGCAGCAGCACCACCGGCCCTTGGCGCGGCCCCTCGTCGAGGTAGTGCATGCGCAGGCCGTCGCCGACCTCGGCGTAGTGGGGCGCGAACGGAAAGTCGGGGAGCCCTTCGAAGCGCGAGTCAGGCGTGCGGACGAACTTCATGCCCCCGTCATAGCCCTCGCTTGACGCTGGGGCGCAAGGCCGGTGACGCTGCAGGCCAGCAATGCAGCCCCGCTCCTCCGAGACGACGCTTCCCCCTGGCGCGGTGGTCGATGGCCCGCTGACGGCTGCGCGCAAGGAGCTGTGGTCGCAGCTCCCCGCGTGGATGTTCTTCATCTACGGCGTGCTGCTGCTCAACACCGAGCTCACCAACTTCAGCCCCGCCCGCGGCGACCTCGCGCACACCGTCGTCTTCCCGCTCTCGGCCTTCGCGCTGTACCAGGTGGTGCGCTTCACCTCGGGCCACGCCACGCGGCGCACGTTGATGACCAGCCTCGTGCTGGCCCTGGGGTTCCCCACCGTCGTGTTCTTCTGGCACACGCCCTCGCCGCTCGCGCACGACACGCTCTTGCGCATCTACGAGTGGTCGAACTTCGCCTGGGCCGCGCTGCTCATCTGGCACCTCTGGGCCCACGACAGCACCCACGTCGCGCTCTTCTTCGGCGTCGGCCTCTTCTACGGCGCGGTGCTCGAGAAGGGCGGCATCCTGCTGGGCTTCTTCCACGAGACGAACCTCACCGACACCATGGTCCGGCCCTTCGTGGCCCCGGTCGCCACGATGATCGGCTGGAGCGTGGTGCTGGCCATGGCCACCTTCGTCACCTGGGGCCTGCGCAAGCGCGTGTCCTGGCTGCGCCGCTCGGCCCTGCTCTCGGCCCTCGCCGTGGGCACGCTGGCCACGTTGCTCGACCTGCAGATCGACCCCATCGCCACCGCCGTGGGCTGCTGGGTGTGGCACGAGACCTTGCCGGGCTGGTTTCACGGCGTGCCCCAGGTCAACTTCATCGCGTGGATGTGCGCGTTGGTGCCGTTCGGCTACGTGATGTTCCGCGTGCAGGAGCTCCGCGGCCTCGACGACGGCGCGCGCTGGGCGCGGCGGGACCTGCTCAGCTTGCTCGCCTGGACCCCCGCGGGGCTGCTGCTCGCCGCGCTCGCCTTCATCGGCGTGACCCTGGGCTTCGAGGGCGTGCAGGGCCCGAGCTGGACCCTGCTCAACCACTTCACCGCGCGCGTGCTCGCAGCGCTCTGAGTCGTTCACACGGTGTGCACCGGCCTGCACAGCCGCGACTACACCGGTCGTCGTGAATCAAGGGGTTGGCGCTGCGCCCTGGGCTTGCACAGCAGGTTCGCATGCTCACGAACCGCCCCGATGGAACCCTCGTCAAGAACCTCTCGGCCACCCGCGCGATCATGCCGCTGCTCATGGAGCGCCGGAACGAGTCGACGGTCTTCTTCGAGCAGGAGCTCGACGTCACCCAGACCATGCGCTTCGTCGAGCGCTACAACGCCGACCGCCCGGCCGGGGCGCGCATCACGCTCTTCCACGTCTTCATGTGGGCCGTGGGCAACGTGCTGCACGAGCGCCCGCGGCTCAACCGCTTCACCTCGGGCGGCCGCATCTACCAGCGCAAGGGGGTGCACCTCTCGTTCGCCGCGAAGAAGAAGAAGCTCGACGACGAGGCCTCGCTGGTCACCATCAAGCGCGAGGTGCAGGCCGGCGCGACGCTGGGCGAGGTCGCGGCGCTGTTGCAGGCCGACATCCGCAGCGGGCGCAGCGAGGCCCCGCGCCCGGAAGACCGCGAGCTGTCCCTGGCGAACTCCCTGCCCACCTTCCTGGTGAAGCTCGCCCTGCGCGCCATGCAGTGGGCCGACCGCTGGAACCTGCTGCCGGGCTCGGTCATCGCCCACGACCCGCTCTACACCAGCATGTTCGTCGCCAACCTCGGCAGCCTCGGCCTCGAGGCCGCGTTCCATCACCTGTACGAGTGGGGCAACTGCCCGTTCTTCGCCGCCCTCGGCCGCACGCGCACCGTCACCACGGAGCAGGGGGCGCGGCTGGTGTGCGTGGTGCGCTACTCGTTCGACGAGCGCATCGACGACGGCTTGTCGTGCGCGCGCTCGCTGGAGTTGGTGCAGCAGCGCGTCGAGCACCCGGACCGGTTCCAGGCGGCGCCCGAGGCGCTCGCGCTGGCCGCGTAGTCCCCGAGGGGGGAGGCTTCAGCTCCGCGAGGCGCGGCGGCGCAGGCGGGCGAGCAGGCCCAGCGCGAGGAGCGGCAGCGCGCCGGCGTCGAAGGTGGAGCAGTTGCAGCCCGCGCCCACGCCGCCCACGCGGCTCGGGCCATCGGCGGTGGTGCTGCTGCCCGAGGAGTTGGTGCCCGCGTCGGTGCCGCCGCTGCCGTTGCCGCCGCCGGTCCCCGTCCCGCCGCCCGTGCCGCCCCCGGTGCCGCCGCCCACGCCGCCGTCCTGCTCGGTGATGGGGAAGCAGAAGCGACCCTCGGCGACGCCGGTGCAGATCTCCCCGGCCGGGCACATCTCGAACTCGTCCTTGGTGCACAGCGAGCGGCACGTGCCGGTCACGCACTGCTGGTCGACGCCGCAGGCCGTCTCGTCGCGCCACACGAAGCAGCCCGAGGGGCCGCGCTGGCACGACTGCGGGGCGCCGGCGCTGCACTGGGCCGCGCCCTCGGTGCAGGTGTCCTGGCAGGGGGGAATGCACACCCCGGTGTCGCACCGCTCACCGGCGCCGAGGTCGCACTGGCCGGTCTGGGTCCACGCGGTGCAGCCCATGGCGTTGAGCTGGCAGACCTCGGTGCCGCCGGTCGCGCCGCAGCGCTTCGTGCCCTGGGTGCAGGTCGTTGCGCACGCGTTGCACAGGCCGCCGTTGCAGTAGTTGTTCGGCGCGCACTGCTGCTGGGGGCCCCAGGCCGGGCAGTTGTTCACGTCGATGCCGCAGGTCTCGACGCCGGCGCCCTGGCAGCGCGTCTGGCCGGTGGTGCAGTTGGTGCCGCAGGTACCGCAGGCGCCGCCGCTGCAGAAGTTGGTGCAGGTCTGGCCGCCCTGCCACGTGGTGCAGCCCGAGGCATCGGCCACGCAGGTCTCGACGGTCTTGTTCGCGCAGCGCTTCGCGCCGGCGGTGCAGGTGCCGTTGCAACTGGCGCAGCTGCCGCCCTGGCAAACGCTGCCCACGGCGCAGGCCTGGGCGCGCCACTGGGTGCAGCCGGAGAGCACGCTCCACTCGCAGGTCTCGGCGCCGGTGGCGGTGCAGCGCGAGCCGCCGATGGTGCAGCCCTGGCACGAGTTGCAGCTTCCGGCGGCGCAGGTCTCGCCGTAGGCGCAGGTCTGGGCGGTCTGCCACGAGGTGCAACCCTGGGCGTTGGGCACGCACTGCTCGGCGTTGCCGTTGGCGCAGCGCACCGCGCCGGCCGTGCACGCGTTGCTGCAGGCCTGGCAGCTGCCGTTGCTGCAGGTCGAGCCGGCGCTGCACGCCTGCGTCACCCAGGTGGTGCAGCCGAGGCTCGCGTCCAGCTGGCAGGTCTGGCGCAGGCCCGCGCCGTTGCACACCGAGGCGCCCACGCTGCAGATGTCCTTGCAGCAGGTGGTGGTGTTCACCGCGATGGTGTTGAGCGCCGACTGGAGCTGCGCCTGGTTCGAGGCGACGTAGGCGCTGCCCGTGCCGCCGGCCGAGGCGATGGCGTCGAGCACGGCCTTGTTGTTGCCCGCGGTCAGCGTGCTGTCGAAGCCGACGACGAAGACCTTGATGCCCGAGGCGAGGAGCTGCTGGGCCGCGGTGACGGTGGCGCTCGAGTCGAGGCAGTCCTTGGAACCCAGCGCGCAGGTGCTGGCCGCCGGCGTGGGGCCACAACCCGGGGTGGTGGGCGCGCAGGAGTTGGCGTCGAGGGCGGTGTTGCAGTTGGGCAGGCCGTCGGTGATCAACAGCACGTAGGCGGGCGTCGCCAGGCCCTGGGCGAGCAGATGCGAGCGCACCGCCTGGAGCGAGGCGGCCGTCGGGGTGCCGCCGCCGGGGACCAGGGTGTTGTAGGCGCTGGTGATGCCGGTGGTGGTGTCGGCGATGGGCGTGACGATGGTGCCCGCGGTGCAGTTGAACTGGGTGGTGTCCCGGGGGAACATCGCCGCGCCGAAACGGAAGCGGTTGCTGAAGGAGGTGGCGAGGGACGGGACGACCTGCTGCGCGATGCTCCACTTCGACGGGTTGCCCGCGCCGGCCGTCGATCCATCGGGGGCCTTGGCCATCGAGCCCGACTTGTCCTGCACGATGAAGAGGACCGGGAGCTCGCTACAAGGCGCCGCGGCGGCAACGGAAGCGGCGAGGACGAGGCTGGCGATCAGGCTGCGCATGACCTGATTATCGCCGGGGCACCGCTCGAGGTTTCGTAAATACGCGGTTTTCGGGTAATTTTCTTACGGTCTGAGAGCAGATCGAGGCACTTCGGGGAGCGTCGATGTCTGAATCGAAAGCGCTTTTACACGGCGATGGGCTGCTACGGGCCCTGACGGAGACGGCGCTCGAGGTGCAGCGGGCCCGCTTCGTCGATGAGCTGCTGTCCGCGGCGGGCGCGGGGCTCGAGAAGCTGGGCCTCGAGGTGGCGATCGTCTCGATGGACGAGAGCGGCTACGGGCTGCGCTACCTGACGAACCAGCCGCCGCTCCAGGCCCTGCGCAAGGCGGTGATTTCCGGCCCCCGCGAGGTGTTCGGCGGCCCCGAGTTCAAGGCGGTGACCGCCTCCGAGGAGCCCGTGCTGCTCACGGACCTGCGCGCGAGCATCGCCGGGTTCCTCGCGCAGAAGGGGAGCGCCGTCTCGCTGCTGGAGCTGCTGGTGAAGGTGCCCAACGTCGGGGCGGTGGCGCCGTTGCACGTGCGGCGCTCGCAGTGGGGGGCGCTGGTGCTGATGCACGACGAGCTGCGCGAAGACGACCTGGCGATCATCCGCCTCTTCGCGCTGCAGCTGGGCTCGGCCATCGAGGTCTCCGACGGCTTCGAGCGGCTCGAGCGCCGCACCGCCGAGCTCGACCTGGTGCACGAGCTGGCGGTGGCCGGCCCGCGGGCCGACTCCCGGGCCATCTGTCGCCGCGCGCTGGAGACGGTGTGCCGCACCTCCGAGAGCGACAGCGGCATCCTCCACCGCTTCGACGTCGAGTCGGGCGAGTACGTGATGGTGGGCGACGCCTTCGGGTACCACGGCAAGCTGGTCGACGCGTTCCGTCGGTTTCGGCTCGACCCGGCGCACCCGCTGTCGCGCGCCCCGTTGGCGATGGCGGCCCGCGATCTCCCCAATGGCGCCGAGCTGGTGATGGCCGAGGGCATCTCGCACATGGCGATGGTGCCGCTGGCCATCGAAGGCAAGCCGGTGGGGTTGCTCTCGTTGGCCCGCAACCACGACGTCGCCTACAACGAGAACGACGTCCGCTCGGCGGAGATCCTCGGGGTGCAGATGGCCTCGCTGCTCGAGCGCGCGCGCCTCTACGACGAGGCGAACCGGCTCTACGGCGACCTGAAGACCTCCTACGACGAGCTGGCCCGCACGCAGCAGGAGTTGGTGCGGCACGAGCGCCTCGCGGCCCTGGGCGAGCTGGCCGCGGTGATGGCCCACGAGGTGCGCAACCCGCTGGGCGTGATCTTCAACTCGTTGACCACCTTGAAGCGGCTGCTGCGGCCCACCGGCGACGCCGAGATGTTGCTCAACATGGTGGGCGAGGAGGCCGACCGGCTCAACCGCATCGTCGGGGACCTGCTGGACTTCGTGCGGCCCTACGAGCTGGTGAAGAAGCCCATGGCCGTGGAGCCGATCATCGCCAGCGCCGTCGACGCCGTCTCGCAGTCGACGCTCAACTCCAACGTGCGCGTCTTGACCGAGTTCCCGAAGGAGCTCCCCGCGTTCCCGCTCGACGCGCACCTGCTCAAGCAGGCGCTGGTGAACCTCATCGTCAACGCGGCGCAGGCCATGCCCAAGGGCGGCACGGTGACGGTGCGCGCCACCGTGGAGCCGATGGGCGGCGTGCCGTGGCTCACGGTGCAGGTGCACGACGAGGGCGTGGGCCTGACGCAGCGGGCGACGGCGAAGATGTTCCAGCCCTTCTTCACCACCAAGGCCACGGGCACGGGCCTGGGCCTCGCGGTGGTCAAGCGCATCGTCGACGCGCACCTGGGCGAGGTGACGGCCAAGGCCAACGACGACGGCGAGGGCACCACCTTCACCGTGCGGTTCCCCCCCACCACCGAGACGCGCAGCGGGGCGTTGACCCCTCCGCGGCCCTCGCCGGCGATCCGCCGCGGCTGAGGGTCTATTTCTCCGAGAGGCGGACGATGGGGTCGCCCGTGTCGAGGGCGGCCAGGCGCAGCCGGTAGCCCGTCTCGCGGGGCGTCGCCTTCGCGTACGCCTGGGCGGTCTGCAGCGCGGTGCGCGCGGCCCTCAGGTCACCCGCGTCGGCGGACTTCACCGCGTCGGCCGAGGCCACCAGCTCGGCCTGCAGCGCGTCGGTCAGCGACGCGTCGCGGGCCTCGCCCATGACGTCGAAGCACTCGAGTGGGATCGCCGCGCCCTTGGGGGCGTAGCGGCCCAGGGCCCGGAGCACGAAGTCACCGGGGTCGAGGTGCTGCACGACTTCTCCACTGATCAGCACCGAGGCGCCCAGCGGCTTGGTCATGCCTTCCATGCGCGAGGCCAGGTTCACGGTGCCGCCCAGCGCGGTGTAGCTGCGGTGCTGCGCGCTGCCGATGAGCCCGAGCACCGCGGGGCCGAAGTGCACCCCCACGCCCAGCCTGAGCTCGCCGAGCTTGCCTTCGTGGCGGTTGAGGCGCTCGAGCTCGGCGTGCATCAACAGCGCGGAGCGCACCGCGGCGCGGGCGGCCTGCCGGGGCGTGGTCTCGGTGCCGAAGAGGGCCATCACCGCGTCGCCGACGAACTTGTCGACCAGCCCGCCCATGGTCTCCACGCACGCGGCCATGCGCGAGAGCACCTGGTTGAGTGCGTCGACCAGCTCGACCGGGGTCAGCCCTTCGGCCGCCGAGGTGAAGCCGCGCAGGTCGGCGAAGAGCACCGCGAGCTCCACGCGTTGCCCACGGAAGCCGGCCTGGCCCGCCTCGCGCATCGCCAGTTCGACGGCGCTGCGTCCGAGGAACCGGCTGACGACGTGCAGCGTCCACGCGTCGTTGCTGGCGCGGCGCAGCTCGTTCTCGACGTCGGCGCGCAGGGCCGTCGCCGAGGTGCCGTCGAGCAGCCGGAGCGCGCGCTGGAGGTATTCGACGTTGCGCCCGCCGTCGAAGAAGTCGGTCTGGAAGCGCGCCGCCGCCCGGGCGATGAGGGCGTGCTCGATGGGGTTGACCAGCGTCGAGCGCTCCACCGCGTCGAGCGCGCGCACGAAGGCGGCTTCGGCGTCGAGGGTGCGCTTCTCCATCACCGCGTGCTCGGCCTTCGTCACCTCGAGCAGCGCCAGCAACGTGGGCCGCTGCGCGGTGGGCACCTGGGCCAGGGTGTCGTCGATGGCGGCGAGCACTCCGGGGACCGCGGCGGGACGCAGGTGCACCAGCTCGCGGGCCTGCTCCACGGTGGCCACCGCGTGGCCGAAGACGTCGCCGGCCTGCTGGGCGGTCTGCCGCGCGCGCTCGAAGTACGAGAGGGCACCCTTGTGGTTGCCCAGGCCCCGCTCGCACTCGCCGAGGTGGGTGAGCAGTTGCGCGCGCAGGCGCAGGGAGCCGGGGCTCTTGCGCAGCACGATGTCGTGGTCTTTCTGGAACGCCTCGCGCGCCGCCAGCCAGTTGCCGTTCTCGAGCTCCAGGCGGGCGAGGTTGCCGAAGGTCAGCGCCGCGCCTTCTTCGTCACCGGCGGCTTCGCGCGTGGCCAGCGCCGTGCGGTACTCGATGCGCGCCTCTTCGACGAGGCCCTGGGACTGCAGCAGCCGCCCGAAGGAGTCGTGCACGCGGGGCCGGTAGCCGGGCGCGGCGAGGGTGAGCGCGTGGTTCATGGCGACCGTCGCTCGCAGGAAGTCACGCTCGCGGGCCGCCGAGACGCCGCGCAGGTGCCAGGTGCGCCCCTGCTCGGGCGGGGCGAGCTCGGGGAGCCGCGTGGCCAGCCAGGTGAGGCAGTGGCCGAGCACCTCGGTGAGGGCCGGCGTCGCGGCGCTCACCGTGGCCAGGGCGAGCACCTGCTGGGCCTCGGTGCCGGCGAACTCCGCGGGGTCGATGAGCGAAGGCGGCGGGTGCGCGAGGAGGGCCTCGACGGCCGCGCGGTGCGCTGGCGGGACCAGGGCTTCGAGGGTGGCGTGCACCTTCAGGGCTCCACGCAGACGGTGCCGGTGCAGGTCAGCGGGGCAGGGCAACCGCCCGCGCACGCGGGGCGCTGGCAGAGGCCGGACCCGGTGGCGCTGCTGCAGACGTAGGGGGCGGGGCAGGCGGTGGTGGGGCTGCAGGTGCGGATCGCGCAGAGCCCCGCCGTGGTGCAGCGCCGCGCGCCGCCGCAGTCGGGGTCGGTGGTGCAGGAGAGTACGCAGGCGGCGAAGGAGCCGCAGTCGGTCGCGCCGGGGCAGTCGGCGGAAGAGCCGCAGCCGTTGCAGACGCCGCCGGGGGCGGTGGTGGTGCAGGTGGATTGGCCGGGGCAGTCGGCGTTGGTGCGGCACTGCACGGTGGCGAGCGGGCTGGTGGTGCCGCCGCCTCCGCCGGTCGAGGTGCCTCCGCCTCCTCCCGTCGAGGTGCCTCCGCCGGCGTCGAGGTCGGTCGGCGAGGTCATGGTTCCGCAAGAGAAGGCGAGAGCGACGAGCACGAGCAGGAGGCGGTGAGTCATGCGCGCGCGACCGTAGCGCAGACTCGCCCCCTCACCCTGGCCTGCGGGCGATGGTGCCAAGCTCGGCCCCTCACCCCAGCCCTCTCCCCGCTCGCGCAGGGAGAGGGAGTCCCGGGTAGGTTGCTGGGATGACCGGGCGGATCGTGTTCACGCAGTCGATGGAGGCGCTCTACCGCGCCCTGCAGCCGCCCACGCCGCCAGAGCACGCTGCATTCCTCGCCGACGGCGTCACCGGCGCCCGCTTCGCCGCCGGCTACCCCGTGGCGCAGCACATCGCGATCCTCGACGCGTGCGCCCAGAGCCGCTTCGCCCACCTCCCCGAGCTCGAGCGCTACACCGAGGTCGGCAAGCTGTTCTTCGAGGGCTTCTCGAAGACCCTCATGGGGTCCGCGCTGATGGCCATGCTCAAGCTGCTCCAGTCGGGCTGCCGCGTCGCCGGGGCCACAGAGCTCACCGTCACGGTCATCGAAACCAAGGACCTCGCCACCACCTTCGAAGTGAAGTGGGCCCCTTGAAATGAAGTGACTGTTCGGTCATGTATGTGCGCGTTCAACCGAAAGGGAGCACGCACATGCTGGGGATTCCGCTGGGTCTCGCCGCTTCGAACGCCGGGGAGTGGTTCATCCACAAGTACTGGCTGCACGGGCTGGGGAAGAACAAGAAGAGCTTCTGGGCCTTCCACTGGCATGAGCACCACCGGGAGGCCTTCAAGCACGACATGATCGACGCGCAGTACCAGCGGCCGATCTTCACCTGGTCACCGCAAGGCAAGGAGGCGCTGGCCCTGGTCGTCGGCGCCGCAGTGATGGCGCCGGTCTTCCCGGTCGCGCCCTTCTTCACCGGCACCGTCTGGTACCGGATGTGGCGGTACTACGAGATTCACAAGAAGAGCCACCTCGACCCGGCGTGGGCGCGCGAGCAGCTCCCCTGGCACGTCGATCACCACCTGGGCCGCGACCAGAACGCGAACTGGTGCGTGACCCACCCGTGGTTCGACTACGTGATGCAGACGCGCAAGCCGTACTCGGAGGACCCGACCGGCGCGCTGCCCGAGGCCGCGAAGGGCGGCTTGCTGTCACGCATGTGGGGCGGCCTCATGGAAGGCCGTAAGGCCCGGCAGCGCGCAGGGGTCAAGGCGAAGACCGCCGAGCCCACGCTGCGCGCCGCGAGCTGAAAGCCCCTTAGAACGCGGCTTCGATGCCGACGGTCAGCGCGACGTCGGTCGGCTTGCGGGTGCTGCCGTCCGCGCCCACGGGCGGCAGCGAGTCGAAGTTCAGCGTCAGGGCGGTGGTCAGCGCGAGGTTCTCGGTGAGGCGCGCGTTGAGCTTGGTGATGTTGTTGATCAGCAAGCGGCCCGAGGTCGGCGCGAGGAGGAAGGGGATGAACTCCAGGTCTTCCGAGACGCGCACGTCCTTCGAGAAGGCCCAGCGGAAGGCGACGGCGACGCGGGGCGCGAGGATGACGATGCCGTAGTTCTCCACCGGCAGCAGGTAGGGGAAGTACTGCATGCGCGTCTCGAAGCCCGAGCGCAGCGCGAGGTCGAGGCGCAGGAAGAGCTTCTCGAGGTCGCCCTGCTTCTGGTTGAAGAAGGTCAGGCCCGCACCGGCCTCGCCGATGCTGCGCGATTCGATGTTCTTCATGTGGTCGAACTCGCTGCCGGCCAGCACGAAGATGGCCGCGAAGCTCTCGCCGAAGGTGCGGTCACCACGCACCGTGCCCGAGGCGCGGCGGGCGGTCACGGCGCTCGAGTTGCCGGAGGCGTTGGTGTCGGGGTTGGCCAGGCCGTAGGCGCCGCTCAGGCGGATGCCCATGGCCCAGGCGTCCCACTTGCGGTCGACGGCGGCGTTGCCGGTCATGGTCAGCGTCTGGCTGTTGCCGGTGATGTAACTCAGACCCAGGCCCACGGTCCCGCGCCAGTGCTCTTCCTTCGGGGCGGCGGCGGGCGCGCCCACCACGGGCTTCGGCGCGATGACGTCGGCGATGCGCATCGCGGCTTCGGCGGCCATCTGCGCGGCCTCGGCGGCCTTCTGCGCGGCGTTGGCGGCCTTGTCGGCGGCGCTCAACTCGGCGGTGGGAACGGTGGTGAGGGCAGCGGCGTCTGCTTGTGCGAGAACTGCCGACAGCGCGAGGGCGAGCATCATGGTGTATTCCTCCCGGGTAGTTGAAGCGCGGCGCCTATAGCCCGGCCGTGAGAAGTCGCCAGTGGTTCTGCAGGAGGTACTCCGTGGCTGCTGTGAAATGGATCTTCGTCGCGCTGTTCTCGCTGGGTGGCCTGGGCGCCCTGGCCATGGGGTTTGCCGAGGGCGGGGCGAACCGCAAGCCGGTGCTGGTGCACGCGCCGGACATCGCGCTGCGCGCCTTCCCCGCGGGGTCGGTGGCGATCGCCGGGGCCGCTGTCGCGCCGACGCCCGCGCCGGTGGCCGCCGCCGAGCCCACGAAGACGCCGGAGCCGACGAAGGTCGCCGCGCCGACCAAGACGCCCGAGCCCGCGAAGACCGCGGAACCGGTGAAGGTCGCCGCGCCCGCGAAGACCCCCGAGCCGGCGAAGACGCCGGAGCCGGTGAAGGTCGCCGAGCCCGCGAAGACCCCCGAGCCCGCGAAGGTACCCGTCGTCGCCGCGCCTCCGCCCGAGGGCATGCTCAACCTGCGCGCCACGGACACCGCCGACGTGTACCTCGACGGCAAGAAGCTCGGCGGCTCGCCGCTGCTGGGCGTCAAGGCCCGGGTGGGCGGTCACAAGGTCCGCTTCGATTGTTACGACGGCGCGGGCAACACGCTGACCGGCGCGGCCCAGTCGGTGACCGTCAAGGCCGAAGGCGAGACCGACGTCGAGTTCACCTGTCCGACGGAGTGAGTTCCACGAGGATCTCGTTGGTCCTCAGGAACCACGGGGTCCACGGAGCGTCGTAGCGCGCCCACACCGGCGCGCCCACGCCCACCAGGCCCTGCTTGGCCATGGCCGCGGTGAGCACGGCGAGGTGCTCGTCGTAGTTCGCCTGGGACCAGGTGCCTGAGTAGCGCACCGCCGCGACCCTGCGGGCCGGCACCTCGAGGAGCTTCACCCGCGCATCGTTCGGCCTGGGCAGCGTCTCGAGCGTCCACCCGGCAGGCATCGTGAACTGCACCCGCCAGGTGCCGGCGTCACCGGCCAGCTGCGTGACGGGGGAGGTCATCGCCAGCGCTTCGCCGCGCACCTGCGTCACCGGGGCGGTCATGGCGATCTTCCGGGAGCCGCCGTTGCCTCCGAAGATGTAGCCGGCGAGCACGCCAAAGGCGGTGCTTCCGGCCTTGGCCTGGTCCCCTGCGACCACCGTCTCGGCCACCAGGTACGCCGGGTAGTCGCGCACCTCGATGCCGTCCGCGCGCGAGACGAGGACGAACGAGGTCTGTTCCGTGGCCATGGCGGTGGTCCCCACAATCGACAGCAGCATGATCAGTGACTTCACCTGCGGCGAGTAACGGCCCCGGTCGGGGGATGCCGCGGCGTGATGTGGAGACGAGGCGTTTGGCCGGGTGCGTGCCAGACTGCGACCCGCGTGTCGGATCAGCTCACCTCTGCCAGCGTTTCCATCGAGACCGCCACGCTCCTCGGGCGACTGAAGGGCACGCGCGGCCTGTGGTTCTTCGTGGCCCTCGCGCTGCTGGCGCCGGTCACCCTGTGGCTCGACTGGAAGGTGGTGCGCGCCGAGTCGCTCGCGCCCGACATCGGCCTCGACATCCAGCGCGGCTCGCAGCGCCAGGCGCGGGTGGCGATGGTCGACGACGTGCGCTGGGCCGGCGTGCAGGCCGGCGACGTGGTGCTCACGCTCAACGGGCAGGCGGTCAACACCCACGACTTCTGGCAGCACCGCACCTCGTTGTCCCCGGGCCAGGTGACCGCCCGCTTCGAGCGCGACGGGACGCAGTTCGAGCGCACCATCGAGACGCGCGCGCCCAAGGTGTCGCTGGCCATCGCGTACACCATGCGCCTGCTGACCGGCGCGCTGCTCATCCTCATCGCGCTCGGCGCCTTCCTCATGCGGCCGGGCGGCGCGGTGAGCTGGCTGTTCCTGCTCTTCGTCTACGCCGTCGGCCACGTGACGATGATGACCGCGGGGTTCATCGACGACGGGCTCTCGCTGTTCCTCATCATCTACGGGCTGCTGGGCCTGGCGCCGGGCTTCGGGTTGTTGCTCTTCACCGTCTTTCCCCGGCGGCTCGAGGTCTCGAACGGGTTGCGGGCGGCGATGATCACCCCGTCGCTGCTGCTGGTGGTGGGGCACCCGCTGCGGCTGCTGCTGCAGGGCCGCGATTCTTCGTCGCTGTGGCTCGAGTTGTTGACGCGCGGCTGGGCGACGGTGGCCACCGGGCTGCTCATCGGCGGGCAGCTGTGGCAGGCGCGCAAGGCCCATCGCGCCGGTGACGAGCGGCTGGCGTCGCTCTACCGCATGCTGAGCGTCGCCTCGGTGCTGGGGCTCTTCGCGCCGGTGACGTTGTCGGGCATCGCGCGCGCGCTGCAGCTCGACGGCTCGCTGGTGATGGAGGTCTCGGCCTCGCTGGTGGTGACCTTCGCGGTGCTCACCGCGGTGGTGCTGGTGCGGCACAACCCGCTGGCCATCGATCGCTACGCCACCTCGGTGGTGGGCTACGTGCTGACCGTCGGCGGGCTGGGCGTGGTGTACGCCTTCACGCTGCTCTCGCTGCCGCTGGTGCTCAACCGCTTCGGGCTCGCGCAGTCGACGGAGGCGCTGATCGGCGTCACCGCGGCGATCTCCATCTCGGTGGGGCCGGTGTACCGCTGGCTGCGTCGCCGGGTGGACCGCTGGTTCTCCGAAGAGCAGGCGAACGTCATGCAGACCGCCGACCTGCTGCGCTCCGTGGTCGACGCCGTGCAGCGCAAGGGGCAGGGCGAGGCGCTCGACGCGATCATGGACGCGGCGAAGGTGCTCGGCGCGGAGCACGTGGCGCTCTGGCAGCTGGACGCCCCGGGCCTCGCGCTGCAGCGCACCCGCCTGCGCGGCCCCCCGGTCGAGGCGCTGCCGTTGCCCCGGGAGGGCGCGGCGCTGGTGTTGCTGGAGAAGGCCGGCGGGGTGTCGGGCCTGGCGCCCACGCCGCTGGCGCCGCTCTCACAGCAGACCTTGTGGGGCCTGGGCCTGGTGCTCTCGGCCCCGGTGCGCGCGCATGGCGTGGCGGTGGGCTTCCTCGGGTTGGGGCGGCGGCCCTCGGGCTTCGCCTACCGGCCCGAAGACGAGTCGTTCTTAGGCGCGCTCGCGGCGCAGGTGGGCCTCGCTCTCGAGCGCAGCGACGTGGTGACCAACATCGGCCGCTACCGGGTCGAGAAGCGGCTGGCGGCCGGCGGCATGGCCGAGGTCTTCGTGGCCTGGCAGCTGGGGCCCGGCGGCTTCGAGCGCAAGGTGGCCCTCAAGCGGCTGCTCCCGGAGCTGGCCGAAGACCCGAAGCACGCGGCCTCGCTGCTCGACGAGGCGCGCATCGCCGCGCGGCTCTCGCACCGCCACATCGCGCAGATCTACGAGGTGGGCCTCGAGTCGGGCCAGCACTTCATCGCCATGGAGTTCGTCGAGGGCCCGCCGCTGCGCTTCCTCATCGCAGCGATGAAGGCGCGGCAGGCCCCGGTGCCGCTGGCGGTGTGGCTGCAGCTCACCCAGGCGCTGCTCTCGGCCCTGTCGCACGCCCACGCGGTGAAGGACGTCGACGGCCGGCCGATGGGCGTGGTGCACCGCGACGTGACCCCGGCCAACGTGCTGGTGGCGAACACCGGCGAGGCCAAGCTGGTCGACTTCGGGCTGGTGCTCGCCGAGACGCGGCTCTTCCGCACCGAGACGGGCATCGCGCGCGGCACGCTGCCGTACATGTCGCCCGAGCAGGCCGCCGGGGAGCGGGTGGACGCGCGGTCCGACCTCTACTCGGCGGCGACCACGCTCTTCGAGTTGCTCACCCTGTCTCGTGCCTTCCCCGAGGGGCCCCACGGGAGCAAGCCGTTGCCCGCGTCGGTGGTGCGGCCGGACCTGCCGCGCGCGCTCGACGAGGTCTTCGCGCTGGCGTTCACCGACAGCCGCGACGCCCGGCCCGCGACCGCCGAGGCGCTGGCGACCGCCTTCACCGGGGCCGCCGCCGTGACGCCGGCGAGCGAAGCCGAGGTCTCGCGTTGGGTGCAGTCGCTGACGGGCGTGGCGCTGCCCGAGCGCAAGAGCCCCGTGGAGACGCTCACCGCCCCGTTCGAGGCGCCGACCATTCCCCACGGGGTGAAGGGCTGAGCGTCAGCGGGCGATCTCGCCCATGCGGCCGGCGCGGAAGTCGTCGGCGGCCTGCTGCAGCTCCGCGGCCTCGTTCATCACGAAGGGCCCCCAGCGCACCATCGGCTCGTTGAGGGGCACGCCGGCCAGCAGCAGCAGCTCGGTCTTCACCTTCGCCGCGAGCTTCACCACGTCACCCGCGCCGAGCATGCCCATCATGCCGTCCGCCACCGCGCGGCCGTCGGGACCCACCAGCGCCTCGCCCTCGAACACGAAGACGAAGCCGTTGAACTCGGGCGGCAGGGGCTGCTCGACCGAGGCGCCGGGCTGCAGCGACCAGTGTTGGTAGACGATGGGGGTGCGGGTCTCGATGGAGGCCTTCTTTCCCAGGGCCTCGCCGGCGACGACCTTCACCCGCGCCAGGCCGTCTTCGCTGGTGCCGGTGGGCATCGTGGCCGACTTGATCTCCTGGTACCGGGGGGCGATGAACTTGTCGCGCCGGGGCAGGTTCACCCAGATCTGGAAGCCGTGCATGCGGCCGCCGCTCTTCATCAGGCGGCTCGAGGGCATCTCGGCGTGCACCACGCCGCGGCCGGCCGTCATCCACTGCACGTCGCCCGCGCCGAGGAACCCCCGGTGGCCCGCCGAATCTTCGTGCTGGGTCTCGCCCTCGAGCACGTAGGTCACGGTCTCGAAGCCGCGGTGCGGGTGGTCGGGGGCGCCGATGGCCTCGCCGGGCGGGTAGTCGATGGGGCCCATCTCATCGACGAGGAGGAAGGGGTCGACCTGCTGCAAGCCGGGCACGGGGAAGGGGCGGCGGATGATGAAGCCACCTCCCTCGGTCTGGCGGTGACTGGCGACGAGCCTGACGACTTCGCGTGCGTTCTTCATGGCGGGCACTCTCACCACCCGCGGGCTCCGGTGCAACGCAACGCTCTGTCCTGCACGTGGGACAGCGCGCGGGAGTGATCGTTTCTGGGCCGGACCTGACACAGAGGGGGTGAAGCCGACGCGGGATCCCCCTCCTCCTCGCGTCGGATCTTCGGAGTCGTCTTGTCCCACGCGTGGTTCGCCGCGCGTCGCCTGCCAGCTTCACGCGGTGGGCCGCAAGGGAGCCTGGACGTCCTCCTCGCGGGAGATCAGGGGGCGCGCATCTGGCCGCGGAAGAACTCGCGGATCTCGTCTCGCCGCGCGTTGGCGTCGCGCCGGCCCAGGGCGATGAGCGTCTCGGCCCAGCCGCCGTCGAACAGCAGGTAGCTGGCGAGGTCGCTCTCCCAGGTGGCGCTCTTCGCGGCGGCCTTGCCCAGCATCCAGTCGTAGAAGCGGCCCAGGTCCCACTCGTGGTGGTGGGCCGCGAGGTACTGGCCGGCGAGCAGCGAGATGTTCTCCGAGGGCTCGAAGGCGAGGGTGGGGATGCGGCGGTAGGCCGAGCCGCGCGACTCGACGAGCACCTGGTCGAAGCGGGTGCGCTCTTCGGGCGAGAGCGTCTCGTCGAGCACGCCCATCACCCGGTTGAGGCCGTCGAGCACCTGGAGGTCGTAGCTGACGGGGTCGAGCAGCAGCGCGTTGAACAGCTTGCCCACGAGGAACAGCGGGTCGGGGTACTGCTCTTCACCGGCCACCGCCTCGAGGTCCGGCACGGCGAAGGCCTCGTGCTTGAGCGAGATGACCACCACCTTCTCGGCCCCAGCGCGAATGACGGGGGCGATGGGGGTGTTGAAGCGCAGGCTCCCGTCGACGAAGTGCGAGCGCCCGATGCGCCGCGCGGGGAAGAGCGCGGGGATGGCGGCCGAGGCGAGCACGTGATCCGCGGTGATGCGTTCCTTGCGCGAGAGCCGCCGGGGGTGCCGGGTGGGGGCGAGGGCGACGCCGGGCGCCAACTCGGTGAAGAGCGTGGTGACCCCGGTGCCCACGTGGAGCGCGGCGACGATGAACGCGCGCACCGCGCCGCTGTCGACGTTGCGGTACAGCGAGGGGAAGGGAATGGCCCGCTGCACCAGTTCCTCGATGCCCACGGGGTTGAGCACCGAGCGCCCCAGCGGCTCGGGTTCTTGCTGGGCCTTCTTGCGCAACCAGCGCAGCGGGCTCGACCAGCCGAGCATGCCCGCGAGATCCACCCGCAGGTGTTCGCGCAGCGAGAGCTCGTTCCAGATGCGCGCCAGCGCCTCGAAGTCGTGATCGCCGCGGTGCGCGTGGGCCACGGTCCACGCGCCGTTGATCGCGCCGACCGAGGTACCCGCGACGACGCGGAAGAGGGGGGCGCCGGTCTCCTTCGCGCCCATCGCCTGCGCGATGCCTGCGAGCACGCCGACCTCGTAGGCGCCGCGCGCTCCACCGCCCGACAACACCAGCCCGACGATCGGGTCGCTCATGGCCCCGAAGGTTAGACCGCCTGGGTTCCAGCAGGAGCGGAGCGCGACGTCGAAAACTTGCGGGCTGTCGCGCTCGCCACACACTTGTAGCACTCGACGCTCCACCCCCGAGGCTTCCCCCATGCACCACGTCGCTCCCACCGAGTCTCTTCCGGATCGTTCCTCGCGTGCGCCGTTCAAGTACCCCGTGCGCGTCACCATCGCCGGGTCGCGCGTGGTGCGCGTGCTCTCGGGAGACCTGTCGCTCAGCGGCATGTTCCTGGTGATGCCCGAGCCGCCCGAGTCGGGCACGGTGGTGACGTTGGCCTTCGAGGCGGGTGGCCGGGTGTTGCCCTTCGCCGAGGGCGAGGTGGCGTGGCGTCGCAGCGCGGAGACCCGCGGTGGCTTCGGGGTGCGCTTCACGCGGTTCCTCCACCCGCGCGCCGGGGCGCTCATCGACTTCCTCTGCGAGAACGTGGAGTCGGGCTCCTCGCTCAAGCCCCAGCCGCCTCCGCGGAACTCGCCCCGCCGCTGGTCGGGCCTCGCGGCGCTCGCGGCCGTGGCCACCTTCTTGGTCACCACCGGCAGCGCGCCGCCCCAGCCGCAGCCCGTCACGCTCGACCCCTCGTTGGTCTGCCGTGCCGACGCCACCGCGTGCCCCGAGGCCGTCGCCGCCGCGCCGAAGAAGGCGGTGGCGAAGAAGCCGGTGCTCGCCCGGCTCCCCGAGGCCCCGCGCCCGGCGCCGGTGGTGACCCGCACCCTGTTCACCGCGGCGAAGCCGGCGAGCCTGAGCAGCACGGCCATTCCTTCCGGCGCGGCGCGCCTGGTGACGGTGTCGCGGGTGAGCGGTTCGATGCGCGTGGCCGTCGACCCCGTGGCCGGTGGCCTGGTGACGCAGGTGCGGGCGTTGCAGAACCCGCCGCGGCTGGTCATCGACGTCAGCGGCATCGCGCCCGTCGCCGACCACCTGGTCCGGGTGTCGGACCCGGAGTTGCTGCGCATCGTGGCCCGCAAGAACGGCAAGGGCACGCGGCTGACGCTCGACCTGGCGCGCCAGCCCTCGAAGGTCATCCAGCAGGGCGACACGGCGCTGATCAGCTACTGAGCGGCGCGCGCCGACCGCGAAATCGCCGGCGGACCTCCCTGATGATCCGAAGCGCGAGGCAGGCCGTGGCGGTATTGAGGCGCGATGGCCCGCCCCGAGAGACCTGAGCGCAAGCTCTCCACCCGCGAGCTGTTGCAGCAGCTGCCGCGCGCCCTCTCGCTGGTGTGGGAGGCCGACAGCCGCAACGCGGTGCTGCTCTCGGTGCTCACCGTGGTGCAGGCCGGGCTCCCGGCGGCGATGGCCTGGGTGGGCAAGCTGATCATCGACGCGGTGGTGCAGGCCTCGGCGCTGAAGCCGGTCACCGAGGCCGCCCAGGCGCTGGTGTGGCGCTACGTGGGCTGGGAGCTGGGGCTCGCCCTGGTGGCCCTGCTGCTGGGCCGGTTCCTCGGGCTGTCGAAGGAGTTGCTGCGCGTCAGCCTCGGCAACCTGCTCAACGAGCGCATCCTCGAGAAGTCGCTGACCCTCGAGCTGCGTCACTACGAAGACAGCGAGACCTACGACATCATGCAGAACGCGCGGCGCGAGGCGTCGTCGCGGCCGCTGGCCCTGGCGATGGACGCGGTGACCGTGGTGCGCAACCTGCTCACCCTGACCACCTTCGCGGTGCTGCTGTGGAACGTGGCCTGGTGGAGCGTGGCGGTGCTGCTGCTGGCCGCCATCCCCTCGTTCCTCGCGGAGACGAAGCTCTCGGGGGAGGCCTTCCGGCTCTACTCGTGGCGCGCGCCCGAGGGCCGCAAGCTCAACTACCTGGAGTGGATCCTCACCCGCGACTCCACGGTCAAGGAGGTCAAGCTCTTCGGCCTGGGCCCGCTGATCCTCGGGCGGTACCGCGCGCTCTTCGCCCGGTTCCTCGCCGAGGATCGCCAGCTGGCGCGCAAGCGGCTGGTCTACGGCACCTTGCTGGGCGCCTTCTCGCTGGGGGCCTTCTACCTCTGCTACCTCTGGGTCGCCGGGCGCGCGTCGTCGGGGGCGATCAGCGTGGGCGACCTCGTGCTCTCGCTGGCCGTCTTCCGCCAGGGCCAGTCGGCCTTCGAGGCGGTGCTCGGCGCGGTGGCCGGCATGTACGAAGACGCGCTCTTCCTCTCGAACCTCCAGCGCTTCTTCGAGCTGCCGACCACAGCCGAGGCCTCGCGGGTGGTGCCGCCGAAGACGCTGCCGCCGGGGCCCCACACCCTCGAGTTCGACCACGTCAGCTTCCGCTACCAGGGCCGCACCGACTGGGCGCTGCGCGACGTGACCTTGCGCCTCGAGCCGGGTGAGAAGCTGGCGCTGGTGGGGGAGAACGGGGCCGGCAAGTCGACGCTCATCAAGCTGCTCCTGCGGCTCTACGAGCCCACCGAGGGGGCCATCCGCTACGGGGGCGTCGACCTGCGCGACCTCGCGGTGGACGACCTGCGCGGGCGCGTGGGCGCGGTGTTCCAGGACTTCGTGCGCTACCAGTTCACCGCGGCCGAGAACATCGGGCTGGGGCAACCCTCGAAGGTCGAAGACCGCGGGGCCATCGAACTGGCCGCCGAGGCGGGCGGGGCGCGCAGCGTCATCGAGGCGCTGCCGAAGCAGTACGACACCATGCTCGGGGGCTGGTTCGAGAAGGGCCACGAGCTGTCGGGGGGCCAGTGGCAGAAGCTGGCCATCGCGCGCGCCTTCATGCGCGACGCGGAGATCCTCATCCTCGACGAGCCCACCGCGGCCATCGACGCCGAGGCCGAGGTGGCGCTCTTCGAGCGGTTTCGCGCGCTGTCCAAGGACCGCACCGCGATCATCATCAGCCACCGCTTCAGCACCGTGCGCATGGCCGACCGCATCGCGGTGCTCGAGGGTGGCCAGCTGACCGAGCTGGGCAGCCACGACGCGCTGCTGGCCCAGGGCGGGCGCTACGCCAAGCTCTTCACCCTGCAGGCCCAGGGCTACCGGTGAGCCTCGCCGCCGACAAAGCGGGCACCGGGCGCCGCCGGGGGCAGTAGCGTCCCCGCCGCCGATGCCCGAGGCCGAAGAACAGCTGCGCAGCCGCGCCTCGTTGACCACCGTGCGCTCGGTGCTCGGGGCGCTCATTCTCGTGGCGCTGCTCGGGTCCATCGCCTCGGTCATCTCGTACCGCGCCGACGTCACCGAGGCCCGCCGCCAGGTCCGCGCGCGGGTGGCCCAGCAGGGGCGGCTCTACGCCGACTCGCTGGGGCTCCACTTCGACGTGCTGCGCTCCGAGCTGCAACGGCTGGCCGACCGGGGCTACCCCGCGCTCGCCCGCCGCGACGCCAGCGTGCTCGACAGCATTCGCGAAGACCGCACCTTGTTCGGTGAAGGCGTGGTGCTCTTCGATCTCACCGGCCGGGTGGAATGGAGCGAGCCCGCGCTCTCGCTGCCGCCCGAGATGCAGAGCCAGCCCTGGTTCCAGCAGGTGCTGGCGCTCGAGCACCCCACGGTCGACGAGCTGCTCAACGACGAGACCTCGCGGCTGGCCGTGGCGCTGCCGGTGCGCGACGCGGGCAAGCTGGTGGGGGTGCTGGTCGGCGTGGTCGGCGGCAGCGACCGCCTGCTCTACGGCGTCGAGGGCCCGGGCGAACAGCTGCTGCTGTTGTCCTCCCGCGAGCGGGTGGTGCTGCCCCTCTCGGAGCCTTCCTGGAGCCACGCCCCCGACTTCGATGGCCGGGTGGAGGCCCTGCGCGCCTCGGGCGGGGACGCCACCTGGACGCTGGAGGGCCACGAGGTGATGGCCGAGGCCTTCCCGGTGAAGAACACCGGGCTGCAGGTGCTGGCCCTGGAGAGCGAAGAGACCTCGGTGACGCCCATTCGCCGGCGGCTCAACTTCCAGCTCGCGTTCCTGCTGGTGGTGCAGTTGGTCGCCCTGGGCGGCTTCGTGCTCTTCCTGCGGCGCACCTGGCGGGTGTTCCTCGAGGCGGAGAAGCGCTTCGCCCGGCAGGAGAAGATGGCCGCCCTGGGCACCGCCGCCAGCCTCATCGCCCACGAGGTGAAGAACTCGCTCAACGGGCTCAAGGCCGCGACTTCGCTGCTCGAGAGCGGCGGTGACCCGGGCCTCGTCTCGCGCACCGTCAAGGGCCAGGTCGAGCGGCTCAGCCACCTCGCGCGCTCGTTGCTCTCGTTCTCCAAGCCCAGCGACCTGCGCCGGGTGCCGGTGCAGCTCGACGCCCTGGCGGCCGAGACGGTGCAGGCGCTCGACTCGTTGCCCGAGTGGCCCGAGGCCGAGGTGGTGACGGACCTGGCGCCGCAGGTGACGCTCGAGAGCGACCCGCTGCTGTTGACCACCGCCATCGACAACCTGGTGCGCAACGCCATCGAGGCCGCGGTGGCCGCCAAGGACCTGGGGCGCGTCACCCAGCCGAAGGTGACGGTGCAGGTGCTGCGCGACGGGCCCCACGCGGTGCTGCGCGTGGACGACAACGCGGGCGGCGCCCCGGCCGAGCTCGACTCGCGCCTGGGCGAGCCCTTCTTCACCACCAAGCCGCGCGGCATCGGCCTGGGCCTGTCGATGACGCTGCGGGCGGTGGAGCAGCTCGGCGGGACCTTGCGCTTCGAGCGCCTCGCCTCGGGCAGCCGCTTCGAGCTGCGCCTGCCCTTGAACCCGGAAAGTGGGGCCTGACCCATGTTGACCACGCTGCTCGTCGATGATGACCGCGCCTTCTCTGCCGTCGCCGCGGCCACGCTCCAGCGCGAGGGGCTGCCGGTGACGGTGGCGCACTCGCTCCACGAGGCGCGCAACCTCATCGCCCAGAAGAGCTTCGACCTCATCATCCTCGACCGCCGCCTGCCCGACGGGGACGGGCTCGAGGCGCTGCCCGAGGTGCGCGCGGCGCTGCCTGGCGCGGTGGTGGTCATGGTGACGGCCCACGGGGACATCGCCAGCGCGGTGGAGGCCATTCGCCTGGGCGCCGCCGACTACCTCGCCAAGCCCATCGAGCTGACCGACCTGCTCTTCAAGGCGCGGCGCGCGGCCGACGAGATCCGCCTGCGCGATCGCCTGCAGCACGCGGAGGGCGCGCTCTCGACGCGGCGCGGGCTCATCACCCCGGTGTCGCCGCCGATGAAGGCGGTGGTCGACACCATCGAGCGCATCGCGCTCTCGAGCCCGCGCAGCCCGGTGTTGCTGCTGGGCGAGACGGGCTGCGGCAAGGAGGCGCTCGCCTGGCACCTGCACCAGCGCAGCTTCGGCGCGGCCATGCCCTTCATCCAGCTCAACTGCGCGGCGCTCCCCGAGTCGATGGCCGAGAGCGAGCTCTTCGGGCACGAGAAGGGCGCCTTCACCGACGCCCGGGCCACGCGGCGCGGCCTGGTGGAGCTGGCGGCCCGCGGCACGCTCTTCCTCGACGAGGTGGGCGAGCTCTCGGCGCCGCTGCAGGCCAAGCTACTCACCTTCCTCGACGGGGGGCGCTTCCGGCGCCTGGGCGGCTCGACGGAGCTGAGCTCGTCGGCCCGGGTGGTGGCGGCGACCAACCGCGACCTCGAGCGCAACGTGAAGGAAGGGCGCTTTCGCGAAGACCTGTGGTTCCGGTTGTCGGTGTTCCGCATCGAGGTGCCGCCGTTGCGCGCGCGCAAGGAAGACATCGCGCGGCTGGCCGAGGGGCTGTTGCCGCGGGTGGCCGGCGAGCAGGGGCGCCGCGACGTGCCGCGGCTCTCGGCGAGCGCCCTGGCCAGGCTGGAGCGCTACCGCTTCCCGGGCAACGTGCGCGAGCTGCGCAACATCCTCGAGCGGGCCCTGGCCCTCGAGTCGGGCGCGGAGCTCTCGTTGGACTGGTTGGTGACGCCCGACGCCGGCGCGAGCGCCCCGGCCTCGGGGTTCGTCTCGCGGGAGGTGGAGACGCTCGACGCGCTGGAGCGGCGCTACGCGCGCTGGGCGCTGGAGCAGAACGAGGGGCGCCGGCTGGAGACCGCGAAGGCCCTGGGCATCTCGCACCCCACGTTCAACAAGCTGGTGAGGGAAGAGTGAGCTCCCCCGCCCACGACTGCTTCAGGGCACGTTGACCACGGTGTTGTTCGCGGTGAACACGCAGGGCACGCCGGTCTGGAAGCGCACGGTGCCCACCACCCACATGTCCTTGACCACGCTCATGGTGCGGGTCTGGGTCGTCACCAGCTGGCCACCGCAGTACAGCTTGAGCGTGGAGGTCACCGGGGCCGCCGCGGCGTACGAGTAGACGTGCACGCCGATGGTGTAGTTGAGGTTCTGCACCGGGGTGTTGATGCGCGTGTTCTCCGGGCCCTGGCCGGTGATGTCGTCGCGATCGAGGCTGGGGTCTGACTGCAGGCCGGCCGTCCAGTTGGGGTTGGTGTTGACGTAGTCACAGTCCCACGTGGTGTTGAACCAGCTGGTGGAGCTGCTCGCCGGGCCCGCGTTGGGGTGCAGCAGGTGCAGGTCCATGTCGTTGGGGCGGTTCCAGGTCAGCTCGATCCACAGGTCGCCGTTGGCGGTCACGGTGATGGGCGTGGTGCACTGCGAGGTGCCGCCCAGGCCGTCGGAGACGTTGAACGAGACCACGTGCGTACCCACCACGTCGGCGAAGTAGTTGGTGCTGGTGCAGCTGGTGGGGGCCGAGAAGGTGCCGTTGGAGGTCGTGGGGCGCATGGAGGCGCTCCACGCGCAGGTCACCGCGCCGGGCGCCATGATGGTGGGCGCGAGGGTCACCGTGGAGTTCGCGTTGACCGTCATCGGGGGCGGGCACACCGCGGTCACGCCGCAGGTGGCCATGGTGCGGGGGATGCCGTTGGCGTTGAGGGGGATGTTGTACGGCACCGTCTGCGTGCCCTGCTGCATGGTGATGGTGAGCACGCCGCTCGCCGCGCCGCTGACGTAGGGGCGGAAGCGCACCAGTACCGTGCGCGACGCGCCGGGGAGGATCGCGCCGCCGGGGGGCGCCGAGGTCAGGGCGAACTGCGGGCAGCCGGCGGCCGTGGTGCACGAGCCCGAGCCGGTGGGCGCGACGGCCGCGTCGGTGAGCACCGTGGAGTTGAGGGTCACCGAGGTGGAGCAGGTGTTGGTGATCACCAGCGGGCGCTCCGGCGATCCGCACTCGAGCTGCGTGTCGTTGAACACCATCGGCTGGGGGGTGATGGTGACGCAGGCGGGCACCAGGGTGGCCGTGAGCTGCACCTGGGCCTGGGGCGCGCCGGGGGTCGACACGTTGAAGGTGACCGCGCCGCTGACCGTGGGAGCGCCACCCGAGGGCTGCGTGGTCGGCTGGGCGCGCACGGTGATGGTCGTGGACTGGCCGGCGGCGAGCGTGAGGTCGATGGGGTTCGAGACGATGCTGAAGATGGCGTCGCTGCCCGGCGCGAGGTCGATGCCGTTGAAGTAGCAGAGCTCGCTGGGCTGGGTGCCGAGGTTGGTCAGGGTGAACGAGAGGTCCTTCACTTCGGGCACGGTCATCAGGCCGAAGGGCAGGTTGGTGGGGCTGACGGTGTAGTTGCACGGGGGCGCCACGATGGCCTCGGCGGTGATGCGCACCTTCACCTCGGGGGTGACGATGTCGTTGGAGAAGATGGTGATCTCCCATTCCTTGAGGCCGGCCGTCGCGGGGATCACGCGCACCGGCAGCTGCAGCGCCGCGGTGACCGAGGCCTCGATGCCGATGGCCGGGTTGTAGAGCGTGGGGCTCAGGGTGTGCGGGCAGCTCGCGGTGGCCGCGTCCCAGTCGCCCACGCACAGCTCGTCGTCGGTGCCGTTGATCGCGCGCACTTCGTAATAGGTGGTGCCCGTACCCAGGGCGCCCAGCTTCAAGTTGGTCCGCGGGTCAGGAGTGGCGGGGCGGTTGCCGACGTTGGCCACGCGCAGGTTGCGCTGCGCGGAAGTGCCGGGCATCGAGCCGGGGCTGAAGCCGATGCGGCCGATGGCGAAGACGGGCGAGGGACGCACCTCGATGCGCGGCCCGCCGCCGAAGCCCTTGAGCGAGACGGCGACGCCCGGCTGCGACGAGAGCGAGGTCGAGGCCTGGAGCTGGCCGAGGCGGGGCCCGAGCACCACCGGGCGGAACTCGAGCTCCGTGGTCGCGGTGCCGTTGGTCCACGTGCCGGCGGGGTCGCGCGTCGCGGCGGGCACCACGAGGGTGGTGAGGTCGCCGGGCTGGGCCGCGGTGATCACGAAGACCGGGTCGCTGGTGCGCAGCCCCGAGAGCTCGGCGGCGATGCTGCACGAGTTCGAGAAGACCACGCGGCCGGTGCCCACGGCCGAGGGGGCCACCGAGCCGAAGTGCAGCCCGAGGCCCATGGCGTCGTCGGGGGGCTCGGCCTTCCAGGTGAGACAGGAGTTCACGCCGCGGCCCTTGAGCTGCACGACGCGCTCGGGGCACGACTCGCCCCGCTTGACGTTCATCTGGCCGTTGAAGTCGCCCGACTCGGAAGGCTGGAAGGTGATGGTGAGCTTCGCCTCGCTGTTGGCGGCCACGGTCAGCGCGTTGCCCATCTGGAGCCCGCTCACGGTGAAGATGCCGACCGGCGCGCCGGTCACGCCGCTGGCGGTGACGCGCACCGCGGCCGCGCTGTCGTTGCGCACGTCGACGTCGGAGCTGAGCGTGGAGCGCAGCGGCACCGAGCCGAAGTCGATGACCGCGGGAACGTCGCACTGGCCGGCGATGGCCTTGCCCCGCAGCGTGAGCGGCGCCGCGGCCGCGCCCTGGGGCCGCAGCTCGAGGTCCGACTCGTAGTCGACGCTGCCCATGCCCTCGGTCAGCGGCGGCGTGAAGCTCACCACGACCTGGGTGCGCTCGGTGGGGCTGAGCGTCACCGTCGGGTCCCAGTGCACCTCGAAGGCCGCGCTCGGCTCGACGGTGAGGTTGAGCGTGGTGGCCGCGCCCATCAGCTTGGCGAAGTCCGTCATGGTGAAGGCCGCGCGCCCGACGTTGCGCACGAAGAGCGTCTCGTCGCGCCGGGCGCCCATGGTGGTGCCGGGGAAGTCGACGAAGGCCTTGGTGTCGCCCTGCGTGCCCGCCGCCGTCTCCCACTCCCACAACACTTCGCCGGAGATGCCGAAGGTGTTGGGCCGCTGGCATTCACAGCCGGCGATGATCAGGGAAGCAAACAGAACGAGCAGGCGCTGGTTTCGCACCCGTGTCCTCCTACCACGCCCCCCCCGATCTCCGGAAACCGGGCCCCCGCACGGTTTTCTCAGCAGGTGAGAACGAAACTTCCTTTCAGCCCCCACTGAAGAGTTCTTTCACCGGCGCTGCGGCGGTCGTGTTGATCCGCGCGGTTGGCGCTGGCCCGCGGCGTGGAGAGTGCGCTGACCCATGTGGTGCGCAACGACGTTGGCAGTGGTGATGGGAGCGGTGGCGCCGCTGGAGCTCGCGACCCTGGGCGATGGAGCCACGCTGCCCGAGCTCGTGTGGCGGCAGGCGCCGGAGCTCCAGGCCGCGCGGATCAAGGTGGCCCAGGCCGAGGCCGAGCGACGCAAGGCGTTGCGGCTGCCCAACCCGGGCCTCGATCTCTCGGTCAACACGTTGCCCATCGGGCCGCTCAACCCGGGTGATCTCAAGGACCCCTTTCTCAACGTGCCCAACGTGTCGGTGGGCCTGTCGGTGCTGCTCGAGCTGGGCAAGCGCGGGCCGAGGCAGGAGGCGACGGCCGAAGCGGCGCGCGCCGCGGCCCTCGACGCGCTCGACCAGGTGCGCCGCAAGGTGCTCGAGCTGGAGGACGTCATCGGCGACGTGGCGGCCGCGCAGGTGCGGGTCGACGCGTTGGCGGCGCTGGGGGAGGACGCGCAGCGGTTGACCTCGCTGCAGCAGGCCCGCGCCGACAAGGGCGACGCCTCGGAGCTCGACGCGGATCGGGCGCGCCTCGAGCTCGAGAGCACGCTGACCACCCTGGGCGAAGCGCGCGAGCTGCTCGCCGCGACGCTGCGCGTGTGCGCGGACACGGTGTCCACGCCGTGCGTGCCTTTCGCCGAAGTGACCCAGGCCCAGGCGTGGCTCGGGCGCCGCTTCGAGCAGTCCGGCGCGGGGCTGGTGGGCCGCCCCGACCTGAAGGCCCTCGAGGCGGCCATGCGCTCGGCCCGGGCGGCCCAGACCCTCGCGGCGCGCGGGTGGTTGCCCGACCCCACGGTGCGCCTGGGCTACGTGCGCGACCAGTTCGTCATCTCCGGCAACCAGCAGAACAGCCTCTTCGTGGGCCTCTCGATGCCGCTGCCCATCTTCGAGCACGGGCAGGACGACGCGCAGGCCGCGGGCGTGGCGGCGACGAGCGCCGAGCGCGCGCGCGAGCAGCTGTTGGCCAGCGCCGGCGCGCAGCTCACCCAGCTGGGCGCCGAGGTGAAGGGCGTCGAGACCCGGCAGCTGCGCCTGCGCGAGCAGTCGTTGCCCCTGGCCCGCAGCGTGGTGCAGCGCCTCGACGCCGCCGTCTCGCGCGGGGCCGCGCCGCTGCAGGAGCTCCTGCTTTCCCGGCGCCTGTTGGCCGAGCTGTTGCTGACCGCGACCGAGCTCGACCGCACCGTCTTTCACCTGCACGTCGCGCGCGCGCGGCTGGGCACCTCACTCGATTCGATCTCGGAGCTGACACCATGAAGACCCCGTCCAATTCCCTCGCCCCGCACCAGCGGGGAGAGGGCCAGGGTGAGGGGCCGTCGCTCCTCGCGACCCTCTTCCTCGCCACCCTCGCGCTGGCCGGCTGCAAGAAGCCCGCGGCGCCGGTCGACGCGGCGGCGCTGATCAAGGCCGACGCCACGGGCGTCACCCTCGCGGCCGACGCGCCGCAGTGGAAGTACGTCGAGCTCTCGGTGGCCACGCTGGGGCCCGCGCTCTCGCCGCTGCCGGTGCCCGGTCACGTGGATCTCGACCCCAAGCGCACCGCGGCGGTCGGCGTGCCGTTGCCCGGTCGCGTGGAGGCGGTGCTGGTGCGCCTGGGCAGCCGGGTGAAGCAGGGCGAGAAGCTCTTCTCGGTGCGCAGCGGCGCCTTCGCCGATCTCGATCGCGAGACCGAGGCGGCGCGCGCGCAGGTGGCGGTGCGGCTGCGGTTGCTGGAGCGCGCCAGGGAGCTGTACGAGCTCAAGGCTGCCCCGCAGAAGGACGTGCTGGCCTCGGAGGCGGAGCTCAAGGAAGCCGAGCTGACCTTGAAGGCCGCGGAGTCGAAGCAGCGCAGCCTCTCGGTGGCCGCCGAGGGTGACAACCTCTTCTGGGTGCGCGCCGCGCGCGTGGGCACGGTGGTGGAACTGGACCTGTTCCCCGGCCAGGAAGTGGGCCCGGACCGCGAGAAGCCGCTGCTCAAGCTCTCGGATCTCGACGAGGTGCTGGTGATCGCCGACGTGCCCGAGAGCGACGTGCGCGACGTGCACCTCGGCGAGGCGGTCTCGATTCAGCCCCAGGGCTCCGACGTGCGCCAGGGCGTGGTGGAGTACATCAGCGAGGTGGTCGAGCCGCGCCGCCGCACCGTCGAGGTGTGGGTGCGCGCGAAGAACCCCGATCGCCAGCTGCGCCCCAACGGCTTCGTGGAGGTGGTGATCAAGCCCGACTCCACGGCGGAGGTGGTGAAGGTGCCGGACATCGCGGTGGTCACCCAGGGCACGCGCTCGGTGGTCTTCGTGGCCACGTCGCCCGGCCGGCTCGAGCCGCGCCCCGTCAAGCCGGGCCGGCGTCGCGACGGCATGACCGAGATCCGGTCGGGCCTCGAGCCGGGGACGCGCTTCGTCTCGCACGGCGCGCTGCTCCTGCTCAACCAGGTCGATCTCTCGTCGGACACCTGAGCCGTCATGTTCGAACGCATCGTCAGTTACAGCGTGCAGAACCGCGTGGCCGTCGTGTTCTTCGCGATCGTCATCCTCGTGATGGGCGTCGTCAGCTTCCGGGGCCTCACCATCGAGGCCTTCCCCGACCCCACCGACACCCAGGTCAACGTCATCACCCTCTTCGACGGGCAACCGACCGAAGAGGTCGAGCGGCAGATCGGCCTCCCGCTCGAGCGCGCGCTCAACGGCACGCCGAACATGACGCGCCTGCGCAACCTCTCGATGTTCGGCTTGTCGATGGTGACCCTCACCTTCCGTGACGGCACCGACGGCCTGTGGGCGCGGCAGCAGGTGCTCGAGCGGCTGCGCGAGGCCGAGCTGCCGGAGGGTGCGCGGCCCGAGCTGGGGCCGTACGCGACGCCCATCGGCGAGGTGTACCGCTACACGCTCAAGGGCGCGAAGGGCGACCCGATGAAGCTGCGCACCTTGCAGGACTGGGTGGTGCGCCCGAGCATCATGCGGGTCAACGGCATCGCCGACGTGGTGAGCTACGGCGGGTTGCAGAAGGTCATCCAGGTCGAGCCGAGGCCGCAGTCGCTCGCCGGCCTGGGGCTCACGTTGCAGGACCTCGAAGAAGCGGTGCAGCGCGGTTCGCAGAACGCGTCGGGCGGCGTGCTGGAGCGCGGCAGCGAGCAGTTCGTCATTCGCAGCGAGGGCCTCTTCAAGTCCATGGACGACATCCGCAACGTGGGCGTCGCCGAGCGCGACGGCACGCCGCTGTTCGTCAAGGACGTGGCCACGGTGACCGAGGGCTGGGCGCCGCGGCAGGGCGTGGTGAGCGAGGGCAAGAACGGCGACGTGGTCGAGGGCATCGTGCTCATGCGCCGCGGAGAGAACCCGTCGGTGGTGCTGGAGCGGCTCAAGGAGCAGTTGGTGGCGATCAACGCCCGCCTCGCGGAGGACGGCGCCGAGGTGGTGGCCTTCTACGACCGCAGCGAGCTGGTGGACGCCACGCTGGAGACCGTGGGGCACAACCTCATCGAGGGCGCCATCCTGGTGCTCATCGTGCTCTTCGTGTTCCTGCTCGACCTGCGGGCGGCGGTGATCGTCTGCTCGTTGATCCCCCTCTCGCTGGCGGTGGCCTTCATCTACCTCAAGCAGCGGGGCATGTCGGCGAACCTGCTGTCGATGGGCGCGGTGGACTTCGGGGTCATCGTCGACGGTGGCGTGGTGATCATCGAGGCCATCCTCGCGGCCCTGGTGATCCGCGATCACAGCCCGATGTCGCAGCAGGAGCGCATCCGCAAGTCGGCGGCGGCGGTGGTGCGGCCCACGGTGTTCGCGCTGCTGATCATCATCGCGGCCTACGTGCCCATCTTCATGCTCGAGCGCGTCGAGGGCCGCATCTTCTCCCCCATGGCCAACACCGTGGCCGCGGCGCTGATGGGCGCGCTGCTGTTCTCGGTGACCCTGGTGCCGGCGCTGGCCTCGTTTGCCTACAACAAGCCGGTGCACCACAAGGAATCGCCGGTGCTCACGCTGGCCTCGAAGCTGTACCTCCCGACGCTACGCTTTTCGCTGAAGCGGCCGTGGCTGGTGCTGGGCCTGGCGACCGCGCTGCTGGGCGTCACCGGGGTGATCGGGTCACGGCTGGGCAGCGAGTTCCTGCCCGAGCTCAACGAGGGCGCGCTGTACATGACCTTCACGCTGCCCTCGAACGTGTCGCTCTCGGAAGGCCGGCGCCTGGCGCCGAAGCTGACCGCGCTCATCTCGGCGCAGCCGCAGGTCGAGTCCATCTTGAGCCAGCTGGGCCGCCCCGAAGACGGCACCGACGCCACGCTCACCAGCAACCTGGAGTTCTTCGTCAAGCTCAAGCCCGCGGCGGACTGGCCGAAGGAGACGCCGGAGCTGGGCGACGTCATCGCCGTGCTGCGCGACAGCATCGACGAGGTGCCGGGCCTCGAGGTGAACTTCAGCCAGCCCATTCGCGACAACGTCAACGAGAGCATCAGCGGTCAGTTCGGGCAGATCGCCGTGAAGCTCTACGGCGACGACCTGGTGAAGCTGCAGCAGCAGGCCGAGCGCGTGAAGACGGTGATCAGCACCGTCAAGGGCGTGGCCGACCTGGGCATCGTGAAGAGCGGCGAGGTGCCGCAGCTGCAGGTGGAGCCGGACCGCGTGGCCCTGGCCCGCTACGGCATGACCCTGGGCGAGTTCCAGCACGTGTTCCAGACCTCGGTCGGTGGGCGACCGGTCGACGAGTTCTGGGAAGGCGAGCGGCGCTTCGACGTGGTGCTGCGCTTGCCGGCCAGCGAGCGCGACGACGTGGAGAAGCTGCGCAAGCTGCGGGTGGCCGTGCAGGGCGGGGCTACCGTGCCCATGGAGAACCTGGCGCACATCACCACCGGCACCGGCCGCGCGTCGATCAACCGCGAGAACGGGCGCCGCTACATCGGCATCCGCATGAACGTGCGCGACCGCGACCTGGGCGGCTTCGTCGACGACGCGCGCACCCGCGTGGAGAAGGAGGCCCCGCTGCAGGTGGGGCAACGCATCGAGTGGGGTGGCGAGTTCGAGAACAAGGAGCGGGCCATGAACCGGCTGATGCAGGTGGTGCCGGTGGCGCTGCTGTTGACCCTGCTGCTGCTCTTCTGGGCCTTCGACAGCTTCCCCCGCGCGGTGCTCACGCTGCTCAACGTGCCCTTCGCGCTGACCGGCGGGGTGTTCGGGTTGTGGCTGGCGGACATGCCGTTGTCGGTGGCCGCGGCCGTCGGCTTCATCGCGCTCATCGGCCAGGCCTCGCTCAACGGGGTGCTGGTGGCCTCGGCCATCGCCGAGAAGCTGCGCGAGGGCATGCTGCTGGACCACGCCATCATCGAGGGCGCGCGGGACCGGCTGCGCCCGGTGTTGATGACCGCCGCGCTCGCCGCCCTGGGCCTGGTGCCCGCGGCCATGAGCCACGCCATGGGCAGCGAGACCCAGCGCCCGTTGGCCGTGGTCATCGTCTTCGGCACCCTGTCGGCCTGCGCGCTGACCCTGGTGCTGTTGCCGGTGATGTACCGCGAGTACGCCCGGCGCTTCGAGAAGCGGGCGGTGGCCTGAGCGTCTCGGCGGCCTGCGTGAAATCGGCGCGGAGCGAGCCGCGCTTCGGGCGGCGATGGCGTGCGACGTCGCCATCCCGAGAGGCTAGGGTCGCGCCCTTGACCCCCCATCTCCCCGATTCGACACAGCTGATGCAGCGGTTGTCCCAACTCGAAGAAGAGCTTCGGGCCCTGAATCAGCCTCGGCGCGTGCGCGCGCGGTTCGCCGTGGCGGCGCTCGGGCTCCTGGCCGCGGCGACGGTGGGCACGGCGATGGCGGCCAACGGCAACTGTCCCAACGGGATGCCGTTCTGTTTCGCCCCCAATCAGCCTGCGGTCGCCACCCAGGTGAACCACAACTTCGCCCAGCTCAAGGAATGGCTCGAAGCGAAGGTCGGGCCCGTCGGGTCGGCGGTGAGCGTTGCCGCCCCTTCGGCCTTCACCGGCAACGTGAGCGTCACCGGCGCGGGGACCTTCTCGTCGACGGTCAGCGCGCCGACCTTGTCCGCGACCGGCACCGCGAGCGTCGGTGGGCTGCTCACCGCCGGGAGCATCACCGTGGGTGGCTCCGTCATCCAGTCCGGGTACCAGTCCTCGTGCGTTCACGGCTCCGCGGGGAACTCGTTCCCGGCGTGCTGCCGGATCAACGTCCGCAACGGGCAGACCTCGTGTCGCATCGCGACCAGCTTCACTTCCGCCGGGTGGGTGACCACCGGCACCGTCGACCCGTTCAGCGCGACGACCGAGGGCACCTACTCGCTGAGCTGCTTCGATGGCGTGTCGGGCGAGAACTTCCCGACCTGCTGTCGCACGGACAGCGCGGGCTCGGTGAGCTGCCGGGCTTCGCTCAACTGGCAGCTCAGTTCCTGGGGGGCGGTCGGCGCTGCGTTCTGAGCGCCTTCGGGCTGCGCGGCTTCAGTACGGCACGGAGCCCGACCACGAGACGGTGGGGTTGCGGAGGGCGTCGGCGCTCACGCCACACAACGTCTCGCCTTCCCGGATGAAGAGCCGACCGTCGAAGGAGCGCTTGGCAGGCCTGACCCGTGGCCCCCGCCTGATAGGTCGGCCTCAATCGCCCGGAACGTCGCCACGCGCGGGGCCAGACCGCGTAGGGTGCGCGGCATGAGTGAGAAGGTCCGCTATTCGCGTTCGCAGAAGTTCCGCCTGTCAGAGAAGGGCGCGGAGGCCGTGCGGGCCTACGAAGTGACGATCGCCGAGGCGCGGACCGGGCACGGGCGCGCGGAGTTCGAGGCGGCGCGCAACGCCTGGGGCACACCCCGGGGGCTCACCGCTGACGACGCGACCTTCCTCGTGGAGTTCGGGCTCAAGGGCCGCACCCTCAAGGAGACCGCCGAGTCCCTGGCCGACTGTGGCACCACGCCCAAGCAGGTGAAGGACGCCGCCGATCGACTCCTGGGCCTGTCGATGATCGAAGCAGTCCCCGGCGAGGTCGAGGTTCGTTAGCCCTCCGCGCGGTTCAAGGTGCGCGTCTCTTCGAGCGTGCGCCGGGCGATGGCCAGCTTGTCGAAGGCCGCTTGCACCACGAGGCTGACCATCTGCTTGTCCGAGCGCTCCCCGCCGTGGAGCGCCTGGATCGCGAGGTGGAGCTCCTTCTCGGCGATCTCCAGCAGGGCGAGGGCGGTGGAGAGCTTCTCGTCGGCGAGGGCGCTGTTCATGCCCCCACCATGGCAGCCTTCGGTCTCAGGCGATGCGGCAGGCCTGCTCGAAGTCGAGGCGCGGGAGCCGCGGGTGGAGCTTTGACCGGTCTCCGTAGCCGAGGTTGATCAGCAGCACCGACTTCCAGCCCGTGCCCGCGAGCACCGTGGCGTCGACCTGTCCGCGCTCGAAGCCGGCCATGGGGCCGCAGTCGAGGCCCAGCGCGCGCGCGGCGATCATGAAGTAGCCGGCCTCGAGGCCGCTGTTCTGCACCAGCGTGAACTCGCGCTGGTCGGCGGGCATCGCGCCCAGGGCCGCGACCAGCTGCGGCCGCGCGGGGAAGAGCGTGGTCATCTTCTCGTGAAAGAGCGGGTCGAAGGCCACCACCACGGTCAGCGGCGCGGCCATGGTCTTGTCGACGTTGCCGGCGCTCAGCGCGGGCTTGAGCTGCTCCTTCGCCGCGTGGCTCTTCACGAAGAAGAACCGCGTGGGGTGGCTGTTGGTCGTCGTCGCGCCGAGCTTCGTGAGCTCGTACAGCTGGCGGATCAGCTCGTCGGAGATGCCCTCAGGCAGCCAGTGGTTGAGGGTACGGGCTTCGACGAACAGCTGGTCCAATGCGGAGGGGTGCAACGGGCTCATGGAACTCCCAAGTGCGTGAGCGCGCCCCCTATCGCAATTGCGCACCGCGGTGTGCCTAACCAGTCAGCGGGGGAGGTGCGAGGGGCACTCGGTGGCCAGGGAGACCAGCAAGGCCAGGCGCTGGGGGGTGAAGTACCCCTGCTTCGTGGACTCGGCGTCGAGAATGCCCACCACCTTGCCGTTGGCGTCGAGCACCGGGAGGCAGACCTCCGAGCGCACCTTGGGGTCGCACTCGTAATAGGCGCCGCCGCTGGCCCGGTGCGCCGCGACGTCCTGGAGCACGCGGGCCTGGCCGGAGAGCCCGACGGCGGCGTTGTTGGAGCGCTGGGCGAAGGCCTCGGTGAGGGGGAACTCGGGCCGGCTCTCGGCGCCCCGGTAGGCGAGCTTCACCAGCGTGGGCCCCGAGGGGAGCGCGCGCACCTGGTACAGCCCCAGCCAGTCGGCGCCGGTCTGCGCCTGCACCGACTCCACCAGCGCGTCGAGGGTGAGCAGGGCGAAGGAGGTCTGCACCGAGCGGCCCCCGAGCACCTTGCCCAGGTCGTAGGGCGTGGGGTCGAGGTCCTGGTGCAGCGAGCAGGTGCCGTCGGGCGAGAGCTTCGGCACCTTGTACTGGTACAGCCCGTTGAGGGCCGTGGGCGTCGCCGGGAGGCTGGCCTTCTTCGCCTCGTCGAGCAGCCCCCACAGCACCTGCTGGGCTTCGCGCACGGCAGACACGTCGACGGTGAGGCCGGTCTTCGTCAGGTACGAGCGGGCGTCCATGGTCGGCGCACTGTAGCCATGGACGCGCGCCTACTGGTGGGTGGCCTTGGGGCTCGTGGGCGCTGCGCTGCAGTCGTCGTCGCCGCGCACCTGCTTGACCGACCAGCGTGACTTGAGCTGGAGGCACGAGAACACCTCGGTGCGTTGGCCGCCCTTGGTGAAGCGCGTGTCGGAGAGCACCGCGGTACGGCCGTCGATGGCGAGGTCGCCGGTCTTCTCGCACTCGAAGTCGTCCAGGCTGGTGAAGCCCTGGTAGCGGGCGCTGATCAGCTCCAGCTCCGTCAAGGCGCAGGCGCTCTTCAGGTCGAGGGTCTCGCCGGGGGGCAGCTGCGCCTCGAGCGCGCGCTTGTGGCGCTGCTCCTGGATGGACACGGCGGCCACGCCCACCCACATGAACAGGGCCAGGGTCACGCCCAGCATGCCCAGCGCGAGGCCCAGCGTGCCCTGCGCCGGGTAGGGGAGCCCGTGCTGCTGCGCCAGCCTGCGCGCGCGCAGCCCGAACACGATGCCCAAGACCGGCCCGATGGGCAGCAGGCAGCACACCACCGTGCCGATGCTCGACGAGAGCACGGCCCACTTGCCGGCCTTCTGGATCTCCGGCTGGGCGAGCGCGAGGCCCCTGGCGCGGGCGCTCGCCGCGTCGTTGACCTGCGCGGCTTCACGGCTCCGCTTCGCCGCGGCGCCGCGATCGGTGGTCGACCCACAGAACTTGCACTGCTCGAGGTCGTCGCCGAGCGGGGCGCTGCAGTTGGGGCATTTCTGCATGACGCCTCAGGCCTTGGTGCCGGCCGGCATCAGGCCCGAGAAGAAGTCGTTGCCCTTGTCATCGACCACGATGAACGCGGGGAAGTCGACGACCTCGATGCGCCACACCGCTTCCATGCCCAGCTCGGGGAACTCGTGCACCTCGACCTTCTTGATGCAGTCCTGGGCGAGCCGCGCCGCCGGGCCGCCGATGCTGCCGAGGTAGAAGCCGCCGTGCTTCTTGCACGCGTCGGTGACCGCCTTGCTGCGGTTGCCCTTGGCGAGCATCACGAAGCTGCCGCCGTGCTGCTGGAAGAGGTCGACGTAGGAGTCCATGCGGCCGGCGGTGGTGGGGCCGAAGCTGCCCGAGGGCATGCCCTTGGGGGTCTTGGCCGGGCCGGCGTAATAGACCGCGTGGTCCTTGAAGTACTGGGGCAGGCCCTTGCCGGCGTCGAGCGCCTCCTTCAGCTTCGCGTGGGCGATGTCGCGGGCGACGATCAACGGCCCCGAGAGCGAGAGCCGGGTCTTGATGGGGTAGCGCGAGAGCAGCGCGCGGATCTCCGACATCGGCAGGTTCAGGTCCACCTTCACCACGTCACCGCCGAGCGCCGCCTCGTCGATCTCCGGCAGGAAGCGGGCCGGGTTGTGCTCGAGGTCCTCGATGAAGACGCCGTCCTTCGTGATCTTCCCCAGGCACTGGCGATCGGCCGAGCAGCTGACCGCGATGGCCACCGGGCAGCTCGCGCCGTGGCGGGGCAGGCGGATGACGCGCACGTCGTGGCAGAAGTACTTGCCGCCGAACTGCGCGCCGATGCCCATGCGCTGCGTGAGCTTGTGCACTTCGCCCTCCAGCTCCACGTCGCGGAAGCCGTGGCCGGTGATGCTGCCCTTCGTGGGCAGGGTGTCGAGGTAGCGCGCCGAGGCGAGCTTCGCGGTCTCCAGCGCGGTCTCGGCCGAGGTGCCGCCGATGACGATGGCCAGGTGGTATGGCGGGCAGGCCGCGGTGCCCAGGGTGCGGATCTTCTCGTCGAGGAACTTCATCAACGAGGCGGGGTTGAGCAGCGCCTTGGTCTCCTGGAAGAGGTAGCTCTTGTTCGCCGAGCCGCCGCCCTTGGCCATGAAGAGGAACTTGTAGGCGTCGCCGTCGATGGCGCTGAGCTTGATCTCCGCGGGCAGGTTCGAGCCGGTGTTCTTCTCGTCGTACATCGAAAGCGGTGCGAGCTGCGAGTAGCGCAGGTTGGTCTCGGTGTACGTGGCGTACACGCCCCTGGCGATGGCCTCTTCGTCGCCGCCGCCGGTGAAGACCAGCTGGCCCTTCTTGCCCTTGATGATCGAGGTGCCGGTGTCCTGGCACATGGGCAACACGCCGCCGGCCGCGATGTTCGCGTTCTTCATCAGGTCGAGAGCCACGAACTTGTCGTTGTTCGAGGCCTCGGGGTCCTTGAGGATCTTCGCCAGCTGCTCCAGGTGCCCGGGGCGCAGCAGGTGGGCGATGTCGCGCATGGCCGTCTTCGTCAGCAGCGTCAGCGCCTGCGGGTCGACCTTCAAGAAGGCCTGGCCCTGCGCTTCGAAGGTGCTCACGAAGTCCTTCGTGAGGAGCCGCCAGGGCGTTTCGTCGTGATGCAGGGGGAGCAGTTCGGTGAACTCGAAGGCCATGGGGGGCTTGTACCGCTGCGGGAGGTGCAAATCAGCAGTGGACGTTGGGTGGCCGGGGGCCGTGCTACGAGCTCACCCATGTTGCAGCGCTTCGACGACGCGTGGAGCTACCGCGGTGCGCCCCCGGCGGACCCGCGCCTCACGTTGACCTGGCACGGCACCGCGGGGTTCACGCTCGAGGCCGCGGGTCACACCCTGGTCATCGACCCGTTCCTCTCGCGGCCCGGGCTGCTCGCCACCGGCCTCGCGCCGCTCGTCTCGGACCAGGCGCTCGTCGAGCGCTACGTGCCCCGGGCCGACGACGTGCTGGTGGGGCACGCGCACCACGACCACGTGCTCGACGCGCCGGGGCTGTGCCTGCGCACCGGGGCGCGGCTCATCGGCTCCCCGGACGTGTGCAACGTGGGCCGCGCCGCGGGGGTGCCCGAGGCGCAGCTGGTCTCGACCACCGGCCGCGAAGATCTCGCCTCGGGGCCGCTGACGGTGCGCGGGCTGCCCTCGCGCCACGGCAAGGTCTACTTCGGGCGCGTCACCTTGCCGGGCACCATCCCCACGCCGCCGAGCTGGCCGCCGCGGGTGCGGGAGCTGCGCCACGGGCTGGTGCTCAACTGGCACGTGCAGACGCCGGCGGGCTCGGTGGTGCACATCGACTCGGCCGACTTCATCGACGACGAGCTGCGCGGGCGGCGCTGCGACGTGCTGTGCCTGTGCGCCATCGGCCGGGCGGCGCGGCCGGGCTACGTCGCCGACGCCATCGCGCTGCTCCAGCCCCGCTTCGTGATCCCCTGTCACTGGGACTGGTTCTTTTCGCCCCTCGACGCGCCGGCGCGAATGCTGCCCGGCGTGGCCCTGCCCGGAATGGTGAGGGAGATCGAGGCCGCGGGCGCCACGCCGGTGGTCCTGCCCTTTCTGGGGAAGTTCTCTCTCTGAGCCGTGGCCGTGTATCTTCCGGCGACAAGCCGTCGTCCGGACAATCAAGTTCAGGGGTGGAAACACATGAAGCCGATGTCGTGGATTGCACTGTTGGTGTTGATGGGGTCGTGCGGAGCCCAGGTCGCGGACCCCGAACTGCAGATCACCCTGTCGCCCAACACCGTCTCGGGCCCGACGCCGGTGGTGGTGAAGGTGACCGCCACCAAGGGTGACGGCTCGGTGGGCTCAGGCAGCGTGACCATCACCAGCACGCGCGGCTCGCTGGTGGTCCCCGAGGTGGTGATGCTCGACGGCTTCGGCACGGCGCGCACCGAGTTCGTGTGCGACACGATCCTGGAGCCCGAGTGCGCCGCGGCGGTGCGGGTCGTCGCCACGTGGACGGTGGGGAGCTTCACCGCGACCGTCGAGGCCAAGCTCAACGCGGCTGGCACGACGGGCACGGGCGGCGGCAGCGGTGGGGGGACTGGAACCACCGGCGAATACGAAGACGCCGGGGTGATCATCCTCTCTCGCCGGTGCCCGGGGACGGCGAGCGTGTCGGGTCCGACGGCCGCCTGCTGCTACCCCAACAGCGGCGGCATGACCGCGCCCACGTGCGGCTGGGCGAAGCTCACTCCCGGCGCGTCGGTCGGCATCCCCTTCACGCTGGAAGACGGCGGGAGCCCCAACACCCTCGCGTTCGTGAAGTACTCGGTGCCCCCCGTGATCAACACCGCGAGTGACTGCTCTCCCGACTTCGGATTCTTCGTGCAGCCCGGCGGTCTCCAGGGGTCGATTTCGCTCAACTGCTACCACTTCGCGGTCTTCCCCGACCTCAGCTGGCAGTTGGCGACCAGCAACGGGGCGTTGTGTGGCGAGCAGACCTCGAGCGACTGGCTCGGGAAGAACTACTTCGAGAACGACTGCCTCAACATGATGAGCGGGACCGACACGGGCACGATTCGCCTGTTGACCCGCGCGACCCTCAACAACTCCGCGGGTCACTGGAAGCAGTCCGACGACAGCGTCTACGTCTTCCCGTTGCACCGCTGAGCGCGTGGGCCTCAGAACTCCGACTGCAGGCCCGCGTACGAGAACCATGAGCGGCTCGGGGTGCTGAAGAGCTTCGGCACGTCGTCCAGCGTGTTGATGCGGGCGCCGACCACGATGCGGACCACGCCGCCCAGGTCGTAGAAGAGCCGCGCCTCCGCGCGCGTGCCCAGCGGGGCGGTGACCGGGTCGCCGGCCCGGCACACGGCCGACGAGGCGTCTGCGCAGTCGCTCACCTCGCGGTGCAGCCGGGCGAGCATCACGCCCAGGCCGATGGGCCCGAGCAGCACCTCGACCCGCCCGCCGTAGCCCGCGGCGAAGGTCAGCGGCCACCGGTACGCGGTGTTCTCCGGCTTGTGCTCCCCATCGAACGAGAGCGCGAGGTGGGTGAGGCCCAGGCCGACGACCGTGAACATCTGGAGGCCCGAGGCCTGGCGCGGCCCGAAGCGAACGCCGAACTCGAAGCGCGCCGCGCCGTCGAGCTGCACGAAGTCCATGATGGCGCCGTGGAGCTCCACCGCCGCGCGCGCCACCAGCAGCGAGCGCTGCGAGGTGAGCTCGAGCTGCATGATGAAGCCGGCGCCGAAGCCGAAGCGCGCCAGGCCGCCGCTGCGATCGAGGGGGTCCTGGGTGGTGATGCCCAGGTGCAGGCCGCCGCCGAAGCCGCCTTGCATCTCCATCACCCGGGCCTTGTTTTCCATGGTCTCGAGGGTGGCGACGAGTGAGCCGTCAGGGGAGGGGAGGGTGACGGCACTGCCGGGAAGTGCAGGCCGCTCGAGCACCACCGATGGGTCGATCAGCGCCCGAGCCTCTGCAGCCGAGAGGCCGGCTTCGGCGAGGCGGGGCAGCACGGCGGCCTCGAGGGTCTGGCTGAGCAGGGTGGCGGTCACCGCGTCGTCGAGGCTCAGGGCCCCCGAGCGCAAGGCAGCCGCGCGGCGCACCCGCCACTGCATCACCGCGCGTCCGTGGATCGCCTGCACCAGCGCGGCGAGCCCGGCGCGCGCGCTGGAGTCAGGGTCGGGGCCGAGGGAATGGGAGCCGCCGTGGGTCGAGCGGTACTCCTCGTCCACGAAGCGCGTCTCGAGCGTCTCGGAGAGGGCCACCTGCGCACCGTCACCTTCGATGGAGACCTTCGCCGTGGCGCTGGTCGACGTCGTCACGATGCGCACCTGGTACGGCTCGTACTTCGTGACGTCTTCGAGCTTCTGCACCATGCGCGTGCGCTCGACTTCGACCATCTGCCTCACCTTCTTCACCACCGGCGCCATGTAGCAGCGGTCCTCGGCGCTGCAGCTCTCGCGGGTGATGCTGTGGCCGTCGTAGCTCGTGCTGGTGTTCTGGGTGCACTTGTCCACCTTGATGCACACCTGCTCGCTGACGATGGTCTCGACCTCCTGCTCCTCCATCACCTTCTCGATCACGGGGCGCTCGACCAGCTCCTTGACGACGTAGCTGGCGCTGCGCTGCTCGGTGCTGCTCGTGGTGCGCGTGGGGCAGGCCTGCACCGTGAGGCTGCGCGTGGCGCTCACGCCGCGCTCATTGGCCAGCGAGCCGGGGTCGGCCAGCGGGCACGCGCTCACGTCGACGGTCACGGTGCCGCGGGGCACCAGGCGGTCGCTCAGGGCCGGCTCGGCCTTGCCCGTGAGCCCGAGCAACAGGCCGCCCGCGGTGGCCCAGGCGAAGCGGGCGCCGGGCCCCTTCGCTGCGTCGAGGCCGGCGACGACCTGGGCCTGGGCTTCGGTCTCGATGGCGCGATCGAAGTCGACGAGCCTCGAGCGCGGGGGGAGCAGGCCCAGCGTCGCGCGGCGCAGGGCCACGGCGCGCAGCGGCTCGCGTCGCTTCAGCAGGGCGTGCGCCTCGACGAACCACGCGGCGAGGGTCGGCTCGAGCAGCGCCTCCGCCTCGGCCTGCACCGGGCCCAGGCCCCGGCGGGACGCCTCGGCGACGATGCTGGCTTGCCGGACGGCCCGCGGCCCCGGGCCCAGGGACCTCGAGGCCGAGAGCTCCTCGCGCAGCCACGTCGCGCCGAGCACGCTCACCTCTTCTTCGAGCGAGCCGAGGGGGTCCTTCGTGGTGCGGCGGCTCGCGAGCTCCCGCTCGGTGTTGGCCAGGGTCTGGGCGGTGCTGGCGGCGAAAGTGCCGGTGGCGACGAGGCAGAGCAGGGACAGGGGGCGCAGGCGCAAGCCCGAAGCGAAGCACCGTCCCCGCGCGAGGCCTAGCGGCTTTCGGTAGGCTCACACGAGCCCCCGAGGGCACTGATGACGACCGCCAGGGCCACCGACGTTGCCCGCTGCCGTCGGGGCTGGTGACGAAGATCGTGAAGGACCGGGTGAAGGTGAACCGCGCGAAGTGAGCCCCGGGCGGTTCTTCCTGTAAGAGAGCCCCCGATGCCTTCGCCCGTGCGCGCCGACCTGGTCCGTTCTCCCGTCCTGTTGATCGGCGCCGGTACCGGCGAGGCGACCTGCGGCATCCTCTACCTCGCGGGGTACCTGCGTCGGAACGGCATCGAGGCCTTCGTGCGGCTCTACGACGCCGACGAGACCGAGGCCGAGGTGAAGCGCTCGCTCGAGGGGCTCCTGGCGCACGTCAAGCCGCGCCTGGTGGGCATCAGCCTCAAGTGGTTCCACCACGTGGCGCGCGCGCGGTTGCTGGCGAAGACGGTGCGCAAGCTCGCGCCGAAGGTGGAGATCGTGCTGGGCGGGAACACCGCCTCGTACTTCTGGAAGGAGCTCGTCGCCTGGGACTGCGTGGACTTCGTGGCGCTGGGGGACGGCGAGGTGCCGCTGCTGGCGCTGGCCCGCGGGGACGAGGCGCCGCCCAACGTGGTGACCCGGGCCACGGAGCACAAGGCCCCCCTGGGCTACGTGCAGAGCCCTTCGAGCGACGACGTGTACTACTCGCACTTCGACGAGCTCTTCTTGAGCAAGCTCGATCTCCACTCGTTCTCGGGCTGGGTCGCGCCGGGCAAGGGCTGCGGCGAAAACTGCGTGTACTGCGGCGGCACGCGCGGCATCCAGCAGGCGACCTTCGGGCGCGCGAAGCCCTTCCTGCGCACCGAAGAGAGCGTGCAGAAGGACCACCGGGAGTTAGCTCCCCGCACCTGGCAGATGCGCTACGACTTCGCGGGCAGCTCCGGCGCCTTCCTCGAGCGCGCGTGGGGCGGCGTCGATCTCTCGAAGCACTCCACGACGTACTTCATGTGGGGGGTGCCCCCGCGCGATCTCGTGGACACCCTGGCGAAGACCTTCGGCCGGGTGTTCATGGTGCTCGACATCGGCTGCTTCTCGCAGACGCAGCGCAACGAGCTCAAGCGCCGGGGCCTGCTCAAGCCGTGCCCCAGCGATCGCGAGCTGATGGACATCATCGAAGACTCGCGCCGCTACCCGAACCTCGAGCTGGAGATCTCCGGCATCGCGGGCCTGCCGTACGCCACCGCCCAGACGCTCCAGGAAGAACGGCGGCTGCTGGAGCACGTGCTGAGCCTGGGTTGCACCATCGGCTACCAGCGCCTCGAGGCCCAGCCCGGCGCGCTGGTCACCGAGCACCCGGGGCGCTTCGAGATGGTCAGCGAGGCCACCACCTTCACCCAGTTCCTCGACTACTTCGGGCGGCGCGATCTCTCCGGCGACGGCACCGTGCCCATGCTCCGCTTCCAGGACCCGGCGCTCGAGCAGGCGGTGCGTGAGACGACCGAGGCGCTCGAGACGCTCGCGCGCGACCACGCGGCGGCGAAGGGGCACGTGGAGCTCGAGGGCGACACGCGGCTGCTCAACACCTCGGCGGCGACGCTGCAGTTCGAGGTGGGCGACTGGCTCGGCCACTACCGGGTGCCGGCGCGCTTCGCGAAGGAGCCCGTCACCGTGGTGCGCTCCGTCATCGGCACCGGCCTGTCGTGCGCGCCGACGCTCAACCCGCGCAAGTTCTCGGACCCGCTGCTGGAACAGGGCGAGAGCGCGGCCGCGTTGCTCAGCGTGCTGGGCGCCTTCACGCGCCCCACCACCGTGGGGAAGGCCATCGGCGCCCTCGAGGCCCAGGGCCAGCTCGATGGAGACTCGGCCTTCGAGGTCATCGAGCACCTCACCGCCGGGCGCTTCCTCCAGCCGGCCTGAGTCGCGCGCCTCGCGGTGCGCGGGGTGCGCGTACGTGCCCCAGTGCGCGGCTTTTTGCGCCGCCGGCCCGTGCAACCCGATGGATCTCCGTGCGTCTGGCTCTTGCACCTTTCGGCCACACGACCGAGAGCGCCCATGAACCAGAAGCCTGCTGTGGAGCAGATCGACGAGCGGCTCACCACGCTCCTTCAGATCGAACAGCGGCTCGAGGCGCAGCTCAAGCAAGCCGAGCTCGACGGGCGTGCCCAGGTGGCGGCGGCGCAGGTGGCGCTGGATCGGGCCCGCGCTGACGGAATGCTGGCGGTCGAGGCCCTCGCCGCCGAGGAACTGCGCGTCGACACCGCGGCCCACGAGGCCTCGCTGGCGGTGATCGAGGTCGAACGCCGCGCCGCCCTCGAGGCGCTGTCGACGCCCACCGCGCAGCACCTCGAGCGGCTCGCCCGGAAGGCGCTGGCGCGCGCCATCGGAGGTGCGTCGTGATCGTGCACATGGTCCGCGTGCGGCTCGCTGGGCCCAGCGCGCGGCTCGACGACGTGTTGGCCTTCGTGCAGCGACTGGGGGTGCTCCACGTGGTGCGCCCCGAGGTGCTCGAGTCCCTGACCGGCGCCGCGCAACACGCCCGGGCCGCGCGCCATTGCCGGCGGCTGCTCGACGACGTCGAGTTCGCCTACACCACGCTGGGCCTCACCCGGCCCCCGAGCGCGCCCGTGGCGCCGGCCTCGCTGCCCCGCGCGGCGCGCTTTGCCCGGCGGGTGCGAAGGCAGGCGGCGAAGCTGGCGAAGCAGAAGATCTCCCTCGAAGACGAGCGGGTGATGCTGCTGCGGTACCGCGAGTTCTTCTCGGCCTTCGAGTCGCTCATCGGTCACGAGCTGGCGTGGCCCGACGGCCAGGCCTTCTACGTGGTGCTGCGCGCGGGGGCGGTGAGCGCGGTGCAGGAGCTGCGCAAGAGCCTGGTGAAGGCCGTGGGCGAGGAGATCGAGCTGCTCGACCGGCCGCTGCCCAGCGGGGAGATCGCGGTGCTCATCCTCGTCTCCAACACCAGCGCGCCCAAGGTCGCCAAGCTGCTGTCCGAGTCGCGCGTGCAGGAGCTGCCGGCGCCGGCGGGGCTGGGCGAGAAGAACCTGCTGCGCGCCATGCCGGCGCTCCGGGCGAGGCTCGCCGAGTTGCCGCGCGCGCTCGAGACCACCGCGGCCGAGCGGCGGCGCCTGGCCGAGGTCTCGGGCCAGGAGCTCACCGCGCTGCGCACCTGGCTGCACGACCAGCTGCTGGTCATCGACGCGCGCGCGAAGGTGCACGCGGGCAAGCACCTCTTCGTGCTCGAGGGCTGGTTGCCCGAGGTGCAACGCGAACAACTGACCACGCTTTCGGGCAAGGAGCTGGGCCCGGAGATCGTCGTCGAGGTGCTGGCCACCGAGCAGTGGCAGGGGGACAACGCGCCGGTCGCCTTGTCGAACCCGCCGCTCTTCCGGCCCTTCGAGGTGGTGACGCGCATGTTGCCGCTGCCGCGCTACGGCAGCATCGACCCCACGCCCTTCGTGGCCATCTTCTTCCCCGCGTTCTTCGGCTTGATGCTCGGAGACGTGGGCTACGGGTTGATGCTGGCGATCATCGCGGTGGTGCTGCGCTTCAAGTCGAAGCCCGGCACCACCCTGCGCGCGGTGTCGGCCGTGGGCGGGGCGTGCGCCGCGGGCTCGGTGCTCTTCGGGGTGCTCTTCGGCGAGCTCTTCGGGAACCTGGGCCACGTGGTGGGCATGAAGCCGCTGTGGTTCAACCGGGAAGAGGCCATCGTCCCCTTCCTCGCGCTCTCGGTGGCCTTAGGCGTGGTGCACATCACCCTGGGCCTGGTGCTGGCGGTGATCACCTCGTGGCGCCGCGGCAAGACGCGCGAGGCCCTGGGGCGCTCGGTGGCGGTGCTCATGGTGCTCTTCACGGTGGTGGCGCTGCTGGCGGCCTTCGAGCAGCTGCCCAGGGCGCTCTTCACGCCCTTCGTGGTGGCGTTGCTGGTGGCCTTCCCGGTGCTCATCGCGCTCGAGGGCATCGTGGCCCTCATCGAGCTGCTCTCGACCTTCGGTCACATTCTTTCGTACGCGCGCATCATGGCCCTGGGCACCGCGTCGCTGATGCTGGCGGTGGTGGCCAACAAGATGGTGGGCGCCATGGGCAGCGTGGTGGTGGGCGTGGTCTTCGCGCTGCTCTTCCACCTCGTGAACTTCGCCATCGGCGTCTTCAGCCCGACCATCCACGCGCTGCGCCTGCACTACGTGGAGTTCTTCGGGAAGTTCTTCAGCCCTGGAGGTGTGGAGTACCGACCCCTGTCGACCTGGCGGGATCATCAGAAGCACGGCACGTGAAGGAGTCAGTCATGGAACTCGCACTACTGTCAGTTGGCGCGGCCCTCGCGGTGGGCCTCCCGGCACTCGCGACGGCGTGGGCGCAAGGGCGCATTGGTCCGGCGGCGGCGGCGAGCCTGGCGGAGAAGCCAGAGCTCGCGACCACCACCATCATCCTCATCGCCATCCCCGAGACGATGGTCATCCTCGGCTTCGTGGTGGCGGTGATGATTCTCCTGCGGGGCGGCGGGGCGGGGTGACGGGCCATGGCGCTGGGGGAACTCATCTCGCGCCTCGAGCGCGACGCGGAAGCCCGGGTCGGTGAGGTCCGTGCGAAGGCGCAGGCGCAGGCCGAGGCCCTGCTCGCCGAGGCGGCGCGGGCCACCGAGGCCCACCGCGAGCGCGAGCTGGGGGTGCGGCGCGTCGAGCGTCGGGCTCGCCTCGATCGCGAGCTCTCGGAGGCGCGGCAGCGGGCGCACGCCGAGCGGCTCGTGGGCCAGCACGCGCTGTTGGCGCGGGTGTTCGCGGCCGCGCGCGCGTTGATCCCCGAGGTGGCGGCCTCGCCGGCCTACCTCGAGGCGCTGCCCGGGCACCTCGCCTTCGCCCTGCGCTACGTGGAAGGCATGCGGGTGGTGGTGCGGTGCGCACCGGCCTTCATCGCGGCATTGCAGCCGGTCAGCGATTCGCGCGCGGACGTGGTGCTGGTGGAGGACGCGACGCTGCCGCCCGGGGTGCTGATCAGCTCGGCGGACGACTCGGTGTTCATCGACGACACCCTCGGGGCCCGCCTCACGCGCGCCCAGCCGCGCCTGGCCATCGAGCTCCTCGCCGAGCGGAGGGGCGACCCGTGAACGACTTCACGCCCGTCGGCGTTCGCGCGCGCGGCCTGCTCGCGCACCTCCTCAGCCGGGCCGAGCTCGAGGCCCTGGCCGGGGCCGACGGCCCGTCCCTGGCGCGCGGCCTCGCCCGCAGCGGCCGGTTGCTCGGGCCGGTGGGGGACACCGCCCAGGCCGCCGAACTCGAGCGCGCCATGCGCGAGACCACGAAGCGCCACCTCGCGACCCTCGCCCGGTGGGACGGCGCGGCGCCGGTGCTCGAGGTCTTCGCCGCCGACCAGGACCGGCGCAGCGTCCGCGCGCTGCTCCGGGGCGCCCTGCAGGCCGCGCCCACGGAGCGGAGGCTCTCGGGGCTGGTGCCCACGGCGTCGCTGCCCGAGCGCGTCCTGGCCGAGCTCGCGCGCCAGCCGACCCCCGCCGACGTCGTCGCGCACCTCTTCGCCCTGGGGCACCCCGACGCCGATCGGCTGCTCCCGCTCACCGCGAAGAAGGCGCAGCCCGACCTCTTCGCGCTCGACCTGGCGCTGGTGCAGGGCTTCGCCGAGCGGTGCGTGGGCGTGGCGAAGCTCGGTGACGACCCCCTGCGACAGTTCGTCGCGCACCGCCTCGACCTCTGCAACGCCCAGGCGGCGGTGCTGTTGGGGAACTCCCCCGACGTCGACGCTGCGTGCTGCTTCGTCGACGGCGGCGTGTGCCTGTCACGGCAGGACTTCCTCGGGGTGGCGAAGGCCGCGACGCCGCGGGACGGGGCGATGCTGCTGCGGCGGGCGCTGGCGTCCACCGCGCTGGCCGGGGTGGTGGGCGAAGGCCAGCCCGACGCGAGCACGTTGGAGCGCCAGGGCGTGGTGCTGATCCTCGAGGGGCTGCGCCGCGCGACCCGCGAGCAGCCGCTGAGCAGTGCTCCGGTGCTGCTGTTCCTCGCGCGCCTCGACGCCATGGCCCGCGACGTGCGCCGGTTGTCGTGGGCCGCGGCCCTGGGCGCGCCGGCCGCATTGGTCCGTCCCGACCTGGTGACGCCATGGCGATGAGCTCCAGCCACCTGGTGCGCGTGGTGTGCCGCCCGGCGCAGGCCGCGGGCTTCGCGCTGGCGGGCGTGGAGGTGGAGCTCGCCGCGGACGTGGCGCGCGCCGTGGAGGTGCTCAAGCGCCTGTGCAGTCAGCCGAAGCTGGCCATCGTGCTCGTCGACGCGCAGCTGCACCGGGCGTTGCCCGTGGAAGTACGGCAACGGCTCGACCGCCTCGCGCAGCCCATCGTCGCGCCCTTCCCGTCGCCCGCGTGGGACGAGGCGGCGGAGGCCGAGGAGTACGTGCTGGAGATTTTGCGACAGGCGATTGGTTACCGCGTGAGGCCCCGATGAGCAGCGCTCCGAGTTCGGCGAAGTTGACCCGCGTCGTTGGTGCCCTCGCCGAGGCCAGCGGCATGCGCGCGGCGACGCTCAACGAGTTGGTGCGCATCGGCGACGCGGGGTTGTTGGCCGAGGTGCTGCGCATCACCGGAGACCGCGCCACCCTGCAGGTCTTCGAGGAGACGATGGGCGTCAGCCTCGAGGAGCCGGTGGTGCGCGAAGGTTCGCCGCTCGCGGTGGAGCTGGGGCCCGGGTTGCTCGGCTCCGTCATCGACGGCATCGGCCGGCCGCTGGGGGACCTGGCCACGCTCACCGGTGACTTCCTCCTGCCGGGGGCGAACGCGCCCACCATCGATCGCGCGCGGCGCTTCACCTTCGTGCCGGTGGTGGCCCGGGGGGCGCAGGTGCAGCAGGGCGACGTGCTGGGCACGGTGCTGGAGCGCGGGGGCTTCGAGCACCGGGTCCTCGTGCCGCCCGGCCGGCAGGGGATCATCGCCGGGGTCTTCGGGGGCGAGCGGGGCATCGAAGACGTGGTGGCGCGCCTGGCTGATGGCACCACGCTGGGGCTCTCGCAGCGCTGGTCGGTGCGCCGGCCGCGGCCCAGCGCTGCGCGGCTCGACGCCAGCCGGCCCTTCCTCACGGGGCAGCGCATCTTCGACTTCCTCTTTCCCATCGCCGAGGGCGGCACGGTGGCGGTGCCCGGGGGCTTCGGCACGGGGAAGACGGTCATCGAACAGTCGTTGGCGAAGTACGCCGAGGCCGACGTGGTCGTCTACATCGGGTGCGGCGAGCGGGGGAACGAGATGGCCGAGGTGCTGCACGAGTTCGCGCGCCTCAAGGACCCGCGTCATGGCCGCGCGGTGCTCGATCGCACGGTCCTGGTGGTGAACACCTCGAACATGCCCGTCGCGGCGCGCGAGTCGTCGGTCTACCTGGGCCTGACCATCGCCGAGTACTTCCGCGACCAGGGCTACCGCGCGGCGGTGATGGCCGACTCGCTCTCGCGCTGGGCCGAGGCGCTGCGGGAGATCGGCTCGCGGCTTCAGGAGATGCCCGGCGAAGAGGGCTACCCCACGTACCTCGCCAGCCGCGCGGCCAAGCTGCACGAGCGCGCGGGCCGGGTGACGTGCCTGGGCGCGCCGAAGCGCGAGGGCTCGGTGACCTTGATCAGCGCGGTCTCCCCGCCCGGGGGCGACTTCTCCGAGCCGGTCACCCAGTCGTGCTTGCGCGTGGCCGGGGCCCTCTGGGCGCTGGACCCGGAGCTCGCGCACCAACGCCAGTTCCCCGCCGTCGACTGGCACACCAGCTACAGCCTCTACTCCGACGACATGGGGCGCGCCTTCGACGCCACCGTCGACCCCGACTGGTCGAAGGCGCGCGGGGCGGTGCTCGATCTCCTCCAGCGGGACGCCGAGCTGCGCGAGGTGGCGAGCGTGGTGGGCCCCGAGGCCCTCGAGGACAAGGACCGGCTGCTGCTCCAGGCGGCGGCCATCGTGCGCGAGGTGGTGCTGGGACAGAGCGCCTTCGACCCCAACGACGCCTACTCGCCGCCGGCGAAGACGTACCGGTTGGCGCGCGCCTCGCTCGACCTCTTCGAGGCCGGCAAGGTCGCCCTCGGCAGGGGCGCCACCTTCGCCGAGCTGGAGCTGGCCCCCGTGCGCCGCGCCCTGGCCACGCTGCGCGACGCGCCCGCGGGTGACGTCGAGGTGAAGGCCGCCGAGGTCAAGGCACGCATCGCCAGCCTGTGGCGCGGCGCGCGGTCCGAAGCGGGAGGCACGTCATGAGCCCCATGCGGGTGGCGCGCACGTACCGGGGGGCGCGGGCGGCGGCGGGGCCGTTGGTGTACCTGAACGGTGCGCAACGCGCGGCCCTCGGTGAGTGGGTGACCATCACCGCGCCGGGGCAGGCGCCACTGCGCGGACAGATCATCGACGCGGGGGAACAGCTGAGCGTGGTGCAGGTGCTCGAAGACACGCTGGGGCTCGCGCCCGCGGGCGTGGAGATCGCGCTCACCGGCGAGCTGGCCAACGCGGTGGTGGGCAAGGAACTGCTCGGGCGCGCGCTCAGCGGGGCCGGAGACCCGCGCGATGGCTTGCCGCCGCCCATCGGTGAGGCCCTGCGGCCGTTGTGGGGGGCGCCGCTGAACCCCACGCGCCGGCTTCCACCCTCGGACTTCATCGAGACCGGCATCTCGGCCATCGACGGCATGAACACCCTGGTGCGCGGCCAGAAGCTGCCGGTGTTCTCCGGCCCCGGGCTGCCCGCGCTGGAGCTGGCCGCGACCATCGTGGAGAACGCGCGCGCGCCGCGAGGCGAGCCCTTCGCCGTCGTGTTCTGCGGCATCGGCATCACCGAGCGCGAGACGCGCACCTTCCTCGACCGGTTCGCGGCCTCGGGCGCGCTGGAGCGCAGCGTGCTGTACCTGAACCAGGCGCAGGACCCGACCATCGAGCGGCTGCTCGCGCCGAGGCAGGCGCTGGCGTGCGCGGAGCACCTCGCCTTCGTGCATGGGCTCCACGTGCTGGTGGTGCTCGCGGACATCACCCACTACTGCGAGGCCCTGCGCGAGGTGGCCGCCGCCCGCGAGGAGGTGCCCGGCCGGCGCGGCTACCCCGGGTACATGTACACCGACCTCGCCTCGCTCTTCGAACGCGCCGGGGTGGTGAAGGACAAGCCGGGCTCGGTGACGCAGTTGCCGATTCTCACCATGCCCGACGACGACATCACCCACCCCATCCCCGACCTCACCGGGTACATCACCGAGGGGCAGGTGGTGCTCTCGCGCGAGCTGCACCGGCGCGGCATCTTCCCGCCCATCGACGTGCTGCCTTCCCTCTCGCGGCTGATGAACGCGGGCATCGGCAAGGACCGCACGGTGCCCGAACACCGCAAGTGGGCCGACCAGCTCTACGCCATCTACGCGCGGGGCCGCGAGGCGCGGATGATGGTGGCCATCGTGGGGGAAGCGGGGCTCTCTCCGGCCGATCGCCGCGCGCTGGAGCTGACCGAGTCGTTCGAGCGCGAGCTGGTCCACCAGGGCCCGAAGCGCCGCACCATCCAGGAGACCCTCGAGGCGGGGTGGCGGCTCATCGACCGGGTGCCGCGCGAAGACCTGCTCAAGCTGTCCGACGAGCTGCTCGCCACGCGGCAGGCCCAGCGCGACGAAGCGCAACACAAGGGGGCGTGAGCCATGCCCATCGTCGCCACGCGCTCGAACCTCGTGAAGCTGCGAAGGCGGCTCGAGCAGGTGCAGAAGGGCGCGGCGCTGCTGCGGCGCAAGCGCGAGTCGCTGGTGGCGGAGTTGTTCAGCCGCGCGCGGCCGGCCATCGACAGCCGCAAGACGCTCGAGACGCAGTCCCGCGCCGCGTACCGCTCGTTGCTCGCGGCCCTCAGTGCTGACGGCACCGACGCGCTCACCGCCATGGGTTGGCCCGCGCGGGAGTTGATGGTGGACCTCGAGCCGGTGGAGGTGTGGGGGCTGCACGCGGTGGAGTTGGCGCAGCCGCCGACGGTGGTGCGCAGCCTCGCGGCGCGGGCCGTGGCTCCGGGCCCCGGTGACGCCGCCCCGGTGACGGCCGCGGCGGACTTCGAGCGGCTCATCGAGTTGGTGCTCGAGGCGACGCCCCGGGAGTTCCTGATGCGCCGGCTGGGGCACGAGCTGTCGCGCGCCACGCGGTTGGTGAACACCCTCGAGCAACGGGTGGCCGTGGGGCTCACCTCGGACCTCTCTCACATTCGCCGCACGCTCGAGGAGCGCGAGCGCGAAGAGCACTTGCGCCTCAAGCGCCTCATCGCGAGAAGAAAGACACAACCGGTCGAGCACTGAATCGCCCTCGCCCTGCGACAGCGGGGAGAGGGCCGGGGTGAGGGGCCGATGCTTCTCGCCCTTCAGTCGAGCTCGTCCCCCGGCGCCGGCAGGCACGCAGGCCGGGGGTGCTCCAGCAGATACGCCAGCGCGGCGGCCTTGAACGCGGGCACGTCCTTGACCTGCTTCCAATCAACGCCGTCGAGGAACTGCTTGCTGTGGGTGACCAGGGCGCCCCCGCACTCCTTCGCGGCCGGGGTGAGCAGGGTCTGGTGCGCGTCGTTGACGCTCTTCCACGCGCTGTCCCGCCCGGAGAGCGCCGAGTCTTCGATGGGCTCGCGCTCGAACTCCGGGTTCTTCTGGCGCAGCTCGACGACCTTCACCACGCCGTCGACGGTCATCAGGTCGAGCATGTCGATGTCGTAGAGCACCTTCGCCTCGAGGCTCGCGGGCGGAGGGTAGGTGCGCTGGCAGAACTTGGTCATGAAGCGTGCGTCGCCCCAGGTGTCGTTGTGACCGCAGGGGCCCATGTGCTCGACGATGGCCGCGGACACGCGCTGCGCGAAGCCGGTGCTCTTGCCGAGCGCGGGCAGCACGGTGAGGGCCCAGGCGCCGCCCTCGCTGCCGTGGTTGCAGAAGCGCTCCTTCGGCTCGCCCTGGCCGTCCTCCTTGGTCGCGTCGTGGAGCAGGGCAGCGGCGTGCACCACGTGGACGTCGGCCTTCGCGGCCTCGGCGAAGGGCGCAGCGAGGAAGTACAGCCGCCGCATGTGCAGGTGGTTGGGGCCGCCCTTCTTCACGCGCTCGAGGGTCTTCTCCACGACGTGCCGGGCGTCGGCGGTGCTCAGTTCGTCGGGCGAGGGGCGCCGCAGTCGCGAGGCGCCGAAGACCAGGGCGAAGGCGAAGACTCCGAGAGTGGCTGCACGGGCGCCGCGAGACATGGGCGCACCCTACGCTGCTCCCCCGGCGCGCGCGTCACTGGCGGCCGCGATGACGTCCATGACGCGGCGCCGGTTCGCCGGGTCTTCCACGGTGCGATGGAGCTTCAGCGGCCGGCAGTGGGTGTCGAGCGCGCGGCCGCCGACGCCTTCCAGTTCCTCGGCGAGGGCCGCGTGCACGCTCGAACGCGAGGCCTTGCGCGCGCTCTTGCCTCCGTCCTCCCGGGTCAGCAGCGCGAACAGCGGGAAGAACGGGCGCATCAGCCAGGGCATCGACGCGGGGGTCACTGAGCGGGTCATCGCGGTCGACGCCTGGCCCGGGTACACGATGGTGACGAAGACGCCATGAGGGGCGAGCTCAGAGGCCAGTTCGAGGCTCATCGCCTCCAGGCCGCGCTTCGAGTGGCTGTAGGAGTTGAGTCCATCGAAGCCCCGCTCGCACTGGAGGTTCTGGACGTCGAGCGCGCTGCCGGCGCTGCCGCCGGTGAGGTTCACCACCCGGGCCGGCCGCGCGGCCTCGAGACACGGCAGCAGCCCGCGCGTGAGCAGGCAGGGCATGACCACGTTGGTGGCGAAGCCCAGCTCGAGCCCATCTGAGGTGCGGGTCAACGCGGTGGGGAAGGCGCCCGCGTTGTTGATGAGCACGTCGATGCGCGGGAACCGGGCCGAGAGCTCGGCCACCAGGGCGCGGGTTCCGGCGACGGTCGAGAGATCCCCCAGGGCCAGCTCGAGGTCGCTGCGACCACTGTCGCGGCGCAGGGTCTCGAGGGCCGCCTCACCGCGCGTGCGATCTCGGCCGGTGATGACCACGCGGTCGCCGCGGCGCGCGAGCTCCAGGGACGTCTGGTAGCCGATGCCAGCGGTTCCGCCCGTGACGATGATGGTCTTCATGGTGCGCTCCGCTCAGGCGCCGGTGAGGGTGGGGGTGCGCAACGCTCCGTGGTCCTTGCCGAGTTGCTCGACCATCCACCACGCCACGTCGGACCGGCGGATGCGCGCCGTGAGCGGAAAGTTCGGGATGACCTTCACCTGGCGCGTCGGTTCGCCGTCGCTCAGGCCCGTCGGCCTGGCGCAGCACCAGTCGAGCCCACTGGCGGCGTAGACCTGCTCCATGAGCTCGAGGTCCGCGTACATGCGGCCGATGGTCGTGGCGGCGATCATGAAGCGCATCATGAGGTTGAGGCCCGGGGCGCTGTCGCCCACGCCCGAGGCGCTCACCGCGATGACCTGGCGGACCCCGTGCGCCTTCATGGCCGTCACCAGCAAGCGCGCGGTCGCGGAGGTGAGGTCGGGGGGCGAGGACAGGGCGCTGAAGGGGTTGGGGCTGACACGCTTGAGCCCCAGCGCCGACAGCACCGCGTCTTGTCCTTCGACGAGCGCGTCGAGGCAGCCTGGCCGGGACAGGTCATCGACGACCAGCTTCACCCCTGCGGGGACCTCCATCGGAGCGCGGGAGAGGCAGGTGACGTCATGGCCAGCCGCCGCCGCGAGGCCCACGAGGTACTTGCCGACGCCGCCAGATGCTCCGAGAACGAGGACGCGCATGTGTTTTCCTGGTGAGCACGCGAGATGCGTGCGCGCGCACATAGTTGGCCCACGAACGTCGCGTCGTCAATGCAGGAGCAGGGAATGAACGAACTTCTCAACGAACTCGAGCGGGCCGCCTGGGGCGGCTTCGTGGGAACCCAGGGCCGGTTGTTCCAGCGCATCGAAGAGGATCTCCGCCAGAACTCGGGCATCACCCACGCGGAGTTCGAGGTGCTGCTGCGCCTGCGCTTCGCCGAGGGCGGGCGACAGCGACTCCAGGACCTGGCCGCCGCGAGCCTCCTTTCGAGGAGCGGCACGAGCCGCGCGGTCGGCCGGTTGGTTCGTGCGGGCCTCATGTCGCGCGTCGACGCGGAAGAAGACGGCCGGGGCGCCTACGCGGTGCTGAGCGCGGCCGGGAAGAAGCGCTTCGAGCGCGCGGCGGGGCACCACCTGGCCCTGGTGCGGGCGCAGTTCCTGAGGCACTTCTCGGTGGAGGAGCTGAAGGTGCTCGCCGGTTTCTGGCGGCGCCTCAAGGCCGCCGACCTCGACGCTCCGTCACCGGAGCCGGTCACCGCACGACGGTCTCCGCGCCGTCGAGCGCGGTCTTGATGCGCAGCGTGCCGTCGGCAAACACAAACCCCGAGGCCACCGCGTCGAGGTCCGCGACCTCATGGAGCGCGCTCGCCCCATGCGCCACCCCCGCGGGCCTGGCGACGCCGCGCAGTTCCCACACCACCGCGCCCTTGAACCGGTCCCCCGCGGTCGCGGTGAACGTGCCCGGCGCCTGGGTGAGCGCGGTGCCATCGAACAGGGTGAACGCCCCCGAGCCCGGCTGCGCGCGCACCCACAGCGTGCCCGCGTCGTTCGCGTAGGAGACGACCTGCGGGTCGGTGGCCGGGGCGAGCGTATCCACGTCGGGCCCGAGCATCGGCACCAGCGCGCCCTCCCGCACGAACAACGGCAGCTCCGTCAGCCCTGCCTGCACGGTGACCACGGCCCCCGCGTCGCCGGGCAACTCCACGCCGTCGGCGAAACGAAACCACCGCCCCGGGGGCTTGATGAGCGTGCGCGAGGTGGCGCCCTTCGACTCCACCGGCGCCACCAGCAGCTCGTCGCCCAGGAGGTACTGGTCTTCGGGGTGGACCCCCAGCGCGACGAACTGGAGCCCGAAGGGCCGCACCACGGGGCGCCCGGTGGTGGCCATGGACTTCACGTGAGACCAGAAGAAGGGGAACAGCCGCAGGTGCAGCCGCGCGAAGGTGCGGTAGGTGTCGAGGGCCTCGGCGTCGCGCCCGTTCTCCGGGGTGTAGACCCACGGAGGCTGGCTCGACGAGTCACCGGTCTGCATCACGGGCATCAACGCCGAGTGTTCGACCCAGCGCAGGAAGGTCTCCTTGTCGGGCGGCGAGTGTTGGTACCCGCCGGTGTCCGAGGCGAAGTACGGGAAGCCCGACATCGACAGCCCCACGCCCGCGCGGATCGCCGAGGGGAGGCCCCCGACGCCCACCACGCTCTTCCCCCCGCGGTCGACGAAGCGCTCTCCGAACCGGGTGAGCGTGGCGTCGATGTCGCCGGGCCAGACCACGAGGCCGGTCGTCTGCTCACCCCAGCACGCGTGGCGCACCAGCAGGAACCCGTCGTTGTTGGCGAGCACCGCGCGGTAGGTGTCGTGGTACCGGCGCGAGTACCCGTCGGTCATGGTGCGGTCGGTCTCCCCGTTGGCGAAGCGCCAGCCGCTCGCGCGCCCCGAGAGCCCGGCGATGACGTCCTCGGCGAAGTCGAGCTTGAAGCCCTCCACGCCGGTGTTGGTGTAGCGCGTGACGAGGCCGCGCCAGAAGGTGACCGCCTCGGGCTTGGTGAAGTCGAGCGGCGGGCTCCAGTTGTTGAACCACGCGCCCTGCTGCGGGGGGAAGAAGGCGCCTTCGTCGGCCTGGGCGCGGAATGGCTGGGCGGCGAGGGCGAGGTAGGGCGTGTGCCACAGCGCCAGGCGCAGGCCCGCGGCGTGAACGCGGTCCACCATCGCGCCCGCGTCGGGGAACTTCGCGGCGTCGTAGTCGAAGGTGTTCACCTCGGTGGCGTAGGGCCGGTCGAGCCACAGGCCCGAGGTCGGGAGGTCGAGCGCGCGCAGCTGCCGCACGTCGTCTTCGACCTCGGCCTGGTCCTGGTTCTCGTTGCGCCACAGCCACGGGCCGGTGGCCCAGTCCGCCGGCGCGCGGGGGAAGCCGGTGACCCGGTAGTACTGGCGCGGAATGTCGAGGGGCTCGGGCGCCGAGAAGAGGTTCAGCGTCAGCCCCTGGGCGCTCTCCTCCGCGGTGCCGAACATCGCGTCGAGGACCGTGGGCTCGGTCTTCGCGACGTCGATGACGCCGTGGCGCCTGGTCTCGACGAAGAGCCCCCACCCGCGCGAGCCGGTGAGGAAGGGCACTGACACGTGGTTCTCGGAGTTGCCCGCCTCGAGGTTCAAGTCGGCCTCGAGCTGCAGCGGCCGCAGCTTGCCGCGGTGGTTGGCGCCGTCGAACCACTCGCCCAGGCCGTAGAACGCTTCCTGTCCGTCGACGGTGGCGCGCAGGCGCAGCGCGGCGACGATGCTGGTCCCCTCGGGCACGAAGCGCAGCACCACGTGGCCCGCCTCGGCCTTCCGCGCGCGCACCGTGGCGCTGAGGTTCTTGTTGTAGGTCAACCGGAGCACCAGTTCGTCGCCCTCGCGCGTGAGGGAAGATTCGGCCGGCGTGCGCCAGGCGAAGCCGGTGGGCGCGGTGGGGGTGAACACGCCGTCGTTGACCACCATCCAGAACGGGTCGTAGCTCTGCGTGTCTTCGAGGCGGCTCACGGTGCCGACCTGGAACGACCCGGGGGCCAGCGTGACCAGCGGCGCCCCATCCCGCGCGAAGACGAAGGTGCCTCCGTCGGCAGACAGGCGCCACGTGTCGCCGCTCAGTTCCAGGGCGGGAGGCGCGGGCACCGGGGGCGGGCAGGCGGACAAGAGCAGCAGAAACCAGAGCGCGCGCGTCATGAGCGCCGGGAGACTCCGCAACCACGCGGCTGGAGTGAAGGAGGAAAAGCGGAATACGCTGCCGGTCCCATGACGCTCGCCCTGGCTGCCCTCGTCCTCGCCTCGCTGAACCCGACCACCACCGTCGTCTCCACGTCGCTCGGCCAGAAGATCCAGATCATCAAGGGTGGCAAGAAGGGCGGGGCGAAGGCCTCGGAGCTGTCCCCCCAGGTGGTCCAGGACAACTCGGCCGCGAACGCCAAGGCCCAGGAGCTCGATCGCAAGTCGGCCGACCTCGACGCGCGCAACAAGGACCTCGCGCAGCGCGAGCAGGCCCTCGACGAGAAGCAGCAGGCCGCGACCGAGCAGGAGAAGACGAAGGCCGACAAGCAGAAGGCGCTGCAGAAGAAGATCGAGAAGATCGGTGAGCAGAACGAGGCTCACTTCGGCACCGCGACCGACTCCCTGGCCGGCGACTGACGCGTCCGTCGACTCGTTCCTCGAACTGACTTCGCCGTGTTTCCCCGAGCCCCAGTCCTCGCGCTCTTCGTGCTGGCCGCCTGCGCCGAGGTGCCGGCCTCGACCTGCTTCTTTGGCGAGCCGTGTGCTGACGCCGGTGGCGGCGCGACGGGTGGTGGCAGCGCGACCGGTGGTGGCAGCGCGACGGGCGGTGGCAGCGCGACGGGCGGTGGCAACGCGACGGGCGGTGGCGGCGCCCAGGCGTGGACCCCGATTGATTCGATCTACAACAGCCTCGGCATTGACGACGTCTGGGCCCAGGCCGTGACGGCCTTGCCGGCGGTCGCGGACGCTCCTCCGGCATACACGGCAGTTCAGATCGACGCGGTCCCCTCCATCTCCGCCTCGTACGGGTCCAGCTGCCCCGAGGGGTTCCGCGGCGCGGTGCTGCTCCCCGATGGCCGGGTGCTGGGCATCCCGTTCTGCGCGGCGCAGTTCATCCTCGTCGACCCCGAGCAGCAGAAGGCAACCTGGGTCGGATCGATCGTCCACGGCGGCCCCCGACCGCTGCCCCTGACTCCGCGCGACTTCGCCGGAAGCTTCGGTGGTGGCGTGCTGGGGTGCGATGGCTCGGTCTACGCGTTGCCCCACGCCATGACGAACGCCGTCATGCGCATCACGCCCGAGGACGATGGCGGCCTGACCTTCGCATCCGTGCCTCTGCCCGGCACCGGGGTCCGCTACTTCAACGGAGGGGTGCTCGCCCGGCCGTGCTCCGAGGGGTTCCGCATCATCGCTGCGGGGCTCGGCGGGCTGTTCGCGCTCGACCCCTACGTCGAGGGCATCCAGGTCCAGGCGTTGACCACCGTCACCTCCACGGGCCGCCGCTTCTTCGGTGTCGCGCGACTGGGTGACGGCACGGTGGTCAGCGCTCCTGCGCTCGACCCGGACCTGGGCGACGACCTGATCCTGAAGGTCAACTCGCGGACGCTCGAGGTCACGGCGCTGGCCGCGGCGAACGACACCGCGCGCACCTGGGGGCTTTCGACCGAGCGTGATGGCGGCGCGCTCTACGTGTCGGAGAGCGGCGTGGCGAAGCAGGTGCTGGGCGGCATCCCCGGGAGCCTGCCGGTGAGCAACACCCGCTGGCCGACCAACACCCTGACGGGTTGGATCCTCACCGCGGGCTCCGGCGCGAGCCTCGCCGCCTGGCGCGAGGGCGGCACGAGGCTCCAGGACGTACCCCTCGACGCGGGCGTCGCCGGGGTCGGGGCGGGCCGCGCGGGGGCCCTCATCCTCACCACGTCAGGCGTGGTGGTCGAGCTGCCGGGCCTCATGGCCCCCGCGGCCATCACCCTCTACGTGCCCACCGGTGGGGCGATGCCGGGGTCGCTGCCGTCGGCCCTGGGCCCGTGGTTCAACAAGCTCTGAGGCGCGCCGTCAGGTCCAGCGGATCGAGAACGTGGCGCCCGTGGCGTCGTGGCTCACCGTCTTGACCTCGAGCCCCTTCGCGCCGGCCCGCTCCACGCCGGCCGACAACATGCCGCGGTAGAACTCGGGCTCCTTCACCTCGTTGAACCACAGCTTGAACTCGGTGGGCCCCACCGGCTCGAGCTTCGTCTCGGTGTAGTTGTTGCCCGACCGGAAGTTGCGGCTCATGCGCTCGAGGGTGCGCCTGGGCCCGAACACGCGGATGGCGGTGAGCATCGCCTTGCCCACCAGCGTCTCCGCGTAGCCTTCGATGAAGCGCCGCCCCAGCTCGAACATCTGCTCGCTCGCCGGTTTCCCCGGGGCCACCAGCGTCGCGCCGTAGCGCATCACCTCGGTCCACACCGCCAACTGGTAGGCCGGCTCGAGGCGCGCGCGGGGGTCGAGGCCGAGCGCGCGCAGCTTGTCCTTCGCCGTGTCGTCCAGGCGGCTCCCGATGGCGCGCAACAACCCCTCGACGGCCTGGCTGAACACCACTGGTGCATTCACGGAAACACGGCTCCCTGGGTGGCGCCGTGGTGGGTCTCGGCGTCGTAGTCGGTGTCGCGGGCGCGGTAGTGCTCGAGCAGCGCGCGGGCGGCGGTGTTGGCGGCCTCTTCGGCCTCTTCGCAGGTGGGCCGGGGCGGGAGCGAAGGCAGCGCCTCGTTGATGTCGGTGGCGGCGCGGAAGCCCGTCTCGCGGTGCCCCGACTCGTGCGCCTCGAGGGCCTCGAGGTAGTGGCGCCAGCGCTGCATCATCACGTCGCCTTCGTCGGCGTAGCCGCGCCAGCGGGGCAGGGTGATGGTGACGCGCACGGCGGTGCTCACGGGGCCCGTGGCGCAGCCCTCGGTCGACTGGCTGAAGGGGAAGCGCCAGGTCACGTGCCACGCAGTGTACGCGTCGTGGCGCGCGCCGTCGGGGGTCTGGGGCCCGTGCGAGTCGAGGGCGGCGCGGAGCTGGGCCTCGGTGTCGCCTTCCACGTCGTACCAGCGCACCTGCGTGTCGTTGGGCCACACCGTCGCCGGCAACGTCACCAGCGCACGTGGGCGCAGCGCGGCGGTGCACGCCGACAACGTCACCACACTGAAGAGGAGCACCCAGCGCACGAGGAGCCGCAGCGTAGAGCGAACGCGGGGCGAAGGTGAGAAACCGTCAGGACACGGTGCGGTCGAACACCCGGGTCGAGGGCTCGCCCTCTTCCTTCTTCTGCGTCATGGCCTGCACGCGCGAGACGATGCCCCGGGTGACCTTTTCCATCTGCGCGTCGGTGAGGTTGAGCAGCTGCCGGCCCTGGTTGATGACGCGCGCCAGCACCTCGGGGTCGGCGGCCTTCACGTCGAGGCCCTCGCGTTGGCACAGGGCGTTGGCCAGGCGCACCACGTTGACGCAGCTCGCCCGCCCGCGCCGCAGGTCGTAGCCCTCGAGATCGGCCACCACCGCGGCCACCTCGCGGGGCAGGAACCAGCGGTAGGCGATGACCGCGCCCACGTCGCGGTGGCACTCCTCGACGGCGCGTTGCCACACGCCGCCGCTGACGAAGCCGTTGGGGTTGCCGCGCTCGAGGTCGAGCAGCAGCGCCGCCACCACCGGCTTGCCGATGTCGTGAAAGAGCCCGCCGAGGTAGGCCATGTTGGGGTCGATGCTCTTGAGCTCGCCGGCGAGGTCGCGCGAGAGGTTGGCCACGCCCAGCCCGTGTTCCCAGATGCCGCGGAACGCGTTGCGGATGACGGGGTCGCGGGAGGTGAAGACCTGCTCGGCGGCGAGCTCCTGCAGCAGGCCCAGCAGCGGCTTGATGCCCAGCCGGGTCACCACGCCTTCCATCGTCGTGGTGCGCACCAGGCCGTGGAACGTGGGGCTGTTGGCCACCCGCAGGAGCCGCGAGCTGATGAAGGGGTCCTTCTCGAGCTGCGTGGCGATGGCGCCGAAGCGCACCTCGGGGTCGTGGGCGAGCTCCATGGCCTTCATCGCCACCTCGGGCAGCGAGGGGAGCTTGAGGGTGTCGGCGGCGAGCTTCTTGGTGATGATCTCCTTGAGCTTCGAGGCGAGCGCGATGGCCTGCACGCGCTCGTGATCGTCGAGGCGGCGGGTGCTGACCTGGCTTTGGTTGAGCGGCAGCGGGGCCGTCTTGCCCGCGCCGGTGGCGAGGCCGGGCGGCGCCGGGAGCTGCGCGGTGGGGGGCTGCGGCACCGCCGGAGCGCTGGCCTTCGGAGGGCCCGCCTCTTCCGCCGAGAAGGCGAGCTGCGGCCGGGCGCCCAGCGCGAAGAGGGCGAGGCGCAGTTCCTTCATCGTCTGGAAGCGCTCGCTGGCGTGGCGCGCGAGGCACCGGTTGACGAGGCGCTGCAGCGGCTCGCTCACCCCGAAGGACTCGAGGGTGGGCGCGGTGCCCGCGAGGTGGCCGTGCATCATCTGCATGGCGTTGCCCTCGAAGGGCAGGCGGCCGGTGAGCATCCGGTAGGCCACCACCCCCAGCGAATAGATGTCGCTGCGGTGATCGAGCGACGCCTCGCCGAGGCACTGCTCCGGCGACATGTACGCGGGCGTGCCGATGATCAACCCCGGCGAGGTGCGCAGCCCCGTGCCCTGGCCGCCGAGCAGCTTGGCGATGCCGAAGTCGAGCACCTTCACGAAGTCGGGGTAGTCGGGGTAGCGCGTGAGGAAGAGGTTCTCGGGCTTGAGATCGCGGTGCACGATGCCCTGATCGTGCGCGGCGCCCACGGCCGACGCGGTCTGCGAGAGAATGGCCATCACCGGCTTCTCGTCGAGCCGGACCTTGACCTCGAGGCGCTGGCCCAGCGTCTCGCCCTCGAGCAGCTCCATCACGATGACGAAGTGGCCGTCGGCCTGGCCGTAGTCGGTGACGTCCACGATGTTCGGGTGCCGGATGGCGTTGACCGCGCGCGCCTCGGCGAGGAACCGCGCGACCATGTCTTGATCACCGGCCACCTGCGGGTTGAGCACCTTGAGCGCGGCCTTGCGCCCGATGAGGGTGTGTTCGCCCTCGTAGACGATGCCCAGGCCGCCGGCGCCGAGCTGCCTTCCCACCCGGTAGTTGAGGAGTGTCGTCCCGATCATGTCCCGCCCGTTTGATTCGGTAACGCAGGCTCTGCGCGCCTGCCTTTCCTCTCTCGTGCGTCAGAGTCCTGACAGGCGTAGACCGCGCCGGTGACGCCCGAAGAACCGCCTCCGCCCACGCCGCTCCCCGCACCCTCGTGGCCCCAGCGGCTGCGCGCCGCGCCGGTCTCGACCTTCCTCTTCGCCTGCTGCATCGTGGTGTTCGTCATCGCCGAGCGCAGCGGCTCGACCAAGGACGTCGCCACCCTGCTGCGCTTCGGCGCCGACTCGCGCGACCTGGTGTGGAAGGGCGAGTGGTGGCGGCTCTTCACCGCGATGTTCCTCCACATCGGCGTGGTGCACCTGGTGTGGAACCTGTGGGCCGGCTTCAGCTGGACCGCGCCCTTCGAGCGGGCCATGGGGCCCCTGCGCTTCGCCGCCATCTACCTGCTCAGCGGCCTGGCGGGCTCGGCGCTGAGCATCATCGGCCACGACGCGGTGTCGGCCGGCGCCTCGGGCGCGTTGTTCGGGGTGATGGGCGGGGTGCTGGTCATCCAGCGCCTGGTGCTCGGGAGCTGGGCCGCGCTGTGGAAGGACCCCGGCCAGCGCCGCAACCTGCTGATGCTCGTGGTGTGGCTGGCCATCGGGCCCTTCGTGGGCTTCGACAGCTTCGCGCACGGCGGCGGCATGCTCGCGGGCGCGGCGTTGACCTGGGCGATGCTCCCGTTGCGCGCGGCGAAGCTGGTGCCCGCGGTGCTGGGCCTGCTGCTGCTCATCGGCGCGTCGCTGCACCCCATCCCCGGCTTGCACGACGAGTGGATCCGCCGCTCGGAGTTGGGTTCGCTGTTGACGAAGCGCGACTGGCCGCAGGTGCTCGAGCGCACGGCGTCGCTGGCCACGCAGCCCGACCCGGAGCTCGCGTTCTACCGGGCCCAGGCCCTCGTCTTCAGCGGCCGCGTCGATGAGGCGGTGGTGCTGCTGCCCCAGCTCTCGGGAGAACGCGTTCAAACCATCCGGCTGCGCGCGCTGGTGCTCTACACCGCGGGGCAAGACGCACGCGCCCTCGACGAGGCGGAGCGCGGCCTCGCCCTCGACCCCAACGACGCGTACCTGCGCTCGCTGCGGGTGTCGGCGTGGGTGCTGACGGGCGATGTCGAGAAGGCCGACGCCGAGGTGGAGCGGTTGCTGAAGCTCACGCCCGACGCGCCCGACGCCATCGCCATGCATGGCGAGACCCTCGCGGCGACGCACCGGCTCGAAGACGCGTTGGCCGTGGTGACCACGCTGAGCGCGAAGGCCCCCGAGCGCGCCGCGACGCCGCGGGTCCGGTTCTTGATCTCGCTGGGCCGCCTCGACGAGGCGCGCGAGGCGCTGCGGGCGGGCCCCTTCGATGACGCCGAGCGCGCCATCCTCACCTGTTGGCTCGAGGCGGTGCGCGGTGACTTCGAGGCCGCGGCGCTGGCCTGCGATGCCGTCGACGTCGGTCACGTCGAGTGGGCGCGCGAGCTCAAGGCGGCCGTGGCCGCGGGCCAGGAGGACTGTGAGACGGCGCGAACGCTGCTCGCCATGCCTCCCGCGCGAAGGAGCTCGCGCTTCGGGGACGCGCTGCTGGGGCTGTGCGCGTTGCGCGAGGGCGATCTCGGGGAAGCCGAGCGCCGCGCCGACGCGTCGCTGGCGCCCTACGCGAAGTCGGTCGATGGATTGATGCTGCGGCTGGCCATCGCCCAGGTGAACGGCGACGACGCGGCTGCGCTCACGTCGCTGCGGGGCCTGGAGCACGAGGCGGCGTATTCGCTGCTGTGGCCGCTGTTGCCTGAGCAGGCGAAGCAGGCCCTGCCGCGCGAGTAGGTCTGGCGCACGGAGCGCGCCTGCCGGGCCGTGCGCCCGTGAGGGTGGTTCTTCGAACGGGTTCATCTCGGCGCGGAGACGCTGGGCCCCGCAGGCGGCACTGCTACCGTCGCTCGCGCGTCACGCCGAGGCGAAGTTGAGAAGAGGCCCATGGGAGCGCGGGTGCTGTGGGTGTCTGCCCCGTGCCCTTGCCGAACGTGCCCCTTTCGCGTGACGCATGCTGTCGCGGAGTCAGCGAGGCGAGGTGGTGGTGACCCCAGTGCCCGCTGCTTCGCGCACCTATGACAAAACGCAGGTCGGCCTCGGGGTGACCTGCATTTTGTCATAGGTGCGCGTGAGCCTTGATGGCGGCCCAGCGGGAGTTCGATGCCGCCCCGTTTCGACGGCCAGCGGCGGGAAGGCGTGCTGGCACTCGTTTCGGCGCGCGGGTGCGAGAGGACGTGGGCTTCGGGGTCAGCGCCAGCGCGAGCCCGCGGGCCCTTCAGTGCAGCGTCGACGAGACGCGCCCCGAGCCCGAGCAGACCTCGCAGGGAAGCGTGGCGATCGCGTAGTCCCCGGTGACGCGGCTGTACTCGCCGGTGCCCTGACACACCGCACAGGCGCGATGGATCGTGTGGTCCTCGGAGGAGCGCGCCGCTGCACCCGAGACAGCTTCACCCGTGCCATGCGGCTCCCGGGCGTGAAAGCGCAGCTCCCGGTGCTCCTGGCAGCCAGGGCACGGCCCCCGGAAGACCAGCCACAGCCCGTGCTCGTCATGACTGCGCGTCATCGGCGGGGCGAAGGTCGTGTCCCCACAGGTATGCGGAAGGGTCGCGAGCTGGGCGCGGGCCTCGGCTTCGGTGGGGGCTTTGAGCATCCAGTCACAGGCTACCCCGCGCGCGCCTCCAGCCCGGGCTTCATCGAGGGCGAAGGCGCACCCGCAGCCCAGCCCCTCCTGGGGCTGGAGCACGAGGCGACGTCTTCGCTGCCGTGGCCGCTGTTGCCCAACCCGGGCAAAACAGGCACGGCCGCGCCGGCATGCGCTGGCGTTGCGCTGCACCGGCCGGGCCGTGCCCGCGCGGCGGCTGGCACGGGGCTGGCTTGCTCCGGTCCCCATGACCCCGCTGCGCTGGACCACCCTGTTTCTCTGCGCCGCCGCCCTCTTCGTGTTGTGGCCCCTGTGGCCTCCCTTGCTGCTCGCGGCGTGGACCGCGGCCCTGACCCGCCCCCTGCTGGTTCGCTTCGAGCGTGGGCTCAAGGGGCGCCGCCGGGCCGCTGCAGCGCTCTCGTTGCTGCTCTTCGTGTTCATCGCCTTGCCCCTGGTGCTGATGGGCGTGGGGGTCATCGGCGGCGCGCAAGACCTGCTGACGACGGTGCGCAGCTCTGCGTCCGCCACCAGCGCGGTGGAGAGCCTGCTCTCGACGCCGGCGGTGCCGCTCCACGTCCCTTCGACCTTCGCCGAGGGAATGGCCCTGGCCGGGCGCTCGGGCACCCAGGGGCTCAGCTGGCTCTCCGACATGGCGGGCGCCGCGGCCACCGCGTTGATCGGCCTCTTCATCTACTTCGGGGGCGCCTATGCGTTCCTGGTCGACGGCCCGGCGGTGTGGGCCTGGCTCCAGCGAAACGCACCGCTCGACGAAGTGCCCCTCTCGCGGCTCGCCGCGGCGTTTCACGAGACGGGGCGCGGCCTGCTGGTGGGCGTGGGCCTCACCAGCCTCACCCAGGGCGTCGCGGCCACGCTCATCTACTTCGCGCTCGGCGTGCCCCGCGCGTGGGTGCTGGGGCCCATCACCGGCATCGCCTCGATGATCCCCTTCGTGGGCACCGGCATCGTGTGGGGCCCGGTGGCCCTGGGCCTGTTCCTCACCGGCCACCCGGTGAAGGGTGCGATCCTCGTGGCGCTCGGGGTGGGAGTGATCAGCGTCATCGACAACCTGCTGCGGCCGGTCTTCGCGAGGATGGGCTCGCTGCAGATGCCCATCTTCCTGCTCTTCGCGTCGGTCTTCGGTGGGCTGGCGGCGTTCGGCACGTGGGGGGCGCTGATCGGCCCGCTGGTGGTGCGCCTGACCATGGAGGCCCTCGCGCTCTCGCGGGAGTCCGCTCAAGTCGACCCATCAAAATGACGTGGCCGCGGGGAAAAGTGGTGCAGGGGCGCGCGCGACCCCATTAGCTTTTCCGAGATGACGGCCGACCCCTGTCAACTCCAGTCGCTGTTCTTCGCCCAGCACCGTGAGGGGGTCCTGCTCTGCGACGCCAACCACCTCGTGGTGTCGGTGAACGACGCGCTGGCCTCGGTACTCGGCCAGTCGAAGCAGGCGCTGTTGGGGCTCGACGTGTTGGCCGAGGGTGCACAGCCGCTGGGCTTCCTGCGCGAGCACTACGAGGTGGCGGTCGCGACGAAGGAAGCGCGCGATTGGGCGCATGGCATTGAACTGGAGGGGCGGCTGGTGCCGCTCCTCGACGAGGGGGTCTTCGTCGGCGTGGCCTGCACTCTTCGCGCGCGCACCGCCAAGGACCGCCTGCGCGCCTCGCTCGAGCAGAGCGGGCGGTTGCTGCGTACCATCATCGACGAGTTTCCCGACCCGCTCGTCATCAAGGATCGCTTCGGCAACTTCCTGCTCGGCAACCGCACCGTCGCGCGCCTCTACAACACCACCCCCGAGGAGATGGTCGGCAAGGAAGACGGCGCCTTTGGCGTGCCGCGCGAGATGGCGGAGTTCTTCCGGCAGAGCGTCCTGGGCATCATGGCCCGCGGCGAGCCCGAGACGGTGATCGAGCACAGCCGCGACGCCGTCACCGGCGACATCCGCACCTACCGGTCGATCAAGCGACCGCTGAAGAACGAGCACGGCGAGAACGAGATCCTCGTCATCGCGCAGGACATCACCGACATCGTGCGCACCCAGCAGCGCGTGGCTGACAGCGAGCAGCGCCTGCAGCACGTGCTGCGCATCACCCACGAGGGCGTGTGGGACTGGCACGTGCCCACGGGCACGCTCGAGCACAACGACCAGTGGTACGAGTTGCTCGGCCTCGACCGCGCCGTCGGTGGTGACGTCGAGAGCTTCAGCGCCCTCATCCACCCGGATGACAAGGCCGCGGTGTGGGGCCGGCTCCAACAGGTGCTCGAGGGCAAGAGCGACAGCTACCGCTCGGAGCACCGGCTCGTGGTGGGAGACCGCACGCTGTGGGTCGAGGACCGTGGCGGCGTCGTCGAGCGCGACGCGAGCGGGAACGTGGCCCGGGTGGTGGGCAGCTTCGCCGACATCACGGAGCGGAAGACCGCGCAGTTCGAGTTGATCAACGCGCGCCGCGCCGCCGAAGAGGCCAACCACGCCAAGTCGCGCTTCCTGGCGATGATGAGCCACGAGCTGCGCACGCCGATGAACGGCATCCTCGGCATGGGGCAGCTGCTGCTGATGCCCGGGCTCGGCGAGGCCGAGCGGCGCGACTACGCGCAGACGCTGTTGACCTCGGGCGACACGCTGCTCACGCTGCTCAACGACATCCTCGACGTGTCGAAGATCGAAGCCGGAAAGTTCGAGCTCGACCTCACGCCCTTCGACCCCGCGAGCGTGGTCAGTGAAATCGAGCGGCTCTTTCTCGGATCGGCGCGGGACAAGGGGCTCGCGCTGCGCAGCACGCTGCGGCTCCCGGTGGGGCAGCACTACCTGGGCGACGTCACGCGCCTGCGGCAGATGCTCTCGAACCTGGTGGCCAACGCCGTGAAGTTCACCGCGCACGGGGAAGTGCGGCTCGACGTCGCCGAGGTGCAGCGCGGCGACGGCTCGGCCGAGCTCACGTTCTCGGTCGAGGACACCGGCCTCGGTGTGCCCGCGCACCAGCAGGCCCAGCTCTTCGCGCCCTTCGTGCAGGGCGATTCGTCCACCACGCGGCGCTACGGCGGCACTGGGCTCGGCCTGTCCATCGTGCGGAGCCTCGCGAAGCTGATGGGCGGTGACGTCGGCCTCGAGAGCGAAGAGGGGCGCGGGGCACGCTTCTGGTTCCGCGTGCGCGTGGGGATCGCGGCGCGCGGGGCGAAGGTTGCCGACGCGGCGCCCGCTCGTCCAGACGCGCTGCCGCAGTTCTCGGGCGAGGTCCTCATCGTCGAGGACAACCTCACCAACCGCCGCGTCGTCGAGGGGTTGCTGCGAAAGTTCGGCGTGGCCATGTCCAGCGTCGAGAATGGCGCGCTGGCCGTCGAACAGTTGCTCAAGCGCGAAAAGCGCCCCGATCTGGTGCTGATGGACTGCCAGATGCCGGTGCTCGACGGCCTCGAGGCGACGCGCACGGTACGCGAGTGGGAGCGGGTGCAAGCCGTGAAGCCCGTGCCCATCGTCGCGCTCACCGCTGACGCCTACGACGAAGACCAGCGCCGCTGCAGGGCCGCGGGCATGGACGACGTGCTCGTCAAGCCGCTGGGCGTGGCGACGTTGATCGCCGTGCTCCAGCGCTACCTGGGGGGGAGGCTCGAACGGACCGCTGGTGGTGCGCCTCAAGTCGACCCATTGCAGTGACCGCGCGGCCCCTATGCTGGGGCGATGAGCACAGGCGTGCCGGTGGTGGACCTCACGTGTTCCGGGTGTCAGCGCAGTGTTCGACAGGCCCGCGCGGTGGTGCTGCAGCGCATCGCCCAACGAAAGCCGCTGCGCTGTGTCCACTGCGGCAAGGAGATGTCGCTCCCGGAGGAGCTCCAGGCCACGGTCACGCCGCCTGCGCCCGTGCCGACGCGGCTGTTGGGTCGTTGCCCCGCGTGCCTGAAGCCCGCCCAGGCCACGGGGACGCCACCGGTCATCATCGGCACCTGTGTCACCTGCTCGTTGTCGTTTCGCTGCGAGGGTCCGGGGCGCGGCTCCTTCGACTTTCCAGTCGAGACACCTGCGACGCCCGAGGAGCTCGAGCCTGCGGTGGCGCTGCTCGCCAGGCGTCCGTCCGGCGCGTTGCTCGGGTTGGCGCTGCGGAGGCGCCTCGAGCGTGGCGCGCTCCCCACGGGCGAGGCCGCGATGACCGTGGCGCTGCTCGACGCGCTGGCGACCTGGCGCGGCGTCGGCGCGGAGCCGGTGATCCCGCTCCCGCCCCCGGTGGTGTTGCACCTGTTGGGGCCCATCGCCCTCGGTGCGCAGAGCGCGAGCGTCGACGAGGCCCGCGGCGTGGTGCACCTGCGCGCCTCGCTCACGCTCGACCAGAGTCCCGGGCTGAGCCCCGGGTCGCGGCTCGCCCTCAACGGCGTGGGCATCGGCTTGCTGCTGGCGACCGGTACGGGCTTCACGGTGCGCGGTGGCGATCCCGCGCCTCCGGAGACCGTGACCAACGAGCAGTGGCTCGCCATCGACACGTCGCCGCAGGGTTCGTCGCTCCGTGGACTCGCCGCGCAGAACCAGGCGCCGCCCCAGCCCATCGCGCGTGAGGAACTGGTGGCCCTCGTGCAGCGGGTGTTCGAACGGCGCGCGATGCTGGAGCGCTACGTGCGGTTGCTGGCCCTGACCGGCCCGCGCCTGCGTGGGGCGCCGGCGAGGCGGGTCAGCCGGGAGGCCGTGGTGCAGCGGTTGCTCGACGTCGGCGCTTCGCCCGCGGACGCGACGAGGGCAGCGGATGCCTTCGTCGTTGATCCGACGCGCTGAGCCAGGCCTCGGCCAGCAGGAACTGGCCCCTCATGGCGACCTTCCGAAGCGAACAGTTCCGCCGCCGTCCGCGAGCCCATATTCAACTTGGCCAGCGCCAACCTGCCAGACACTGTTCATGAACGGCGCCTCGAGGTCTTGCCCACAGCCAAAACGATGGGAGACGCGTGCGGTCCGATCCGTTACCGCCGTGACCTCTTCCTCGACAAAGCAAGCGTCGGACTCGCTCTCCTTCACGCGCCAGCGCGTCACCACCGACGTGACCGAGACGCCCTCCTGCGCACCCTCGACGCATTCCTCGCCAAGTCGTCTCGCGCGGCCTGAGTCTCAACTCAGCGCGGTTCGCTCCGGCCAGCACGCCGGGCGATCAGAAAACGAGGCCGGCGAGTTGCTCCGCGAGTTCCAGCTGTCCCGAAACCGGGTCGAGGTAGCCAACGCGATAGTCGAGGGCCGATTCTCCCGGAGCTACGTGTTGCCCACAGGCGAGTACCAGTCTGCGATCAGGGGTGGAGCCCAAGAAAGAAATCGGAAACGAGACCTGCCGCCTGTCCCAGTCGTCGCTCGAGTAGACAGTCCTGATGGCGCAGGTATCCAGGTTCAGCTCCAGCACCTGGAGGCCGTCCCATGAAGTCAAATTGCCGTCACGACTAGCCATCGCTGCGGTGAGAACGAAAACGCCGAGATCAGAAAACGCGACAAAATCCTTGATGAAGGCGCTCGGCGGAATGATCGCGATCCGGAGCGCGGTGCTGCCGCGCTTTCGTACAAACAACGCTGACTGAGCTGTGGCTGAGGCGGCAAGCACGACGACAGAGTCACCATGAACTCGTGCCTTCTGCGGTGTGTAGTCCCCGGGCAGGGCGATTGGGAACCAAGCGGTCATGGGAGCCACGCTGCGATGCTTTCGACCGGAGCCACCATGCCACCCTTATAGCCGAGGGGGCCGACACGCCGTCAGGGCCACGCCACGGGCCGCCCCGACTTCTTCCATCCGATGAACCCCTGCGGCATGAGGAAGGTGTTCGCGTAGCCCAGGGCCAACGCGCTCCGGGCCGCGGTGTGCGACGCCGTACACATCTCGTTGGCGCACTAGAAGATGAGCGTCGCCGCGTGATCCGCCGGC
>CAIVGN010000056.1 GCA_903905455.1 uncultured Archangium sp.
CCCGAACTGTAGCCCCGCTCAGCGCAGGCCGAGCGTCATCTGCACCTGCTCGTGGACCGCGCGGGCGAAGAGGCCGCGCTTTCGCAGGGCGTCGGCGAGCTCCGTGGCGAACCCGTGCAGGGTGATGATCTCCCGGGCCCCGCTGCGTTCGGCGTACGAGAGCAACGCGGGGAAGTCGGCGTGGTCCGACACGGGGAAGGCGATGTCGGCGCCGCTGCGGCGGGCGCCCCAGGGCTCGAGGGCCCAGCCGGTGAGCACCGCGAGCGCGCGGTCTTTGACGCCGGCCAGCGAGTCCCCGCGCCGGAAGGGAGGAAAGAGCCCGACCTCGTCATCCTGGAAGGTGCCGTCGAAGCAGCGCGCGCCGACGGGCATGCCCAGGTCTTCGAAGATCCGGCCCACGGCGTGGATGGTGGGGTGGGCGCAGACCTTGAGGCCGCGCACGGCGAGCTGGCGCACGGCCTCCTGCGACTTGCCCAGGGAGTACGCGAGGAGGATGGGCCGCACGCCGCGCGCCAGCTGTTGGCGGCACCACGCGGTGACGTCGTCGTAGACCTGCGCGCGCGGGGGGAAGCGGTACTTCGGGTCACCGAAGGTCGACTCGATGACCAGGGTGTCGCAGGCGAGCACCTCGGCCGGCGCGCAGGTGAGCGCGGGCTCGAGGGACAGGTCGCCGGTGTAGACGACACGGTGGCCGTCAGCGCGGGTGACGCGCACCTGGGCCGAGCCGAAGACGTGGCCGGCGGAGAAGCACTCGAGGGTCAGGTCTTCGAGGGTGAGGGACTCGCCGTAGCGCAGGGGGGTGGCGTGCTCGAGGGGGCCGAGGCGGTGCGCCATGAGGGCGAGCGTCTCGGGGGTGGCGATGGTGCGCTGGTGGCGCGCGATGTGGTCGCTGTGGGCGTGGCTGACGAAGGCGACCGGAGACTTGGTGCGCGCGTCGAACCACAGCGGCGTCCCCCGCAGCACCAGGCCTCCCTTGCGCAGCTCGACGGGCACCGACTCCCAATAGCCGAGAGGGCGACGTGGAGCATCCGTACGGGTCCATTCGGGCAGACGGCCGGGCCCCGGTCAGCGCCGGGATGTCGGGAGGTTACGGCTGGCCCGCCGGCTGCTCAGCAGTCAGCACGTCGGGCAGGTGAGTGGGGCTTGGGGTTGGTGGGCCCGATGGTCGAAGGCGCGAGGGGGTCGGGTGGGGACCCGACTCCCTTGCGCCTCCCCATTTTCGAGGTGCGCGGTGCGGCCAAGATTCGAGATCTACTACTGTATATGTCGCATGGCTCAGCTCACCATCTACCTCCCTGATGATCTCGAGCAGGCAGTGCGGCGCGCCGCGCGACGAGAGCACAAGACGGTCTCGGCCTACCTGGCCGAGCTCGCGCGCAAGAAGGACGGGCGGAAGCGGAAGTCGAAGTGGAGCGAGGCGCTCGGTAAGCTCGAGGGCAGCTGGGTGGGCCGCTTCCCGCAGATCGAAGACCCGCCGCCCGAGGAGCCGTGATGCGGCTGCTGGACACGAACATCTGCAGCGCGTTCCTCGATGGGTCCGATGCCGGCGTGCGGCGCCAGATGAAGACGCTCGAGGAGGGCGAGGCCTTCGTCTGCAGCGTGGTGCGCGCCGAGCTGATCTCCGGCGCCGAGGCGAGCGCGAGGCCGGCCGAGAACCGGTCCCGGTTGGCGGCGTTCTTCGAGCTGTTCCCGTCCTTGCCCTTCGATGACGACTCGGCGGAGCACTACGGAACGTTACGCGCCCACCTGCGGCGCGCGGGCACGCCGATCGGAGGGAACGACCTGCTCATCGCCGCGATCGCGCTGAGCCACAGCGCGACCCTGGTCACCCGAAACGAGAAGGAGTTTCGTCGGGTGCCGGGGCTGCGGGTCGAGGTGTGGTGACTGACTGACCCGAAGGGCATGTGCCGGATGAGTGAACCCGCAGATGCGGCTCCCGATCGTCCAAAACGCGAGGGGTCGGACGAATCCGACGCTCTCGCACCTCGTCACTCAGCAGTTCGCGCATTCTTCCTCGGTCGCCGCACAGCACGGCCCGGTGGAGAACAGCAAGTCGCAGTCGATGCGGCCCGTGCAGGCCAAGAGCACTTGGGCCCCCTGGGGCACCTGCGTACGAACGACAGGTGGCACGTAGGCCTTCTTGCTCGTGTCGAAACGCTTCGGCTCTCGGTTCATCGCCAGATCCTTACTTCCCCGACCACGAAGTCGCCCAGCACTAAGGCGTTGTTGCCAACGATGTCAGTCACAAGGCTCGCGGAGCCTACTCGGCTGGCACTGTTGCCGGTCACCGTCTGCCCATTCAAACGAGTAACCCAGAAGACGGGGCTCGATTCGAGGGCAGCCGTCTCGAAGGTCCCGCCGTGTTGGTACAGCACCCAGGCGAGATTTCCCGTCGTGAGGGCCGTCGCCGTCACCAGGTCTTGAGTGGCATCGCCGTCGAGCGTGCCCATCGCCAGCATCGAACCGAACGTCAGCGGCCCAGAGAGAACGGTTGGAGTGGGGTTGGCCGGAGCAGCGGTGAGCGCCGAATAGAGGAGCACCTGCCCCCCGCCAGCACCACCGGAGAAAGTGGTCACGAGGTCCGCGCCGGTCGACCCAAAGAAGTCGGCGTTCGCCAGCGTGACACTGCCCACGCCTGAGACGGTGCTGTTGTCGGTACCGACGGGCAGCGACAACTCCTGAACGTAGGCCGTGGTCGCATCGAGAGGCGCGGCCCCCGTCGAGGCCTTGATCGCCGCCGAGCCGAAGATCCGGTACTTGTTGATGGTCGAACGCGAGGTCGGGATCGCCAGGTCGGGGAAAGTGTCGCCATCGAGGTCGTTCACGCTGACCAAGCCGCGCCGGTTCTGGCCGAACGCGTTCGATGATGCAGCGATGAGCGCCGGGAGCGGGCCATCAATCACGTAGTCGGCCGTCGCACCGCTGACCGGGATGTACGGCACGTTCGGCACCACAGTGGTGTCGGTCGCAGTGCGCAGGGCGACCCAACCTGCGCGGTCCCGCCCCCTGTAGATCAGCACTCGCCCGCGATTCGTGGCCTGACCAGGAGCAGCGAAGGCGATTTCCGCGAGTCCGTCGCCGGTGATGTCTCGGATGATCGCTGCACTGGTAGCAAGTGCGGTCCCGATGCGGTTGTTGGTGTCGAGTCCTCGGAACTCAATGGCGTCCGCGGCCACGAGCGCCGATGCCGTGGTCCCGAAGTAGAGAACCGCGCGGCCAAAAACCGGGGTGGCGCTGCCCAAACTAGCCACCAGGAGGTCGGAGCGAGACTCGGCGCCCACACGGCCGACGTCACCGACCGCAAGGTCATGGCCGAACTGGGTGCCTACGGCTGTCGACGGGGTCAGGGCCTGGCAGCCCGTGCCACAACCGGTCTGGGAAGCGGTCAAGACGCTCGAGTCGTAGACATACACTGCGCCTCCGCCGGCGACCCCAGTCGCAGAGACCACGATGTCCGGATTGGTATCATTGCCTACCAGCGGCGCAGAGAGAACCGTCGCTCCGAAGGAAGAACTCGCCACCGGCGCCGCCAAGGTGGTCACGGTCCACGGGTTGGTGAGGGCGGTGGGCGCCGTGAAGGCTGAGTAGTTGCCCACCTCGTCGCGCGCCCGAACCGCGATGTAATACGTGTTGATCGGGGGCAATGAGAGGGCCTTCGAGATCGAGCTCCCCGACCACGTCGTGATGCCGTCCTGCTTGGACGAAGAGCCGAAATAGTCGTCGGAACTCGCCATCAGGTTGTTCGAGAGTACAGACGAGGTCGTCCATCGAACGTCATACCCCGCCAGTTGCAGCGCCGGGCCACCCGTCAGACCACCACTGGCCGCGTTGGCCCCGTCGTCGTACACCGGAGCCCAGTTCAGGGTGACTGTCGCGTCCCGAGGAAGGGTGAGGGTCTGCCCCGCATCCGGCGCATCAGGGGCGATGACGTCGACCTCAGACGGGTGTCGGCTCTCAAAGACGTTGCCCGATGGCGAGGTGATTCGAATCACCAGGTCCACTGTCGAGTCATCCAGGCGGTGGCCCAGCTTCAGTCGCGGAATCGAGGGGTCGAACGGCGACGCCGTGATGGAGATGAGTGCAGGAAGAATGCTGGTTGCTCCCTCGAGGACATCGAGGAGTCCGTTCGCCGTACCGAACCGCGCTCCGTTGATCGAGGTCAACGTCAACTGGAACTGGGCGTCAGCAACCGATGAGTCCAAATCCGCAAACACCCGATCGCTGGCCGTCGCCGTCTCGATGCGCCGATTGCCGGTCGCCGCGCCAAACACAAGAGAGGTGTTTGCAGCCACGGGAATCACACCGGGAACCGTCGAGGACCGCTGGAGCCCAATGGTGCCAATCGAGGGCTGAACCAAGCTGACGTAGAAGCTCCGGTGCGTCAGGACACCTGCTCCATTGTCGATGGTGACCGTCCACTGCTGGCCCTCCTGAAAGGCGGGAACAGGGAGGGGGAAGGTCACGGTGCCACCGGCACTGGTGACCTGGGGGGTGCCAGTAGGCACCGTCAGCTGCGGGCCCTGGTAGAGGTACACGTTCCGACCCGAACCGCAGTCAGTCGTGATGGCGCCGACGGCAACGCTCGCACTCGTGGCGACCACACCTGTCGCCAACCCAGCACCTGAACGATTCAGCCAGTTGGTGCCATTGGGGTTCATGAAGATGGGCCCCCCAGCGGCGAAGGCCAGCGAGCAGGACGTAGTATTAACCGTGAGTTGCCCGCTCCGGCGTCCCCCCACGGGGGCTACGCAGGTATTTCCTGCCGCGTCCGTGATGGTCGCCGTGATCGTCTGGGTACCGTTCGGGTATGTCACGGTGCCCGTGGCAGTGGTACCCACCACCGCGAGTTGGTTGTTCTGTATCCCCGACACGCTCGAGTTGATGGTCAGCGCGGTAGGGTCATTCGTCGTCAGCCCGAGCACGGTTACGGTCGTGATCACGTCATTGGAGCCGGAAGCGAAGGCATCAGCGGGCGCCGTGAAATTGCAGGTCGGAGCAAGGAGGTCCGCGCGTGTCGTGCGGGCGGTGGCGGAGCCCGAATTGCCTGACTGATCGGTGCACGTAGCGCCAATGGAGTACGTGGCGTCGCCTGAGAGCACATACGTCGTCGTCGCCTGGCTGAGAGTGGGAGTCAACGCGCGCGCAGTCTGGCCGGTGAAGCTCACGTTCACGCCTCCCGCGCCGACATCCGCGCTCGTGGCGACAATGACGTCGAAGTTCCCGCCGGGGATCTGCGCAATACCGAGGAGCGTCTGGCTCACCGACGGAGACGTGATGGTGCACGTCGGGACCACGGGATCGACTCGCAAAGTGAAGGTCGCGGGGTCATTGGTCGCCGCGAGTTGGTTCTTGTTGTTGGCCTGGTCCGTGATTTCGACGAACAGATTGAGATCGACCTCGGTCGTATATGCACCCGTCAGCGTGACCGTGAAAGTTCCGGCGGCGAAGGATGTCGTCGAGGCACGGAATGAGGCCGGAGCGCCCGAAACCACATCGCGAACGGTCACCGCGGAAGCCGCGGCAAGTGTCGCCGGCGCGTCGCCGCAGCCCACCTGGAATTCCAGTCGAGGCGCGGCCCCGCCGAGTTCAGCGATGTTGAGCCGCCCGTCGCCATTCATGTCCTGGGGAAGCGACCGAGTCAGCCCGTTCACGCACGGACGCACGCTGTCGACCAACAACTGGACGGGCGGCGAGCTGGGCGGAACCGCGAGGCCACCACCGACCACCACGACCTTAATCTGGTAGCTGCCGTCCGGGAAAGTGAACCCGGACACCGGGCTCGACACACCCTGCTGCAGAAGGAACCAACCAGTTCCGCACTCCGCAGACGGAGTCCGAGCTGCCATGGTGACGGGATCGAGCGACTGGGTGGTGCACACGTCGACGCGGCCCCCCATGGGAACACGGGCAGAGAAGGAGAGCGTGCGCTGCACGCCCGGAGTCGCCAGTTGAGTGTCCTGCGCAATGTTGATTGGGTTCGAGAGAGCCACAGGGCTGGTGATCGCCGGTCCGTCGAGATCGACTGTCACGCGGCAACTCACTGAACTCACGCCGGCATCGACCCCGATGTTGCTGACTTCGCCCCCGAACGAGTAGTCACCGCTTGCCAAGGTCACCGACGGAAATACGCTCACGCCGGAGGATCCGACGGTCGTAGTCGCGATGAGCAGCGGTGCGGTCACACCACCATCGGACAAGACGTCCGCGCGGTACAACACCGCAGGTTGATTGCCACACACGGCCTTGCTCGTGGTCTGGAACGAATACGTCCCGTTGGCGAGTTGGGCAGTGGTGAGCAGCGCCGGGCACGACCCGGGGCGCGAGAAGATGGCGCCGCAACCGCTCAGCGCCACCGTCACGTTCAGCGTCGCGGAGGTCGTGTTACCCGCGAGGTCCGTCACCCGAACTTCGAGCGCGTAGTCTCCGTCGATCCCGAACGACACCGGCAGCGTCACCGTCCCGCCCGTCACCGTGCCCGCGCCCACCTCGACGCCATTGCGCAGGATCTTCGCGATCGACCCGTCTTCCGCGCCCGTGGTGCTGACCACCACCTGCAGCGGCGACTGGGTGACGACCATCGTCGCCCCGCCATCCATCGACGCCGGCGAGGTGATCGCCACCGTCGGAGGAATGAAGTCGACCACGAACGACGACATCGCCGTCGCGCTGTTGCCCGCGGCGTCGGTGCACGTCAGCTCCGAGGTGTGCGCGCCCGAGGTGACCGTGAAGTCCGCCGACACGTCGCCGGTGGAGTTCGGGGTCGCCGCCTGCGCCGCTTGCGAGTCGACCTTCAACTGGCACGTCGTGTCGACCGGCGCGGTACCCGTGATGCGCACCTGGAAGCCCGCGGTCGCCGAGTCGGCGTCATCCATCGGACCGAACGAGGCGCGGTGGGTGAGCGCGACGGTGGGCAGCACCCGGTTGACCTGGATCGACGCCGAGGCCGCCGGGTTTCCCTGCGCCGTGTTGAGCACCTGCCCATCACGCACGAGCTCCGCAAAGAGGTCGTACCGCGCGTTGTCTGCGTCCGGCAGCGTGGGCAACGTCAGCGTCGCGGTGCCGTTGGTGAACGCGGCGAGCGCCCCCACGACCTCCGTGCCGCGCTTGATGCGCACCTGCGCGCCCGTGACGCACGTCGCGTCGACGCGCACCTGCAGGTTCGTGCCCGGAGGCACTTCCCTGCTGTTGAGCACGCCCAGCGGCGCCACGTCCTGCGGGAACGCGAAGGCGGTCACCGCCGGCGTGCTGCACGCCGAGCGCACCGTCACCGCCGAGGTCGCCGACTTCGAGCACGTGCCGCGCGCGATCGACGCCGTGAGCGTCTGCCCGCCCTCGCCGCCCGTCACGCCCGTGAACGTCGCCCGGCTCCCGTCGACCGTCGCGGTGCCCGTGAATTCCGTTTCGCCGACCTTCAAGGTCGCGCCGTCGATGGCGAACGCCGAACCATCCGGCGCTCGAACCACGATCGACACGTCAAACGGAGAATCGACCGTCGCGCCCGAGGTCGGCGTCTCGAAGGTCACCGTCGTATCGGTGCAGTCCACCGGAGTCGTGGTCCCACCACAGTCACTGCACCCGCTCGCCAACGCGATGGCCCCAACAGCCCAGGCCATCCGCATCATGTTCCCTCGAACCATGTGCGCACCCTCTCCATTCAGTGTCCGGACGACCCCAGCTGATTCAGAACGTCAGGACGTGTTTGTCTGCCAGCAACGCAACGAAATCCAGGGTGTCCGTCTCGGCCACCTCTGGTGTCACTTCGAACTCACTCAACAACACCGCGACGATCTCCGCCACCGACCGCTTCCCGTCGATCAACTCGACGATCCGCTCCCCGACCTCCGACACCTCGCCGCCACGGCCCTCGAAGCTATGCAATTGATCGTCCGGCGTCGCCGCGACCCACCTACCCCCGACCTTCTGGAGCGCCGTCTCGAGGTGCACCCGGGGCACGTCGGTCATCGACACCCGCTTCCTGCGAGGGTTGGCGCTCGTTTCCATCATCGTTCCGAGGCTTTCGACCACTTTTGAGGCGCAGGAGCCAGCCCCCCCACCTGCGTAAAAGTTCATGTAGTCGGGGGAGGTGGGACAGACAAGCCCCGGGTCATTCACCCTGATCGGGTCGACTCAGACCGGGAGGCCCAACGCTGCAAACAGGCCGGTCAGGTACAAGAGCGAGGTGGTGAAGAGTTGCCGCGCCCAGACGGGGCCCAGCTGCCCGCGCCAACCGCGCACCGCGACCCACGCGAACCAGGCCCCCAGCACCAGCGCCACCACCAGGTACAGCCAGCCGGCCACGCCCACGAAGTACGGGAGCACCGAGACCCCCAGCAGCGCGGCCACGTAGCCCACCGCGTGCAGCCGGGCGACGTCGTCACCCTTCTCGAGCGGCAAGCTGGTCAACCCCGCCGCCTGGTACTCGTTCTTCCGGAACAGGGCGATGGCGATGAAGTGCGGCAGTTGCCAGAAGAACATGATCGCGAAGAGCACCAGGCCGGGTGCTTCGATCCGCCCGGTGGCCGCCGTCCACCCCATCAGCGGAGGCAAGGCCCCGGGGATCGCCCCGACCTGCATCGCCCAGTGGGTGCGCGACTTCATCGGCGTGTACACGAAGGCGTAGCTGCACAGCGCCACCACCCCCAGCACGCCGGTCAGCCAGTTCACGCCCACCCACAGCAGGGGCAAGGAGACGACCGCCAGCAGCACCGCGAAGATCAGCGCCGACGTCGCGCTCAGGCGCTGCATGGGAAGCGGCCGCTTGGCGGTGCGCGCCATGAAGCGATCCGAATCGCGCTCCAGTACGCAGTTGATGGTGTTCGCCGCGCCCACCGTGCCCGCCGTGCCCGCCATGGCGAAGAGCCAGGTCTTCCAGTCCAGCGAGCGGCCCGAGAGCCACATGCCGCCGGCCGCGGTGAAGAGCACCAGGCCCGAGAGCCGCGGCTTGGTCAACGACACGAAATCAGCCGCGATCGCGAAGGGTGACCGCGAGGCTTCGGGAGCTGACGTCGGCGCGCTCAGGGGTTCGGCTCTCAAGGCGGGGCGCACGTAGCGCGCCCTGCCCTGCCACACAAGAGACCGGGCCGGCCCGAACGGGCACGGCCAGGGGTCACGCTCACCCGCCGCCGCCGGCCGCACCACCGAGGCGCTGCATTTCTTCGGTGCAGGGGTCCCGCGGAGCCATCTTCACGAAGGCCTGGGCCAGCGTCTTCGCCTTGTCCTTCTCCTTGGGGTCCTTCGAGAGGAGCCGGGCGTAGTGGCAGTAGGGGCCCGGGTTGTCCTTGTCGGCGTTGAGGGCCTTCTCGTAGCTGGCGCCCGCGCCGTCCTTCTCGCCCTTGGCTTCGTAGGCGCCGCCCAGCTCGTCGTACGCGGCCGAGGCCATCGACGGGTCCGAGTAATACTCTTCGCCCGCGCGCTTCAGGTTCTCGATGGCCTTGGCGTAGTCCTTCTTGTCGTCGCGGTAGATCTTCCCCAGGAGGAACCGGGCCTCGGGGTTCTTGGTCTTCGCGTCGGCGGTGGCCTTCTCGAGCGTGTCCCGGGCCGCGTCGTACTTCTTCTGCTTGTACTGGGCCTGGCCGAGCATCGAGAGCAGCTTGGGGCTCGCGGGCACGAGGGTCAGCGCCTTCTTGAGCGCCTCTTCGGCCGCCGCCTCGCCGCCCTCTTTCTTCGAGAGCACCTTGGCCAGCTCCACGTGGAAGTGGGACGAGCGGGCGTTCATGTCGATGGCCTTGCGGATCTCCGCGGCGGCCTCGTCGAGCTTGCCCTCGTACGCCAGGCGCCGCCCGCGGATGAGGTACAGCTCGGGGTTGTTGCGGTCCTGCGAGAGGCCGTCGTTCTCGGCGGTGGCGATGTCCTTCTTCGCCTGCGCTTCGTCGGGCTTCACGCCGGTGCATTCCTCGAGCGTCTTCTGGAAGGCCTTGTCGGTGTACTGCGGGATGTCGTGCGAGACGCGGCTGATGAGCAGCGCGTTGACGAAGGCGTTGGTCGCCAGCTGGCGCGGGGCCGCGGTGTCCGCCATGCCCTGGAGCGCCTTCACGTACTTGGCCGCCATGCAGTAGCCGTTGCCCGGGTTCTCCTGGTCGAGGATCAGGTTCGCCGTGCCCAGCAACCCATCGGGGTGCGAGTTGCGGGTGTACTTGAGCGCGTTGTTGAAGGCCGACAGCGCGAGCATGTCGGAGCCGCGGCGACGGTTCAGGTTGCCGATGGCCACGTAGACCCGCGGGTCGTCAGGGGCGATGGCCTGCGCCCGGTCGAGCGAGTCCTTCGCGCCCTCGAGGTCGCCGTTGTTGGTCTGGAGCACGCCGCGCGTCAGGTAGTAGAGGCTGACCTGCTTCTTGTCGGCCTCGGCGGTCTTGATGCGCTCCTCGATGGACTTGAGCCCGTCGTCGGTGCGCCCATCGTAGTAGCTGAACATGGCGTCGGCCGCGTGCAGGTAGGCCGACTGTTCCTTGTTGGCGATGCCCGCCTTGATGTTCTTGTCGGCGTTCTCGCGGTTCGAGTCGTCGTGGATGTGCTCGCCCCAGCGAATCGTGTACGCGTAGGCCAGCAGCCCGCGGGCATTGCGGTTGGTGTCGCCCGACGCGTCGAGATCGAGCGCGAACTGCGACTTGGCGATGCCCTGCTCGTAGCCCTTGAAGGTGTCGCTCTTGATGAGCGTCGTCGCCTCGCGGATGGCCGCGTTCGCTTCGCGGATCTGCTTGGCGCGGTACTGGCCGATGCCGAAGTACGCGGCGGCGCCCACGGGCACCGCGAAGAGGAGCAGGAAGAAGACGGCCTTGGAGGCCCCGCTGCGCGGCGCGGCGGCGCGACGGACCTCGGAGTTCTCGGGCTCTTCGAATTCCTGGGTGATCGGACGGCGCGCGGCGGGCTGGGCCGGTCGCGGCTGGGCCGCACGGGCCTGCGGCGCGGGGCGCGGCTGCGCGGCGGTGCGGGGCGCCTGGTGCTGCGGCTGCACCACGACCGGGGCCTCGCCGGTGTCGACGATGATCGACGCGGGCTCGCTCGAGGCGGGCTGCTGCAACCCCGAGGTCGCGGTGGCGCCCGCGGGAGGGGCCAGCACCGGAGGGGGCGCGATGGGCTGCGGAGGCGGCGGCTCCGGGGCGGCCGGCTTGGGAACGGCGACGCCGTTCTTCTGCATCAGCTCGACGGTCTCGCCGTCCTGGGGGTCGGTCTCGAAGGCCTTGAGGAGGTTGTCCTTCCCCGGCTGGGTGTCGCCCCCCTTGATCTGGAGCGACCCCATCATCCGCAGCGCGATCTTGTCGGTGGGCGAGACCTGCAGCGCGCCCACCAACTCTTCGAGGGCTTTCTTATCCTTGCCCTGTTCCGCATAGACGCGCGCGAGCAACACTCGCGGGTCCGCGACAGAGGGGTGCGCCTTCACACCCTTCTTGCAAACGACCATCGCCTCCATGAACCGACCCATGCCGAGATACGCCTCGGCCAGAGGCTTGTAGGCCTCTGATGCAGGATCAGTCGCGAAAGCATGCTCCAGTTTTGCGAGCTCGGCAGGGCTCAGAGTCTTCGTCACAGGAGGCATCGGAAAGTCGCACTTTTTTGCACCGCAGTACCGCCACGTCAAATGTTCAAAGTGCCGATGGGCACGATGTTTTCAGTTGTTGACAGGAAGGCCCATGAACACGTAGTCAGCCCGCCGCCCGCTGTGACGTCGGGGCCCTGCAACATATGGGGGTGTAGCTCAGTTGGGAGAGCGTCGCGTTCGCAATGCGAAGGTCATCGGTTCGATCCCGTTCACCTCCACAACGCAGCAGGGTTTGAAGAAAACGAAGCCCCGCTTCCTGCAAAGGAAGCGGGGCTTCGGTGTTTCCGGACTTCGGGGAAACGTTCGTCAGATCGGCCCGTCGGCGGCCATGAGCTCCTCGAGGGCGCTCCGGGGCTCGGGCTTCGCGGCGACGACGGTCTCGACGAGGGTCGCAGGGGCGGCGATGAGGCTGGCGGCCTCGAGGACCGGCTCGGCGTCATGCACTTCGGGCTTCTTCTTGGTGCCCGCGCCCGAGCGGCAGGTGCGGCACCAGGGCTGGTTGCGGATGGCCCCGTCGGCCATCTTGCGCAGCCCGAACATGCCCAGGGGCTTCATCGAGCGGCACTTGAGGCACATCATCGTGATGAGCACCTCGTGGCCTTCGGCATCGAAGACGGCCGACTTGCGACGCTTGCGCGCCTCTTTGGGAAGGGCAGCGGGATCGGTCGCGGGCTTCTTGGCCTCGACCGGGGTGAGCATCGGAGTGACCTTGTAGAGCACCTGCTTCTCCTTCGTGACGGCGCGTCGCTGGCGGGAAACCGTAGCGGGGAGGTCGTGCGGCGACCCCCCTTTCGAGCCGATTTCTCGGGCTCAGATCGATTTCTACCGAGATGACGGGGGTTTGAAAAGTACCCTGTCACGTATTGTCACGTCACGGCATGGCGTCGGTGCGCGTGGAGGCGGTGCAGGTCTCACCCGGGTCGACGAAGCTCAGTCGCCCTGCTTTGGGCGCCTTGAAGGTTTCCTTCTTCGCCTGCCACCAGGCGATGAAGTCGTCGCGGAGGTTGGTGCCCTTGTTTTCGGCCAAGTCGACCTGCGAGGGGTCGATGGTGGCCAGCACGGGCGCCAGGCCGTCGCCGCCGCGGGCGAGGAAGTCGGGCATGGCGACCTTGTACTTGCGGGCCGGGTCGAGCTTCTTGCCGCCGGTCAGGGTGAAGCCGCGGAGCCGATCGGGCACCACGCACTTGGCGAGCTTCACCTCGATGCCGGAGACCTGGAACACGCCCTTCTTCGAGCCGAAGGCCGAGGTCAGCAGCCGCTCGAGCTGCTCGCCGGTCAGCTCGAGCGTGGCCACGGCGTTGTCGAAGGGGATGACCTCGTAGACGGTGCCGTAGGTCAGCGGCCCTTCCTTGAGGTCGGCGCGCAGCCCGCCGGGGTTCATCAGCGCGACGTCGGCGTGGGTCATGGCGCGCAGCGAGTCCGCGAGGAAGCTGCCCAGCTCGCTCTCGCCCTCGTACACGCGGCCCAGGGCGTGGGGGACGGTGAGGCCCAGCGGCTTGTCCTGCAGTTCGGCGACGGCCTGCTCGGCGGGCTGCAGGGCCTGGAGCACGGTCTGGTCGACGCGGATCACCTGGCCGCGGAACTTGGCGTTGACCGGGGTGACCTGGTCGGCCCGGGCACGGAGCTTCTTGGGGTCGCAGCTCTTGGTCTCGATGTCCCACGTCTCGCAGATCTCGATGCCCGAGTTGATCTGCGTGCGGCCGGGGATGACCTTCTTCGTCTCGGGGTCGACGGCGAGCTCGATGACGCCGAAGTAGCGGCCCAGCGCCCAGCTCTCCATCACCGGGGTGCCGTTGACCACGTGGCCGACCTGGGCGTGGGTGTGGCCGGCGATCACCGCGTCGAGGGTGCCCTCGGGCAGGCCCTTCATCATCTCGAAGATCTCACCGGCGTCGACATCGCAGCTGGTGAGGTCGTCCATCTTCGAGCAGTCGCCGCACTTGCCGCCGGCGTGCACCACCGCGATGACGAGGTCGGCGCCCTTGCCGCGCAGCCGGGTGGCCGCCGCGAGGGCCTCGGAGTTGAGCGGGCGGAACTTGAGGCTCGCCACGTTGATGGGCAGGGTCACCGTGGGGGTCTGCGGGGTGGTGAGCCCGAAGATGCCGATCTTCAGCCCGTGGCGCTCGATCATCACCGTGCCGTCGCTGGGCAGCCAGGTGGGGCGGAAGCCGGTGGCCGCCTCGTAGATGTTGGTCGAGAGCAGGGGGAACTTCGACTGCGCGATGCGGGCCTTGAGGGCGCCGAAGGGGTCCATCGTCGCCTGGGTGGCCGCGGAGATGGGGCCCACCGGGCCGTAGTCGAACTCGTGGTTGCCGATGGCCGCCGCGTCGTAGTTCAGCTGGTTGAAGGCCTCGATCACCACGCTCCCCTCGGTGAGGTTCGACATCAGCGTGCCCTGGAAGAGGTCGCCGGCGTCCACGAGCACCACGCCGTCGGGGTTGTCCTGGCGGAGCACCTGCACGTACGAGGCGAAGGTGGCCACGCCGCCGTAGCGGATCTCGCCGCGGGGGAAGCGCTCCTTCATGCCGCTGACCCAGCCGTGCACGTCGTTGGTGCCCACGATGGTGATGCGCCGTGCCTGGGTCGACTTCGCGGGCGTGGCCGGCGCCGGGGGAGCGGTGATGGCCACCGCCGCGTGCTCAGGCTCGCGAGGGGTCTGACAGCCGAAGAACAGCGCGCACAGCAGGAGAACGGGTCTGGTCATGGGTGAACGGGTCACGGGCGGGTTCGGCGAATCGACACCAGGAGAAGCAGGGCCGGGAGGAAGAAGGAGGGCGCCTGGGTACAGCCGCAGCCCGTGGGGTCGGAGGGCGAGCTGTCGGGCCGCGGGCCGCCGGTGCCCCCGCCGCCGACGACGTTGCTGCCGGTGCCCGCGTCGGTGGCCGCGCCTGCGTCGGCCGCCCCGGCGTCGGGCGAGGGGACGGGCGGCGGGTGGCGCTCGAAGGCCGGGGGCAGCGGCACCACCCGGTCGACGTCGACGAGGGAGACGAGCTTGTAGTTGGCCAACTGGGTGTCCTGCACCACCAACGCGCCCCGGGGGAAGCCGGGGAACGCGTGCTCGAAGACGTCGAGGTGCTTCGGGGCCCGGGCCCGCGACGAGCCGCCATCGGGAGGGCCGACCTGGAAGCTCCCGAGGAAGGTCGACTGCAGGCCGTCGACCGAGTGCACCACCAGCCGATCGTTCGAGGGCGAGGTGGTGAACAGCAGCGTGCCGCCGTCGGCCGCGGGGAAGAGCTCGAGGCCTCCGATGACCGCGCCGAGCTGGCCCGCGTCGATCGACGCCACGTAGTTCAGCGAGTCGTCGCGCTCGATGACCAGCAGCCCCACCGAGGGCAACGCCACGTAGACGCGGCCGGTGCGATCGTCGACCGCGAGGCCCGAGGGCGTCTGCGGCACGGTGAGGTCGGCCAGCGGCGCGTACTGGAGCGCCGCGCCGTGGCGCTCGAGGGTGAAGCGCTTGACGGTGCGGCTCGAGGTGTCGACCCACACCTCGAAGCCGGCGTCCTCGAGGGCGCGCAGGGCCACGTGGTTGGGCGTGGGCACGCTCAGCGACGAGGGCGAGAGGGCGGTGAGGCCGCTCTCGCTGGCGGAGAAGGCGTCGAGCGAGCCGTTGGCGCGGGTGACCAGCACCAGGTCGGCGCGGGAATCGGCCCCGTTGACGAGGCCCAGCTGCACCACCTGCTGCAGCACCCCGCCCACGTTGTAGGTGAAGACGCCGGTCTGCGCGGTGTCGGTGCCCACGAGCAAGGAGAAGGCGCCGCCGTCGGGCCGGGGCAGCGAGAGGAAGGTGGGGTCACCGACCTGGGTCGAGGGGATGCTGGTCGTCTCGGCGGTGAAGGGCACCACCTGCGCGAAGACGGCACTGCTGATCAGGATCGACGCGAAGAGGAGTTTCATCCTGGTCCCGGGCACATGCGGTTGGTGCAGGTGGTACCGCTGGCGCAGGTCAACCCCGCGCAGTCGGCGTCGAGGCAGTCAGCGACTCCGTCTCCGTCATCGTCGAGGCCGTTGGCGCAGGCCGACTCGGGGGCATAGCAGCCCAGGCGCGGCCCGCCGTCCGAGGCGCCGGCGTCAGCGGCCCCGGCGTCGAGGCCCCCGTCGGTCACGGCGAGGGCGCCGCAGCTCCACGGGGGGGAGGTGGGGCTCACGCAGCCCAGGCCCAGGCACGAGAGGTCGAGACAGTCGGTGAGGCCGTCGAGATCGTTGTCGGCGCCGTCGTCGCAGGTCGTCTCTTCGCACCGCGAGAGCTCGCAGGTGGTGCCGGTGGCGCAGGCGGTGCCACAGGCGCCGCAGTTCGCCCGGTCGGTGGTGAGGTCGAAGGTCTCGTCGGCCTGGCCATCGCAGTCGTCGTCGAGGTGGTTGCACAGCTCACCCGAGGGCATCAGCGTCTGCTTGCAGGACAGCGCGCCCACCACGCACACCCGCGTGCCGGCCGCGCAGACCCCGAGCTTGTCGGTGGTACAGGCCGCGCCCTGCTCGGGGAACGTCTCGTCGATGCGGCCGTCGCAGTTCTCGTCGGCCCCGTCGCACTTCTCGGAGTCGACGCACTCGCCCTGGCGGAAGCAGCGCCCTCCCCCGGCGAACTGGGGGCGGCACTCGAAGCCCTCGCCGCAGTCGGCGGCCTGGGCGCAGCTGAAGCGGCCGACGTCGGGGTTGAGCTGTTGGCAGCCCGCGAGCACCACGAAGGACCAGAGCCAGAGCGCGCGCATCAGAACGTCCCTCCCACCGAGACCGCGGCGCCGGTGCTGGTGACCACGGGCGTGACCTGCACCGCGTGGGTGCCGTCGACGATGCCCGAGATGACCGTGCCGATGAGCGCGGCGCCGGCCACGCCGAAGGTGACGTTGGCGATGAGCGCGTTGCGGTTCTGCTCGAGGGCCAGCGCGCGCGTGCCCTGGTACACCTCGGTGTTCGCGTCGTAGCCGTCGCGCAGGGTCTTTTCCTGGCCGCGCGCGATGAGCCCGAAGGCGAGGCCGGTGGCGCCGGCGGCGATGCTGGCCCCGCCGAGCACCCAGGTCAGCGCCGAGAGCGTGACCGTGGTGGTGGGGGCGGCGTCTGCGCCCGGCTTCTTCTTGAGCGCGGGCCCCAGCGGCTCGTCGGCGAGCTCGCCGGGCTTGAGCAGCAGCTTGAACTCGGCCTTCGTCTCGGCGTTGGGCTCGACGCCCAGCAGGCGGGTGATCGAGAGGTACTTCTTGCGCTCGACCTTCACCTCGTACTTCCCGGGCTTGAGGGTCAGGGTCAGCGGGGGCGTGCCGACGAACTCGCCGTTCACGGTGACCTGGGCATCCGCGAGGTTGGCGCCCAGGCTCAGCGTGCCGCGGGCCTCGCGCTCGCCGCGCAGCAGGGGCGGAATGGCCTGCTCGACGTCCTTCTGGAACCGCCGCGCCGCGATGAGGATCGAGCGGTCGACGTCGGCGATCACCGCCAGCGAGGACACGTCGATGAGCCACAGCTTGAGCAGGTAGTTCTTCTCGTCTCGGCCCAGCTGGCCGACGACCGCGCGCTCGATGCCCAGGCCCTCGAGCTCCTGGGCGACGCAGGCCGGCTTGCCCCCGCACTTCTTGAGGCTCTCGTAGCGCCGGGCGTCGAGCTTGAGGCGCAGCTCTTCGGGGGTGACGAGGTCGAACTTCTGGGCCTGCGCTTCGCTGATCAGCGCGCGGGTCACCTGGGCCCCGAGGCCCATCATCAGATCGGGCGCATCGACGTCGACGATCGCGGTCCTGGGACCGACGGTGACGACGGCGATCACCATCGCAAGAGCAGGAGAGATCACGGAGGCACACCATACCCTCCAGCGGCACACAGTCGAGGCGCGCGTGACGCCGGGCGCGCGAAGTGGGAAGGACGCCCCGGTGGAGCCCTACGACGAAGACGACGCAGGAGCGGGCGACGAAGCGCCAGCCTCGCCCGGCGCCGGCGGCGTGGTGTTGGTGCGCTACACCGTCGAGCCGAACTACGCCGGCTGGCGGCTGGACAAGTACCTCTGCGAGAAGATCCGGCGCGCCTCGCGCACCCGGGTGCAGGAGTTCATCGAGAACGACCTCGTCTACGAGCGCCGCCTCAAGGCCTCGACGGCGGTGTGGCCGGGGCTGAGCTTCGAGCTGCGGCGCCGGGTGCTCGACGAGCCGACGGTGCCCCCGCCCGAGGCGCTGGTGGAGCTGTACCGGGACGACGCGGTGCTGGTGATCAACAAGCCCGCGGGCCTGCCGATTCACCCCACGGCGCGCTACCACCACAACACCCTGGTCGAGCAGCTCAAGCGGCTGCACGGCCCCGACTTCCGGGCCGACCCCGCGCACCGGCTCGATCGCGAGACCTCGGGCCTGGTCATCTGCGGGCGCACGCTGCAGGCCTGCCAGCGGCTGATGAAGGCCTTCCACGACGGCCAGGTGAGCAAGGAGTACCTCGCGGTGGTCGAGGGCCAACCGAAGCTCGACGTCTTCGAGGTGGACGCGCCGATCGCCGAGGGCACCGAGCTGGTGCGCATCGCGGTGCGCATCGACGAGAAGGAGGGCCGGCCGGCGCGCACCCGGTTCCAGGTCGAGCAGCGCTTTTCCCGGGACGGCGCCGACTTCGCGGTGCTGCGCTGTTTTCCCCAGACCGGGCGGCAGCACCAGATCCGCATTCACGCCCAGCGCGCCGGCTTCCCGCTGGTGGGCGACAAGATGTACGGACCCGACCCCGGCTACTTCGATCGCTTCAGCAAGCGGAACCTCGAGCCCGAGGCCTGGGCGAAGCTGCGGCTCCCCCGGCAGGCGCTGCACGCGGCGGTGCTCGCGCTGCCGCACCCGGTGACTCGGGCGCAGGTGCGCTTCGAGGCCCCCCTCGCCGCCGACCTGGACGACTTCGTGGCGGGTCGGCAGCCGGCCTGACATGCATTACGGTGCCGAAGCCTGGAGGTTCGAGATGAAGGGCCGCTATGACTTTCCCCTGGTGAGTCCGCCGACGCGGCAGGCCCGGGTGCTGGTGGTGGACGACGACCGGGCCATTCTCGGGCTGATCTCCCAGTACCTCGCCCACGAAGGCTACGAGGCGGTGGCGGTGGACAGCGGCCCGGCGGCGCTCGCGCGCATCGACGAAGGGGGCATCGACCTGGTGATCCTCGACGTGCGCATGCCGGGCATGGATGGCCTCGAGGTCTGCCGCCGCATTCGCGCCCAGGGTCACCTGTCCCGGTTGCCGGTGATCTTCCTCACCGCCGACCAGCACGACGAGCTGAAAGAAGCGCTGAGCCTCGAGGCGGGCGGCAACGAGTACCTGCTCAAGCCCATCTCGCGGCGGGTGCTGGCGCTGCGGGTGCGCAACCTGCTCAAGCTGGCGAACGCGGATCGCGAGCACCAGCTGATGGCCCAGGTGGCGCACGCCGAGAAGCTGGCGGGCATCGGCCAGGTCGCCGCCGGCGTGGCCCACGAGATCAACAACCCGTTGTCCTTCATCCTGTCGAACGTGGCGAGCCTGCGCGGCTACTTCGCCGACGTGAAGTCGGTGCTCGAGGCGTACCACCAGTCTCCCGAGGCCGGCCGGGCGCTCGAGTCGGAGCTGCGCATCGACGGGGTGCTGGCGGACATCGAGCCCCTGCTCGAGGAGACGATGCAGGGGGGCGAGCGGGTGCGGCGCATCGTGCAGGAGCTCAAGACCTTCTCCCGCGGCGAAGACGAGACCATCGAAGAGGTCGACCTGGCCGACGTGGTGCGCTCGACGCTGTTGCTCACCGAGCGCGAGCTGACCGCCTACGCGCGCCTGGTGAAGGACCTCGCGCCGGCCCAGCTGGAGCACGCCTCGCGCTCGCGGCTGCACCAGGTGGTGCTGAACCTCGTGGTCAACGCGATGCAGGCGGTGCAGGCGCGCACCCTCCAGCCGCCGGCGCGGCACACCATCACCGTGTGCACCCGCACCGAGGGGCACACGGCGGTGCTCTCCATCTCCGACACCGGGGTGGGCGTGCCGGAGTCGCTGCGGCACCGGCTCTTCCAGCCCTTCTTCACCACCAAGCCGGTGGGCGTGGGCACGGGCCTGGGCCTGGCGGTGTGCGCGCTGGTGGTGCAGCGGCTGGGCGGGACCATCGACGTGGACAGCACCGAGGGCGAAGGCACCACCTTCACCCTGCGCCTGCCCGTGGACGCGCGGCACGCGCCCGAGGCGCAGCTGCCGGGCGCCGCCCCGGTCGCCCGGGCCTGAAGCCGGCGCCTACGTCGGCAGGCCGGTGGGGTACTTGCCGCTGAAGCAGGCGCTGCAGAACGACTTTCCGGTGGCGTCGCCGGCGGCCCGGGTGAGCCCCTCGAGCGAGAGGTAGGCCAGCGAGTCGGCGGTCACGTAGCGGGCGATCTCGTCCACGGAGTGCGAGGCGGCGATCAGCTCCTGCCGGCTGGGGGTGTCGATGCCGTAGAAGCAGGGCCACGCGGTGGGGGGGCTGGAGATGCGCAGGTGCACCTCGCGGGCGCCCGAGTCCTTGAGCATCTTGACGATCTTCCGCGAGGTGGTGCCGCGCACGATGGAGTCGTCGACCACCACCACCCGCTTGCCCTCGAGCGTGCTGCGCACCGGCGCCAGCTTGAGCTTGACCCCGAAGTGGCGAATGGACTGCTGCGGCTCGATGAAGGTGCGGCCCACGTAGTGGCTGCGAATGAGCCCCACGTCGTAGGGAATGCCCGAGGCCTCGGCGTAGCCCAGCGAGGCGGGCACCCCGGAGTCGGGCACGGCGATGACCACGTCGGCCTGGCAGGGCTGCTCCTTGGCCAGCTGGGCGCCCAGGCGCTTGCGCACCGAGAACACCTGCTCGCCGAAGAGCGTGGTGTCGGGCCGGGCGAAGTAGACGTACTCGAAGATGCAGCGGCTCTGCGGGCGCTTCTCGAAGGGGAAGCTCGACTTGAGGCCGCCCTCGTCGATGACCACCAGCTCGCCGGGCTCGATCTCGCGCAGGAACTCGGCCTCGATGAGGTCGAGGGCGGTGGTCTCGCTGGCGATGACGTAGGCGTTCTTCACCCGGCCCAGCACCAGGGGGCGGAAGCCGATGGGGTCGCGCACGGCGACCAGCTTCTTCTCGGTGAGGAAGACCATGGAGTACGCGCCGTCGAGCTGCTGGAGCGCGTCCACCACCCGGGCCTCGAACACCCCGGCGCGGCTGCGCGCGATGTAGTGGATGACGTTCTCGGTGTCGGAGTCGCTCTGGAAGATGGCGCCCGCGTCTTCGAGTGCCCGGCGCGCCTCGTCGGCGTTCACGAAGTTGCCGTTGTGGGCCACGGCCATCTGCCCGCCGCCGAAGCTCACCTGGTAGGGCTGGGCGTTGCGCACGTGGCTGCCGCCGGCCGTGGAATAGCGCACGTGCCCGATGGCGGCCTTGCCCGGCAGCGAGTCGAGGATGGCCTCGGTGAAGACGTCGGCGACCAGGCCCATGGCGCGGTACGACTTGAGGCCCTGGCCGTCGCTGGCCACGATGCCCGCCGACTCCTGCCCGCGGTGCTGCAGGGCGTGGAGCCCGAGGTAGGTGAGGTGGCTCGCCTCCTCATGGCCAAAGATGCCGAAAACACCGCACATGGTCACTCCGGGGGTCCGTTGAGCGTCGCGAAGATGCGCGGCGCCGCCGCAGGCTGTAGCCGATGTCTTTCCCGGCGTCTGCGTCGTTGGACGAACAGGTAGGCTCGTGTAGGAGTCGTCAGCCCGGTTCGACGCCGTTTCAGCACCGTGAGAAAGGCTGCACACGTTGAGCGAGAGCGGGGTTCACACCAGCGAACGGGTTTCGACCCTGTACCGAAAGTTCGGTACGGCGATCTACTCGCGCTGTCGCCGTCTGCTGAAAGACGACGCCCTCGCGGAAGACGCCACGCAGGAGGTCTTCGTGCGCGTGCTCAGACACATCCAGAGTGCTCCAGACGACGCCACGGCGTTGGCGTGGATCTACCGCATCAGCACCAACTACTGCCTCAACCAGATCCGCGATCGTTCGCGCCAGGCCGAGCCCACGGCGCCCGACGAGATGCCGGAAGGTGACGGCGGCGAAGTGAATTCCGAGGGCGAGATGATGGACCGCAACACGGCGATGAAGCTCATCGCCCGGGCGCCCGAGAAGCTCCAGGAGGTCGCGGTGCTCTACTACGTGGACGGGCTCGAGCAGGAGCAGGTGGCCAAGACGCTGGGCATCTCGCGGCGCACGGTCATCAACCGCCTGCAGGAGTTCGTGGAGCGTTCGCGCAAGTTCATCAGCCGGGACGAGGTCTGACATGAATGCCCGTGGCCACCTGTCGAGTGAGACCATCGACCTGTTGCTGCTCTCGGCGCTGACCGCCCCCGAGACCAACGACGCCAAGCAGCACCTCGACGGCTGCGAAGACTGCCGCACCCGGTGGCGCGAGCTGAACGAGGACAAGCAGCGCTTCGAGCAGTTCGTCTTCGCGCGCACCCTGCCCAAGGTCGAGGCGCGGGTGGCCGCCGAGCGTGGCGGCTTTTTCTCGCGCTTCAAGCTCAAGTTCCTCGTGCCCGCGATGGTGCTGGCGGCGGCCGCGGCGGGCGTGGTGTTCACCACCGGCCCCGGAACGCAGACCGAAGACGACGCCTACGTGGGCATCAAGGGCCAACCGACCTTCGAGCTCTTCGCCAAGCGCGGCCAGAGCGGGGTGTTTCCCGTGGGCCCCGAGGTGGCGCTGCACCCGGGCGATCGCATCGGCTTCATGGTGAACCCGGCGGGCTCGAAGTACCTGCTGGTGGCCAGCCAGGACGGCGCCGGCGTGTTCTCGGTCTACCACCCGTTCGGCGCGCAGGTCAGCCAGCCCCTGGCCGACGTGAAGGCGAAGCTCGAGCTGCCCGGCTCGGTGGAGCTCGACGCGACCTTAGGCTCGGAGCGCGTGGTGGCGGTGTTCTCGGAGGAGCCGCTCAAGGCCGGCGAGATCGAAGCCGCGCTCAAGGCCAGCACCCAGAACCCGAAGTTGCCCGGGGCGCGCTTCGTGGTGCGCGAGTTCCACAAGGTCGCGCCGTGAACACCCGGTGGAGCCTGCTGGCGGTACTGCTCCTGGCGAGCGCGGCCTTCGCCGAGACGCGGCGCCTGGCGATCGTGGTGGGCAACAACGCGGGCAGCGGCGACCTCGCGCCCCTGCGCTACGCGGAGAGCGACGCGGGCAAGATGGCCCGGGTGATGGTGGAACTGGGCGACGTGCTGCCCGACGACGTGATGCTGCTCCAGGGGCAGCGGGTGGCGTCGGTGGAGCGGGCCATTGGCGAGGTGCGCGATCGCGTGGCCTTCTTCAAGAAGTCGCCCGACGTGCGCACGGTGGTCTTCTTCTATTTCTCGGGCCACTCCGACGGCGAGGCCATCGAGCTGGGCAACGAGAAGCTGCCCTACCCAAGGCTCAAGGCGCTGTTGACGGGCACCGCGGCCGACGTGCGGCTGGTGGTGGTCGACGCGTGCCGCAGCGGCTCGGGGTTGCGCGAGAAGGGCGGCAAGCCGGCCGAGGGCTTCACCATCAAGCTGTCGGACACGCTGCAGGCGTCGGGCGAGGCGTTCATCAGCTCGAGCGCGGCCGACGAAGCGGCCCTCGAGTCGAGCGAGGTGATGGGCAGCTACTTCACCCACAACTTCATCTCGGGCTTGCGCGGGGCGGCCGACGCGTCGGGCGACAAGCTGGTGACGCTCGCCGAGGCGTACAAGTACGCCTACGACCGCACGGTGAGCTCGACGGCGATGCTGCCGGTGGGCGCGCAGCACCCCAACTACGACTTCCGCCTCTCGGGCCAGGGCGAGCTGGTGCTCTCGTCGCTGCTCAAGCCCTCGGCGATGCTGGTGTTGCCCGAGGCGGATCGCGCGCTGGTCACCGACCTCGCCCGCGACCAGGTGGTGGTGGAGGTGGTGGGGGGCGCCAAGGAGGTCGCGCTCGCGCCGGGCCAGTACGGGCTGCGGCTCTTCAAGGGGGGCCAGGGCTACGGCGGGCGGGTGAACCTCGTCGACGGGCAGCGCCAGGTGGTGGCGATGAGCTCGCTGACGGCCATCACCTCGTCGGTGGTGGTGGCCGCCAAGGGTGGCCCGATGGTGGTGCAGACGATGGACGGGCCCCACGCGAAGCACGAGCTGGGCGTGGGCGTGAGCTTCGGAGGCACGGGCCGCATTCTCGCGCCGGCCGGCACGGCCCAGGGCCCCAAGTGGCAGCTGCGCGCCGACCTGGAGCCGCTCACCACGCAGTTCGTCTCTTTCGCCGGGGGCCGGTTGTCGGGCGCCCTGCACCTGCTCGCCCTGGGCGAGATGAGCTTCGACACCGCGCCGGCGGGCGCCGAGGCGGCCAACGAAGCGGGCGCGCAGCTGCGCCTGGGCTACCGCCTGGCCCTCGACCTGTGGCGGCTGCAGATTGGCCTCGGCGTGGAGCTGGGGCCCGGGGTGCTGGCGCAGCTCTACGGGGGCAAGGCGATGACGGTGATCTTCACGGCCGCGCCGCGCCTGCAGCTCAAGGTGCGCCTGGCGCCGGCGCTGGCGTTGCTGGCGAGCGCCGACTTCACCTTCACCGGCCTCAACTACGGCGAGAACGCGGCGAGCGCGAAGTTCAGCTGGTACGCGTACCCGTCGATCTCCGCGGGGCTGATGGTCTTCTGGTGACGGCCGGCTGAAAGACGTGCGTTCGCGCGCGGTGGCTGCGACCCTCGGCGCATGGGCAAGCGCATCCGCATCGTGGTGACGGGCGGGCCGGGCGGCGGCAAGTCGACGGCGGCCGAGCTGTTCCGCCGCGAGCTCGGTGAACGGGTGATCGTCGTGCCGGAGTCGGCGACGATGCTGTTCGCGGGCGGCTTCCCCCGGCACCCCACCCTGCTGGCCCAGGAGTCTGCCCAGCGCGCCATCTTCCACGTGCAGCGAAACCTGGAGGACGTGCAGGCCGCGCAGTACCCCGACCGGTTGCTGCTGTGCGATCGCGGCACGGTCGACGGCGCGGCCTACTGGCCCGAGGGGCTGGCGCCGGGCTACTTCGAGGCCATGGGCACCTCGCTCGAGACCGAGCTCGCCCGCTACGACGGGGTGATCTTCTTCCAGACCGCGGCGGCCGGGGGCCACTCCATCGAAGGGGGCAACCCCACGCGCGTCGAGTCGAACGCGCAGGCCACGCGGCTCGACGAGGCGCTGCAGGCCATCTGGCGGCAGCACCCGCGGTTCGCCTTCATTCCCAACCACCGGTCCTTCATGGCCAAGCTGACGCAGGGCATCGGGGCGTTGACGGAGATGGCCAGCACGCTGGGCTTCCCGCTATGAGCCGCGGCACCATGGTCTCCGAGATCTTCAACCCTGCCCTGTGGCGCCCCGTCGATGGCTTCAAGTTCAAGGACCTCACGTTTCACCGCGCGGTGGACCAGGGCACGGTGCGCATCGCCTTCAACCGGCCCGAGGTGCGCAACGCGTTTCGGCCGCGCACCGTGGACGAGCTGAGCCGGGCCCTCGAGGCGTCGCGCTTCATGACCGACGTGGGGGTGGTGCTGATCACCGGCAACGGGCCCTCGCCCAAGGACGGCGGCTGGGCGTTCTGCTCGGGCGGCGACCAGCGCATTCGCGGCAAGGACGGCTACCAGTACACCGCGGAGGACAAGGACCTCGACCCCGCGGGCCTGGGCCGGCTCCACATCCTCGAGGTGCAGCGCCAGATTCGCTTCATGCCCAAGGCGGTCATCGCCGTGGTGCCGGGCTGGGCCGTCGGCGGCGGGCACTCGTTGCACGTGGTCTGCGACCTGACCATCGCCTCGAAGGAGCACGCCATCTTCAAGCAGACCGACGCCGACGTGGCCTCGTTCGACTCGGGCTACGGCTCGGCCCTGCTCGCCCGCCAGGTCGGCCAGAAGCGCGCCCGGGAGATCTTCTTCGTGGGCCGCAACCACACCGCCGAGCAGGCCATGGCCATGGGCATGGTCAACGCGGTGGTGCCGCACGCGCAGCTCGAAGACTTCGCGCTCGACTGGGCCCAGGAGATCAACACCAAGAGCCCCACCGCCATCAAGATGCTCAAGTACGGCATGAACCTCCCCGACGACGGGCTGGTCGGGCAGCAGCTCTTCGCCGGCGAGGCCACGCGCCTGGCCTACGGCACCGAAGAGGCGAAGGAAGGCCGCGACGCGTTCGTGAACAAACGAAAGCGGAACTTCTCGAAGGTGCCCTGGTCGTACTGAGCGCCGCCGCCGGATTTACCGGCCCATTTCTCGAGGGCCCCAAGCCGCCGATATCGGGCGGCTTTTTTATGTCTGAACTCGATTTTCACACCGACCTGGCCCGGTGGGTAATGTCCGCGCCGGGGGGGGAATTCGACCCGCTTTCACCAACATCAACTGCCGCCATGAGCGGTCACACAACTGGAGTCACCAGATGGGCATTGTCTTGCTGATCATCGGCCTCGCGGTCTTGGGCTTTGGCGTTTTCAACATGATGGCCGCCAAGCGCGTGCTGTCGGCCCCGTTCAAGAAGACGGGTGAGCTGGCGAAGAACCCGGTGTCGGAAGACCCCAGGGGCGCGATGTCCACCGAGGGCAAGGTGGTGCCGCCCGCGCAGCCGCTGCTCTCGCCGGCGAGCAAGCAGCCCTGCCTCGCGTACGAGCTGAAGATCGAGCGCATGTACGAGAAGACGGAGACCACCCAGGACGGCACCAAGACGGTCAAGGGCACGGAGACCCTCGACACCATCAAGGGCGGCACGGTGTTCGGCCTCGATGACGGCACGGGCCCCATCAGCATCGACGTGAGCAAGGGCGCCGACTTCGACAACATGAAGGACGGCTTCAAGAAGGAGATCAACGGCAGCTCGGGCAGCTCGCACATCCAGTTCGGCGAGTACTCGTACGACGTGCCGGTCATCGGCTCCGACAAGGGCTGGACCACGGGCTTCAAGGCCACCGAGAAGTACGTGCCGGTCGAGGGCAACCTCTTCGTGCTCGGCAAGCTCGAGGGCGCGTCGCTGGTCAAGCCGGGTTGGCGCGCGATGATGACCTCGTCGAAGGGCCGCGAGGGCATGCTCGGTTCGTTCGAGAAGAAGAAGAAGTTCAGCTTCATCGGTGGCGGGCTCGCGGCGGTCCTCTCGATCCCCCTGATGATGTTCGGGCCCAAGGCGGACCCCAACGCGGCCGGCGCCTCGTGCCCCTCGACGATGACCGACGTGCGCCTGCGCTGCACCGACAACGTCTCGAGCGAGGAGCTCTACACCTGGACGGTGACCAACGCGGGCCGGTACGAGCTGACGGTCTTCGCCCCGGCCAAGAAGTTCCCCTTCGATCCGGGCCTGGTGATCACCGATGGCAGCGGCGCTGAAGTGGCCAACGTCTCGGGCGGCGTGGGCGGCAACGCGGTGGCCACCATCGACGCGAAGCCGGGCGTCTACAAGGTCAAGGTCTGGCCGGCGGACAACATCAAGGTCAAGGGCGGGTACTCGTACGAGCTGGAGATTTCCCGCACCGGCGGCTCGGCCCCGTCCATCGCCGCGCCGCTCAACGACGACGCCGACGCCCCCACGGAAGACGTCGCCGCGGCCGGTGAAGGTGACGCGCCGGAGGCCGCCCCGGCCGAAGCCGCGCCGGCCCCGAAGGCCAAGCTGAAGAAGGGCAAGAAGTAAGCAGCTTCCCGACGCGCGCCTTCCGACCGGGCAGGCGCTGCAGGGACGAGGGGCTCGGCGTTCCCGTGAGGGGGAGCGCCGGGCCCTTCGTGTTTTTCTGCTACAGGCTCGACGCCGTGAAGAAGCGCCTGCTCATCGCCGGGGGCCTGCTCGCCGCGCTCGTCGTGGCGGCCGTCGCGTACCTCTCGGTCGATCGCTGCGGGGCCTGGCCCCACAAGGCCCCTGCCCTGACCCAGGTGGCGCAGAGCCAGGGCGAGCTCAAGGTGGGCGCGGCGAAGGTGGCGCTGCAGGTGCCCTTCCCCACCACCGTCGGTGGCTACGGCCCGCCCCGCGCGAGCGTCACCCGCGCGCTCACCCCGCTGGCCGCGCGCGCGCTGGTCATCGAGCTGGGCGGGCAGCGCATGGCCGTGGTGCTGCTCGACGCGCTGCTGGTGCCGCCGCAGCTGCGCGACGCCATCGGCGAGGGACAGAAGTGGCCCACCTGGGTCGTCGCCACGCACACCCACACCGGGCCCTCGGGCTACGACCCGCGGCTGGCCTCGGAGCTCGCCGCCCTCGGCTCGTTCTCCCCCGACGCGCAGCAGGTGCTGGTCACGGCCGCGAGGCAGGCGCTCGAGGAGGCCCACGCCCACGTGCTGCCCGCGCGGCTGGAGCTGGGTGAAGTGCGCAGCCAGGGCGTGTCGGTCGCCCGCTCCGGGCCCGACGTGGATCGCCGGGTGACCAAGCTGCGCTTCGACGCCGCGAGCGGGCCGGTGGCGCAGGTGCTGATTCTCTCCGCGCACCCCACGCTGGCAGCCCGCAAGCCCGAGGGGCTCCACGCCGACTGGCCGGGGTTGCTCGCCGAGCGGCTGGAGCGGGACCAGGGGCCGGTGACGCTCGTGCTGCAGGGCGCCGGGGGCAACGCGAGCATCGACCGCCAGCTGCTGCCCACGCCCGAGGCGGTGGCCGAGAAGCTCGAGGCCCTGGTGCGGGCGCTGCCCACGGCGCCGCAAGCCGAGCCACTGTCCGGCGCGTGGAACGAGGTGCGGGTCTCGCTGCCCAGGCCCGACGCGAGCCGGCTGGTGCCCTCGCTGCTGGCCGCCGCGGCCGAGAACGCGCTGTGCGACGACGCCGAGGACGTGGTGGTGCTGCACGGGCTGCGGCTGGGCGAAGCGCGGCTGCTGTGGGTGCCCGTGGAGCCCTCGCTCCCGGCGGGGCTGGTGCTCGAAGAGCAGGCCCGGGTCACCCGGCTGGTCTCGCTGGCCGACGGCTACGCGGGCTACGTCGAGACCACCGAGGCAGCGCGGGCGGGCACCGGCGAAGCACACCGGCAGTACTTCCCACCGGCGCTGCTGGGCGAGCTGGCCTCGGGCGCGAAGCTGGTGGGCGACGCGCTCCAGGAGCCGGCCCGCTGAAGGCGCGTCACTTCACCAGGGCGATCTTCGAGTTCTTCTTCTTCTTCTTGTAGAGCAGCACGGTGCGGCCGAGCGTCTGGGCCACTTCGGCGCCGGTGCCTCCGGCGAGCGTCTCGACGGCCTTCATGCGGCCTTCGCGGTCTTCCTCGGCGATCTTCACCTTGATCAGCTCGTGATCGGCCAGGGCCTGGGCGGCGGCGCCGATGACGCCCTCGGTGACCCCGTCAGAGCCGACGAGGACGACGGCCGACAGGTGGTGACCGAGCGCACGGAGCTGACGCTTCTGCTTTCCATTGAGAGGCATGGGCCCCCCCTTACTTCATCATGCGCACTTCGCGCGCGGCGTCGATGTGCTTGGGGTCGAGCGAGACACACTTCTTGAAGTACGCGAGGGCGGCCTTGGAGTCCCCCCCGGCCTTGGCGATGAACCCCAGGAAGTAGTGCACCGAGGGGATGTTGGGGTTGGCGGCCAGGCAGTGCTTCAAGTCGCGCATCACGTCCTGGAGCACCAGCTTCTTGTCCGGGGCGCCGAGGAACTTCGCGTAGCCGCGCCAGGCATAGAACTCGGGCTCGGCCGCGTTGCAGGCGATCGCCTCCTCGAAGAGCTTGAGGGCCTCCGGGTACTTGCGGGCCTGCACCAGGATGCGGCCCTTCTGGAACACCTCTTCACCGCGCAGCAGCTTCTCGATGTCCACCTTCGAGCCGGTGCCGCCGGCGTCGAGCTCGCCCAGGTAGTCGGCGCGCAGCTTGGGGTCGGAGAGCGTGCGGTTGGCCTCGCCGATCAACCCGAAGATGTCGGCCTTCACCTTGGCCAGGGCCTCGGGGGAACCGGGGGGCACGGTGTCGGGGTGGTAGCTGCGCGCGGCCTTGAGGTAGGCGATCTTCACCTGGTTGGCGTCGGCGTCGCGCTTGAGGCCGAGCACGTCGAAGTAGTTCGCCGTCTTCATCTGCACGAGCAGCGCCTCGAGCTGCTTCGTCTCTTCCGCCTGGTTGACCACCGGGGCGGCCGGCGCAGCGGGCTTCATCACCGGCGGCGCGGCCCGGGCCGGCGCGGCGGGCTGGGCGGCTTGCGGCTGGGCACCCGGGTAGGGCATCGCCGCCTTGGGCATCTGCGCCGGGTTCCCGGGTACGGCGGAGGGGGTCCCGGGTACGGCCGCCGGGGCCACCACCGCGGCCGGCGCGACGGGCCGGGTCGCCTGAGGGGTCATCACCGGAGGCGGCGGTCGCGTCGGGGCCGCCGCTGCGGGCGCGGGCGCGACGGGTTTCGGCGCGGTCACCGCGGGCGGCGGCACGGGCG
>CAIVGN010000057.1 GCA_903905455.1 uncultured Archangium sp.
GTCCTGGCCCGCGAGCAACGTCAGCCCGTCGAGATCAGGGAGCACTCCGGCGAGGGTCACCAACAGGCGATCTCGCCGGTCCGTCAACCGCTGCGCGCCGAGCCACGAGAGCTCGGCGTGAACGATGGGGTTCACTCGCTGGCAGGCGCAGGAGAAGCGCCACCGGGCGCGTCACCACCGGCACCACCACGACGACGACGGCGGCGGCGGCGGCGCGGGCCGGGAGCGTCGGTGGTGGGCATCGGGGCAGCGCCCGTCTTCCACTTCTCGAGCTGGTCCTGGTACTCGCCGGTCGCGCGCACCCAGACCTCGAAGACCGCCAGCGACTCGTTGAACAGCGGGTGCCCCCGGAAGCCCATGAGGCCCCCGCGGCGCCGACGCAGGCCGGCCATCGTGCGCTGCGCCATGAGGATCATGCGGCACCGCTCGGCGATGCGCCGCGGCAGGCGGGCCTTCTGCACCAGCGAGGCGAGCAGCTGCTCGATGGCCTGGGCGACGGACGGAGGCTTGCTGCCGTCGTCTTCACCGGAGCCGGGCGCCTCGGGCTCGTCGAGCGAGATGGGCAACAGGATGCTCGCCAGCAACATCGAGTCATCGAAGTTCGCGCCACCGCGCACCGCGAGGTCCATGGCGTCGACGAAGCGCCAGTACTCGGTCACCCCGTCGGCGTCCTGGCCCGAGAGGTACTCGTGCACCGGCGGCAACAGCACGCGCAGCGCGTCGAGGGCCGACACCAGGTTCAGCGCCGGGCGGGCGTGACCACCGCGCAGCAGGCGGAAGGTTTCCTCGAGGAGCCGGGGGGGCGAGCAGCGGGTCAGGTCTTCGACCGCGCCTTCCATCGCCGCGTAGGTCCGCGACTCGATGTCGAGGCCCAGCTTCCCGGCGAAGCGCACCGCGCGGAGGATGCGCACGGGGTCTTCGCGCATGCGCACCTCGGGGTCGCCGATGGTGCGGATCTCGCGGCGCGAGAGGTCGCGCAGGCCGCTCACGTAGTCGATCACCCGGCCCACCGACGGCTCGTAGAACAGGCCGTTGATGGTGAAGTCGCGGCGACGCGCGTCCTGGTCGGCGGTGCCGAAGGTGTTGTCTTCGGTGATCAGCAGGTCGGGCGACTCGGGCGCGGCGGCCTCGACGGGCGCGACCACCTCGTCCTGCACGTCCTCGACGGGCGTGCTGGGCACTTCCTGGCCTTCGGCCACGGCGACGAGCGCCTCGGCGTCGGCGGCGGCGATGTGCTCGGTGCCCTCGGAGTGCACTTCGCCCTCGGCGGCCTCGGAGGGCTGCGGCTCCTCGACGAGGTTGGGCATCGCACGGAAGGTCGAGACCTCGAGGATCTTGCCGCCCTTGAAGTACACGTGGGCGAGACGGAATCGGCGCCCAATGAGCCGGCAGTTGCGGAACAGCGACTTCACCTGGTTGGGCGTCGCGCTGGTGGCGATGTCGAAGTCCTTCGGCTCGTGCCCGATCAGCAGGTCGCGCACGCACCCGCCGACGAGGTACGCCTCGTGACCGTGCTGGCGCAGGCGCAACAGCACGCGCACTGCGTCGGGGTCGAGGCGGGAAGGCTCGATGTCGGGGCCGTCGAGGCCTCCTCCGACAGGGGCTGCGGGGCGGGTCTCGTTCGCCTGCTCTGAGGCGGTATTGTCGGTGCTCATCTCGTTCCTGACACAGCCCTGATCTCACGGCGATCGGCTGAAGAGCCGGGCCCGTCACAAGGTGCCCGGCCCCTATACCCTGAAAACGTGGGCAAAAAGCCAGCGCGGCGTCAGTCGCAGACCGAGACGGTGACTTCGCCCTCGACCGTGTTCTCGGCGTCGAACTGCGCCCGGATGCGCAAGGTGGCGGTGCCCGCGTCGGCGCCAGGGGCGGTGACGACCTCCACGCGGCCCGAGGTGGCGACGAGGTTGTCGAGCCCACCGTCGGCCTGGTGCACCACGAAGGTCAGGTTGTGGCGCAGCGAGAGCGCGTAGGCGCCGACCTGCCAGGGCACGACGCCAATCACCTGGGCCTCGGGAAGAAACTCGGCGCAGCTGATGACCTTGTTGCTGACGTCGATCCAGCGCTCGCCGCCGTCGTCCGCGAAGGCCCGGCGCGCCGAGGCCACGGCTCCCACCGCGCGCCACGGTTGGCCGCCGACGGTGCCCGCGAGGGGGCTCGAGGAGACCGCGGTGGGCGCAGGCGTCGTAGGGGCCCCGCACGCGACCAGGGCCAGCACCAGCCAGGAGAACCGCTTCATTCGAACCGCCTTCGCTTCTTGTGGGTCCGCGGCCGCGCGTCGTCGAGGATCGAGAGGTAGTCGATGTCGCGCACCTTCGGCGGCGGGGGCTGGGCGCCGAGCGCCACCACGCGCTTGCTGAAGGCCGCGATGATGTCGGGCACCGGCCGCACCACCTGGAACATCGCCGCGGGGCCCTGCAGCGCTTCCACCAGCGACTGGGCCACGTCGGCGATGGGCAAGCCACGACGCAGGAGGTCCTGGAACGAGTTGGAGAGCGTGAGCAGGTTGTAGCCGGCGGTCTGCACCAGCTCGATCATCACCCGCAGCACCTGGGGCGCGGTGAGGTGCTTGTCGCCCAGCAGCACCAGGGCCGCCTGGAAGTAGTTGAAGATGGGCACCACGCGCGGGCCGTAGTGGGCGAAGGCCGCGGGGGGCGTGAGGCGATCGAGGTTGATGAAGATCCGCCGCACCGGGTCGGCCTGGGGGATCTCCTTCCACTGGCGGATCACCCGGTCGATGTCGTCGGGGTACACCTCGGCGGCCTCGAGCACGCTGTGCACCACGGGCTCCGAGACGCGGCGGGCCACCATGTCGGCGTACAGCGAATAGATGAAGGCGTCGGCCTCGGCGTCGTCACCGAAGAGCACCTCTTCCGCGTCGACCGGGGCGCGCGCGCGGCTCTCGAGGAGCACCGGCAGCTTGTAGCCGACCTGCCCGCGCATGGCCTTGAAGCGGCCCCGCACCAGGTTGCGCAGGTTGTCCTTGAGCACCAGCTCGTCGAACTCCACGCCGTCGAGCTTGAGCTTCTCCACGAGCACGGTGCGCATCTGCGTGGGGCTGCCCGACACGATGCACAGCCGCGAGCCGCCGGTCGACCGTAGCTCCCGGATGAGCGCCGCCGCGCCCGGGATGGCCTTCTTCTCGTGCGCCTTCTGGAAGGCGGTGCGCACGAGCTGGCGCAGGGTGTCGAACTCCGTCTGGAGGTAGGTCTTGTCGAGATCCCACCGGTAGATGCGCGTGATGGGAGTGTTCGGGTCGGTCGGGCTCACGGACACCGGCGCTTCTAGCAGCCTTTACGCCCTGGGCAGCAGCGCCTGGATCGCGTTGGCCAGATCGTTCGACACGGCCCGGGCGGCGACCTTGCCGGCGTTGGAGATGGCCCGCGCCTTCGACCGCCCGTGCGCCTTGATGAACAGGCGATCGAACCCGAGAATGGGAGCGCCGCCGTACTGTTCCCAGTCGGTGACCTCCTTGATGCGCTCGATGCCCGACGAGAGCATGGCGAGGCCCGCGCGCCACAGGAGCTTCTCCTTGTAGGCGTACTTCGCCAGCTCCATCACCGTCTCGCTGACGCCCTCGAGCATCTTGAGGCACACGTTGCCCACGAAGCCGTCGCAGACCACCACGTCGGCGGTGCCCTTGGGGATGTCCACCCCCTCCACGTTGCCGATGAAGCGCAGGCCGGGCAGCGACTGCAGCTTCAGGTTGGCCTCGACCACGCGCGCCGGGCCCTTCTGCGACTCGGTGCCGTTGCTCAGCAAGGCCACCGTGGGGTTCTCGTTCTTGGAGATGATGCGCGCGTAGGCCGAGCCCATGACCGCGAAGGCCACCAGGTCGTCGGCGCTGGCGTCGACGGTCGCCCCCACGTCGAGGATCAGGCTGAAGGGATCGTTCTTCGCGCCGCGGCCCACGGCCGTCGGGTACACGGTGGCCAGCGCCGCGCGCCGCACGCCGGGAATGAGGGTGAAGGTTCGCGCGCAGGCCAGCACGCCGGCGCCGGTGTGGCCCGCCGAGACCATGGCGTCGGCCTCGCCTTCGCGCACCAGCTGGGCGGCCACCAGCACCGAAGCCTGCGGCTTGGCGTCGAGGGCCGCGTTGGGCTTCTCGTGCATGGCCACGAAGTCGGGGGCGTGGTGCACCGCCACCCGCTCGGCGTGGTGCCTCACCTGGCTGAGCGCGAGGTCGATCTGCGCCCGGTCACCGACCAGCAGCGCGTGAATGTGAGGCGTGTCGAGGGTCAGCTGCGCGGCCCCGCGAACGATCTCCAGCGGGCCGTGGTCGCCGCCCATCACGTCGAAGGCGATGGTCACCGGCCGCTGGTTCACGTGGGTCACTCCCTCTTGGTGTTGGCGCTGTCGCGCTCGATGCAGCCCTTGGTCAACGTGTACTGGTACGTGCCGAGTTCATCACGCCAGTACTCCCCGACGTAAGGCCAGTAGAGCTGGTCGTCGGACACGGCCACCGAGTACTTGTAGTTCTTCACCACCGACTGCTGGCCACCGGCCTGCAGCATCTGCTCGAGGAAGTCCTTTTCCTTCGAGGTGGTCTCGAACTTGATGCGCAGCCCGTTGGCGCGCAGCGTCTTCAACTGGCCCAGCTCGAAGTCCAGCTTGGCCTTGGCCATCAGGCCCGCCTTGGCGATCAGCAGCTGGCGCTGGGCCTTGAGCTGCTCGATGACCTGCTTGGAGAGGTTCGAGTACTTGAAGGTGTCACCCTTCTCGCCCACCGCGTCCATCTCGCCCTCGAGCTCGCCGATGGAGTCGACGGTCTTCTTGAGGTCCTTGTCGGTGAGCGCGAGGTTCAAGATGCGCTCGAGGATCTCGTCGGTGCCCTTGAGCTTGGTGCCGGCCTTGTTCTTCTGGCGCACGGTGTCGAGCACGTTGAAGTACTCGGTCGCCTCCATGTTCTTGTTCACCAGCACCGACAGCTCTTCCTGGACCGGGCCGTAGATGTTCTCGAAGTCTTCGATGATGGTGAGCGCTTCGCGGTAGCGGCAGTTCTCGAAGTAGACGACGGCCTTCAGGATCAGCGCCTCGGGGAAGTACTCGTCGCGGAAGAAGGGCGAGCTCAGGGTGATGAGGTTGCCGAGCGCCTGCTCGTACTGGCCGATGCGGTAGTGGGCCCACGAGGCCTCGAAGAGCGACTCGAGCCACTGCACGCCGCCGCGCTCGATCTTCTGGAAATAGAAGATCGCGTAGCGGTTCTGCTTGGCGCCGTAGTGGGTGCGGGCCAGCTGCATGAACGCCAGCTCGCGCAGGGTCTTGAGCTGCTTGGCCTCGGCCGTCATCGGGCCTTCGGCGGTGCGGGTCACGCGCACCACTTCCTTCATCGTCTCCAGCGCGGTCTCGAGCTTGCCCTCGCGGAAGTACGCGAGGCCCTCGAGGTACTTGGCGCGCGGGTAGAACACGTCGCCCTTGGGGATCATCAGGGCCAGGCGCTTGACCTCGTCGAAGGCCTTGGTGGCTTCCCCGGTCTGCTCGGCGTCGTCCAACGCCTTGGCGCGCACCAGGTTGTAGCGGGCCAGCAGGTAGCGGAACTCGTTGCGGAAGCGCTCGGGGAACTCGTAGTTCGAGTAGCGGGCGATCTCGTCGAGCACCACGGTCTCGTTGACCGTCTTGCGCGCGATGAAGAACAGCCACTCGAGCGACGACTTGAAGAACTTGGTCGACGGCCCGCGCGCCAGCACCTTCGAGAACATCTGCAGCGACGAGTGGTACATCGACAGCTTGTAGAGGCTCTTGGCCAGCCAGTACTCGGCCTCGACCGCCAGCCCGGCCATCGCCGGGTCCTGGCTCATGTCGAAGAAGGCCAGCGCCGCCGGCTCGAAGCTGTCGTTCTTGAAGAGGGTGATCGCCGCGTCCATCTTCTGGCGATCGCCCGTCTTGCCCGACACGTCGACCGCGTCGAACGACATGGTGGCCGCGGGCTTGTTGTCCCTGGGCTTCTCTTCGGCGATGGGCTTCGAGAGGTCGAGCCCGCCCTCGGGGAGCGGCACCTCGCCGTTGCCTTCCGGCTTCTTCTCGTCGGTCTTCTTGTCGGTCTTCTTCCCCGACGCCTTCTTCTTCTTCTTGGAACCGCCGAGGTCCAGGCCCTCGAAGTTCATCTGGGCGAAGGCCGGGGCCGTCAGGCCCACCATCACCAACATCGCGAGCAAGCGAGAGGGGCGCATGTTCAGCCCTCCTCGTGGAAGAGCGTGGGGAAGAACATCGAGAAGCCGAGCTCCATCATCAACTGGTTGCGGAACGAGTTCTGGATGTTGCCTTCGCGGTCAGGCCGCGCGCCCACCTCGTTGTAGAGGACGTCGCGCAGCTCGAGGCGGATGGTCAGCCACTCGTTGAGGAAGAAGCGGAAGCCGAGGCCGATGTTCCCACCGACGGTGAACTGGTTGTTCGGGCCGTACATGAGGAACGTCGGGCCCGCGAGGCCGTACATGTTGAAGTTGAGGATCTTCTCGGAGAACAGCGCGATCTTTCCGTAGAGCGGCGACCACTGGAGATCGACGCTGGTCAGCAGCGACATGTACCCGAAGGCCACGTTCGCGGTCGCGCCGTTGAAGGTCGTCAACTCGGGCACGGTGGGGACGGCGCAGCCGCCGCCCGCGGGATCGCAGATCTGCGCCGAGCCCGAGACGAGCGAGAGGTTGTAGGTGGCCCGGGCCGAGACGCCGATGGTCTCGGTGAAGTGGTAGGTGAAGGCCGCGCCGAAGCCGACCTTCTGCCAGAACGCGTCGCGCAGCGAGAGGCCGATGCCCGGGCTGACTTCGAAGCGCCCGTCCATCAGGAACAGGTGGCCCGAGACGGGACGAATGCGGTCCTTCAGGGGACCCGAGGCGTCCTTGTCGACTTCCGACACGTCACCGGCTTCGTCTTCCGACGAGGCCTTCTGCGCGAAGGAGGGAACGGCGAGCAGGGCGAGCAGGAGGATGAAGAGGCGGTTCATCGTCATTCCTCCCGGTACGTCGACTTGAAGGGGAAGAAGATCGAGACGCCGGCGTTCACCAACATCAGGTTCTGCGTCACGCCCTTGGTGGTACCGGTCGGGGTGTCGACATAGGTGGTGTTGATGAGGGCCACGTTGACGGCCATGAAGTCTTTCACGACGAAGCGGAAGCCCAGGCCGAGATCGAAGGCCGGGTTCACGGTGCGGTTGGGGGCTGCCGAGGTCTCGGTGTAGACGACGCCACCGCCACCGACGAGGTACGCGTCGAGGTGGAGGATGGAGTTGAAGAACGCCACCTTGCCGTAGAGCGGGCTCCACTCGATGTCGCCCATCACCGACCAGATCGGCACCGAGAAGAAGATGCGGCTGTTCAGGTTGCGCTTGGCGGTGCGCACGTCGTCCGTGGGCAGCGTCTGCATCAGCGAGAAGCGCGCCGAGATGGCCAGCGAGTCAGCCGGGTAGAAGGCCAGGCGAATCGCCCCACCGAGCTTGGTGTAATAGGCGTCGTTGACGTTGATGATGAAGGACGGGGCCAGCTCGAAGCGGCCGCGCTTGAGGTACAGCTTGCGCTGCACCGACTTCACGCGGTCGTCTTGCGTCGTGTCGCGCTCGACGGCCTGGCCGTCGGTCTTCTTGGCCGCGCTGGTGGGGCCGACGTCCGTCGCCGTCTTCACCGTGCTGCGAGGAGCCACGACGTCCGGTTCGTCCTTCTTGGGCTCATCCTTCTTGGTGTCGGTGCCCGAAAGATCGAGTTCGTCGAACTGATTTTGAGCGAGGGCACGTCCCCCCATGAAGAGGAGCGCGACGAGCGCCGCCGCAGCCAGATTCCGAGTCAATTGTGCATCTCCGCGACGCTTGGTGTTCCACTCGGCGTACCGTCGCTGCCGAGCCCCTTGATGGATGAAGCCGGCGGACTCTACCTGTTGCCGACGACTTGTGAAGTGACGATCTCGGAAGGTCGTGTGTTACCTTCCGCGCGCCTTCCCCGTCGTTCATCGCAGTTGAGGAGATCGGTCGCATGAACCGCTTGCTGTTCGCCGTCACGGCGCTTGGACTCATCGCTGTCGGCTGCAAGCCCGCGACCGATCTCAACCAGGTCTGCCAGCTGGTCAAGCGCAACCCCGACGGCGGCACGCCCATGCCGATCCTCGAGTCGGAAGTGCGCAACGCCTCGGGTCAGAACAAGGACTTCATCGCCTTCGGCTCGATCGACTGCGAAGACCTGATCTGCGTGCGCGACGCGAACTTCGTCAACGACGCCGGTCCTGGCGACCCGGCCACGGGCTACTGCTCGCGGCAGTGCGTGCAAGACACGAAGTGCCCCTCGTACGACGAGAAGCTCGACACCGGCTCCAAGGCGCTCAACTGCCGCGCGCTGCTGCTCTCGGCCGAGACGCTTGCCCAGCTGGGCACCGGTGATGGCGGCTTCGCCGGCATTCGCGACCCCTACTTCTGTGCGCGCGGCGCGTCGCCCGACGCCGGCAAGTAGGCCCCTGGCGTACCCCGTCGCGTGGCCCTCCAGCCGCGCGGAATCACTGAGCAGGCTGGCCCACGCTTCGCAGGGTCAGATCGAAGATCGCCGTCGCGCGTGAAACGCGGACGATTTTCAGGCTGTCATTGGTTCCACCACGCAGGGCCCGACGTGACGGGGGTTTCAACATGAATCGAACCGGTGTCTTTCTCGCAGCCGCCAGCATCCTCGCGCTCGTTGCCCTCGTGGCCGGCGTACCTCGCTTCACGCGGCCCGTCGGGCGCACCCCCACCGCAGACCCGTTCATCGCGCCGACGCGCACCGTCACCAGCGGCAGCCTGACGATGACCTCGCGGCTCTCGCACCCCTTCATCGCGCTGGGCCATCAAGACGTCTTCGCCACCATCGACCTGCGGGCGGTGGAGGTGCCCGGCGCGGCCCGCAGCGCGGTCAACCTGGCGCTGGTGATCGACCGGTCCGGCTCGATGTCGGGCTTCAAGTTGAACCAGGCCAAGCAGGCGGCGCGGCAGCTCATCTCGCAGCTCACGCCGGCCGACCGCCTCGCCATCGTGCACTACGGCAGCGACGTGAAGTCGCTCGACGGCCTGTTCGCCACCCCGGCCAACAAGGAAAAGCTGCTGACCTACGTCGACGGCATCTGGGACGACGGCGGCACCAACATCGGCGCGGGGCTCTCCACCGGCCGGGACCTGCTCCTCGTGGGCCGCGGCGACTTCAAGGTCAACCGCCTGGTGCTCATCTCCGACGGCCAGCCCACCGAGGGCATGATCGAGTTCGAGGGGCTCACCGGCCTGGTGCGCGAGATTCGCAGCGCGGGCGTGTCGGTCAGCAGCGTGGGCGTGGGCGACGACTTCAACGAGCAGCTGATGGCGGCCTTCGCCGAGGTGGGCGCCGGCGCCTACGCCTACCTGCAGGACGCCTCGCAGCTCGCGGCGATCTTCCAGAAAGACCTCAACGCCGCCGGCACCCAGGTCGCGCGCGGCGTCACCCTCACCTTCCGCGTGCCCCGCGGGGCGCAGCTACAGCGCGTGCTGGGCTACTCGCAGGTCAGCCGCCGCGTGGACGGCGACAGCGAGCTGGTGACCGTCGCCCTGCCCGACTTCGCCGCCGCCCAGATGGAGCGCGTCGTGGCCCACTTCACCGTCGACGCCAGCGTGAGCGGCGAGTCGGTCGACGTCAGCGCCCTCGACCTCGCCTACCTCGACCTCCTGGCCGACGGGCAGGCGCACGGCGAGGCGCGGCTCTCGGCGATGACCACTGACCAGGTGAAGGTGGTGATGGACAACCGCGACAAGGAAGCCACCGTCTTCGCCACGCGGGCCCGGGCGGCGGACAACGCGCAGAAGGCCGCGCTGTCCATCGAGCAGGGCGATCGCGACGGGGCCAAGAAGCTGCTCCAGCTCAACAGCCTGCTCTTCGACGAGGCGGACTCGGTGGCCGGCGCCGGCGCGATGAAGGACGACGTCGACAGCCAGAGGAAGCTCGAGGGTGACCTCGACCGCTCCAACACCGAGGCCGAGGGCAAGGTCCTCCAGAAGCAGATGCGCACCAAGGCCCGCCGCGACTTCGGGCTCATGGGCTCCACGTACTGAACCACCCGAGGCCGCCACCCCATGTCGAACACCGCCGTCATCCAGTTGCAGCACCGCGACGCCTTCGAGCGCAACGTCACCCGGGCGCTGGCCGCCGGCGCCGGGGCGGGGGTGATCGCCTTCCTCGCCCAGCGGCTGCAGCTGCACGTGCCGCTCTCGTTTCTCGCCCTGGTGGCCACCTCGCTGGCCTGCGTGCGCGGCGATCGCACCGACCGGTTGATGCTCGCGGGGCTCTCGGTCGTGTTGCCCGCCCTGCCGTGGTTCTTCGGCTTCTCCTCCGCGTGGACGGTGGGGCTGGCGGGCTGCGCGGCCGGCGCGTTGATGGTCAAGGCGCGCCTGGCCGAGCGCGGTGAGGAGGGCAGCGTGGGCGCCGATCGCCCCGGCGCGTTGCACTACGTGGGCACGGCGCTGGCCACCGGTGGGCTCGCCATCGCGGGCACGGTGGTGGCGCAGATCCTCGGCAGCCGCATGCAGGACGTGGCCACCCCGGCGCTCATCCGCTTCGGCGCCCAGGGCGTGGTGATCGCGCTCTTCGCCGGCATCGGCTCGTTGGCCTCGCACGTCGCGCTCAAGTCAGACCCGGTCGAGGCGCGCATCGAAGAGCTGCTGCCGACGCTCTCGGGCGAATTCGAGGCGCAGCTGATTCGCGCGCTGAACCTCTACCGCCAGGCGGGCACCCAGCTCGCCGCCCTGCCCCGCGACAGCGCCCGCGAGGAGCTCGCGCGCACGCTGCAGAAGCTGACCCGCGACGCCGCCGACCTCGCCGGGGAATGGGCCGGCGTCGAGGCCCAGGTGCACGAGAACGCGCACGCCGACCTGCAGAAGGAGATCGACGAGCTGACCCGCAGCGCGAAGGCCGCCCGGGACGCCGTCGCCCGCCAGCAACTCGAAGGGGCCGCCCGCTCGTTGACCGAGGAGCTGGTGCGCTTAGGGGAGCTCCGCCTCAAGCGGGAGCGCGTGCTGGCCCGCCTCAAGTCCCAGGTGGCGCTGCTGGAGCGGGCGCGCGTGGCGTTGATCGGCATGCGCTCGACGCACGCCACGGTGCGGGCCGCGGAGATGGCCGCCGTGTCGCGCAAGCTGAACGCGCTGGCGCTCTCGCAGAGCGACGAGGCGCGGCTGGGTCACGAGGTGGCGACGAACGCCGAGCTGGGGGCCCTCGAGCAGCAGGCCGTCGATGCCCAGGTCGCCGCCGCCATGGACCCCATCGCGCCGATCGCCGCGCCGGTGGAGCCGAACGTCTCGTTGCCGCCGGACGACGGCATCAAGAACTGAAAGCTCAGGGCGAAGGAACGATGCCCTGGGTCCCCTCGAGGATCACCTTGAGGCCCGGCTTGAGGCCGATCTTCTCGGTCCAGCCGGACGGCACCTCGAGCACGTACTGCGACTCGACGTTGCCCGGCGACCGGGCCGAGAGGGTCTTCGGCTCGGCCCGCTGCACGATGCCCACGATGGTGAAGTCGGAGCGGATGAAGATCATGTCCAGGGGGATGAGGGTGTTCTTCATCCAGAACGACAGCAGGTCGTCGCGGTCGAAGAGGAAGATCATCCCCGTGCCCTCGGCCAGCTCGGTGCGCCACATCAGGCCGCGCGTGCGCTGATCGCGGGTGGAGGCGACCTCGGCGTCGACCGGGTGCTTACCTCCGAACGCGTCGATCAACGTGACGCGCGCGTGCGGCAGCTTCGGCATCGCGTAGTCCTGCGCGGTGACGTCGGTGACCACGCGCTTCGGCGCGGGCGCGAGGGGAGGCGGTGGCGGCTTCCCGTGAGACTCACAGGCAAGCAACGCCACCGCGGCGATCAGCAGGAACCGAATCACGTCTTCATCGACTTGTTGAGGAGCCGACCCGCGAGATCCGCGCCGAGGCTGTCGGTCATCAGGTTCTCGACCACGCTCTCGAAGTCGTTGCGCTGGGCGTCGTCGGAATAGACGAACTTGATGCCCATGCCCGGCTCTTCGCCCTCGGGCGCCGACCACACGACCTCGCCGATCAACTCGAAGGGCGACTGGCGCTGGGGCACCGAGAGCTTGAAGAGAAACCGCGTCCCGATGGGGAGCGGCTTCTTCGTCTTGATGAAGGTGCCGCCCTTGCTGATGTTCTTCGTGTAGTCCGCGAAGAACGAATTGAGCTTCTTGTAATCGACCTTGAGTTCAATCGGAGCCCGGTAGTGCTCTCGCCCTTCGGGCCCTGCTTTCTGATCAGCCACCATTGTCGGCGGAGTATACGTACGCCCGATGCGCGAAGTCCTGTTTCGCGTGACCTCGTTGTTTTCCAGGCGCGCGGTCATGGTGTGGTGGCTGGCCCTCGGGTTGCTCGGGGTCGCGCTGACGTGGCTCCCGCTCCTGACTGCGCCCGGTTACGAGCTCGCGGCAGGCCTCACGCTCCTGCTGACCTTCGTCGGCGGGGGCGTGGCGGTGACCGCGGCGCGCGTTCCGGCCCGGAGGGAACTGCCCGCGGTGCTCGCCGGCGCGGCCTTGCTGGTGCTGGGCACGCTGCCCGCGCTGCTGGTGGCGACCCTGCGCACGGCCTTCGGCACGCCGTGCGATCCCTTCGCGAGCGTCGCCTTCGTGCCGCTGTTGATCCTCCCCTCGGCGTTGCTCATCGCGGCCCTGGGCGCGGTGGTGGCGCGGCTCACCTCGCGGTGGTGGACGGCGCTGTTGCTGTACGCCCTCTTCGTGGGGCTCAGCGCGGTCGCCACGGTGTGGCCGCTGCTGGCCGGCCCGCAGGTCTTCGCCTTCAATCACCTCGGGGGCTACCTGCCCGGGCCGCTCTATGACGAGGAGCTGTCGGTGCCCTCCTCTCTCCTGTGGTTCCGCGCGGCGAGCATCGTCCTCGCCCTGGGCCTGACCGCGCTCCTCGAGCGCCGGCCCGGCTGGGCGCTGGGCCTGCTGGCGGCGTTCCTCGGCCTGGAGTTCAACGGCACGAAGCTCGGCTTTCGCATGACCGACGAGGCGCTCTCGAGCGCGCTGGGCGGCGTGATCGAGACCGACGAGCTGGTGCTCCACTACCCGCGCAGCTTCACCGACGAGGAGGTCTCGAAGGTGCTGGGCGACGTGCGCTTCCGCCACCACCAGATCTCCGAGTTCTTCGGCGCCCCGCCGCCCGGCAAGGTCACCGCCTGGTGGTACCGCTCGGCGGAAGAGAAGCAGCGGCTGGTCGGCGCCGCGCACACCCAGTTCGCCAAGCCGTGGCGCCGCGAGGTGCACGTCAACGCGCTGGGGTTCCCCCACTCCGTCATCAAGCACGAGCTGGTGCACGCCATGGCCGCGCCGTGGGGCGCGCCTCCGTTCGGGGTCGCCGCGAGCCTCCTGGGCCTCGCGCCCCACGTGGGCGTCATCGAAGGCTTCGCCGTCGCCGCCGACAACCCCGTCGACGAGCTGTCGCTGCACGAGTGGGCCGCGGCCATGAAGAAGAAGGACCTGCTGCCCGACGTGGCGAAGCTGATGACGCCCGAGGGCTTCTACGGCGCGCCGCCCAGCCGCGCGTACACCACCGCGGGCAGCTTCCTGCGCTTCCTCGCGGACACCGAGGGCCGGGAGAAGCTGCGCACCCTGTACCGCGACGGAGACTTCGAGCACGCCTTCGGCGCCACGCTGGAGACGCTCGCCGCGAAGTACCTCGCCTTCCTCGACACCGTGCCCCTCGAGCCCGACGCGGTGAACCAGGCCTTCGGTCGCTTCCGCCGCGGGAGCCTCTTCGATCGCCCCTGTGCCCGGGAGGTGGCGCGGCTCGCTTCGGAAGCTGGAGGGATGCTCGCCGTCGATCCGCAGCGCGCCCGGGAGTTGCTCGCCCGCTGCCACGCGCTCCAGCCCGAGGAGCCGGCCCACGTGCTCGCCGAGGCCCACGCCCTGCGCCGCCTGGGACTGCTCGACGCCGCCCGGGCGACCCTCGACGCGGAGCTCAAGCGCCTCGAGGCCGAGCCGACCTCGTGGGCCGACGCCGCCCTGGCCCGCGCCGACCTCGCCCAGGAAGAAGGAGACGCCGACCTGGCGCGAAGGCTGTGGACGGCGGTGCTCGAAAAGCAGCTCGCCCCGGCCATGGAACGGACCGCCCAGGTGCGCCTTGCGGGTAGCCAGCTCTCCCCCACCGCGCGCGAAGCGGTGCGCCGCTACTTCCAGCCGGGGGACGACGAGGTGAAGCTCTACCTGCTGCGCGAGGCCCTGGTCGCCGAGCCCGGGGCCGTGCCGCTCCAGTACCTGCTGGCCCGCAAGCTCGCGCTGGCCGGTGAGTCGCAGCCCGCCCTGGCCCTCTTCGAGGCGCTCCTCGCCCAGGACCCGCCGCCCAGCGTGGCGAAAGAATCGACCCGGCTGGCCCTCGAGGCGGCCTTCGCCCTGGGGCGCTGCGAGACCGTCGGCCACCTGGCCACCACGGGGAAGTTCGGCCCGGCCTTCGACGCAAGGGCCGCCGACTGGGTCGAGCGCTGCGCTTTCGCCCACCCCCCGCGCTGAGTTGTTGACGCGCGGCACATGGGCTGCAACTCCTCCCCCCGGACAAGGGGCTTCCGCAGGGTTGCGGGGTGCCTCGCGTGACATTTTGGCAAGGCGGGGGCATCCACCCCGTCATTCCGTCTGATGGAGTCTCTGATGCGCTCGTTGCTCGTTCCGCTCGCTCTTCTCGCGTTCGCCTTCTCTGCCTGCACGCCCAAGAAGATCCCGGGGACGGATCTCGACGACACCTCGGAGACCCGGGCGGTCATCGACGTGATGCAGAAGTACCGCTCGGCGGTGGAGAAGAAGGACGCCGCCGGCCTGGTGCGGATGGCCGACGAGAGCTTCCGCGACGACGGCGGCACCTCCAGCCCGGACGACGATCTCGAGTACGGCACGCTCGCCGCCAAGCTCGCCGCGCGCATGGCCAAGGTCAGCGACCTCAAGCTCGACGTCACCGTGCGCCGCATCGAGTTCGACTCGGACACCAAGGTCGCCCGGGTCACTTACAGCTACCAGCTGTCCTTCAAGCTGCCCGACTACAGCAGCCGCACCCAGAGCGAGAACGACATCAAGCAGATGCTCCTGAAGCGGGTCGGCGAGCAGGAGTGGAAGATCACCTCCGGCATCTGAACGCCCAAAGGGCTCGCAAACGCCCGCGAACACTGATTGACACCTTGGAAACGCGGTCGATATATCGCCGCGCTTCCTTTTTTTTGTTCGCTCACCGAGGCGTCCCAAACATGGCAACCGAAGGCAACGAGAACACGAGCTGGAAAAAGCGGGAGAGCCTCGGCTCAGCGATGATGCAGATCGTCATCGTGGGCGTGATCCTCGCGATCACCGTCTACCTCGTCTACCGCCGCGGCTCGAACAAGCGGGACATCGCCGAGCTGATGACCCAGGCGCGCCAGACCGCGCTCAAGGGCAACCTCAACGACACCAAGAAGGCGCTGACCTTCGTCGAAGACGCGCTCTCGCGTGACGCCAACGCGGGCGACCCGAACGCGTTCGCCGCCGCGATGTACACCGACCTGTGGATGATCCACCGCGAGCCGGGCGCCGACGCGAAGGCGAAGGAATACCTCGAGAAGGCCAAGAAGGCCGACGCGCAGACCGAAGATCGCTACGGCGCCGAGGCGCTCCAGCTGATCATCGCGGGCAACAACAAGGGCGCCGAAGACTTCGTCGAGGAGCTCCGCAAGAAGGGCGGCTCCGGCGCGCGCATCTTCTACGCCCAGTCGCTGGCGCTGAAGAACCAGGGCAACCTCAAGCTCGCCAGCAGCGGCTTCAAGGTCTCCGTGGACAAGGCCTGGAAGGACCTCAACTACGCCTCGGCCTGGGGCGAAGAGCTCCTCGAGGAAGGCACCCCCGGCGCGCTGGACGCGTTCAGCAAGGCCACCGGCCAGAACCCCGAACACTTCCGCGCCCGCCTCGGCCTCGCCCTGGCCCGCGTGCAGAAGCACGACCGCGTCGGTGACGCGGAGAACATCTTGAAGGAAGTCATGGAGCGCCAGGCCGAGCTGTCGGCGCCCCAGAAGGCGCGCGCCACGGCCATCGGCGCGGCGATCCTCAACATCCAGGAGCAGTACGACATGGCCATCCAGGTCGCGGACAAGGCGCTCGCGCTCAACCCCGACGACGCCTGGGCGCTCCAGGCGAAGGCCAACGCGCTCGCCGCCAAGAAGGACCCGGCGGCCGCCGCGGCCTACGACGCGGTCGTCGCCAAGTCGCCCTCCTCGCCCGTCTTCTACTTCGAAGGCGCGGCCAACCTGCAAAAGGCCGGGCAGAACGACGCGGCCATGGCGCTGCTCTCGAAGTACGAGAACTTCTTCAAGAACGTGAAGAACCCCACCATCGACGGCAAGGAAGAGATCTACCTCGACCGCGACGATCGCTACTGGCTGGCGCGCGGCGATCTCCTCAAGACCGCGGGCAAGCTCGACGAGGCGATGGTGGCCTACGACAAGGCCATCGGCGCCAAGAGCCTGCACCTCACCAAGTCGTACTACGCGAAGGCCGCGCTGCTGATCGAGAAGAAGGACTACGACAAGGCCGCGGAGCTCCTGGCGGACATCACCCCGCCGGACGGCACGGGCCAGCTGCCCGAGGCGTACATGGCCATGGGCGAGATCCTCTTCCAGAAGAAGGAGTGGGGACCGGGCTGCCAGAACTTCGCCTTCGCGCTCACGCGCATGAAGGCCACCCAGCAGCCGCGCGAGAAGCTCAACGACCTGCTCACCGACGTCGAGAAGCGGCTCAAGGCCGCCAATCAGAAGGACGTCGCCAAGCTCTGGGTCGAAGAGGCCAAGCCGCTCATCCAGTGAGCGTCAGCGGTTCCAGCTGGCGGAGATGAGCCGCCAGCCGTCGCCAGTCCGTTCGAGGTCGGCCTCGATCTCGTACTTGCTGGCGTCGGGCATCACCGCATCACGGGCGAAGAGAAACGTGCCCTTGAAGTGACCCGCGTTCGGTGACGACACCGTCACCTCGAGCAGCGGGTTCATCACCACCACCTGCTGCGCGCGGAAGAACTGGCCGACGAGGAGCTGCTTCACCTCGGCCTTGCCCGCCCCGCCCGGCCCCCGGAAGCGCTCGTCGAGCACCACCACCACGCCCGAGGCGTCGCGCTGCTCGCCGGCCTTCACCGCGCGGGCGACCAGGCGGCGGATCTCGTCTTCCGGCGAGAGCTTCTCCTTCGGCCACGCGAAGTACACGCCGAGCCCCACCGCGACCGCCAGCAAGGCGCCCAGCAGCTGCCGGCCTTTCACGTCGACTCCATCACCAGCTCGTCGGCGTCGAGGATCTCCAGCGGGCGCATGGCCTCGCCGATCATCTTGAGCCGGCGATCGGACAGGCCGTCGAGGTAGTCGCGCAGCTTGGGGTGCTGCTTGAGGAGCGCCTCGAAGGCCGGCCGCCCGATGGAGGCGATGGCCGTCTTGCGGCTGGCCGCGACCGTGGCGGTGGCGCGCAGGCCCTTGAGCAGGGCGATCTCCCCGGCGATGTCGCCCTCGCGCAGGATCGACAGGCTCACCATGCCGCCGCCCGGGTCTTCCTTCTGCACCACCAGCTCCCCTGCGAGCACCAGCACCAGGCCCTGGACCTGCTCTCCCTCGGTGATCACCTTCTCGCCCGGGGCCACGGCCCGGAAGTCGAAGCGGCTGAGCAGCTCGGCGCGCTCGGCCTCGGGCACCGGCGCGAAGAGGGGCGAGGTGGCCATCAGGTTCCGGGCGATGCGCTGCTGGGCGAAGGTGGCGAGCACCGCGGGCACCGACGGGAAGGTGCGCGCCAGCTGGTTCAGGTCTTCGCGCTCGATCTCCAGCACGTCGCAGGCGGTGACCGCGGTCACGGTCGAGGTCGGCGCGGCGCCGGTGAGCATGGAGATCTCGCCGAAGATCGAGCCGCCGCCGAGGAAGGCGAGCGTCCTGGGCTCACCCTCGGTCTGCCGCGTCACCTCGGCCTTGCCGGCCACCAACACGAAGATGCGGTCGCTGGTCTGCCCTTCCCTGCAGATGACCTCGCCTTCCTTCAGCTCGCGGTAGTCGACCAGCTCCACCAGGTCGACGAAGGCGTCGCGCTCGAGGTCGGCGAACAGCGGCAGCGGCGGGCGGGCCTCGGGATCGACGCTGACGCTGGTGTCGACGGCGGCCAGCACGAGGATCGCCTGGTCGGCCAGCTCCGAGCCCTGGAGCGTCATCAGGTCGGCCTCCACCTTGCCCTCGTACATGCTCTCGGGCGGCATCGGCGGCGGCCCGGCGGCGCGGCCGGCAGAGCCTCGGGCAGCGCGGGCGTGAATGCGGGCGAGCGTCTCGCGAATGCGGCGCTCCCGGGGGGCCAGGGGCAGCGCCAGGCGACAGGCGGCCATGGCCGAGAGCAGGTAGTCGCGCCGCAGCAGCCCCTCGGCGCAGGCGTGGAGCACGGCCACGGCGCGCTCGGTCTCGCCCATCTTCGCGTAGCAGCGGGCCGCGAGCATGCGCGCCCGGTGGTCCGCGGGCTGGCGACGCACGGCCTCCGCGAACACGCCCAGGGCGCGCTCCCAGTTTCCATCCGCGACGAAATCCATCCCCAGCTCGCGCAGCGACTGACTCATGTTCGGGCTCTCCGTGAAACGAGGCTCCGAGGCACCCGTCAGGGGGCCATCGCCGCCAATTGGTTCTTCGCCTTCTCGTGCGTCGAGCTGCCCGGGTCGGTCACCTGCACCACGATCTTGAACTTGCGCACGGCGTCGCGCGGTTCGCGATCTCGGATGGCGTAGGCCATCTGGAACAGGTCTTCGGCCTTGGAGGCCACCTCGTCGAGGCCGGCCCGCGCCTTGGGATCGCTCGGGTCGAAGCGCGCGGCGTCCTTGAACATCTGCCAGGCGGTCACCAGGTCGTCGCGCAGGAGCGCTTCCTTGCCCGCGATGATCGCCGCGTCGCCGATCTTGTCTTCGAGCTCCTGGCCGAACTTGTTCGCCCGCAGGTTCATCTGCACGTAGAGCTGCTGGGCGCTGCGCAGCGGCTTGGCGGCCTGCGCCTTCGTGCCCTGGCGGTACTTCTTCATGCCCTCGTCGTAGTTGCGCCCGAAGTTGGGGATCTGGGCCTGCAGCTTCTTGGCGCGGGTGTAGATGTCGCGGTCGGTGGCGTAGGCGTCCATCACCCGGGCGCACTCGCTGGCGGCGCGGTCCCACTCGGCGCCCCCGAACTTGCGCTCCACCACCACGAAGGCCTCGTTGATCTCCTGCTCGCGGCGCGCGGCGCGGTTGGACGCGGCGATGCGGGCGGCCGCCGCCGAGTCCTTCGCCTCGCCGGCCTTCTGCTCTTCGAGCTGTCGCTCGAAGTCGACGATCTTCACCGACGCCTCGGCCTGCATCTCGATGGGCAGCTCGGCGAGCACGCTCTTGGCCGCCTCGACCTCGCCCGAGGCGATGAGCTCGTCGATCTTCTCGCGCTTGTAGGCGACCTCGGCGGTCTCCAGCTCGGCGCGGACCTTCACCTTCGCCTCTTCACTCTTGAGGCTGCCCTTGCCGGTCTTGTCGAGGGCCTTGCGGGCGTCTTCGAAGCGCCGGGTCTCGATGGCCTTCTTCGCGTCTTCGAGCGCGTTGACGAAGCCCAGCTCCTCCTTCGCCTGGTTGCCGAGCTTCGTCTTGTCGATGCCCGGCTGGAGCTTCTCGGCCTCCGCCACCAACTGCACCACCTTCTCGAAGTCGCCCTCGCGCGCGGCGTTGCGGGCGTCCTGCATCTTCTGGTCGGCGATGATCTTCGCGGGGTCGACGGGCGGCGGCGGCGGCGGGCGCAGCACGATGCCAAAGAGCAGGATGAACAGCACCGCGGCCACCAGGCCCACGATGCCCAGGCGCATGGGCTTGGGCAGCGCCTTGAACTTCTCGGCGAAGCCCGGTTCACCGCCGGCCCGCCGCGAGGTGCGCACCGGGCGAGCGCGGGCCCCCTGCTTCTCGGGCTTCGCCGGGGCCTCGTCGTCGGCCGGCTCGTCACCGCCCGGCGCGTCGTCCGCCGCCTTCGCTTCGGCCGCGGCAGCCTTCTTCTGCGCCGCCGTGACCTTCTTCTCGGTGTCCTTCTTCTCGTTCTCTTCGCGGGCCTTCTTGAAGGCGGCCAGCTCGTCGACGAAGCGGATCTTCGTCTTGCCGATGGCGATCTCGTCGCCGTGCTCGAGCAGCTTCTCGGCGACCTTGGTGCCGTTGACCTTGGTGCCGTTGCCCGACCCCAGGTCCTTCATCATCACGCCCTGGTCGCCGTAGATGAGCTCGACGTGGCGCCGCGAGACGGACTGATCGGAGAGCTGGAGATCGACGCCCGGCGTGCGGCCGATCACCATGCGCACGCCCTTGAACTTGCGCTTCTTGCCGGTGTCCGGGCCGGCGACGATCTCCAGCTTGAGCGGCGGGCCGGCGCGCGTGGCGTTGGCGTCGTCGGCTTCTTCCTGCTCGTGCTCGTCGCCGCCACCCGACGACTCGGTCTCGAGAGCGGGCAGCGCCTTGGTGCGCGAACCCAGTTCGGGGTCGAGGGCCTCGAGGCCGTCGCCTTCGAGGCTCATGTGGGGCACGCCCTCTTCGTCAGGCGACTGGTAGTTCTGGCCGGTGCGGTACGAGCCCTCTTCTTCCCCGCCGTAGTCGGGGGCCTTCGCCTGCTTCTTGTTGACCCGGTCGGGGTCGGCCCGCACCTTCTTCAGCGGGTTGGGCGCGCGGGCCTGCGTGGAGTTCGCCCGCTCGGGGTCGTCTCCCTCGTCGGGCGGCCGGGGCGCGCGGGCCTGGGTCTTGTTCTCGCGTTCGACGTCTTCGGCGACGGGGTTCGGGGCGCGGGCCTGCGTGCGATTCTCTCGCTCGGGATCGCTCTCGAGTTCGCCGTTTCCACGGGAGGTAGGTTTCCTGGGCGGGGCCATGAATCGAGGCAAAACTCTAGCAGGTCAGTCGCGGAGGCGTTGTTAGTGTTCACGCCATGTCTCGGACTTCGACCGCCCTGAAACGGACTCCGGTTCCCTCCTCGCACCATTCCCTCCTGCCCATTTCCCTGTGTGAGCGGCTCCTGTCCGCTGCCATGGAGCGCGGGGCCGACTTCGCGGAGGTCTACGTGGAGCGGAACGAGTTCACCGCCGTGACCCTCGAGGAAGACAAGGTCAAGAGCGCCCAGAACGGCCTCTCGCAAGGCGTCGGGCTGCGGGTCATCTCGGGCGCCAAGGTGGGCTACGCCTACTCGGACGATCTCGACGAAGAGGCGCTCTTCCGCGCGGCGCGCACCGCGGCCTTCATCGCCCAGGGCGGGGGCAGCGAGCAGAGCTTCCGCGTCACCCGCACGCCGCTGCCGACCTTCTACCGGCTCGACGCGCACCTCGCCGACGTGGAGGTCTCCTTGAAGCGCGACCTCGTGGTGAGGGCCAACAAGGCGGCCCGGGCCTTCGACCAGCGCATCAAGCAGGTCTCGTGCAGCTGGGCCGACTCCACCAAGCGCATCCTCGTGGCCAACACCGCGGGGCGCCTGGCCGAAGACACGCAAGACCTGTGTCGCCTCTCGACGATGGTGGTGGCCGAGGGCAAGAAGGGCGAGCGGCGCACCGGATCTTACGGCGGCGGCGGGCGCGTCTCGTTCGCGCACTTCGACACCTTCACCCCCGAGACCGTGGCCCGCGAGGCTGCCCGCCAGGCCATCGCCGGCCTGGGCGCCGCCGACGCGGAAGCGGGGCAGCAGACGGTGGTGCTCGCGCCGGGCTGGAGCGGCATCCTGCTCCACGAGGCGGTGGGCCACGGCCTGGAGGCCGACTTCATCCGCAAGGGCACCTCGCTGTTCGCCGGCAAGCTCGGCCAGAAGGTGGCCAGCGACCTGGTGACGGTGATCGACGACGGCACGATGGCCAACGCGCGCGGCTCGCTCAACGTCGACGACGAGGGCAACGCGGCGCAGTTCAAGGTGCTCATCGAGCGCGGCGAGCTGAAGGGCTTCATGTACGACTCGCTCAACGCCAAGCTGATGAACCAGCAGACGACGGGCAGCGGGCGCCGCGAGTCGTTCAAGCACCTGCCGATGCCGCGCATGACCAACACCTACCTCGCGCCCGGTGAAGACACGCCCGAGGAGATCCTCAAGTCCGTGGACAAGGGCGTGTACTGCGCGAACTTCGGCGGCGGGCAGGTGGACATCACCAACGGCAACTTCGTGTTCGAGGTCAGCGAGGCCTACGAGATCAAGAAGGGCAAGCTGGGCCGGCCGCTCAAGGGCGTGACGCTGATCGGCGTGGGCCCGGAGGCGCTCAAGAACGTGAGCCGCGTGGGCAACGACCCGATGCCCGACCCCGGCATGGGGACCTGCGGCAAGGACGGGCAGAGCGTGCCGGTGGGCGTCGGGCTGCCCACGCTGCGCATCGACAACATGACGGTCGGCGGCACGAAGGTGGGAGGCAAGCGATGAGCGCCACGAACTACGAGGCCCTGGCGAAGAAGATCATGGCCCGCGCCCTCAAGCGCGGCGCGAAGCAGGCCGAGGTGTTCCTCCAGGTCGGGCGCAACGCGGACGTGCGCGTGCGCGACGGGGAAATCGAAGACCTCACCCAGGCCACCAGCAAGGGCCTCGGGCTGCGCGTGTTCGTGAAGAACCGCCTCGGCTTCGTGTGGACCAGCGACTTCGACCCCGCCGGCCTCGACACCCTCATCGATCGCGCCATCGCGCTGGCCGAGATGTCGGCGCCCAACCCGCTCAACGGGCTCCCCGACCTGGCGGCGTTCGGCAAGCTGCCCGACGTGGGCGCGCTCTACGACGCGGAGGTGGCCAGCCTGCCTCCCGACTGGAAGATCAAGGCATCGATCGAGATGGAGAAGGTGATCCGGGCCTTCGACCCGCGGATCAAGACCATCGACTCGGTGGGCGCCGGCGAATCCGTCAGCGAGATCTACCTCGCCTCGAGCTCAGGCATGCACGGCAGCTCGCAGGGCACCAGCGTGTACCTCTACGCCTCGCCGGTGGCGACCGACGGAGAGCAACTGCAGACCTCGTACTGGTACGACGCCAAGCGCTTCTTCGAAGACCTCGACACCCCGGAGAACGTGGCCGCCAAGGCGGCGCACCGCGCGGTGCGCTTGCTGGGCGCGAAGAAGGTGAAGTCCCAGAAGTGCCCCATCGTGCTCGACCCCACCATGGCCGCGGGCTTCATCTCGAGCATCGCCGGCGCCGCCAACGGTGACGCGGTGTTCAAGAAGTCGTCGTTCCTCGCCGCGAAGCTGGGCCAGCGCATCGCGCCCGCGCACGTGAGCATCATCGACGACGGGCTGCGCCCCCGCGGCCTGGCCACCTCGCCCTTCGACGGCGAGGGCGTGCCCACGCGGCGCACCAGCATCATCGATCACGGCGTGCTCAAGGCGTTCCTCTACGACGCGTTCACCGCGCGCAAGGCGAAGACCAAGACCACCGGCAACGCCTCGCGCGGCTACCGGAGCCTGCCGTCGATCAGCGCCCACAACCTGCTGCTCGAGCCCGGAACCCTGACCCCGGAGCAGATCATCAAGGACATCCCCAACGGGTTCTACGTGACGGCCATGCTCGGCCACGGGGCCAACACCGTCACCGGCGAGTACTCGCGCGGCGCGAACGGGCTGTGGATCGAGAACGGCGAGCTGACCCGCCCGGTGCAGGAAGTGACCGTCGCCGGCAACCTGAACGACATGCTCCTGCAGCTCGACGCCGTGGGGAACGACCTCACCTTCCACGGCGCCACCGGCGCGCCCACCATCCGCTTCAAGGAGCTCACCGTCTCGGGGGAGTGACCCATGGCCAGCAAGAAGATCGTCAAGAAGGCACGCAAGGCGCCGCGCAAGAAGGTCGAGGCCCAGAGCAAGGGGCTGGGCGCAAAGGAGATGTCGGCCCCGCTCGACGGGCTGGAGTTGGCGAAGCTGATCGAGGCCGACGGCGGCACGGTGGTCGGCAGCTACAAGGAGCCGCTGGGGGGCAAGCACGTGGTCATCGCCGCGCTGCCCATCGACCAGGTCGAGCCCACGCCCTACCAGCGCGATCGCAGCGAGACGCACGTCAAGAAGCTCGCCGACGCCATGGAGCGCGTGGGCCGGTTCCTCGACCCGATCATCGCGGTGCGCAAGGACGGCACGTACTGGACGCCCAACGGAAACCACCGCCTCGGCGCGGCGAAGTTGCTGGGCCTCAAGTCCATCGTCGCGCTGGTGATCCCCGAAGAAGACGTGGCCTTCCAGATCCTCGCGCTGAACACCGAGAAGGCGCACAACCTCAAGGAGCGCTCGCTCGAGGTGATCCGCATGGTGCGCGGGCTGGTGGGGGCGCAGCAGGGCAACGAGACCGACTTCATCCCCTACTTCGAAGAGCCGCACTTCATCACCTTCGGGGCCGCCTACGAGAAGCGCCCGCGGTACTCGGCCGGGGCCTACGCGCCGGTGGTCAAGCGCCTCGAGGGCTTCCTCGATGAGCCCATCGCCGA
>CAIVGN010000058.1 GCA_903905455.1 uncultured Archangium sp.
GCCTGGGCGGTTGATCAGGCGCATTCCAAGACCATCGAGAAGAAGCTTCGGTGTCCTGCGCTGCGAGCGTTACTGCACCTTGAGGCCACGCCCCGTCTCCCTCTGGATCCCGTCTGGCCCCCGCGGCCGAGCGGTCCCCTTTCCCCGGGGGGAAAGGAAGGGATTGGGGCGAACCCCGGCACCCCAGAAAACAAACGGACTGTGCCGATCGCAGGAGACGAAAGCCTCCCGTCGAAGCCCGCACGCGCCTTACCGACAGGACACCTGCGTCGAACTCGCTCCGATGGCCGTCGTGCACGTCCCCACCACGACGTTCAGCGACGTCCCCAGCGACAGGAACTTCCCACACGCCGCGGGCAACGCGAGGGCCGTGGGTAGCTCGCACACCGTCGCCGTACCCAGGGGCACGCCGCAGGTGCCCGTATCTGAATATGTGGTGACCCCGCTGGTGACCGACGCACAGGAGGTGCCCCCGTTGCCGCTGCCGATGGCCCCCGAGCAGTTGTAGTCGAAGCTCCCGTCGCCCCGCTCGGTGGTGAAGTACGTCGTCTGCCCCGGGCGCGCGTTGGCGTTGAGGTCGTAACAATCGATGTTGGGGCAGCTGTTGCCCGACCTTCCGATGCAGTCCACCTTCGCCAGCCACCAACCCGCCGCGCCATCCGAATAGTAGGTGCGCCCACTGGAGACCACCGCCGGCCCCGCGCAGCTGATGTTCTGCGACGTGTCGTTGGGGAACGGGTAGCCGTCTTGATCATCGTCCTGCAGCACGTTGTTGACGGCCGCGACCACCAGCCCGTTGGTCGGGTTGCAGTCGGTCGCCCCGAGCGCCTGGGTCCCCAGCACGAAGGCGTTCACCCCTTCGACCGCCGAGTAGTAGGTGCGCCCATTGACCATCGCCGGCACGCCCACGCAGTTCATGGACACCGCGGTCGTCGCGTAGCCGTCCTGGTCGACGTCGAGCGCCGTCGAGACGAGCTGGAACTCGCTCGCCGCGCTGTCGTTGCAGTCAGACGAGTTCGACACCCATCCCGTCTGCTGCGGGCACTGCAACTGCGAGTTGCTCGCGAGCCCAAAGCCGTCGCCATCGAAGTCGCGGTAGTAGGTGGTGGGGAACGTCGACGCGCTCGCGTCGTTGCAGTCGGTCCCGGTCAGCGCCGCGCTCGCGTCGAGGTACACGAACACGCCCGAGGTGTTGGCGTAGTACGTGCGCCCGTTGATGACCGACGACGCGCCCACGCACGCGGTGGCCGGGGCCGCGCTCCCGAAGCCGTCATGGTCGAAATCGACGACCATCGTCGGCCGCGAGTTGAAGACGTCGGAGTCGAAGTCGTTGCAGTCGGCGCTCGCCGACGCCGTCGCCAACCAGGTGTACCCGCCGCTGCTGTCCCGGAAGTAGGTGCGCCCCGAGATCAGCGAGGAAGCGCCGACACAGGCCGCGGCGTTGAGCGTGGTGGAAGCCGTGACTCCATCGCGGTCCACGTCGCGCACCGCGGCCCGCGTGTCCCTGACGAACGGGTTGCCGTCGTCGCAGTCCCCACCGACCAGCACGTAGCCCGCGGGCGGAGGGCACACCGACATGCTGTTGCCGAGGTCGCCCACCTGGTCTCCGTCGACGTCCCGGTACGAGGGGGCCGCCACCCCGGCGCATGCCCCAGCCGTACACGAATCACCTTGCGTGCAAGCCACGCCGTCGTCGCAACTGCTGCCGTCGGCCTTGTCGGTGAAGACGCAGCCTCCGTCACCGGCGCAGGCCACGGACTGCTGGCAGGCCGTCGGCGCCGGGCAGGCATAGCCGGTGCCGTTGCACTGGCCCGTCGCGCCGCAGGTGTCTCCCGCGGTGCAGGCCTGGCCGTCGTCACAGGTCGCGCCCGCGCTGCGCGGGGTGACGGCGCAGCCGCCCTCGCCGTTGCACACGCTGGCCGAGCTGCACTGGCCGGGCGTGCACGCGTAGGTCGTGCCCTGGCACACGCCCGCACTGCACTGGTCGCTGTGCGTACAGGCCACGCCGTCGTCGCACGAGGCGCCATCGGTGCGGGGCGCGGCGACGCAGCCCCCGTCTCCCGCACAGGCCACCGACACTTCACACTGGCTCGGCGCGGGGCAGGCGTAGGTCGTGCCCGTGCAGGCCCCGGCGGCGCAGGTATCGCCGGTGGTGCACGCCACGCCGTCGTCGCACTGCTCGCCGTCGGGCTTGGAGAGACCTTCGCAGGTGCCTCCGTCGCCGCACGCCGTGGCCAGCTTGCAGGCGCTCACCGGTCGGCACTTCTGGCGCGGCACGTCGCAGAGTTCGCCCAGCGCACAGCCCAGGTCGCAGGCCACCGGCGCACACGCCCCGGCACGACACACCGTGCCGGCATCGCAGGCGCTGTGCGCGCAGACGTCGGAGGCCATCACGCACACGCCACCGGGCCCACACACGTCACCCGCGGGGCAATCGTCGTCGCGCACGCAGGCGCAGTGGCTGTCGATGCAACCCAGCGCGTCGCCCAACCGCGTGGAGCACGCCCGGCCACACTCGCCACAGTGTTGCGGGTTCACGTCGAAGCCGCCGCCCGATGCGGGGGTACAGGCCTGCCAACCGGCGTCCGCCCCGCAGGTGCTCTGGCAGCTGGCGGGGGTGCACGGCTTGGTCTGGCCCGCGAAACACGTCCCACTGGGGACGTCGTCGACACGGCACTCCCCACCGCGACACACGGAGGAGGGCAGGCAGTCCGCGCTCGTCTCACAGGCGAAGCGGGTCTGGTTCACCGTATCGAGACAGGTGCAGCCGGAGAGCACCGCCAGCGCAACAGAAGAAAGCAGCCGCAGGCGCATAGCCCACGAGTATCCCTGCTTCCCCCACTCCCGTCACGCGCGGGGCAGGCCCGCACGACCGATCAGCCAGAGCAGCGCCATCACCAGCGCCACGCCCGCCGCGCCCAGCGCCCCGGAAAGGGGCAGCGCGCCGCCGACGAGCACGGTCGCCACCCCGAGCACCACCAGGTTCCAGCGTTGGCGCGGCGCCTTCGCCCCGCCTGCGAGCCCCTTGGTCGAGACCGGAACCACCGCCGTCGCCACCAGGGAGATCAGCAGCGCGAAGACGAACCCCGGGAAGCTGGGGTGGTTGAAGGGAAGGCGCGAGAGGTCTGCGCCCAGCGCGCCGACGATGGCGAAGAGCCCACCCGCCGCCATGAAGCCGAAGACGAGCATCAACACCATGGGCACCAGCGACTCGCTGAAGGGCACCGCCATGTCGCCGGTCCCCAGCAGCACCATCACGTCGAAGGGTTGCCTGGCCTGGCGCGCGCGGTCCCACGCGGTGCGCCCCTCGGCGTCCTTCACGTCGAGCTTTGCGCCGGCCTGCACCAGCGCCTTGAGCACCTCTTCGACGAGGCCCGGGTCGTCGGTGCCGGCCGCGGCGAGGTGCAATGGCGTCGCGCCGACCTCGTCCACGGCGCCCACCAGGCTGCCCTTCTCGAGCAGCGCGCGCACCACCGGAAACTCGTGCTCCTCGCAAGCGACGTGCAGCGGCGTACGCCCGGCTTCATCGCGCCCCCGGAGATCAGCCCCGGCCGCGAGCAGCAGCGCGGCGCTGTCTGCGTCGGCGCACTCGCAGGCCGCGTGGAGCGCCTGGAGCGATGTGCCGTCGCGGCCCGCGCGCGCGTTGACGTTGGCGCCCTTGCCCAGCAGCCACTTCGTCGCGGCCGCGGCCACCGGCGAGCCCTGCACGGCCACGAGCGGCGTCAGCCCCTCTTCGCTGTGGCCCTCGACCGAGGCGCCCCGCTGCACCAGCAGGTCGGCGAACTCCCACGCCTGCTCGAGCAGCGCCACCATCAGCGGCGTCGCCCCCAGCACGTGCCCACCCTCTTCGTCGAAGGCCTCGAGCGCCTCGCCGCGCGCCAGGGACGAGACCCCCGCGGCGTCGCGACGACGCAGGGCCGTGAACAGCGCTTCGCTCATGAAAGGCTCCGTCGGTCGTACACCGGCACGCTCACCGCGCCCCTGAGGAGGGTCTTCGCGTACCGGGCCGTCCGGGAGAGGAGGCCGGCGAACACCCGTGCCCCGTCGGAGGCCGGGGAGTTGAACCCCTGGTCCCAGAGGTGAACGCGGCCCTCGAAGCGGCAGGCCAGGAGGTTGTCCAGGGCCCACCCCACGTGCTCCACGGGCTCGAGTTCCAGCACCGCGTCGGCGGCGACCAGGCGCACCCCGGGGCCCCGTTTGGAGTCGATGGAGAGGCGAACGGCTTCGGAGTCCCGGGTGGCGGCCCGCTCGAGGGTCGGGGTCATGGGGGGACCGTATGCGACCGGGGAAGCGGCCGATGCTGGAAATGGCGGGACCCCGGTGCTAGGCGCAGCCCGCCATGTCGAACGTCCCTGTCGCCCGTCGCTACGCCCGTGCCCTCCTCGATGCCAGCGGTGCCGAGGCGGACCAGGTCCTCGTGCAGCTCGAGACCCTTGCCACCTACTTCGACGGCCAGCCGGTGATCCTCGCCGCCCTCTCGAACCCGACCCTCACGCGCCCGCAGCGCATGACGCTGGTCGAGACGATCATCAGCAACGCCGACGGCCTGCAGCCGGTGCTGGCGAACCTGATGAAGGTGCTGATCGACCGCAACCGCTTCGACACCCTGCCCTTCATCGCGCGCCAGTTCCGCGACATGGTCGACAGCCGCATGGGCCGCGTCCGCGGTCGCGTGGTCTCGGCGGCCAAGCTCGGCGACGTGCAGGTGGCGGCGCTCAAGAAGCAGCTCGAGTCGTTGACCCAGCGCAGCGTGGTGCTCGAGACGAGCGTTGACGCGACGCTGCTCGGCGGCGTGGTCGCCACGGTGGGCAGCTACCAGTACGACGGTTCGCTCAAGTCGCAGCTCGCCGAGCTCGGCCGCACGCTGACCGGCGCGCGCTGAACCGTCGTCGAAGCTGACGACGTCGCGTTTCAACCCCAGCGGTTGTCAATTTTGATGACGCACTCGCGGACCTCCGCGGGGTGCGCAGCTTCCTCCACGAAGACGGGTGACCCGGTCACGGTGCGCTCGCGGTGTGGGGATGATTCGCAGCGAGCACGGAGCCGCGTGTCCCGCCCCGACCACCGCCATCCCTGCCGTCTGCGCCTCACCGGGTCTTCGCACAGGCCGGCACGAGATCCACGCCGCCGAAGAACTCCTGCACCACGAGCCCCCACGCCTTGGCGTTCTCTTCGTTCCCGCACTTGAACGCGGGCCCCGGGCGCTCCTTGCGCAGCAACGCGCGGTGCTCCGAGTAATACCGCCGCGCGATGTCGGCGCCGTACTCGCCCACGCCGTTGCCGGGTTGGAAGTCGTAGTACGTGCCGCCGCGCACCTTGATGCTGTCGGGGGTGTACGGCTCGAGGCAGCTCACCTTGACCCCGCACTTCGCCACGATGCGGTCGTAGATGCCCGAGAGCGCGCGGTACGACCAGTTGCCGTGGGCCTGGTCGTTCAAGTGGAACACCTCGTGGAACAAGGTGCCGCGCACGCCGGCCTCGGAGCCAAAGAGCGAGCCCGACACGTTGTACGCGACGGCCCAGTCGACGGCATAGGCGGAGGGGGTGCGGCGCTTGACCGACTCGAAGAAGCGAAAGTCGAGGGCGCGCCAGCGGTAGTTCGGGGTGCCACCGAGGCGGGCAAAGAAGTCGTCGAAGTCATCGAGCGCGCCCACCGCCCAGTCGAGGTGCCGGCGCTCGGTGCCCAGGGGCAGGTGCGGCACGAGGTGCAGCTTGCCGCGGTAGCCGCCATCGAAGTCCTGCTCGGGCAGCACGCCCATCACCGTGCCGCTGCGCGCGTAGAACGAGAGGGCCACCTTCCCGGCCGCGGGTTCCTTCGCGTAGCGGGCGGTGAGCAGGCAGGAGATCTGCTCGGTCTCGGAGCCCACCTCGCAGGGCACGGGCGAGGCGACGGCGCCGAAGAGGATCTCCTGGGCCTGCTTGCGGCTGAGCTTGGGCGCGGCCTGGGCGCTGGCCAGCCACGGCACCACCATGAGCACTGCGAGCCAGCCGCGCACCATGGGCCGCACCCTATTTCCCAGTGCGCTCGAGCGCCGCCCTCGAATTTCTGAGGTCCCCGGGCCGGCGACGCGCCTGCCATCATGCCCTTGTCCATGGCGCACCCCTTGCTCACGGAAGGCGCCATGCGTTCGCTCGTGGTGCTCGCCTCCGTCGTCCTCTGCGCCTGTGGGGCGAACCCACCGGTGCCCCTGAACGATGCGGGGCCGACGCCGCCGAGCGACGCCGGCCTGGATCTCAACGACGTGTCGTGGCTGGTGCCGTTGCCCCTGCCCGCGCAGGTGCCGGTGATGCTCGGACTGGACAGCCGTGGCCCGCGCGGCCCGCTGCTCCCCCGGCGGCTCTACGACGCGCTGCCCGGGCTGCTCGCGGGGGAGGACCCGCAGACCCTCTTTGCGCGCTTCAAGGTGGTCTCGATTCGCGTCGACCCCTGCTTCCCGCGCACGGCGACCTCAGGCTGCATCCAGCACCTGCGCCTCGTGGCCCAGCCCATCGTCTCCGCGGGCCTGGTGACCTCGACCGACGACGCCACGTTGCACCTCTTCTTCGAGCTGAGCCTCGACGACTTCGCCGACGCGAAGCAGACCGTGTGGCAGCTGCGCGCGCTGGCCCAGGGCGCCACCGACGGCAAGCCGCTCGACGTGCACCCGGTGATGCGCGCGGAGGGCCTCACCGGGCCCTACGCCACCACGCTGCACGCCCTGGTGACCCGGCTGTGCGGCGAGCAGAACCTCACCCGCGTGGCCTTCATGCGCCTGGTGCAGAAGGACATCGCCTGGCGCTTCGGCGCGCTCGACGTGCAGAACGGCCAGCTGGTGCCAGGCCCCATTCCGCGGCTCACCGCGCTCACCGAGCAGGGAGTGCAGGAGTTCGGCAACGACGCCTTCCGCTCCGGCGCGCTCCAGCCGGCCGCGTCGGGTGACGACCTGCCCGTGCTGCTCTCGGAGTCGGAGCTGCGGCTGACGGACCAGCGCACCTACGACCGGGCCATCACCGCCGCGCTGCGCGTCGAGCACCCCGCGCGCTCGAACCCCAAGACCATGGACTGCGGGGCCTGCCACGTGGCCAGCCGGGCCCTGCGCAACGCGCGCAAGGAGCGCCCCGTGGACACCAGCACCCACGCCGACCGCTACGTGGGCCATGCGCGCTTCGACTTGACCCGCATCGACGGCATTGGCGACGACCCGCGCAGCCTGCGCTCGTTCGGCTACTTCGAGGCCTTGAGCGCGCTGAGTCAGCGCACCATCAACGAGAGCGCGGAGGTCGCCGAGGCGATGTCGCGCTGAGCGCATGAGCCCTGCACGCCCCAGGCGCGCGCAGGTATAAGGCCCCGCGTGAGCGATCTTCCCCCCTGCCCGAAGTGCAAGTCGGCCTTCACCTACGAAGACGGCCCCCTGCTGGTGTGCCCCGAGTGCGCGAACGAGTGGTCGCCTGGCGCCGCCGCCGCCGAGACGAAAGAGGAAGGGCTCGTGGTGCGTGACGCCTACGGCACCCAGCTCAAGGACGGCGACACCGTCACCATGGTCAAGGACCTCAAGGTGAAGGGCGCGACCTCCACGCTCAAGGTCGGCACGCGGGTGAAGAACATCCGCCTCGTCGACGGCGACCACAACATCGACTGCAAGATCGACGGCTTCGGCGCCATGGCGCTCAAGAGCGAGTTCGTGAAGAAGGTCGCGGACTGATCAGGGCAGGTCGATGACCGTCGCCGGGAACTCGGCGTAGGCCGTGGTGCAGTTCACCAGGGTCGTGGCGCCCTGCGACCACTGCCCGCGGTCTTCGTGAATGTGCCCGAAGAAGTGCAGTTTCGGCTGCACCCGGCCCAGGTGCCGCAGCAGGTCTTCGCAGCCCACGCGCTCGCCGCGGTGCACCAGGTCTCCGAAGCCGTGCGGGGGCCCGTGGGTGATGAGCACGTCGATGCCCTCGGGAATGAGCTGCCAGATGGCGTCGATGGCCGGCCCGCGCCGCGCGTTGAAGGCCCAGTCGTAGAACCAGGGCTGCCAGGGGCTCCCGTAGAACCGCCGCCCTTCGATGACCGTCTCCTCGTCTTCGAGGTAGGTCAGCCCGTGGAACAGGTCGCGCGCCCCGCCACGGTTGCCCTGCAGCCAGAAGTCGTGGTTCCCCGCGATGAGCACCTTGTGCCGGTGCGGCAGCGAGCGCAGCCAGTCGGCCACCCGCTCGAGCTGGGGGAGCGTGCCCCGCTCGGTGAGATCCCCCGCGTGGATCAACACGTCGCCGTCAGGCACCGTCAGCCCGTCGTGCGCGCCGTGGGTGTCGGCCAGGGCCACCAGGCGCATGGGCTCACTCCACGGAAGGGGTGACCGTCTCGTCGGTGGGCGCCGCACCCGACTTCGTGCTCTCGAAGCCCCAGACGTAGGTCTTCTTCTCGCCGGCCTTCACCGAGACCTCCTCTTCGTGCGAGTCGCCCTTGTACGAGAGCTTCACCACGTGGCGCCCGGCCGTGACCTTGAGCACCAGGGGCTTGCCGCTGGTGCCGTGCTTCTTGCCGTCGACCATCACCGCCACCCCCTCGGGGGTCACTTCGATGGTGAGCTGCGCGGGCGCGGCGGCGACCACCAGGTGAGACACGAGCGCGAGCATCAACATGGAGAACCTCGGGGTGAAGAGAGAACCTCAGCGCAACACAGGCACGTACCAGAAGTCAGGCAGGCACTCGGCCCCACTGCGCGCGAGCACCTCGTCCCACGCAGCTTCGACCCGCTGGCCCCCACACACCAGCCCGAGCGGCACCCGCAAGCGACCCGCGCCCGAGGCGACGTCGTGAAACACGGGGCGCAGCGCCCCGAGCTTCGCGCGCACGGCTGCCGCGTCGCGCACCTTCCACAGCCGCATCGTGGGCCGCTCGAGGGTGACGGTCGCCAACGGGTCGAGCGCGAGCACCGCGGCGCGGGTGGCGTCGGAGGGCCGTGGCTCAGCCACCAACGTGGGGCTCTCGTAGAAGGTGTAGCTGCGCCGGGCGTCGCGGAAGGTGTGCACCGCGGGGGACTGCGCCACCACCGCCAGCAGCAAGAGTGTCTGTAGCATTCAGGGCCTCCCGTAGAGGCGCAGCTTCCAGGAGTGGAAGGTGCCGGTGGTGCCGCTGACGAGGTCCTTCACGGTGAGCGTCCACACGCCGTCGGCCGGCTCGTCGAGGTGGCGCACGCTGGTGAAGACGAAGGCGTCGAGGGCCGAGCAGCGCGTCGCGCCGGTGCCCGGGTCGAGGCAACCGTGCGGCGGGTGCAGCAGGTCGGTGGCGCCGCCGGTCCGGCTCAGCGTCAGCTCGAGGTCGCCGGAGCGCGCGTGGGCGACGGAGACTTCAATCTCCACCACCTCGACGTGGCCCAGGCCGCTGTTGGCGATGGTGAGGCTCGAGGAGACGCCGCTCGCGTTCGCGTCGGGCACCGCCTGCGCCGGCAGCGCGAGGGGACTCTCGAAGTTCAGCTCCGGGCCCACCGGGGTGATGGTGCGCGCCAGGGCCACGGCCGCCGTCGCGTCGACCACCCCGAAGCCGTAGTCGTGGTGCACGTGCAGCCGCGCGCCGTTGTCGCTCCAACCCGGCGAGCTGGCGTCGCACTTGCGGGCGGACAGCGCGAGCACGCGGCGCACGTCGCGGTACGAGAGCTCGGGCCGCACCTGCAGCACGAGCGCGCCCACCCCCGCGGCGACGGGCGTCGAGCCCGAGGTCCCGTTCATGGTCGAGGAGTAGTTGGCGTCCCGGTGCTCCCCCGGAGTGGTGCCGGAGTTGTACCCGGCGCTCCCGGTGATGTCGGTGGTGACGAGGCTGAGGCCGTCGTCACCCTCGGTGGGCGCGGCCACCAGCACGTTGGCGCCGGGCTCCGCGTACAGGGGGCGCTTGCCGTCGCGCCCCACGCCGCCCACGGTGAGCACGAAGCGGCTGTTGGCCTGGCCGTCGAAGTTCGAGTCGTCGACCGGGCCCTGCGCCGGGTCAGCCCCGTTGCCCGCGGCCCAGAAGTACACCACGCCCTTGCCGCCGCGCCCGGTGGTCGCGCCCTCGGTGACGCCGGAGAGCCACAGCGGGTCGGCGAAGGTGAGCAGCCCCGAGTTGTCCCACGCGTCGCCCCACGAGTTGTTGCTGATGGCCACCACGTCTTGCTGGCGCACCATCGCGTCGTGCTCGTTGGCCGAGGTGAGGTCTTGCAGCAGGTTGAAGCTGCGCAACTGGGCGCGCGGCGCGACCCCGCGCAGGCCCACGCCGTTGACGTCGCGCGCGGCCAGGAGCCCGGCGACGCAGGTGCCGTGCTCCGCGAGGGCGACCGCGGCATTGCCCAGGTAGTCGTGGCTCTGGCCGGTGGCGACGTTCTGCCGCAGGTCTTCGTGGGCGAGGTCGACGCCCTCGTCGACGATGGCCACCTTCACCCCTTCGCCCTTCACCCCGCTGGCCCACACCGGCAGCACGTTGACGTCTTCCCCGTCGACGTTGGTCAAGTGCCACTGCTCGCTGAAGTACGGGTCCGGGCTGGTGAGGCCCAGCGGCGTGCCCGAGACCTCCGCGCTCCACGCGCTCTCGACGGCGCCCGACACGGCCGCCACGCGCAGGAAGTAGGCCCGGCCGTTGACGAGGCCGGTGATGACGAAGGGGCTGCTCACCGCGCGGAACACCACGCGCCCGGGCAGCGTGTCGAGGTTCGCAGCGGTGAGGCCGGGGACTTCGGCGAAGTACACCGCGCTCGAGCCCGCGGCCTGGGTCCACGTCACGCGCAGGGCACCGTCTTGCGCGGTCACTGCCACGTCGGTGGGCGCCGCGAGGCTCGAGACGGGCACCACGGTGACGGTGGTGGTGGAGACGGCGTCGGGGCCCGAGCCCTTGCAGGTCAGGGTGTAGCTCGTGGTCTGCGCCGGGGTGACGGTGGTCGAACCGCTGGGCACCACCGCGCCGACCCCGGGGGTGATGGCGCAGGTGTCGGCGTCGCTCGAGACCCACGACAACTGCACCGGCGCCTCGGGGATGCCCTGCGCGGGCGTCGCGCCGAAGGAGTCGATGCGCACCGCGGCCCGCACCGTGACCGTCACCTCGGCCTTCGCGCCATCGCAACTCAGGGTCCACGTGGTGGTGACCTGCGGCTGCACCAGCGTGGCGCCCGCCCGCCCCACGGCGCCCACGTCGGGGGTGAGCGTGCAGCCCGACGCGGCGGTCGCCTGCCAGGCGAGCTGCACCGACTGGCCGGCGACGATGAAGAGGGGGTCGGCGCGGAAGAAGTCGATGCGACCGGACGTCGCCGGGCAGCCGGCCAGCACCAGGGCCACCAGCAGCGCTGCGCGGCGATGAAACCTCATGCCGAGGTGACTACTCGTGGCGCGTGGCTCGGCGCAACCTCGAGGAAGACGTGAAACTTCGCCTCAAGCGCCGGGCCGCGCGGCACGGCTGCAGCAGCATGGAAGAGGAGGTCCGGGAGATCCTCCGCAACACCGTGAGATCCGAGGAGTCGACGCCTTCGAAGCTCGGCAGTCGGATCGCGTCGCGGTTCGCGAAGATCGGCCTCACCACCGAGATCCCCGAACTGCGCGGCCAGGCCGCGCGGGGCGCCCGGTGGACGTGCGCGACACGCAGATCGCCGGCATTGCCCTGGCGCGCCGCGCGACGCTCGCCACGCGAAATACGAAACCCTTCAGCGATCTCGCGGTGAGCGTCGTCAACCCCTGGCGTTGAACGCTCCCCGCCGAAGGCCGCAGGAACCTCGCACGCAGCGCACGAATCGCGTCGTTGGTGCGGCCACCGCCCTGGTCTCCCTTGCCACGCTTCGGGCACGGCCGATGCAGCCTGACCTCGGCGAATCTCCAGGGGAGCCACCATGCACCACGACCCACTGCCTCAAGAGCCCACGTCAGTCGGAGGTCGAGCCGCAGAGGTGATCACCGATGCCGCCTCCATCGCCAGGAACCGCGCGCGCGCCGGGAGCTCGCGGATGCAGGAGTTCGTGCGCGACCACCCGCTCTTCTCCGTCGGCGTGGCCATCAGCGGGGGCATGGTGCTCGGCGCCCTGGGCCACAAGCTCCTCGAGCACCAGACCTCGCTGGGGGAGGCACTGGCCGACCGCATCGGCGTCAACCGGCTCCGTGAGCGGGTGCGCCGTTCCATCTAGGGCGGCGCGGTGGTGCGCCCTCTTCCTGGGTGTCTCCACGGCGACCCTCGCCGCGGGTGACGGGGGCGTGGGGGGCGTGGTGCTCGACGCCCAGACCCGTGCGCCCATCGCTGGTGCGTACCTCGTCAGCGGGACCACCTTCGCGAGAAGCGACGATGCGGGTGTCTTCGAACTCCCAGCGCTGGCGAGTTCGACGTCGCTTTCGGCCCGCGCCGTCGGCTACCGACGCAGCGAGGTACCGCACACCGGCCAACCCGTCACCGTGGCCCTCGAGCCCTTTGCCCCGAAGGCGCTGTACCTCTCGGCCCTGGGCATCGGGAACGCGGAGCTGCGCAACGCGGCGCTGCGGCTGATCTCGAAGACCGAGCTCAACGCCCTGGTGATCGACGTGAAGGGCGACACCAGCGTGGTGCCCTGGAAGAGCGCCGCGGTGACGGCCGCCGGGCTCACGCAGCCGACCCGGGCCATCGTCGCCGACATGGGTGGGCTGGTGGAGATCCTGCACCGGCGCGGCGTGTATCTCGTGGCGCGCATCGTGGTGTTCAAGGACGAGGCGTTGGCCCGAGCGCGCCCCGCGTGGGTGGTGACGACCTCCGACGGTGGCACGTGGATCGACGGGAAGGGGCAGGCGTGGGTCGACCCGTCACGCCCCGCCACCTGGGAGCTGAGCCTCGCGCTCGCCGAGGAGGCCGCGGCCTTCGGCTTCGATGAGATCCAGTTCGACTACCTGCGCTTCCCCGACGCCGAGGGGCTCCGCTTCTCGAAGCCCGACACCGAGGACCACCGCACTGCCGCCATCGACGGGTTCCTCGAGGCGGCCCGCACGCGGCTCTCGCCCTTCAACGTCTTCCTCTCGGCCGACGTGTTTGGCTACGTGTGCTGGAACGAAGGAGACACGCACCTCGGGCAGCGGCTGGAGCTGCTCGCCGAGCGCGTCGACTACCTCTCGCCCATGCTCTACCCCTCGGGCTTCGCCACCGGCATTCCCGGGCATCGGCAACCGCTCGACGCGCCGCGGGAGATCGTGCAGCACACCCTCGCCGAGGGACTGCGGCGCACGGGCCTGCCCGGGGTGCGCTTTCGCCCCTGGCTGCAGGCGTTCCCCGACTACGCCTTCGACCACCGCGTCTTCGGAGCCGCGGAGATCCGCGCCCAGGTGGAGGCCGCCGAGGCGCTGGGCACCAACGGGTGGATGTTGTGGAACCCGCACAACCGGTACTCGGGTGCGGGCCTGCTCAAGAAACGCTGACCCCGGCCCTCAGGGCGCGTTCTGCTGCATCATCGTCACGAGGCCAGCCACCGCCGCCGCGTTGTCGCCGCCCTGGTAGGCCGCGCCGAAGTCGACCATCTGCCCCAGCATCGACAGGCTGCCCCGCACCGAGCCTGAGAGCGGAGTGCGGGTACTGGTGCACAAATGGGAGCCACGTAACGCGCCGTTACGAATCCCGGTGCCGCCGGGCGGGTCAGCCGACGCGAATGATCACCTTGCCGCGAGCGCGCCTGGTCTCGATCAGCGCCTGCGCCTCGGCCACCTCGGTGAAGGGGAACACCCGGTCGAGGACCGGCTTGAGCTTGCCCTCGTCGCACCACTTCGCGAGCAGCTCGAGATCGACGGGGTTGGGTTTGACCACCACCAGCCGGGCGCGCTTGCTCGTCAGGTGCGTCGCCAGGTGCTGCACGGCGATGGTCACGCTGGGCACGGTGGAGACGTAGGTGCCCTTGCTCGAAAGCGCGCCGCGCACCTCGCCGAAGCCGCGGTTGCCGAAGACGTCGAAGAACACGTCCCAGTTGGAGCCCTTCGCGAGGCCGGTCTTCTCCGTGTAGTCCCAGGCCTCGTGGGCACCGAGCTGGAGACACAGCGCCACGTTCCGCGCGCTGGAGGTGGTCGTCACCTGGGCCCCGAGCAGCCGGGCCACCTGCGTGGCGAACACCCCCACCCCGCCCGACGCGCCGTGGAGGATCACCCGCTGGCCGGTGGTGAGCCGGCCCTCGTCGCGCAGGGCCTGCAGCGCGGTGAGCCCGGCGAGCGGCACGGCGGCGGCCTCCTCGAAGGACAGGCGCTTCGGCTTGAGGGCGAGCTCGTCGAGCGAGAGGCACACCTCTTCGGCCACCGTGCCCCCGGCCCAGCCGTGCTTCATGCCGAACACCTCGTCACCGGGGCGAAAGCGCGTCACCCCGGGCCCCAGGGCGTGCACCACGCCGGCCACGTCGAAGCCCAGCTGCCGGGGAAAGCGGTCGCCGGTCATGCGGCGGAACTTGCCCTTGCGGATGAGCGAGTCCTTGGGGTTGAGCGCCGCGGCGCGCACGCTGAGCAACACCTCCCCCGGGCCCGGTTGCGGCGAAGGCAGCAGCCGCGACTCGAGCACCTCCGGAGAACCGTAGCGGTCGTAGACGATGGCGCGCATGGCGGGGGGCGTTAGCTCAGGTCAGGCCGCGAGAGCGGAAGAACGGCTCTCCCGGACACCTCGAGGTCGAGGCGAAGGACGCCACTGCGCACGCCTTTTACGTCAAGCACGGAGCCCTCTCGTTGCAGGATGATGAGCGGCATCTGGTCTTCGACCTCCGTGTGTGGAGGGCCTGAAATCGGGGCGTCCGACCCGTTTCAGCCGAAGGTCTCCTCGAGCGTGAGCACCAGCTTCTGCACGTCGGCGGCATAGAAGCCCGCGGCGTTGAGCGTGTTGATCTCCACCACCTTGAGGCCCGCGTCCGTGTCGCAGACGTCGATGACGAAGGCATCGTGCGGTTGCCACTCGCTGACGCGCTCGGCGACGTAGCGATCGACGCGCGCGTCGACCTCCGCGGACGAGAAGACGCGGTTCCCGCGCTTGTAGAGCGAACGGGTGATCACCTGCCCCTTCACGATCCAGTAGCGATACTCGGCGTGCAGCTCGACGGGCTGCGCCAGCTGGATCTCGGTCTCGGGGGTCATGGTGCTCCCGTCCTCGACCCGGAGGGCGCAGACCGCGCGCTGCCAGGTGGTGAACGCCTCGCGGGAGAAGAGCCCCCCGGCGAAGCACTTCGAGTCCGTCGTCGGGCGCACGAACATCGTGTCGCGGTCGAAGCGCGCGTCCTGGAAGGTCGTCACCACCGAGCTCGCGTTGAGCAGGTGCGCGCCCCAGTGCTCGCGCTGGCGGGTGAAGTCCTGCTCGTACAGGTCGAAGACGCCGGGCGACCAGCCCTCGCGGCGCGCGACGTGGCGCATCGAGTACGAGCCGAAGCAGATGGCCTTCCGGTGGCCGAAGCTGGCGGCCGGCACCAACTCGCCGCTGAAGGGCACGACCTGGTGCACCGAGTGGCTGATGCCGAAGCGCTCCAGCGCCGCGACCATCGCGGACCAGCCGGTCTCGAGGAAGATGTCGTTCTGCAGGACCCAGTGCATGGGGACTCCGCACGTAGCCCGCGGCGGGTCCTGACGCATCCCTTCGCCTGGGCGAGGAACTCGGCCTCAGCCGCAGCCAACTCATCGACGAAGCCCTGGCGCTCTTCCTCAAGGCCGTGGTCGAGGTGCGTCGAGGGCGGCGGCTCGTGACGCTCGACCCGTCTTCGTCACACCCCGCGTGCGAGCTCGCCACCCCGACTCTCTCCGCGCTCGAGTGGGCACAGAAGCCAGAGAAGCTCGTGTTGCCTGCCGCGGCGATCGCGAAGATGAAGGCGCTCGCGGTGACTGCACCGGCGCCCGGGACTCGACTCCGAACGGCTGCTAGACGCCGCGTGAAATGAGCGGGTCGGAGTCCCCCTACATCACGACGCCCATCGAGGAAGTCGACAACCAGTCGGGCTTCTCGTGTGGCAAGCGCCCGCTCGACGACTACTTCGCGCGCCACGCCTTCCTCAATCACGTCGGAGACGTCGGGCGGGCGTACGTACTGCGCAAGGCCGCCGAGGCCGACACGAAGCTTCCTGCGGTGCTCGGCTTCTGCACGTTGAACATGGCTTCGGCCGAGTCGACGCCGGTCGCGGCAGTCTTGAAAAGGACACTGCCGAAGTACGCCATGCCCGTCGCGCTGATCGGTCGCCTCGCCGTTGACCAGAGGGCGCAGGGCAAGCGCATCGGCGAGGAGTTCGGCGGCGCCCGCGCGTCGACCATCAGCGCCCCCGGCGTCCCAGGTCATCGACGGTCACTACGCGCGCGCCCAGACCCACCGCGCCACTGAATCTCCGCATGCGTTGCGGTGATTCAAACCCGAATCTCCGCACTTCTTGCGGTGAATTGGCGCGGAGCCGTGGGGCTCAGCGCTTGACGGTGGCGAAGGCCGAAGTCACCACCGGCACCCGCGAGAGCTTCACGTCGAAGAGCCGGTCGGCCACTTCGATCAGCGCCTCGGAGTACATGATGTTCTTGCGCAGCCGGCTGGGGATGGCCTCGGTGCCCAGGTGCGCCCCGGCCACCGCCGCGCAGATGCCCGCGGTCACGTCGACCTCGCCGCCGGCCTTGAGCACCAGCTGCATCGCCGCGCGGAAGTCGGTGGGGCACTTGAGGAAGGCGAACAGGCCCGTGAGCAGCACCGGCGTCACGTGCGCGGGCACGCCCATGTCGAAGTCGTAGTGCGTGGGGGGCACGCCCACGCGGCGCAGGGCCACCATCGCCTTGTCGGTGTCCCAGGCGAGCGCGCGCGGCAGGTAATACAGCTCGTCGGCGAGCGCGGCGCTGTGCGGCGAGGCGGCCTCGCTCAGCTGCTCGCAGAACTCCTCGGCGGACATGGACTCGCCCGACAGGCCCAGCTGCACCGCGCGGGCGAAGGCCGACACGCCGGCCGCGCACAGCGGGTCCTTGTGGGTCATCACCGTCAACACCTGGGCGTCGTGCGCCAGGCGCATGGGCATGGGCTCGCTCGACAGGCCCACCACCACGCCGCGCGAGAGGCTCGAGGGGTCGCACACGCCCATCGGCGCGCCCGCGCTCATCCACGGGGTGCCCGAGAGCAACGCCTCGGCGGCCTGGGTCGCCGACGGAGGCGGCTGCAGCACGGTGCCTTCCTGCCAGAGCCACGAGAGGTGCTGCGCGGCGGCGCGACCGTCGATGCGCTTCTCGCGCACCACCGCGTCGGCCACGGCCATCATCATCTGCGTGTCGTCGGAGAACTGGCCGCGGGGAAAACCACCGCGCGGCCGCGAGGCGAAGTCGTCACCGGTGGGCTGCGAGCGGATGAGCGCCGTCGCCGGGAGCCCGCGCAAGGGGAAGCCCAGCGCATCGCCGATGGCAAACCCGAGCACTGAAGCGCGGAACCTGTCCTGGAGAACGGCGACGTGAAGCGGCATGGACGGAGGAAGCGGAAGATACGCCGTCCTCTGTGACGTGAGCCATCGGGTTGTTCGTCGACCGGTCGCCATGTCGCCCTACGCCTTGTGGTACGGCTCGCCGCGAAGAATGGAAAACGCCCGGTAGACCTGTTCGACCAGCACCAGCCGCGCGAGGCGGTGCGGGAGGGTCATCGCCGACAGCGACAACACCAGCCCGGCCTTCGCGCGCACGGCCTCCGACAACCCCTCGTCGCCGCCGATGACGAAGGCGACGTCGCGGCCCCCGTCCTGCTGACGGCCGAGCCACTTGGCGAAGTCGACCGACGAGAGCAGCTTGCCCCGCTCGTCGAGCGCGACCAGCGTGTCCTTGGGCCCGAGCTTCTTGAGCAGCGCGGCGCCCTCTTCTTCCTTGGCCTGCACCCCGTCGCGCTTCGACTCGGGCAGCTCGAGCACCGTCACCTTGGCGGTGTGCGCGAGCCGGGAGACGTATTCGTCGACGCCAGGCGAAAAGAGGCCCGACCGGTCCTTACCGACCGAGAGAAACGTGAGCTTCATGGGGCGGGCGCGGCGACGACGGGAACGTGGGGCTTACAGCGAGACGCGGGGAGCGTCTTTCCACATGTCTTCGAGGTCCATCATCTCGCGCTTGTCGTGGGTGAAGAAGTGGGCGACCACGCCCTCGTCGTAGTTCACGCACACCCAGTCAGGAGAAGCCTCGACCGAGGCCGCGCGCTTGCCTTCCGGCTTGAGCAGCGCGTCGACGCCTTCGTGGATCGCCGACAGCTGGCGATCGGACTCGCCCGAGGCGAGCACCACGTAGTCGTAGCCAACCTGCTCGGCGCGGGCGCGGGTGTCGATGACCAGCACCTTGCCGGCCTTCTTGTCGACGGCCACGGCGGCGATGCGGCGGGCCAGGGCGAGCGCCTCGGGGGCCGCGCGGGCGACGGTCTTGGGGCCCTTGTTGACGGCGGCCTTCTTGGTCGGCGTCTTGCGCTTGGTGGTGGGGCGCTTGGACTTGCGGGCAGCAGGGCGCGCACCCTTCTTGGGCGCAGACTTCCGCGACGCGAACGTGCCCTTCTTGGCCTTCGGCGCGGCGCGGCTCGAGGTCTTCTTCTTCGCCGCCGACGACGTGGGCTTCTTCTTCGGGGCCGACTTCTTCGCGGGGGTCTTCTTCTTCGCTGCCATGGGGCAACCTGTAGCGCAAAGGGCGGGCCCGGTGGCGATCATTTCGGCGCGCGGGCGAAGGGTGCCGGCGGGCATCGCGGCGGCTGATGAGTCGAAGGGGCGGGGCTTCATCGGCGCCCGTCCGCGGCCCGACGCCCCCGGTGAACCGGGCGCCCCGCCGTGTAGGGTCTCGCCCATGGACCTCAAGGCAGTTCGAAAGACCCTGATTGCGCAGCACGATCACCTTCGCGGGCTGATGACGGCGGTGGAGTCGACGCTCGACGGGGCCCAGGCCGACGCGGCCGAGCTGGGCATTCGGGTGGTGGCGGTGCGCGAGGCGGTGCTGGCCCACAACCAGGCCGAAGAGGCGACGCTGGGGCCCATCCTCCGGGAGATCGACGCCTGGGGCCCGGAGCACGTGAAGGAGATGCTCGACGACCACCACGACGAGCACGACGTCATCGTCGACAAGCTGCGCCACGGGGTGAAGCCGGCCGCGGTGCGCGAAGTGCTGGCGCACCTGCGGGGGCACATGCTCCACGAGGAACAGAGCATCCTGTCCGAGGCGCTGCTGCAGGACGAGTGACGCGGCTCAGCGCGTCTGGCCGTCACCCTCGACGACGTACTTCTGGGCCGTCAGCTCCTTGAGGCCCATGGGGCCGAAGGCGTGCAGCCGGCTGGTGGAGATGCCCACCTCGGCGCCCAGCCCCAGCTCGCCGCCGTCGTTGAAGCGCGTGGAGGCGTTGACCATCACCGCCGAGGCGGTGACTTCACGGGTGAAGCGCTGCGCCAGCGCCGGGTCTCGGGTGACGATGGCCTCGGTGTGCTCGCTGCCGAACTGGGCGATGTGCGCCAGCGCGGCCTCGAAGCCGTCGACCACCTTCACCGCGAGAATCAGGTCGAGGAACTCGCGGCCGTAGTCGTCGCCCTTCGCCGGGGTCACCGGCACGGACGCCAGCGCCACCGTGGCGGCGTCACCGCGCAGCTCCACGCCCTTGCCCACCAGCGCCTTGGCCGCGAGCGGGAGGAACGCCGCGGCGATGGGCGCGTCCACCAGCAGGCACTCGGCGGCGTTGCACACCCCGGGGCGCGAGGTCTTGGCGTTGACGATGAGGCGGGAGGCCAGCTCGAGGTCGGCGGTGCGCTCCACGAAGACGTGGCACACGCCCTGGTAGTGCTTCACCACCGGCACCCGCGCGTGCTCCACCACGAAGCGGATGAGGCCTTCGCCCCCGCGCGGGATGCAGAGGTCGATGAGCCCGTCGAGCTTGAGCAGCTCGAGCATCGACTCACGGTCCGTGGTGGGCACCAGCTGGATGCAGGCCGCCGGGAGGCCCGCCTCGGCGAGGCCCACCTGCAGCGCGCGCGCGATGGCCTGGCAGCTGCGGAACGCCTCGGAGCCCCCGCGGAGGATGGCCGCGTTGCCGCTCTTGAGGCACAGCGCCGCCGCGTCGCTCGTCACGTTGGGCCGCGACTCGTAGATCATCAGCACCACGCCCAAGGGGAGCCGCTCCTTGCGCACGCGCAGGCCGTTGGGCCGCGTCCACCGCTCGGTCACCTCGCCCACCGGATCGGGCAGCGCGGCGACCGACTCCACCGCGGCGGCCATGGCCTCGAGGCGCGGGGCGTCGAGCAGCAGCCGGTCGAGGAAGGCGTCGTTCTTGCCCGAGGCCCGCGCGTCGGCGAGGTCGAGCTGGTTCTGCGCGGCGATGTCCGGGCCGGCGGCGCGCAGGGCGCGGGCCATGGCGCCGAGCGCGCGGTTCTTCTGCTCCGTGGACGCCGCCACCAGCACGCGGGCCGCGGCGCGGGAGGCCTGGGCGAGGGCTTTCATGCTCACGGCACCACCTCGTACGTGGTGCCCACCCGGCGCAGGCCCTTCGGCGCGGCCGGGGCATCGAAGAGGCGCACGAGGGAGCCGTCCTTCACCTGGGCCCGGAAGGCCTGCGCGCCGCCGCTGGTGCTGGCGATGAACTCGAAGCTCGAGGGGTCACGCCACAGCAGGTCGGCGTGCACCATGGCCTCGGTGCCGTTGAGCGCTTGCACCGCCACGGGCTTGAGCTTGCCCTCGAGGTACCCGCGGAGCTGGTCGAGCTTCACCACGTGGTACGGCCCGTAGTGGTCCACCTGCAGGGCCACGGCCGAGCAGTCGGGGGCGAAGACGTCGAAGCGCCAGTCGTTGAAGAAGACCTGGCCCACGGGCGCGAAGCCCTTGGCGGTGCCGTCGGCGAACCGGAAGGCCAGCGACTCGACCCCGAACGACTTCGGCGCGGGCTGCGGGAGGTCCTTGAGGGCGTCGGCGTTACCGCTCCACACGGCGGTGACCGGGCCGCAGGAGACCGCGTGGTAGGCGCCGTCGAGCGACACCTCCTTCGGGCTCAGCGGCGGGACCACGGGGGGCGGCGGGGCCTCAGGCTTGCTCTTGCAGGCGGTCAGCGACAGGTAGGCCAGGACGAAGACGAGGCGCATGGGGGCGCTGTTACCACGACTCGGAGCACGACCCGCCCCGCGTGGCTGTGGCAACGTGCGCGCCGTGAACGACCGCGAAGCCCTGTTCAAGGAGATGGTCAGCCAGTTCCCCGACAGCCCCATGGGGCACTTCTCGCTGGGCCGGCTCTACGTCGACGAGAAGCGCTGGGCCGAGGCCATCATCGCGCTCGGCGCGGCGGTGAAGCTCGACCCGCACTATTCGGCGGCCATCGTGGCGCTCGGTGACGCCCACGCCGGCCAGGGAGACAAGGACGGCGCGAAGGCCGCCTGGCAACGCGCGCTGGCCACCCCGCACGGGCAACGCGACGCGAGCCTCCAGGCCGATCTCGAGCAGCGCATTCGCGACATCGACGACTTCTGATCAGAACTCGCCGCGAATCGACGGGCCCTTCTTGACCTGCAGCGTGGCGAAGCCGCCGTTGCGCTGCTCGCGCAGGTAGCGGGCCAGGGTCAGCAGGTCGTCGTTGCCGAAGGGGCAGGCCCCGAAGGTGCGCTCGATGGCCTGCATCACGTCGGGCACCGGCGCGCCGGCCTTGAGGCCCAGGCCCAGCGAGAGGTCGCCCAGCAGCGTGAGGCACAGGGTGGGCAGCGGGGTGTTCGCGCTGGCCAGTTCCAGCAGCCGGGGCATGTACATCCACACGTCATCGTTGGTGAACGCAGGGTCCAACTGCACGCCGAGCAGCGCCTCGAAGAACCGCCGCGCGATGTCCGTGGGCTCGGCCATGGAAAACAGTCTTTCACAGCGGTTGCACAGGAGGGTGGGCTCCTGTGTATTCCATGCATGGCCATCTCCAAGATCAGCAGCGCCCCCCTCGCAGCCAAGCCCCACGCCGGTCCCAGCGCCGCCGACCTGAAGACGGCCAAGCACCTGAAGACGGACATCCTGGAGGTGCTCAAGCGGGTGCGCTTCGGCACGCCGCTGACCGCCGCCGCGTCGCCGAAGGCGAACGCCAAGGGTGAATGGCAGGCGCCCAACGGCGACAAGTTGATCAAGGTGGTGCTCAGCAAGCCGCCCGCCGGAGCCATGGGTGGCATGACCCACGTGGGCCTGGTGAACCCCAAGACCAACCAGTTCTACGACGCGAACTTCGGCGCCATCCAGGGTGGCCAGGTGATGCACGGCCCGATGCAGCTGGCCGACAGCGCGAAGTTCGCGGGCAAGAACTTCAACGCCAAGGACATCGAGGCGCTGACCGCGGCTGCCAACGGCACCACCACGGCGCCGGCCGCCGCGACGCCGGGCAAGACGCAGATCCTCAACGCCCTGGGCACCTACGAGTTCCACAAGATCGTGAAGTGGGGCGCCAAGGGCCCGGCGGACACCGCGGTGCTCAAGAAGGTGGCGCTCAAGAAGGAGAACCACCCCGACGGCTTCACCTACACGGGGCTGGTGCTCAAGAGCGACCCGAACAAGGTGGTCATCGCGCGCTCCGGTGGCATCGCGGGCATCACCCAGTACACGCAGCCGCTCGACGTCACGCGCCTGCCGCGCTGATCAGGGCAGCTTGAAGCGCGCGAGACCCTCGCGCGCGAAGCTCCCCAGGTAGAGGAAGCCCTCGTGTTCGGTCACGCACGCGATGGGTGAGTAGCTGTCGGGCGCCTCGTGCTGGAACGACTCCACGGGCTTGCCGTTGGCGTCCACCAGCAGCACGTACGAGTGGCGCGCGGGCTTGGGCTGCAGCGCCTTGGGCAACGCGGCGACGATGCGCCGCACCTCCGGCCAACCGGCCAGCGCGTCGAGGGCGGGCTTGCGCGGGCTGCCGATGGCGACCCAGAAGCCGTTGCGCGAGGGCGAGTAGCGCACGTTGTCCGGGAAGCCGGGCAGCGAGTCGGTGAAGAGCTCCTTCTTGCCAGCGCGCTCCCCGGTCAGGCCGACGCGCCACAGGCGGTAGGCGCCAGTCTCCGAGACGACGAGGAACGACTCGTCACCCGAGAGCGCCACGCCGTTGGTGAAGGCGAAGCCGTCGGCGACGAGCGAGAGTTCCTTCGTGGCGGGCACGTACTTGAGCAACCGGCCCGTGGCCTGGTGCTCGAGCAGGTCCTCGGTGAAGCGCTCGATGGAGTTCCGCGCCGAGGCGTCGGAGAAGTAGATGACGCCGTCCTTCGTGATGGCGAGGTCGTCGACGAAGCGAAAGGGTACGCCGCCGAAGCCGGTGGCGAGCACGTCGATCTTCCCCGCGGAGTCGATGGCCAGCAGCCCGGCGTGGGCGTCGCAGACGATGAGGCGGCCGTCGGGGTGGGAGGCCATGGCGAGCGGGCGGCCCTTCGTGTCGAAGAGCACCTCGGGCGTGTCGAGCCCGACCTTCAGCTTCACCACCCGCCCGTCCTTGAGGCCGGCGAGCAGCGCGCCGTCGGGGGCCACGGTGACGGCCTCGGGGCCGACCAGGTCCTTCGCCCACCACTCGATGGGCACCAGGCGATCGTTGGGAGCGTAGGCGCCCTCGAGCGGGGCGACCGGCGGCGCGACCCAGGCCGCGGGCTCGATGGAGGAGCTGAAGTACAGCGCGCCCAGCACCGCGGTGAGGCCCAGGAGCACGCCGGCGGTGATTTTTCGCAACGTGGTCACGGGAGGCTCCCCCACTGGGTGGCGCCGACGCGGGCGATGAAGCGCGGCGGCGCCCCGAGGGTGGGCTTGTAGATGGCGGCCTCGGCGAAGTTGAGCGAATCCAGCACCGGGCAGGCTGCCGGGTAGTCGCCGTGACCGACGGCCACCGCGTTGGTGCCCGCGGGCGGCGCGGCGTTGAGCAACGAGCTCGCGTCGCGGCACCGGTTGACCTCGTCGTAGACGAAGGGAGTGAGGGACGGGAGCTGCTCCACCACGCCGGCGTCGAGCCCGAAGCCCTCGGCGGTGCGCACGGCGCGGCAGAACTCGCTGGCGTGCAGCTGGCTGACGGTGATGCCGTTGGTGGCGAAGAAGGCCTGCACCGCGGCGAGCTCGGCGTCGGAGACGGAAGGCGTCAACTGCGCGGCGGTGGCCGTGGCGCAGGTCGCGTCGCAGCGTTTCCACCAGCCGGGCGAGGTGGTGGTGCTCGCCGTGCCCAGGGCGGTTTGATCAACACAGGTGGTGGCCGTCGCGTGGCGGAAGAAGAGCGAGTAGCCGCCGCCCTGGAGCGCCTGCTTGAGGGTGAAGTGGAACGTCGCGGTGACCGGGGTGGTGCTGCAGGTCGCGCCGACGCAACCCCAGGCCGCGTAGGTGTAGCGCCGGGCGTCGAGCGCGAGATCGGGCAGGAGCACGTCGAGGCGCTCGCTGGTGGCCACGCCAGCGCCGTCGAAGACCACGGTGGCCGAGGGGTCCGTGGGGCCGGTGGGCGCGGCGTTGAGGCGGCGCAGCACCTTCACGGCAGAGGCGGTGGTGGTCCACGCGAGCTCGACGCGCTGGCCGTCCGCGCTGCGCTGGGCGGTCAGGTTCGAGATGGCGAGGCCGACGCCGCCGTCGGCGGGCGCGATGACCGCGAGGCTCGGGGCGTTCGCGCCGCAGCGACCGCAGCCGTTGCAGTTGAAGACGCCGTACCAGGTGGGGGTGCTCGGCGAGAGGTTGGCCAGGGGGTCGGTGGTCATCGACGAGGGGCCGGCGTAGACGATGGTGCCGTCGGTGACGCTGGTCGGCGCGCTGCCGCGCTTGCGGAGGACGGTCACCCCTTCAAAGGCGGTGGAGACGTCGGGCGGAGTCCACGAGAGGCGCAGGTTGGGGCCCTCGAAGACCGAGCTGAGGTTGGTGACTTCGGCGGTGGGTGGCGGGGTGTGGGCGCCGCGCAGGGAGCGCACGGTGGCCGGGCTCTTCGACCAGGTGCCGTCGGCGGCGCGGCTCCACAGGTGCCAGGCGAACGGCCCGCACGAGTCGGGGAGGTTGGTGTCGGTGAACTTCGTGTCTTCGCTGTCGTGCACGATGACGCCGGCGCCGAGCGGGTCTCCCACCGCGCCGCCGTCGGGCATGGTGGCCTCGGTGGTGCCCAGGGTGCGGGCGATGAGCGTCGATTGGGCGTTGAGGCCTTTTTCCCAGGTGATGACCGCGGTGCCCGGCGTGACCATGAGGTCGGCGCGCACCGGCGGCTCGACGTAGATGGGCTTGGGCCCTCCGCAGCTCGCGAGCAGCGGGAGGAGGCACAGGAGGTGTCGGGTCATGGAGGGGGGATCTAGTACGGAATGGGAGCGTCGCTGAGGTGGGCGCGGGTGGAGGGCGGAGGGCGGCTGCGATGGGAGGCGTGCGTCTCCTGCGATCGGCACAGGTCGTCTCCATGTTTGGGTGCCAGGGATCGCCCCAATCCCTTCCTTTCCCCCCGGGGAAAGGGGAGCGCTCATCTGCCGCGCGGGCTAGACGAGCGCACAGAAATTCGGGGCGTGGCCTCAATTTTCAGGAACGTTCGGGGTTGCCTGATCCACCGTCGGCCCTCGACGGTTTTCGTGGACGGCGACGCGGGGCGCTGAAGCAGCAGCATCTTGAAGCAGCAGGTGCTGCCCTTGGGCAGCCACGACAGGAAGTCAGATGTTGCTGCCTGGGCAGTTGATCAGGCGCATGCCAAGACCATCGAGAAGAAGCGAGGGGGTCCTGCGCTGCGAGCGGTCCTGCATATCGAGGCCTTGCCCCATTCGACTCTGGATCCCGTCTGGCCCGCGCGGCGAGCGCTCCCCTTTCCCCGGGGGGAAAGGAAGGGATTGGGGCGAACCCCGGCACCCAAACAAAGAAGCGACCTGTGCCGGTCGCAGGAGACGCAAACCTCCCGTCGAAGTCACCCGCGCGCCCGCAAACCCGCACACCCGCCCACCCGCCCACCCGCACCCAACCCCCTCCCGTACTACCCTCGTCGCCATGCCTCGCGCGCTGACCGGACTGCTGGCCCTCTGCGCCCTGTGCGCCTGCCCCTCGCCGGTGGCGCCAGACGCCGGCCCCCCCACCGTCGTCATTGCCACGCCCGACGCAGGCGACCCCACCGCAGCCCTCTTCGCGCCCAACCACGTCATCGACGTGCGCCTCGAGTTGCCCCCTTCCGACTGGGAGACCCTCCGCCACCAGACCCGCGATCTCTTCACGCTCCTCGCCGGCGACTGCGTGGCCCAGCCCTTCCCTTCCCCCTTCACCACCTTCGAGGGCGTGGCCACCATCGACGGCCAGCGCCTCGAGCGCACCACCATCAAGAAGAAGGGCTTCCTCGGCTCGCTCTCGACGAACCGCCCCTCGCTCAAGCTCAAGTTCGACGCGCTCCTCGCGGATCAACAGGTCTCCGGCCTCGACGCGATGACCCTCAACAACGCCCAGCAAGACCCCGCCCTCGTGCGCCAGTGCCTCGGCTACGCGCTCTTCGCGAAGGCCGGGCTGCTCGCGCCGCGCTGCAGCTTCGCCCACGTGCGCGTCAACAGCGTCGACCTCGGCGTCTACGTCCACGTCGAGGCCATCGACAAAGACTTCCTCCGCCGCCGCTTCCCCAACGCGAAGGGCAACCTCTTCGAGGGCACGCTCAGCGACTTCAACGCCACCTTCGTCCGCACCTTCGACCTCAAGAGCCCCAACACCGACCCCGCTGACCTCTCCACCGTGCTCTCCGCCCTGGCCGCACCCGATGCCGAGGTGCTCGCGCGCCTCGAGGCGGTGCTCGACGTGAACCAGTTCATCGACTTCTGGGCCATGGAGACCCTGCTGCGCCACTGGGACGGCTACGCCGGCAACACCAACAACTTCTTCCTCTACGACGACCCCACCACGCACCGCTTCGTCTTCATTCCCTGGGGCGCCGACGCGGTCTTCACCTCCGGGCCCGCGTCGGCCGACAACCCCGAGGGCCTGTTGCTGCGCAGCCAGCTCGCCCAGCGCCTCTACGCCCTGCCCTCCACCCACGACCGCTACCTCGCGCGCCTGCGCTTCCTCCTCGACACCGTCTTGGACGAGCCCTCGTTGCGCGCCGAGGTGCTGCGCATGCAAGACCTCGTCGCCCCGCTCACCGACTTCATCCAGCGACCCCAGCTCGCCAATGGGCTGGCCGACGTGCGCCGCTTCATCGACACCCGGCGCGCGAAGTTGAACGCGGTGCTCGCCAACCCGCCCACCGCCATGGCGCCCACCGAGCGGCCCTCCCCCTGCCTCGCGCGCCTGGGCTCCATCTCGGCCACCTTCTCGACCACCTGGGGCACGCTCGACGCGCCGAACCCCTTCACCGCCGGCACGGGCACCCTCGACTTCTCACTGGGCGCGCCCATCGCCTTGCGCGGCCCGGTCGCGAGCACCGCCGGCCTCGACCTCACCGGCAACGACGGCCCGCGCGTGGGCGTCAACGTCTTCTCGTACCTTGGTGATGGAGGCGCCACGGTCGCGGCGCTCCGGTTGATCCCCGCGCGCTATCCACCCGTGGGCCCGCAGCCCTTCGACCTCTTTGAGCGCTACGGCGTGATGATCGACTTCTCGAACCAGGTCGCCACGCCCGTGGGCATCTTCGGCAACGGCACCCTGGCGTTCGAAGACGCCGGCACCTCCGACGGCGCACTTGTCACGGGGCACTTCTCCGCAGAGATCTACCGCTGGCCCTTCGGCGGCTGAGTCATTTCCAGGTGCGAGTTTCTCAGCGCCTGAGAAGCGCCACGACCCCTTGTGGCCTGCCCGGGAGTGAGCGAGTCAGGGCCCCATGATTCGCTCTTCGTTGATCGCTGCGTTCGTCTGCATCTCCCTCCTGGCTGGCTGCGGGCGTGACGTCGTCAGCGAAGATCTCGACGGCGGCGCCACGGGCGGCGGCACCGGCACCACGGGCACCGGCGGCAGCACCGGCGCCGGCGGCAACACCGGCACCGGCGGCAGCACCGGCGCCGTCGGCTTCTGCAACGTGCAGCCCGTGCTCCAGGCCCAGTGCGGCTCGTGTCACGGCACCAACCCCGTCAGCGGCGCCCCGCAGTTGATGACCCGGGCCCAGCTCACGGCGAACTCCCCCATCGCGGGCACGATGCTCGACCGCAGCATCACCCGCATGGAAACGCAGCCCCTCTCGGCCGCGATGCCCCCCAACGTCGGCGGCTCGGCCAGCGACGTCGCCCTGCTCAAGGCGTGGCGCACCGCGGGCCTCGTCGACTGCATGACCGGCACGGGTGGCGGCACCGGCGGCGGCACGGGCACCGGCGGCGGCGCTGGAACGGGCGGCGGCGGCGGCACCATGGTGGCCACCACCTGCGCGAGCAACATCCACTGGAGCTTCGGCAACTCGCTGGGCGCGGCGATGAACCCCGGCGAGGCCTGCGCCGCGTGCCACACCTCGCAGGGCAAGGGGCCGCTCGACGGCTTCATGGGAACGGTCTACCCCGCGGTGCACGAAGGCCCGCTGTGCACCGTGACCTCCATCCCCACCGGCGTGACGGTGGAGATCCTCGACATGGCCGGCGTCGTTCGCCAGACCTTCCCCATCACCGCCTTCAGCGACGGCAACTTCCACGGCGGCACCGTCGGCTCGCCCTCGCCCTACCGCGCGCGGGTCAAGCAGGGCACGGTGGTGAAGAGCGAGATGGTCGGCGCCCAGACCAACGGCGACTGCAACGTGTGCCACACGGCCCAGGGCGCCCAGGGCGCGCCGGGCCGCCTTCACTGGTGACCGGAGCTCACTTCTTCTCGGGGCAGGTCGCGGTCATCAGGTGGTTGTGCTTGCGCTCGCTGCCGTCGGGGTACCCGAAGCGCATGGGCACCTTCTTCGCGGTGGCGAACAGCTCGCGCAGCTCGACCTGGTAGCCCTCCCACGTGCCGAGGAACGACTTCTCGAACTGGCCGTAGGCCGCCACCGCGCACCCCTGCTTGAGCCAGTACCGCGGGGGCACGCCGGTCGAATCGAAGACCATGAACGCCGAGCTGGCCACCAGCCAGTCGCGCACCTTCGAGAAGGTGTTGCGCCACAGCAGGTAGCTCGCGGCCTTGGTCATCGCCGTGACCCGGCCCTTGCTCTCGAGGTGCTTCATCACCCCCACCGGCACCGCCTCGTCGCCCAGGTTCGCCGCGAGGTGACGGTGCGTGCGCCGCGGGGCGTCGAGCTGGCCCTTCGGCACGAACTGCACCTCCACGTTGGCGAAGGCCGGGCTGAAGTCTGGCGCGCGCCAGGTGTCCTTGAGCTTCTTGGCGGTGCTGCCCTCCAGCGCGTCGATCTCCTCCTGCGAGTAGTAGTGCAGCGCGCCGTCGGGCTCGACGCGGAAGAAGCGCACCGAGACCGGCTCCTGGCCGGCGATGGCGAGGCCCATCAGGTGCATCGACAGCTGGCCGGGGAGCTCGCCGCGCTGCGTGGCCGAGAGGTTGCGCGAAAGGGAGTCGTTGCTCATCAGCGTCGAGGCGCTGGCGTTGCTCAGGGCCGCGAGCGACGTCTTGAGCGACTTCGCGTCGGTGATCTTCTTCCAACGCCGCGGGTCACCGGCCAGCTCCAGCGAGAGCGTGGTGAAGACCTGGGCCTCGGGGAAGAGCTGCAGCGCCGACATCAGGTCACCGCCGCCGAAGGGGTAGACCAGCTCCGGGGGCAGCGCTGCGGGCTTGAGCGGGTTCAAGAACTCGCGCGCGCGCGGGCCCCAGTTCTCCCGGTACTGCGTGTAGCGCTTGTCCTGCACCACGCACCACGCCTCGGCCGTCTTGGCGTCGAGCGAGGCCGGCAGGTCCCCCTGGCAGGTGACGAGCCGGAAGAGCGGGCGGACGTCATCGATGAAGTCCGCGGGGGCAGCGACGAGGGTCAGGGCGACGACGAGCGAGAGCACGCCGCCACCCTAACGAATCCGGCGCTCAGTACCCGGTGTTGTCGTAACGGGTCTCGCGCGTGGCCACCGGCCGGCTGCGCAGCTCCTCGGCCCGGCGCATCATGGCCACGAACTCCAGGCGCTCGGCCCGCTCGTCCGAGGCGCCCCGCGCGAGTTCGGCGATGGCCGACAGCGACCACGAGCCCACCGCGTTGCCCCTCAAGGTGTCCGCCCCGAGCGCGACCGCGGTGGCGAAGCGGAAGTCCGACCCCATCTCGCTGAGCCCGTGCGCGGTGACGGCGCGGGGGATGTTCTGCTCGAGCTCAAAGGCCTCACCTGAATCGGGCAGCTGGCCCCGCACCGCCACCGTGCCGAGGGCGCCGGGCTTCGAGCTCAGCGTCACCTCGTAGAGCGCCGTCACCGCGTGGCCCGCGCCCAGCTCGCCCGCGTCCACGCGATCGTTGCGGAAGTCCGCGTCGGCCACGGCCCGGTTCTCGTAGCCGATGAGCCGGTACGAGGTGACCACGCTCGGGTCGAACGACACCTGCACCTTCACGTCCTTGGCGATGACCTCGAGGGTGCCGGTGAGCTCCTTGCGGAACACGCGGTCGATGGCCGCCTCGCCGTCCACGTAGAGCGCCTGGCCATTGCCCTTGTCGGCGAGCTCCTCGAGGGCGCCGCCCCGGTAGTTGCCCAGCCCGAAGCCCACGGTGGTCAGGGTCACGCCCTCTTCCACGTGGGCGTGCACCGCGTTGAGCATCTGCGCGGGCGAGGTGTTGCCGATGTTCGCGTCACCGTCGGTGAGCACGATGACCCGGGTGGTGGTGCCGCGCCGCACCTGCTTGACGGCCTGGGCGTAGGCGAGCTCCATGCCGGTGCCCATGTTGGTGCCGCCGCCGGCGCCGAGGCTCGCGATGGCCGAGAGGATGGTCTTCTGGTTCGCCGCGCTGGTCGCAGGGAGCACCACCGCGGTGCTGCCCGCGTACGTCACCAGGGCCACGGTGTCCGCCTCGGTGAGCTGGGTGGTGAGCACCTGCAGCGCGCGCTTGGCCAGCGGCAGGCGATCCGCCGAGGCCATCGAGCCGCTCACGTCGACGAGGAACACCAGGTGCGCCGGCTTGCGGAGCGCGGCGGTCACCACCTTCCCCTTGAGCGCGACCTTGAGCAGCGTCTTCTGTTCGTCGAAGGGCGAGATGGCCCCCTCCACCGACACCGCGAACGGCGCTCGCTCGGGCGCGGCGAGCGCGTAGTCGAAGGCATTGACCCACTCCTCGACGCGCACCCCGTCGGTGGACGGCAGCGTGTTCTGCTCGAGCAGCGTGCGCCGCGCCCAGGTGTACGACGCGGTGTCCACGTCGATGGCGAAGGTACTCTTCGAGTCGAGCGCGGTGCGGGTGATGGGGTTGGGCGCGGGCACCGGGGGCAGGTACGCCGGCGCCGGGCTGGCGTACGTCTCGTTGGCCTGCGCGAACTGCGTGAACCGCTTCAGCTCGAGCTTGCCTCGTGACGCACTCGAGCGCCGCTCGACGGTGGATTCACCCGCCAGCGCGTCGGCGCTCATGCCGCTGAGCGCCTTGATGTTATCCGCGAAGAGCGTGACCACGGCGAGCGACGTGAGACCAATCACCACCAACGACGCGACGAGCTTCTTCATGGGAGTCACCGTGAGTGCTGCGAGGTGACGGCATGGTGCGCGTTGCCGCGGCCCCCGAACATCGGCCGTCGGGAGGTCCTCCTGGTGACCGTCGGTCGAATGACCGACCCCCCCCTTCGCTCACGGGCCGGGCAGGGCGGTGTCGCTCACCCTCAGGGCTTGCGCCGGCGCCTCGCACAGCCGCACCGGCGTGTCGTCGGGCTGGAAGAAGGACAACGTGCCCGGGGCGAGCCACTTCGCGCTGAGCCCCAGCTCGGAGGCGAAGACCTCGCGCTCCACGCGCTTCTCCATCAACACCGGCGGCTCGCGCAGGTGCTGGTGCACCCGGACCCAGACCCGCGAGACGCCGCTGGGGCCCCAGGCGAACGAGAGTCGATCTCCCCCCACGCGCTTCTCGTGCACCAGGGTCATGCCGAAGCTGGTGACGTCCACCTTCGCGCCGCGCAGCGACTGCCCGAAGACCACCGTCACCGCCTTCGTGCCCGAGGGGAGCACCAGCTCGAAGTCGGTGGCGCCGCCGGTGGCCTGGCCGTTGGCGTACAGCCCGGTCTCGTGCTCGACGAAGGTGAAGCGCTCGTCGCTCCTGAACTGCGAGAGCGACGGGGGCGCGGCGAGGTGCGGCGCATGGGCCGGCACCGGCACCTGCTTCCAGCCCGGGGTGCGGGCCTCGAACTCGAAGCACGGCGCGGCCGCGAGCAACAGGGCGGGGAGCAGCATCACGCCACCACCGGCGCCTTCGGGGTGATGAGCCGACCGCCCACCCAGGTCAGGCCACCGGCGAGCGCGAAGGCTGCGATGCGCAGCACGCCGTCGAGGTGCGTGGTGTCGTAGAGCAGCAGCTTGCCGAGCGCCGCGACGGTCAGCACCAGGCCCGCGCCGAGCACCGCCCGGTCTTCACGCTTGCCACCCCACACCACGCCCGCCAGGCCCGCCGCCAACCACGCCACGGTGACGATGACCCGCCGCGCGACGAAGCCGTCGCCGAGCAGCTCGCTGCCGTGAAAGAGGTGGAACGACGTCGCCAGCGTGAGCGCGAGGCCCGACCACGCCAGCCCCTGCCAGGCGAACATGCGGTGCGCGGGCGTCATCACCAGGGCGGTGCGCGCGCGGTTGGCGAAGGCCAGCCACGCGAAGGTCGCGAAGCCGGACGCGAGCGAGAGCAACACCAGCGGATCCCGCGTCGCGGCGTACCAGGCCGAGGACACCACCACCGAGGCCAGGGTGAGCGCCGGCCCGAGCAACGACTTCTTCTTCCGCTCGAGCACCAGGGTGCCCACCATCGCGGCCCCGCTGCCCACCAGCAGCATCACCACCGCCTCCAGCGACACCTCCCTCCACACGAGGACCCCGGCGATGACCAGCAGCGCCCCGCCCAGCCACTGCATGGCGTTCCCGTTGACCACCGGTTGCGGGCGCGCGGTGGTGAGGACGACTCGGTCAGGGGCGACGACTTCGGGCTGCGTGGGGTCCATGGTGTTGCCTCCTTCAGCGGGTGATGGAGGCAGCCTCTCGCGCCCCCGTGACTCGCGGAGGGACGAGGCAAGGACTGTGTGCGGACGGCGTGTGGCGACGGTGTGGCTGCGGGCCGCTCAGCCCGCGAGCAACCGCGTGTGCCCGTTCTGGCAGACCAGCGAGCCGTCACCGGTCTCCTTCATCGAGCGCCCGCAGGCGCGGCACGAGGGGAGCGCGCCCGAGGTATCGACCTTCTTCGCCGCGGGCTTGAGCTGCATCAACTCATCGCGCACCTTGGCGAGCAGCTCGCCGCGCACGCCGCGGTACTTCGATTGGATCTGCTCGAAGCGCTCCATCATTTCCTGAAACTGCGCCTGACGGCCGTCGTCGATCGCCTGTGCCATGCGCGCAAAACTGATCGCCTCGATCCTCCGCCGCAACCCCCTCTGGAGGCGCCTGATCCACCGGCCCCGGGAGTGGCCCTCTTTCCGGTGCATTGCGCGGCGACGCTGATCCACCGGCTCACCGTTCTGGCAGTTCCTGCGGGAGCGCCAGGCGGAAACAGGCGCCGCGCGAGGGGTCACCGGGCTGCAAGGTCACCGTGCCGCCGTGGGCCTCGGTCACCGCGCGCACGATGGACAGGCCGAGGCCCGTGCCTCGCGCGCTCCCCGCGGGACGCTGGGTGAAGAAGCGCTGAAAGATCTTCTCGCGGTTCCCCTCCGAGACCCCGGGACCGAAGTCGATGACGTCGGTGATGACGTGCGGGCCCTCGCGGCGCGCCTCGAGCCGCACCTTCGGCGTGACGGCCGGCTGCACCAGCGCGTTGTCGAGGAGGTTGCGCACGGCCATCGCCCAGCCCTCGCCGTCGAGCCGCACGCGCCCCACCTCCGGGCTGACGTGCACCTCGAACTGCACCCCGGACCAGCGTGGGTCGTGGCGATAGGTGTCGACGAGCGCCGACAGCCAGGGCGCGTAGTCCACCTCGGTGCGCGTAGCCTCGCGCGCGCGGGCGGCGGTGCGCACCTCGTCGAGCAACGCCTCGGTGCTCTCCTGGAGCCGCTGCACCGCCTCGGCGATGAGCCGCGTCCACTGCGCGCGCTTCTCGGGCGTCAGCTCCTTCGCCTCGGCCAGGCGCTCGCTGGCGGCGGCGATGGTGGCCAGCGGGTTCTTGAACTCGTGGGTGAGCGCTCCGGCGAGGGACACCGTGTCGCGCCACCGCGCGTCGAGCGCCGTCACCACCTCGGTCAGGGCGCGCGCCACCTCACCCAGCTCGTCCTTCCGCCCCAGCAGCGCCGCGTCTGCAACGGCCTTCACCGGGAAGTGCCGCGCCCCGGCGGCGAGCGCCTCGAGGGGCCCCACCAGCGCGCGCGACAACACCAGGCCCGCGACGAGGGCCACCAGCAGTTGCAGGAGGATCAACTTCGCCAGCTCGAAGCGCACCAGCACCAGCTGGCGGATCCCCCGGCGCAGCACGGTGTCGAGCGTGAGCGACGCGCCGTTGCCCTGCGACACCGGCACGCGCACCACGATGGCCCGCCCCTCGTCGATGGCCACGCTCGTCGGCCGCGCGGGCGGCGCCCCCAGCTCCGGCGCGTCGAGCACCAGGGCCGGCCCGCTGGGCACCTGCAGCAACGCGTCGAGGCCCCGCGCGACCGGCGACGCGCGCTGCGCGAGCAGCTCGGTATGGCTGTCCCAGGCCACGTGGCCTTCCGCGTCGAAGGTGCGCACCCACACCCCGGCCTGCGCGGCGCGGGCGGCCCAGGTCGACTCGGGCACGGTGACCAGCTGCCCGGCGAGCGCCTGCAGCCGCGTCGTCTCCTCGGAGATCAGCCAGCGCTCCCAGCTGAGCGCCACCCCCAGCATCACGAAGGGCGCGGCGACGATGAGCAGCACCACCGCGAGGATGGTGTGCCGGACCGACTTCACGCGCCGCCCTGCTTGAGCCGGTAGCCCACGCCGATCACCGTCTCGATGGCTTCGAAGCCGGGGTCGACGGCGGTGCACTTCTGGCGGATGCGCTTGATGAAGGTGTCGATGGTGCGCTCGGTGATCACCACGTCGGCCCCGCGGGCGAGGTCGATGAGCTGGTCCCGGCTGAGCACGAAGCCCGGCTGCCGGGCGAGCGCGAGCAGCACCTTGAACTCGCTGCGGGTCAGCGACACCGGCTGCCCCCGCCAGGTCGCCGCGAAGCGCCCCTCGTCGATGACCATGTCGCCGGCGCGCACCAGCCTCGGCGTGGCCACGACCTCGACCGGCGTGCTGCGCCGGAGCACCGCGCGCATGCGGGCGATGAGCTCGCGGGTGTTGAAGGGCTTGCCCACGAAGTCGTCGGCGCCCAGCTCGAGGCCGGTGATGCGGTCGACGTCGTCGGCCCGCGAGGTGAGGAAGATGACCGGCACCTGGCTCGTCTCGCGCAGCTTGCGACACACCGAGAGCCCGTCGAGCTCCGGCATCATCACGTCGAGCAGCACGAGGTCGAAGGCGCCGCCCCGAAACACCTTCAACCCAGCCTTGCCGTCATGGGCGGCCGTGACCACGAAGCCCTCCTCTTCGAGGGCGTCTCTCAAGATGCTCACCAGCGCGACGTCGTCGTCGACGAGCAACACCGAGGGGGCGGCCTTCATGTGGCCCAGGGCTCAGCTCACCGCTTCGGTGCAGCGCACGCAGAGTTCCTGCGCGCCGACCTCGGGCTTGAAGGTCCAGCAGCGGGGGCACTTCTGCCCGGTGGCCGCGGCGAACTTCACCGCCACCTCGCCGGTGCCGGCCTCGAGGTGCACCTGGCTGACGATGAAGAACTCGGCGAGATCGTCGGCGTACTTGTCGAGCAGCGCCTTGGTGGCGCCCGACGCGGTCACCGTGACCTGCGCCTCGGCCGACTTGCCGATGAGCTTGTCGCGGCGCGCCGCCTCGAGCACCGGCAGCACCGCCGCGCGCACCTGGAAGAGCGCGTCGAAGTCGGTCACCACCACCGCGTTGGACTGGCCCAACGGCTTGGGGAACGCCTCGAGGAACACCGACTTCTGCTTCGCGCCGGGCAGGAACTCGTAGGCCTCTTCCGCGGTGAACGACATCACCGGCGAGAGGATGACCAGCATCTCCTTGGCGATGCGGTACAGCGCGGTCTGCGCGGAGCGGCGCTTGAGGCCGTCCTTCTTGCGCGTGTAGAGCGTGTCCTTCTGGATGTCGAAGTACTGCGCCGAGAGCTCGTTGGCGCAGAAGTCCACCACCGACTGGAACACGAGGTGGAACTCGTAGGCCTCGTAGGCCTTGTGCACCTTGTCCCCGAGGCCATCGAGCTTGGCGAGCACCCACTGCTCGAGCGGCAGCAACTGCGCCACCGGCACCGAGTCGGTCGCGGGGTCGAAGTCGAAGAGGTTCGACAGCGCGTAGCGCACCGTGTTGCGGATCTTCCGGTAGCCCTCGGACAGCCCGTCGAGGATGGGCATCGAGAGGCGCACGTCGTTGCGGTAGTCGGAGGCCGCGACCCACAGGCGCATCACCTCCGCGCCGTGCTTCTTGGTGATCTCGTCGGGCGACACCGTGTTGCCCATGGACTTCGACATCTTGTTGCCGTTGCCGTCGACCACGAAGCCGTGGGTGAGGCAGGTCTTGTACGGGGCCACGCCGCGGGTGCCCACGCCCACCAGCAGCGAGCTGTGGAACCAGCCGCGGTGCTGGTCCGAGCCCTCGAGGTAGAGGTCGACGGGGACGGCCGCGTGCTCGCGCTGCTCCATCACCGCCGCGAAGCTGCAGGCCGAGTCGAACCACACGTCGAGGATGTCGGTCTCCTTCTTCAGCGTGTCCTTGCCGCAGGCGGGGCACAGGCTGCCCTCGGCGCGGAAGTCGGACAGCGGGTGCGAGTACCAGGCGCCGCCGCCCTCCTTCGCCACCAGGTCGGCGACCTTGTTCATCACCGCCGGGTCGATGAGCGCGTGGCTGCACTCGGTGCACACCGCCGTGGGGATGGGCACGCCCCAGGTGCGCTGGCGCGAGATGGTCCAGTCGGGCCGCGTGGAGAGCATGCCCCAGATGCGGTCGTGGCCCCACTTGGGCACCCAGGTCACGTGGTTGTCGATCTGGTCGAGGGCCTTCTTGCGCAGGTCGTTCGTCTCCATGGAGATGAACCACTGCGGCGTGGCGCGGAAGATGACCGGCTTCTTGCTGCGCCAGCTGTGCGGGTAGCTCGTGGTGAGGAACTCGCCGGGCTGGTTGAGCAGCGCGCCCTGCTCCGCGAGCAACCTGGGCACCGTCTCGTTGGCGTCGAACACGAACTGGCCGGCCAGCAGCGGGCCCACGGTGTCGTCGTAGCGGCCGTCGCCCTTCACCGGGTTGTAGATCTCCAGCTTGTACCGGAGCCCCACCTCGTAGTCGTCGGGACCATGCCCCGGCGCGGTGTGCACCAGGCCCGTGCCCGCCTCGAGCGTGACGTGCTCGCCGGTGACGACGGGCAGCGTCTTGTCCATGAACACGTGGCGGTAGGTCAGGCCCTCGAGCTCTTCGCCCGTGGCGTAGCCGAGGATCTTCGTGGGCGTCACCAGCCCGGCGGCCTCGCCGACCTTGGTGGTCTTCACCGTCAGCTCGCCAGGCGCGAAATCGCTGAGCACCTTCGCCAGCAGCTCCTTGGCAATGACCAGCACCCGGCCGGGGGTCAGCTCGTAGAACACGTACTCGAACTTGGGGTTCACGCTGATGGCGAGGTTCGCCGGCAGCGTCCAGGGGGTCGTGGTCCAGATGGCGAACTCGACCTGCTTGCCGGCGGTGAAGGTGAACTTCGCCGAGAGGTCGGTGGCGCTCTTGAAGGCCACGTAGGTCGAGGGCACCTTGATGTCCTCGTATTCGATCTCCGCCAGGGCGAGCGCGGTCTGGTCGTAGACGCACCAGAACACGGGGCGGTTGCGGCGGTAGAGCGAGCCCGAGGTGGCGAACTTCGCCAGCTCGCGGATCTCCTGCGCCTCGAAGTTGAAGTCCAGCGTGCGGTACTTCGCCTCCCAGCGCGCGAAGACGCCCATGCGCTTGAACTCGGCCGCCTGGATGTCGATGAACTCCAGCGCGTACTCGCGGCACTTCTGGAGGAACTCGTCGCGGGGCATCAGCCGGCGGTCGATCTTCTGCTCGCGCAGCTTCTTCTCGACCGCCTGCTCGATGGGCAGGCCGTGGCAGTCCCACCCGGGCATGAAGTCGGCGCGGAACCCGACCAGGTTCCGGTACTTCACCACGATGTCCTTCAAGATCTTGTTGAGCGCGTGGCCGGCGTGCAGCTTGCCGTTGGCGTAGGGGGGGCCGTCGTGCAGCGTGAAGGCCGGGGCGCCCTGGTTCTTCTCCAGCACCGCCTCGAAGGTCTTCTTCTCTTCCCACGCGGCGAGCATCTTCGGCTCCAACTGCGCCAGGTTCGCCTTCATGGGGAAGCCGGTCTGCGGGAGGTTCAACGTCGACTTGTAGTCCTTCGCGGGCGCGTCACTCATGGGCGGGGTCGCTAGTCCGACTCGGTGCATCAGGCAAACCTGACCTTTGGGGCGCCGCGAATGAGTTGATTACCAGTAGTTACCGATTTGACGACGCTTCATGACTGGCAGTGATTCCGGTTCCCTGCCTAGGGTCCTGCCCATGACCACGAACACCTCGCCGTCGACGCAGAACACGCTCAAGTACATCGCGCATGCGGGCGTGCTCGGCCTGTGGCTCATCGCCGGGGGCGTCTTCACCTTCACCCAGCTCTTCGCCTCGCGGGGCCTGGGCGCGAGCGTCAACTACTGGCTGTGGTTCATCGGCTTCGCGGGCCTCACCACCCTGGCGGTGCGCTTCATCAAGTCGGCGGTGATGGTGCTCATCGTGCACGCGGCCTTCGCGGCGCTGCTCAACCTCATCCCCACCTCGATGCCGTGGGCCATGTTCCGCTCCGGCTACGACCTGCTGATCAACCGCTGATGCGGGGGTGGTTCGGGCTCTTCTTCGTGGCGCTGCCGCTCCTCTACCAGGGGCTGCTGCGCGTGGGCGTGAACGACCTCGCCGCCGCCACCCTGGCCTTCGGGCTGCTGGCCGCGGGCCTCGTCTTCGTCGCCTCCCGGGTCATCGCCCACAAGCTGAGCGACCTGCGCGACCACCCGCCCTCCGAGCTGCGCCCCACCTTCGTGTCGCCAGCACTGGAAGACGTGGGTGCCCGCGCCGAGCTCGCCTTTCGGGTCGACGACCCCGACTTCACCGTGCAGCGCCTGCTGGCCACGGCGACCACCATCGCGCAGCGGCTCGCGGCCGGTGACCTCGAGGCGGTGCACCCCTTCGTCTCCGACGGCCTCTTCCAGCGCCTGCGCACGCAGCGAAGGCTCTCCCAGCTCCCCCTCGAGTTCACCGGCTTCCAGGGCCGCGCGGTGAAGGGCGTGCTGGTCGCCGAGGCCTCGGTGGGCGCGCAGTACCAGCACGCCACCCTGCGCCTGACCCTGGGCGAGGGCCGCGACGCGCAGACGGTGGGCTTCACCCTGCTGCGACGCCGGGCGGCGAAGACGAAGCACGAGGGCCTGGCCGAGGCGAAGTGTCCTCACTGTGGCGCGGGCCTCGAGCTGGGCGCGACGCAGCGCTGCCGTTTCTGCGAGGCCATCGTGAACTCCGGCGTGCACGACTGGGTGTTGTGCGCGCTCACGCCCGGGGCGCACCAGCTCGCGCGCCCCGGCGACGTGCTCGACCCGGAGAACGTGCGGCAGGTGGACCCGGACCTCGCCCCTGAAGAGCTCGTGGACCGCGCCACCCTCACCTTCTGGCGCTGGGTCGAGGCGCGGAAGGGGGGCGACGAGGGCCGCCTCGCGCGCCTCGCCACGCCCGACTTCCTCGAGCTGCTGGAGCTGCAGGCCGCACCCGAAGGCGTCGTCTCCAGCGGCGGTGGTGAGCTGCGGGCGCTGCGCAGCGTGCGCGGCTTCGACGAGGCCCACGTGCTGCTGCGCTGGGCCGACACGCCCGGAGGCGTCACCCGCTCCCACCAGACGGTGTTCAAGCTGCGCCGGCCACACGGGCTGCGCACCACCACGGCGCTGGGGCTCTCCACGTTCCGCTGCCTCCAGTGCCTCGCCGCGGTCACCGATGCCGAGACGCCGGTGTGCGAGTACTGCGGCGCCTCGCTGCGCGATGCCTGGTGCCTCAACGATCTCGAGGCGTTCACCACGTGGTCCGACCAGGCGGTGGCGCTGCGCAAGAAGGTGGGCGGAGACTGGGCCCGCGCGGCCACGCCGGCGCAGCGGGAGGCCGCCCTGGGGCTGCTGGTCTCGGTGGCCAGGGCCGACGGCGTGCTCAGCGAGGCCGAGGTGGAGCGCCTCGAACTGGTGGCGGCGAAGTGGCAGGTGCCGCCGGGGCAGCTCGCGGCGGCGCTGCAGGCCCCGGCGTCAGGGACGCCGAAGTTCGCGCGCGCCCTGGCGCTGTCGTTGACGCAGGAGCTGGTAGAGCTGGCGTTCGTCGACGGGAAGCTCGAGCCGAAGGAACGCAAGCGCCTCGACGCCCTCGCCACCACCCTGGGTACCGAGGCCGAGCTCAGCCGCGCACTCGCCCAGCAGTTGGCGCAGCGCTTCACGCGGGGGTGAATCGCAGCGCGGGCGGGTCGTCGGTGGCGCCATGCCGTTTCGAGCGCTCGCGATCCTCGTCCTCTCCGCCATCCCCGCAGCGCCCGTGCAGCCCTCCACGCCGGCCAACACCCGCGTCGAATGCCTCAAGTCGTGCGCCGGCGCGCCCAAGGAAGCGACCGGGGCCCGGCTCCTCGAGTGTCTGAACCGCTGCGACGCGCCGACCGTCGATGCCGGGGTCCTCAGGCCGTAGCGCGCGGCCCGCTCAGGTCGCCGCGGCGACCACCTGCACCTCGAGGCGGATGTCTTCGCTGTCGGCCCGCAGGTAGATGGGCTCGAGCGCGTTGTCGGGCCGCCCCCAGGGCTCGTTGCCGACGATGATGCGCGGCAAGCCCAGCGCCGAGTCGATGGACATGGCGCGCTTCACCTGGCCCGCGGTGATGTTCGCCAGTTCGCGCAGCGTGTCCTCCATCATGCTCACGTCGACGTCCGCGGGGTCCATGCTGAAGAGCCGCGCCCCCAGCTTCTGGCAGCTCGCCTCGTCGCCCATCACCACCACCACCACCGGCACCTTCCCGGGTATGGGCAGCACCGCGCGCCGGTACGCCGCGATGTTCTGGGTCGTGGTTGCCAGCGCGAACTTCACGTTCATCATGGTGATGGTGACGCTGTTGACCATCGAAGCGATCGCGTCTGCCGATGGAAACTTGCTCATGTCGCCTCTGTGGAAGCCCTGCGCCGGAACCCTGACGGGCCGACGGCCCCGGGGTGGCTTGAGCAATGGGCGTGCCTTGTTGGATCTGCCCCGTGGATCACACGATTGCTGGGGGTTCCGTCCGGGGCCGCTGGGTCACGCCTGACTGATCAGGGTCGCGGAAGGGCGTTCACTTCTTGACGAGGCGGTCCACGAGCGCCACGTAGGCCGTCATCGACGCGTCCTTCGCGGCCCCCTTCTTCTGGGTCCAGGCGTCGAACTTCGCGCGGCCCTTGAAGTCGAGCATGCCGGGGCGCGAGCCGCTGACGTCGCCCACCGTGGCCTGCTTGAAGAGCGCGTACAGCTCGAGCAGCTCGTCGTTGGAGGGCGCTTCTTTCAGGGTCTTCACGCGCTTCTGGGCGTCTTCGAAGGACTCGATGAGGGTCATGTGGCGGCCGACGGTAGCGCAGCGCCCTCAGCGCCGCAGGACCATCTCGGTGGCGACGTACGGGCGAGGGGGCAGCGACTGCGCGGGCACGAAGCCGAACTGCGCGTAGAGCCCCTGGGCGTCGCGGGTGCCCAGGCGCACTACCCGGCAGCCACGCACCGCGGGGTGGTCCAGCAGCAGCCGCATCAGCGCCTTGCCCAACCCGCGCCCCCGCAGGTCGGCGCGCACGCAGACGTCGTAGACCCACCCGTACTTGCCCCCGTCGGCGAGGGCCCGGGCGGTGGCCACGAGGGCGCCGGTGGCCTCGGTCACCCCCACCCACGCGGTGGCGCCGCGGTGCGCCCGCTCGAGCTCGCCTGGGGTGAAGACGTCGTTCCAGTATTCCCCGGCGAGCAGGGCCGCGGCCTCGCCGGAGCGCGTGGGCGGGAGCCAGCCGTGCAACGTGAGCCCCTCGGGCGCCGCGAGGAAGGCCGGCGTCGGGGTGTCAGGGTTCGCGGCGCGGATCAACTCCACGGCACGCACGTCACCGCGGGCCCAGAGCTTCTCCAGCAAGGTCGCGCGCTGGGTCGGGGTGCGGTTCTGGCCCAGCTTGGCCTTGGTGGTGAGCACGTCGAGGGGCAGCCCGGCGATGAGCAGGCCGCTGACCTGCGCGCGGTAGAGCGGCGAGTCGGCGTCGAGGGGCACGTAGCCGCCCTCGGGTTGGAGCTTCTCCATCAGCCGCTGCAGCACCCGGGCCTTGCGGGCCGGCGCGTCGATGGCCTGCAGCACGCCGCGGGCCTGGGCCGAACGGTAGAGCGTGGTCGCCGGGCACGCGCGCTCGGGGTCCATGAAGTAGCTGGGGAGCACCGCGATGGTCTCTTCCACCGAGACCACCACCGGCCGCCCCACCAGCGAGGTCTTCTCGCCCGCGGGCGAGCCGTGGAAGCAGACCCAGCCCTCGTCGACCACGCCGTTGACCGTCTTGAGCACCGGCGCCCCGTCGGGGTCGACCCCGGCGACCTGCATCACCTCCAAGTCCGAGAACAACTGCCGGCCGAGGGCCTCCGAGGCGTGGAATTCGCGTCTGCGCATGGGCCGACCGTGCCAGCACACTGGACCAGCCAACAGGTCCAGTTTCGCGAAGTCGGCTAGACCAGTCAGACTGCGCCCATGGTCGACCACGCGCGCACCGGGCCCGTCTTTCTGCGCATCGCCCGCGAGGTGATGCACGACATTCGCCGGGGCCGGCTGGTGCCGGGCCAGCGATTGCCGGGCAGCCGCACCTGGGCCGCGCAGCTGGGCGTCAACCGCAACACGGTCATCGCCGCGGTGAACGAGCTCGAGGCGCAGGGCTGGGTCACCACCTCGCCGGCGCGGGGCACCTTCGTCAGCGAGGCCCTGCCCGAGGAGCTCACCGGGCCCACCACCCGGGGCCTCGCGGCGTTGGGGGTCTCGCTCCCGCCCGAGCCCGAGTTCCTGCAGGCCCGCCCCTTCTCGCTCGACCCGGGCGTGCTGCACTTCTCGGCGGGCACGCCGGACCCGCGGCTGGTGCCGGTGGAGCTCCTCGCGCGCACCTGGCGCCGGGTGGTGCGCCGCGGCGGGCGGCGGCTGCTGGAGTACGGCGAGCCCGGGGGCCACCCCGCGCTGCGCCGGGCCCTGGCGACGCTGGTGGCCGAGCGGCGCGGCGTGCCGGCCACGCCGGAGCAGGTGGTGGTGACGCGGGGCAGCCAGATGGCCCTGGATCTCCTCGCCCGCGCCGTGCTGCGCCCCGGCGAGACGGTGGCCGTCGAGGCGCTGGGCTACGCCCCCGCCTGGGACGCGCTGCGCCTGGCCGGGGCGCGGTTGGTGCCGGTGCCCGTCGACGGTGATGGGCTCGACGTCGACGCCCTCGAGCGCCTCGCCCGCAAGCGCCGGCTGCGCGCGGTGTACGTCACCCCGCACCACCAGTACCCGACCACGGTGACCATGTCCGCCGCGCGTCGCCTCGCGCTGCTCTCGCTGGCGAGGCGCCACGGGCTGTTGATCATCGAGGACGACTACGATCACGAGTTTCACTACGAGGGCCGGCCGGTGCTCCCCCTGGCGAGCGCCGACGACGCGGGCGTGGTGGCGTCCATCGGCACGCTGTCCAAGGTGCTCGCGCCGGGCCTGCGCCTGGGCTTCGTCATCGCCCCCACCCGGCTCGCCGAGCGCCTGGTGCGCCTGCGCGCGGTGATGGACCGCCAGGGCGACCACCCCATGGAGGCCACCGTGGCCGAGCTGCTCGAGGAAGGGGAGCTGCAGCGCCACGTCCGCAAGATGAGGGGGGTGTACCGGGCGCGGCGGGACCTGCTGGTGGAGCGCCTCGAGGCGAAGCTGGGTGCGGTGCTGCGCGTGGACGTGCCGCCCGGGGGCATCTCGGTGTGGGCCCGGGTGACGCAGCCCCTCGACCTCGAGGCGTGGCTCGCGGCGGCCCGCGCGCGGGGCGTGGTGGTGCACCCCGGGGCCCGCTACACCTTCGACGGCCACGAGCCCGGCGCCCTGCGGCTGGTCTTCGCGCGCTTCAGCGAGGCCGAGCTGACGCGCGCGGTCGAGGTGCTGGCGGCGACGCTCCCCCACGGCCAGCACCGTCGGCTACAGTGAGGGCCATGCGGGTCGCCTTCCTGTTCATCGCCGTCGCCGCGACCTTCGCCCTCGCGCAGGTGCAGCCCACGCCGTGCACCACCCGGTGCAACGTGCAGGCGTCCGACTGCATGAAGGCCTGCGTGGGCGAGCCCAAGGACGCGCAGCGCCCCGAGAAGGCGCAGCACCTCATGAGCTGCATGAAGACCTGCGAAGACCAGAACCGCCAGTGCAAGGCGAGCTGCGAGAAGTAGCGCTTCAGCCCTTGGGCTTCATCGACTTCGCGTCGAGCGAGTACTTCTTCACCAGCCGCTCGATGGACTTGCGGTGCAGCCCTGATTCCCGTGCCGCGCGGCTGATGTTGCCGTCGCAGCGCTTGAGCACCTGGCCGATGTACTCGCGCTCGAAGTTCTCCAGCAGCTGCTCCTTGGCGTCCTTGAACGAGAGGTGCTCGTTGAAGGGCAGCGGCTGCTCCTGGTGCTGGCCCTGCACGCGCGCCGGCAGGTGCTGGAGGTCGATGGCCTCGCCGTCGCTGAAGGTCAGCACGTGGCTGATCACGTTCATCAGCTCGCGGATGTTGCCGGGCCACGAGTACTGCATGAGCACGTTCATCGCCGGCGCCGAGACCACCTTGCGGCCGTGGCGGGCGACGATCTCCGGGTCGCCGAGTTCCTTCTTGATGATGTGCGGGATGTCTTCGCGGCGCTGGCGCAGCGGCGGGAGCTGGATGTTGATCACCGACAGCCGGAAGTAGAGATCTTCGCGGAAGTTGCCGGTCTGGATCTCCTTGACCAGGTCGCGGTTGGTCGCGGCGATGACCCGCACGTCGATCTCCTGCACCTCGTTGCCGCCCACGCGCCGCACCTCGCGGTTCTCGAGCACGCGCAGCAGCTTGGGCTGGAGATCGGTGCGCAGCTCGCCGAGCTCGTCGAGGAAGATGGTGCCCCCGTTGGCCCGCTCGAAGGCGCCGGGCCGCGAGGCGATGGCCCCGGTGAAGGCGCCCTTCTCGTGGCCGAAGAGCTCGCTCTCGATGAGGTTGGGGGGGATGGCGCCGCAGTCGAGCACCACCATCGGCCCCCGCTTGCGCCCCGAGAGCTCGTGGATGGCGCGGGCCACCAGCTCCTTGCCGGTGCCGGTCTCGCCCTGGATGATCACCGAGACGTCCATGGGGGCGATCTTCTTGATGAGCCCGAAGATCTGCCGCATCTTGACCGACTGCCCCACCATGCCGCACAGCTCGCCGTCGCGGTCGGGCTCGACGGTCACCTCTTCGTCGATGGGCGCGAACGAGAGCGTGGTCTGGCCGGCGCGCACCTGGCTGCCCTGCGAGAGGTACGCGCGCTCGATGCGCCGCCCGTCGAGCCAGGTGCCGTTGGTCGAGTTGAGGTCGATGACCAGGTAGCCGCGCTCGGTGTACTGGATCTCGAAGTGGTGGCGGCTCGCGGTGCGGTCTTCCTGCAGCACGAGGTCGTTGGTGGAGTGGGCGCCGACGCGCAGCCGTTCCTTGTCGCTGACGACTTCCTTGCCGGTGTCCGGGCCGCCGGTGACCGCCAGGCGGCACTTGCGCACCTTGAGCGTGGTGCGGTTCTCGACCACCAGGGTGTGGGTGGTGGTGATGTGGCCGTCCTCGAAGGGGTCGAGGTACGCCCCGTCTCCGGGGCTGGTGAGGATCTCGTCCTGGCCTGACGTCTTCGGCTGGTTCGACATGTTCGGCGCAAGCTATTCCCCCCCATGAGGGGCGTCGAGGTCGGTGGCACCCCCTGCAGCCCGCACTGGCGCCGGAGCCCCGGCTCGTTGAAGGTGGGTGCTCCATGCAAAGCCCCGAAGACCGCCAGCGCTACCGGGCCACGATGCTGCTCATCGCGGTCGGCCTGGGCGCGCCCCTGGTGGCGCTGGAGTACGGGCTGGGGCACCACTGGCCCTGGAAGGCGCTGTGGCTGCTGAGCTGCGGCGTGGTGGCGCTGTGGCTGCGCAGCCTCTCGGAGCCGCCGCCGCGGTGGGCGCTGGTCGGCCTCGCCTCGCTCTTCACCGCGCTGGGGCCCGCGTCGATCGCCCTGGGCGAGCGCACCTTCGTCGAGCTGGCCACCATCGGCGCCATGCCGCTGGTCGCCGCGGTGCTCTTCATCGAGCGCTTCGAGGTGGTGGTCGGCGTCTCGGTGGCCGGGTGGCTGGCGAACACCGCGCTCTTCGCGTCGACCGACCAGGATCCCTCGCACGTCGCCTCCATCTCCGCGCGCCTCGCCGTGGGCGCCGCGGTGGTGTGCGGCACCTCCTGGTACAACCGCCGCCAGCGCAGCGAGGCCCGCAAGACCAACGCGCAGCAGCAGGCGCTCCTGCGGCTCTCGGAGATGCGCCGCGCCCAGGCCGAGCGCCTGGCGACGGTGGGGCGCCTGGCCGCCGGCGTGGCGCATGAGATCAACAACCCGCTGGCCTACGTGAAGTCCAACGTCGGCGCGGTCGAGGCCCACCTGTCGGGGAAAGACGCGCTCCCGCCCCACGAACTCGAAGAAGTGTTGCGCGACACCCGGCTGGGCATCGACCGCATCTGCCAGATCGTCGGCGACCTCAAGGCGTGGACGCGCGAAGACGGCGAGGCACGTGAAGAGGTGGACCTGGAGGAGCTGGTGACCAGCACGCTGCGGTTGGCGGCGGTGCGGCTGCCGCGCGGCCTCCCGGTGTCGGTCTCGGTCCCCGCCACGCTGCCGCGCGTGTGGGCGCACCCGCGCAAGCTCGCCCAGGTGGTGCTCAACCTGTTGATCAACGCCGGCGACGCGGTCGAAGAGGCGCACACCTCGCAGCCCGCCGTCAGCCTCGAGGCGAACCTCGACGGCGACCGGGTGGTGCTCTCGGTGAAGGACAACGGGCCGGGCATCTCTGCCGAAGCCTACCCGCGGCTCTTCGAGCCCTTCTTCACCACCAAGGCGCCGGGCAAGGGCACGGGCCTGGGGCTGGCGCTCTCGCGCGAGTACCTCGAGAGCTTCGGGGGGAGCATCGTCGCCCTCGATGCGGGGCCCGGCGCGCACTTCAAGGTCACGCTGCAGGCCTCGCTGTAGGGTTCAGCGCCCGCCGCACCTGCCCGAGCGGCACTTGCCCGCGGGGCCGCAGTCGGAGTCGAAGCTGCAGCTGCCCCCGGGGGCGTTCGCGCAGTGGCTCGACTTGCACTTCGCGCCGCCGCAGTCCGAGTCGAAGCTGCAGGTGCCGCCCGACGCCGTGGCGCAGGTGCCCGAGCGGCACTTCACCCCGCCGCCGCAGTCGGAGTCGAAGCTGCACCCGCCCGCCGCGCCGGCGCACTTGCTCGACTTGCACTTGCCCGCGGAGCCGCAGTCGGAATCGAAGCTGCACGAGCCGTCCGGCGCGCTGGCGCACTTGCCCGAGCGGCACTTCGCGTCGCCGCAGTCGGAGTCGAAGCTGCACGAGGCGCCCTTCGCGTTGGCGCACTTGCTCGACTTGCACTTCACCCCGCCGCCGCAGTCCGAGTCGAAGCTGCACCCGTCGGCGAGGGCGGTCACCGGGCACAACGAGAGGGCCACGAGCACGAGCTTCAGCATGGACTCACCAGGTGACGCGAAAGAGGAGGACGCCGACGTTGGGCTGCAGGGTGCAGTCCGTGGCCTGGCCCGGCGAGGTCACCTCGAAGACGAAGCGCAGCACGCCCATCCACGAGCTGCCGACGTGCACGGCGACCGGGCGCGGGTAGGCCACCTTGAGTACGCCGGAGGTCCCGCTGGCCTCGGCCTCGAACTGCACGGTGATGCCGCGCATGGCGACCTTCACCAGCTCGTTCAACTTCTTGAGCACCGCGGCCGGTGACTTGTTCGACGCGGCCATGGAGCCCTTGATGAGGGGCAGCACGATGGGGCCGAAGCGGTCCTTCATCGAAGTGTGGGTCAGCTCCTCGAAGGTCGACGCGCCGAGCGTGGCCACGGCGACCTCGCCGAGCTCCTCGAAGGCCAGGGCGGGTTGCCAGGCGCCGCTCCAGGAGTTGGCGATGAGGTTCGCGGCCGCGGGGCTCAACTTCGCCTCGAGCTCGGCAAACCGGGGCGAGCGCTTGAGCCCCCGCACGATGGAGTCGACGTACGCCGAGCTGAATTCGTAGTCCGCCACCCCGCAGTCGTAGCACGGGTGCTATGCGAGCCGCGCCGTGGTGACTGCCCCTGCACCGCTCAAGCCGGGCCCCGCCCACGCGTTGCTGCACCTCACCGTCTTCGTGTGGGGCTTCACCGCCATCCTCGGCCGGCTCATTTCGCTCTCGGCGATCCCCCTGGTCTTCTACCGGCTGCTCATCGTCATCGCGGTGATGCCGGTGGTCATCTGGTGGCGGAAGTTGCCGATGCGGGTCACGGGGCCCCAGCTGCGCACCTTCGCCTTCGTGGGCGCCCTGGTCGCCGCGCACTGGCTGCTGTTCTACGGGTGCATCAAGTACGCGGGCGTGGCGGTGGCGGTGCTGTGCCTGTCGACCATCACCTTCTTCACCGCGCTGCTCGAGCCGCTGGTGTTCAAGCGCCGGCCCGCGCCCTCGGAGCTGATCATCGGCTTCGGGGTGATGCTGGGGGTCAGCTTCCTGGTGAAGGTGGAGACCCGCACCGACTTCACGGGGTTGATGATGGGCCTCGGGAGCGCCTTCTTCTCGGCGTCGTTCGGCTCGCTCAACGGCAAGCTGGCGCGGCAGACGCGCGGCGAGGTGATGACCTTCTGGGAGCTGCTGGCGGCCACCGGGGTCACCGCGGCGTTCTTCGTGCTCGAGCCCGGCAGCTTCGTCTCGCCGCTCGCCTTGAGCGCGCTCGACGCGGGGCTGCTGCTGGTGCTGGGCGTGGGCTGCACGGTGCTGCCGTGGCTGTGGAGCCTGCGGGTGCTGCAGACGCTGGCGCCGTACGCGCTGGCGCTCGCGGTGTCGCTGGAGCCGGTCTACGCGATGGGGCTGGCGTGGTTCATCTTCCCCGACGCGGAGCAGCTCACGTGGCGCTTCTACGCGGGCTGCGGGGTGTTGCTGGTGCTGGTGGCGTTCAACACCTGGCGCAAGCAGCGCACCACGTCACTTCACCGCGAGTGACAGCGCGTGCCGCACGATGGCCCCGGCGATGTCCTTGCGGGTGGCCTTCTCCAGGCCCTCGAAGCCGGGGCTGGAGTTGAGCTCCATGACCTTGGGGCCGTCGTTGCTCTCGAGCATGTCCACGCCGCACACGGAGAGCCCGAGGGTCTTCGCGGCGCGCACCGCGGTCTCCTTGAAGCGCTTGTCGAGGCGGATGGACTTGCCCTCGCCGCCGCGGTGGATGTTGCTGCGGAACTCGCTGCCCTGGGCCTGGCGCCGCATCGCGCCCACCACCTGGTCGCCGACCACCAGCGCGCGCACGTCGCGGCCGCGGGACTCGGCGATGAACTCCTGGAGGCACACGTCCTGCCCGAGGCCCCAGAAGGTCTGCACGATGGTCTCGGCCTCGGTGGGGGTGTTGGCGATCATCACCCCCACGCCCTGGGTGCCACGCAGCAGCTTGATGATGCACGGCAGGCCGCCCACGGCCGCCACCAACTGCCGCACGTTCGCCCCGTCGGTGGCCATCACCGTGCGCGGCACGTCGAGGCCCTGCTGGGCGAGGAGCTGGAGGCACCGGAGCTTGTCGCGGCTGCGGGCGATGGCCGGCGCGGGGTTCACCACCGGCACGTTCATCGTCTCGAGGTGGTTCACCACCGCCATGCCGTAGCTGGTGATGCTCGCGCCGATGCGGGGAATGACCGCCGAGATGCCGGTCACCGCGACGCCGCGGTAGAGCAACGTGTTGCCCTCGGTGGCGACCACCATGGTGCAGCGCAAGGTGTCCATCACCAGCGGGCGCGCGCCCTGTTCCCGGGCCGCTTCGATGAGGCGCGACGTCGAGTAGAGCGACTTCTTCCGGGAGAGAATACAGAGCCGCTGGCGCGCCATGGACGGCGAGCACCGTATCAGTCGTTCAACGCGCCCGCCGCCATGACTCGAGACAACGCCCTACTTCGCGGCGAAGGCCTCGGCGAAGAAGGTGTCCATCAGCGCGTAGGCGCGGGTGGCGGAGACCGCGTTGTACTGGGCCTTGCCCGGCATGTTCGCGTCGACGTCGGTGAAGCTGTGCACGGTGTTGCCGAACTTGACGAGCTGCCAGTCGATCTTGGTGGCGCGCATCTCGGCCTCGAAGCCGGTCACTTCTTCGGCGGGCACGAACGGGTCGTCGGCGCCGTGGAGCGCGAGCACCTTGCCGGTGATGTTCTTCGCGTCGTCAGGCGTGGGCGATCCGAGGCCGCCGTGAAACGAGACGACGCCGGCGATCTTCGCGCCGCTGCGGGCCAGCTCGAGAGCGCCGGTGCCACCGAAGCAGAAGCCGATGGCCCCGAGCTTCTTCTGGTCGAGCGGGAGCCCCTTCTGCGCGAGCAGCACGTCGAGGGCCTTCTTCACGCGCGAGCGCATCATCGGGCGGTTGCCCTTCACGGCGCCCGAGGCCTTGCCGGCCTCGTCCTGGTCCTTGGGGCGGCCGGTGGTGCCGTACATGTCGGCAACGAAGACCACGTAGCCACGCGCGGCGATGAGCTCGGCCTGCTTCACGTTGGCGTCGGTGATGCCCAGCCAGTTGGGCACCAGCACCAGGCCCGGACGCGCGGTCTTGGCGTCGTCGTAGACCAGCACGCCCTCGAACTTCGTCTTGTCGAGCTCGTAGGGGATCTTCTTGGTGGTCATGGCCGCCATGGCGGGGATCGAGAGGGTCAGGAGCAGGAGTGCGCTTTTCATGGGCGGCACCAGAGCACACGTTCGTCGCCACGCCGAACCCGACGTGCGGAGAAAGGCTCGAACGTGCGTGATGCCCATCGAGCCGACGTTCGCCGTGCCCTGGTACCTCCGCCCGATGCTGTGGGTGACGCGGTGGGTGACGGGGAAGGACCCGCTGCCGGCGCGGCTGTTGACCTTGTTCCCCCGCGCGGCGGTCGGCGTCGGCATGTTCGAGGCGCTCACCGCGGGGCCGTCAGACCTCGACGCGCGCAGCCTCGCCGTGGCGCGCATCACCGCCAGCGTCACCGGGGGCTGCCCCTTCTGCGTCGACATGAACGCGGCCGCGTGGAAACGGAATGGGCTTCGCGTGGAGGAACTGCGGGACGTGCTGGTGGGGGACTTCGCGCGACTCTCCGGGCGGGAGGCCACGGCGGGAAGGTACGCGAAGGCGCTGTCGTTGACGCCGGTGGTGCTCGAGCAGGCGCTCCGGCACGACCTCGTCACCCACTTCACGGCGCGGGAGCGCGTCGTCCTCGCGCACACCATCGCCCAGGTGAACGACTGGACCCGCTTCAACCAGGGCCTGGGCGTGCCGGCCGCGGGGTTCTTCGATGAAGCGGTGTGCCAGCTCCCGGTGACGAAGTGACGGCCACGGCCCTGGGGAGCAAGGGGCGTCAGGGACCCACGGCGGTGCTCACCTCGGGCGTGCCCCGCGACTTCGAGCCCCGGTGACCCAGGGAGCGCGCGGTACCTGCAGGGGTCTGCGAGTGCGTCATCAAAGTTGACAACCGCTGCGGTTGAAACTTGCCGTTGTCAACTTTGATGACGCGTCCGTGAACCCCCGCGCCCCCCGGAGGTCTCTTCCACGAAGCCAGCACACCCGGGTCAACAACGTCGGCGTCGAGGTGCTGCGCGATGCGAGCACTGCGCGGGACACCCATCCCGCCCACCACCCAGCTCAGGTGAGGTGCAGCGTCAGGAGCCGCAGCCGCCGCTCGAACAACCTCCGGTGCCGCAGCTCGGTCCACCACCGCCACCGCCGTACCCGTCGGCATGCCACCCGCCCCCCTTCAGGGAGAACGAGGACAACGAAATGCGCCTCGCCACCGGTGCGCCACAGTCGGCGTGCTCGGTGAGAGGCGCATCGTCCATCTTCTGCTTCACCTCGAAGGTGCCGCAGCGCTCGCAGTCGTATTCGTAGAGAGGCATCGCGACTTGTGAGCCGCGCGGCCCCGATCGAGATTCAGCCCAGCGCCGCGAGCTTCGGCTCGAGCGACTTCTCGAGCTCGGTGATGGCCTTGGAGAAGCCGTCGATGCCTTCCTTCAGCTTCTCGTTGGCCATCTTGTCTTCGGCGTGGAGCGTGTCGAACTGGGCCTTGTCGAGGTGCATCAACTCCGCCCCGCGCGTGGCCGCCAGCGCCGCGTCGAGCAGCCTGGGCACGGGCTCATTGGACGCCTCGAGCTCGGCGAGCAGCTTGGGGGCGATGGTGAGGAGGTCGCAGCCGGCCAGCCCGGTGATCTCGCCCACGTTGCGGAAGCTCGCGCCCATGACCTCGGTCTTGTACCCGTGGCGCTTGTAGTAGTTGAAGATCGCCGTGACCGAGAGCACGCCCGGGTCTTCCGCCGAGGGGTACGACGCGCGGCCGGTGCTCTTGAGGAACCAGTCGAGGATGCGGCCGACGAAGGGGCTGATCAGCGTCACCTTCGCCTCGGCGCAGGCCACCGCCTGGTGGAAACCGAAGAGCAGCGTCAGGTTGCAGTGGATGCCCTCGCGCTCCAGGATCTCCGCGGCCTTGATGCCTTCCCAGGTCGAGGCGAGCTTGATCAGGATGCGGTCGCGCTTCACGCCGACCTTCTCGTACATCGCGATCAGGTCGCGCGCCTTCTCGATGCTGGCGTCGGTGTCGTACGACAACCGCGCGTCGACCTCGGTCGAGACGCGCCCGGGCACCACCTTGAGGATCTCCATGCCGAACTCGACGGCGAGGCGATCCACGGCGCGCTTGCACACGGCCGCCGGGCTCTTGTCCGCGCTGTCACCCTTCGCCCACTTGAGCGCGGCGTCGACCACGCCTGCATACTGCGGCATCGCTGCGGCGGCGGCGATGAGCGACGGGTTGGTGGTCGCGTCACGCGGCCGGAACTTCTGAATCGAGGCGAAATCTCCGGTGTCGGCGACGACGACCGTGACCTGCTTGAGCTGTTCGAGGGAGTTCACGAGCGCTAGGGAACGCGAAACCGCGCGCCGCTGCAAGCGTCACGGGTGGTACGGGGAGGTCATGCGCCAGGTCTTCGGGTTCGTCGCGGTGCTGTCCCTGCTCGGTGCGTGCGGTCCCGGGCCGCAGCTGGAGTCCCCTGACGCGTCGATCGACCCCGGCGTCGACGCAGGCACCACCCTCGACGCAGGCACCACCCTCGACGCAGGCACCACCGCCGACGCAGGCACTGCCACCGACGCAGGCACCACCGCCGACGCAGGCACCACCGCCGACGCAGGCACCACCGCCGACGCAGGCACCACCGCCGACGCGGGCACCACCGCCGACGCAGGCACCACCGCCGACGCGGGCTTCCGCCTCCCCGCCTGCCTCGGCCCCTCGCTTCCCCTCCAGTTCGCGGGCCAGCTCCCCTACGTGACGGTGCGCATCGGCAGCGGCGCCGCAGCGAAGACCGGCGCCTTCCTCATCGACCTCGCGAGCACCTCCTCGTGGATCGATCTCTCGGCCTTCCCCACCGCGCCCACCGGCACCTGCGGCAGCTCGAGCTGCACCTACGCCGACTTCGACTACTTCGGCGCCTGGGGCTCGGTGACGCTCTCCACCGCGGACTTCTCCTCCTTCCAGGGACCGCCGCGGCAGGCCGGCATCCTCGGCACCGACTTCCTGAGCCTCAACCCCACCACCCTCGACTACCGCGGCCACCGCGTCTTCTCGGCCACCGCGAGCACCTTCTGCACGCCCACCGAACTCACCGCCGCGGGCTTCGGCGCGGTGCCCTCCACGGGTTTCTATTCGACGAGCCTGTCCTCCCTGCTCCCGCTCTCGACGGTCATCACCGACGGCGGCGTGGCGGGCATCAAGGTCCCCAACGTGCCCACGGTTCGGCTCCGGGTGGCCGGGGTCGAGGCGCTCGCCCAGCTCGACACGGGCTTCGATGACGCGGTGGTGCCGCGGTCGATCAACATCAACAGCGCCTACCTGTCCGCGCTCAACACCCAGGCCCCCGGAGCGCTCACCCGCGCCCCGACCCTCGACCTCACGCTCACTACCTGCGTGGGCAGCGCCGAGCCGGTCACCGCGTGGCGCGTGTCGGCCGGGTACGCCGTCGAGTTCCTGGGGAGCAACGGCGTCACCGTGCGCGCCTTCGCCGACGCGGTGCTCTTCGCCAAGAACACGCCCCCGGCCGCGCGGGCGTGCGGGGGCATCGGCACCTGGAGCGTGCCCGCCGCCCAGGTCGCCGGCTCGTTCTTCGTGACTTCGGGCGCGGTGGTCTTTGACCCGGTGCAGTCGACGGTGTGGCTCGCGCGCTGACGCCAGCCGATCCGCGACCTGATACAGGCGCGCCCCATGAAGACGAAGCGCATCGGCATCCTCACGGGCGGCGGCGACGTTCCGGGCCTCAACTCGGTCATCAAGAGCGTGGTCTACCGGGGCTGGGAACACGGCGCGGAGACCGTGGGCATCCGCCGCGGCTTCGAGGGCCTCACCCACGTCGACCTCGATGACCCGGCCAGCACCGCGAAGTACATCCTCCCCCTGACCCGCGAGAACACGCGCACCATCGATCGCCACGGAGGCACGGTGCTGCACTCGACGCGCGTGGGCCCCGCGCGGGTCCGCCACCTCCCGGCGCACCTGCACGACAAGCCCCTCGAGGCCACCGAGGGCAAGGGCGGCATCACCTTCGACCTCACCGAGGTGGTGCTCAAGAACCTCGAGCGCATGGGCATCGACGCGCTGATCTGCATCGGCGGTGACGGCACCCTGAAGTCGGCCGCCCAGCTCAGCAAGCGCGGGGTGCGGGTGATGGGCATCCCCAAGACGATGGACAACGACGTGCGCTCCACCGAGTACTGCATCGGGTTCTCCACGGCCATCAGCCGCGCCACCGCCGCCATCGATCGCCAGCGCACCACCATCGGCTCGCACGAGCGCATCGGCATCTTCCGCATCTTCGGCCGCGACGCCGGCTTCACCGCGCTCTACACCGCGCACGCCACCTCGAACCGCTGCGTCATCCCCGAGCACAAGGTCAACCTCGACAAGTTGATCACCCTCTTGCTCGAAGAGAAGCGCGAGAACCCCAGCAACTACGCCCTGGTCATCCTCGCCGAGGGCGCCACCTGGGACGGCTACGAGGTGCAGGAGTTCGGCCGCGTCGACGCCCTGGGCCGCCGCAAGAAGGCCAGCGTGGCCCAGGTCTTCGCCGACGAGATCGCCCACCGCACCAACGAGGAGACCATCGTCTCCGACCTCACCTACGACCTGCGCTCCGGCGACCCCGACTTCATCGACAAGCTCGTCGGCTCGACCTTCGGCACCATGGCCCTCGACGCGCTCTTCGCCGGCGACTCGGGGAAGATGTCCGCCATCGTCAACGGCTGCTACCAGGTGGTGCCCCTGCCCTCGCCCGAGCTCGGCGCCCGGCGCGTCGACGTGGCCACCATGTACAACACCGACCGGTATCGGCCCCTGTATGGAAACAAGGTCGGTTTGCCCATCTTCCTGAACCCGGAACGGGACTGAGCAGTTCATGAGGCATGGCGGGGCGCTTCGCTTATGATGCGCCGCGCCATGAGCTCATTGAAGATGGAGTTGTCGAAGAAGGCCCTCACCACCCCTGAACCGCAAGTCCGCGCCTTTGCGCGCCGCGTGCAGCAGGAGGGCGCCCTCGACCTGACGCAGGGCGACTACAAGAACTCCGACTTCGCGCCGCACCCCGAAGTCGTCCGCGCGGCGCAGCGCATCACGCGCAACACGGTGCACAGCTACGGCGCCGCCGTGGGCCGCATGGACGTGCGCGCCGAGGTCGCCGAGTTCTCGAACCGCGACGGCCAGCGCGACTACCCGGGCACCGAGGTCCGCTACTTCCCCGACGAGGTCATCTTCACGTCGGGCACCCGCGCCGGCCTGGTGATGGTGATGGAGGTGCTCGGCGCCGACGGCTCGGGCATCGTGGTGATGCGCCCCTCGTGGGAATACGACTGGTTCATCGAGCGCGCGGGCAAGAAGCTCGTGGAGCTCCAGACCCGCTCGCCCGACTTCCTGCCGGACCCCGCCGAGCTCGACGCGCTGCTCGCCAAGGGCGGCATCTCCAGCGTCATCATCAACAACCCGCACAACCCCACCGGCCGCGTCTACCCGCGCAAGCTGGTCGAGGAGCTCGTCGCCGTCTGCGTGAAGCACAAGGCCTACGTGCTCTACGACTCGGTGTACCAGCGCCTCGACTACGTCGACGCCTTCGTCAACCCGGCCTACGCCAACCCCGAGTGGCGCCACTGGGTGGTGAACTTCTCGGGCCTCTCGAAGATGGACATGTTCGGAGCCTCCACCGGCGCGCGCGCCTGCTGGGTGGTGATGAGCGACGAGATCCGCAGCAACGGCGTGCGCGCCCGAGAGGTCATCGCCAACCTCTCGGCGTGGCTCATGGCCAACCCCTCGACGCTGGCCCAGGACTGGGCCCTGGCCGCGCTGCAGAGCCCGCTGGCCGGCCTGCGCCGCCCCTCGCCGTACATGCGCGAGCGCCGCGACTTCATGGCCATGGCCGCCGACAAGTTGAAGCCCCTGGGCGTGGAGCGCACCGCCTTCGAAGGCACCTTCTATTCGCCCCTCGCCTTCCCCGGCCTCGTGGGTGAGCGCTTCGAGCGCCTGCGCCACGGCGTGCGCGAGTCGGCGGTGGTGAAGAACGGCGAAGACGCCTTCGACTTCCTGCTCACCGGCGGGGTGGGCGGCATTCCCTTCACCGCGTTCGCCGGCGTGGACCGCGATCGCTTCGGCACCTGGCAGCGCCTGTCCTACGGCTCGAAGGATGTGAAGGAGCTGGTGGTCTTCATGCAGCGCATCCAGGACCGCATCGAGCGCCAGGGCCGCCTCGGCTCGAGCGCGCCTGCGGTCAAGCCCACGCCCGCGGGCCTGGTGTGGGGCGCGTCGTGCACCACCGCCGGCTACGACGCCCTCGACGGCCTCGACAAGGCGGCCTTCGACACCGCGCGCGCCGCATGGCTCCAGGGCGCGACCCGCGAGACCCTGCGGCTGACGGGCACCAAGCACCCCGACTCCACCACGCACCGCGCCGAACAGTTGAAGCGCGCCGAAGCGGCGGCGGGCACCGGCGAGGGCTCGGCCAAGCGCGCGCTCTCGTACCTCGAGTGGAACCCGCTGGTGGAGGCGCGCCAGGAGTTCGACGAGACGCTGCAGGACCTGCTGGGGCCGATGAACGAGGTGCTGCTCGACTTCGAGGGCCGCAACATCAGCCCCGAGTGGCTGGAGGTGCCGGAGAAGGTGGTGCTCGCGCTCTTGCGCCACGGCGTGGTGCCGGGTGACGAGCGGCACCTGCTGTTCCGCGTGCCCAACCCCTTCCTCGAGCAGGACGAGGAGAAGATCTCCAAGCTGCTGGCCATGGTGGCGCGCACCAACCTGCTCTTCCACCTCGCCGCCCAGAAGCTGGGCTTCACCCCGGTGCAGAACGCGATCAACGAGGTCTCGGTGCCGCAGATCAACGCGCGGGCCGACGTGGGCGCGCTGGTGAAGATCGGCACCCTGTACCTCGCGGCCATCGAAGGCCTGTTCGAAGGCGAGCGCCGCGACGACTTCCTCTGCGCGCGCATCCCCGAGAGCAAGCGCGCCGAACTCAAGGCGAAGGTGGGCAAGGTGCGGCTCATGCCGCTGGTGGAGAACGTGGGCGCGCTGTCGCACCTGCCGGACCTGCTGGAGACCTTCTACGTGGCCCTGGAGCGCAACCGCGGCTTCCCCGGGCTGCCCACGGCCGAGAGCTTCGTCACCCGCTTCGACGGCACCGACCCGCGCGTGCGCGTGTTCGTGGCCATGAGCGACACCGCCGAGCAGAGCGGGAAGATCGCCACCGACTCGGCCTACACCCTGACCATCGCCGGCCGGGAAGACGCCGAGCGCCGGCTGGCCGAGCACGCCAAGAAGCACGGCGGCCTGGCCCCCAGGGTGTCCTTCCTCATCGGGGCGGGGCGCGCGGGCTTCCGCGGCGGCTTCGACCCTGAGCACGAAGGCATCATCACGCAGTTCAGCCGCGCCGACGGCGTCACCATGCAGGGCATTCGGGCCGACGCGCCGGAAGAGACCCGGCGGCTGGCCGCGCGCTTCCGCGAGGTCGTCGCGCGCAACGCGGCGCCGCTGACCGTCAACCAGGCCGACCACGAGATCCTCCTCGACGTGCTCGACGCGGGCGTGAAGGCCCACACCGAGACCCTGCTGCGCATCGCGCCCATCATCTCGCCCTTCGGCGGGCTGGTGCCGCAGACGCGCGTGCGCATTCGCGCCACCGGTTCGGTGAACTACGGCCGGTCCATCCCCGAGTACCCCGAAGAGTGGGGAGGGGGCACCCGGCTGCCGGACAACCGCGACCTCCGCGACGCCTGGCCCGAGGGCGTCTCGTTGCCCCGCGCCATCGTCTACAACCTCGGCTGCACCACGCTGGGGTTGCCGGCCCTGACCTCCGACCTCGCGGCCCTCGACAAGCGCGCGGCGGTGCTGCTGGAGCGGGTGACCCCGGGCTACCGGGAGATCCAGGCGCGCGAGCTGCCGTACTTCGTCAAGCAGGCGGTGGCCCTGGTGTTCGGCAAGCGCTTCGCCGAGACCACCGAGAAGCACGTGCTCCGGGCGGCCGCTTCGCTGTGGGCCGACGTCAAGGTGCGTGAAGAGCTCGTGGCCCCCACCTGCCTCTTCGCGATGATGTACCTGCGCTACGTCGCCGAAGACTCCGAGAGCTGGGACGAGACCAAGGAGCACGAGAGCCCGGCGACCCGCGAGAGCGAGCTGATTCGCGACACCGCGAGCGGCGCGTTCTCGGCCCTGTGCGCCGAGAAGCCCGGCGAGCGCTGGAGCGTGCTGCAGTCGCTCCTCGACGCCGAGGACGCCAACCGGCTGCTGCTCGCCCGCGAGCTGACCATCGAAGAGAAGCGCGAGTTCGTCGACCTCGCCATCGATGGCTGGTTGCGCACCCTGGACGGTGCGTTGTCGCGGTCGCTGCGCGCCGACTGGTCGCGCCTGCGGGAGCTGGACAAGTCGGAGCTCACGCTGGAAGCCATTCGCCAGCTGATTGCCAACGAGCAACTGCGTGGGAGCCGCGGCGCCTGAGCTAGAAGGGGTCCCTCCCCCCGGAGAAGGCCCCCGATGCTCTTTCTCGCGTTGTCCCTCGCGCTCTCGGCGGCCCCGCCGAAGCTCGTGTCAGTGCCCTGGTCGGTCACCCGCGTCGACCCGGCGCTGGCCGACATCTACGAAGACGGGCTCGCGCGGGCGCTGCGCAGCCACGGCATCGCCGTCACCACCGCCAAGGAGCTCACCACCCTGCTGGGCGTCGAGCGCCAGCGGCAGCTGCTGGGCTGCGGGGAAGGCTCGTCGTGCCTGGTCGAGCTGGCCAACGCGGTGGGCTGTGACTCGACGTTGATGGTGAGCCTCAGCCGCCTCGACACCGTGATGACCGCCAGCGTGAAGGTGCTCTCGTCGTCCGCGGGCCGGGTGCTGGCCGAGACGGTCATCGAGGCCACCTCCGAGCGGGCCTTCGCCGACCGCCTCGACGACGCGGCCCTGACCATCGCCCACCTGCTCGTCCCCCCGCCGCCGAAGCGCCCCCTGCGCGCGGGCGTGTGGGTGCCGCTGCTGGTGGGCGGCGTGCTCACCGCCGGCGGCGCGGTGTCCGTCGGTGGCGCGTACCTCGAGGCCGGGGCCATCGATCGCCAGCTCGCGGCCGACGGCGTCGTCATCCAGAAGTCTCGCGACGACGCGGCCTGGGGGAGGATCCTCCAGGCCGGCGGCTGGAGCCTCGTCGGCGTCGGGCTCGCCGCGATGCTCACCGGGCTGGTGGTCTCGTTCTTTCCGGAGGCGCCGCTGGCGCCCACGGTCTCGTTCTCTGCGGGCCACGTCGAGCTCGGCTTCGCCCTGGTGCTCCCATGAGGGTTGCCTTCTGCTTCACCGCGCTCGCGCTGGTGGGGTGCATCGACTTCGACGCCAAGCTCGACGCCGGCGCGCCGCCCGTGACGGACGGCTCCGTCTCGCAGCCCGACGCTTCCGTGATGGAGCCCGACGCCGCCGTGCTGGCCCCCGACGCCTCGGTGGCCGACACCTGCCCGGGCTTCACCTTCGAGGGCTTCTGCTGGGTGAACCCCACCCCCCTGGGCGACGACCTCCACGCGGTGCTCTACCGCCCGGAGACCGACGAGGTGTGGGCGGGAGGCAAGGCCGGCACGGCGCTGCACGGGCGGTGGAACGGGGCCGCGGGCCGCTACGACTGGCACGACGCGAAGCTGGGCGGCGTGCTGCAGCTGCAGCGCGGGAGCTCCGGCGAGGTGCAGGGGTTCCTCGCGCTCATCGACGGCGGGCTGTTGGTCTACGGCGAGAGCCTGCCCATGCTCCGCTGGAACGGCGAGGGCTGGGACGCGGGGCTGACGCCCTCGGTGACGCGCAACGCGGTGCTCTATGGCCTGGCACAACTCCCGACCGGCGAGGTGCTGGGCGTGGGGCAGTTCGACAACCACGAGTACCGCGTCACCAGCGACGACGGCGTGAGCGCCACGGCGGCCGGCGGCACCGGCTCCGTCGCCGGCTCGGTCATCGTGCACGACGGGGCCTTCGTGACCATGTTCCGGGACAGCGCGAAGGTCGCTCGCATCACCGGCGGCGGCCTGGACGCCAGCGTCGAGGTGGCCGACAACGAGTTCGAAGCGCTCCGGCTCTGGGAGGGCTCGGATGGCAAGGTGTGGTTCGCCGGGCATGGCTGCCAGCTGGGGCGCATCACGCCGCCCTCGGGGGTCGAGGTGAACAACGGGGGGGCCTGCCCCACCAACATCGGCAGTGCACGCCTCGCCTCCGGGCTGTGGAACGCCCAGCGCAACCGCACCGTCATCACCGGCTCCAATGGCGTGCTCTTCGAGGCCACCGAGGCGGCGCTGCTCGGCGCCACGCCGCAACCGACGCAGTTCGACCCGGTGGTGCCCACCACCATGCCCAGTATCCTCGCGGCGGCGGTGCTGCCCGATGGGGGCGGCCTCGCCGTGGGTACCGCGGGCCTGCTCGCGCGGCGCACCCCGGTCGAAGGGTGGCAGGCCGAGCCGCAGGTGCGCACCCGGCTGCGTGCGGTGGTGGTCGCCGATGGCGGCGTGGTCATCGTCGGCGGAGACCGGGTCATCGTCACGGCCAGCGCCACCGGCGGCGCGCCGGTGCAGTGGTGGGGCGCGCGGACCGTCGCCATGGCCAACAGCGACGAGCTGCTCGCCGGCTGGTCCGACGGAACGCAGTGGGTCTCGGTGGGGGTCAACACCAGCGCCAACACGGGCGGGGTGTGGATCAACGGCGAGACGTTGCCTCGACAGGTGCGCGGCGGGAGCCTCAACGGCGTCGCCGGGCCCTCGAGCGATCGGCTCCTCGCGGTGGGTGACGACGGGGTGACCGCGTTCTCGGGCGCCGACGGCGGGTGGGCCGAAGGCTGGCTCGACGCGGGCACGATGAGCTCGGTGGCGTGGACGCCCGAGGGCTACGTCATCGGCGCCAACGGCGCGGTGCTCCGGCTGCAGGTCGACGGGGGGCTCGAGTCGCTGGCGCGCCCCACCTTCCCGGTCAACGCGCTGGCGGTGGTGGACGGGGTGGTGTTCGTCGCCGGCGACAACCTGGGGCTGGGCCGGTTCACGCTGGGGGCCAGCGACTACGCGGAGCCCATCGCCTTCAGCGAGGTGCGCGCAGGCGACCTCACGGCCGTGGTCGCGCTCTCCGCGAACGAGGCGTGGGCCGCCGGCGGCGGGGGGCTGCTCTTTCACTTCGTCGGGGGGAGCTGGGTACCGGTGGAGTCAGGCACCCGCCGCGACTTCTTCGGCGCGGCCGTCAGCC